>JBARJF010000038.1:0-62071 GCA_049800135.1 Candidatus Sulfotelmatobacter sp.
GCGTGGCTCGGACAGTTTCGCCGCTTGTTGGTTCGTCATGAGCATTTACTTTCCACCTACTACGCCTTCTTCTACCTCGCGTGCTTCTGGATTACGCTTCGGAGGTATTTTTGAAACACGCTCTAGACTTTCAGTGATTTACCGCGTCCCAGGCGAGACGGCCTTTCGGCCACGTACTTTGGTTTCGCAGGTTTGCGATACCAAGCGTTTGGGCTATTTCAACTCCAGCACTTCTTTTTCTTTCGCCTTGCTCATCTCTTCCATCTTCTTGATTTCGTCGTCGGTGAGCTTCTGGATCTCATCCAGCGATTTTTTTTCGTCGTCCTCGGTGATCTTCTTGTCCTTCATCGCTTTCTTGATGGCATCGTTGCCATCGCGGCGGATGTTGCGCACGGCGGTGCGATGCTCTTCGAGGACTTTGTGCAGGTGCTTCACCATCTCCTGTCGGCGTTCCGCCGTGAGCGCGGGCACGGGCACGCGGATCAGCTTTCCGTCGTTCATTGGGTTCAGCCCCAGTTCCGCTGAGCGAATGGCCTTCTCGATCGGCCCCACCTGTGACGGATCGAACGGCTGCACCGTGATCATCTGTGGCTCCGGCGCATGCACCTGCGCGATCTGGTTCAGCGGCATCTGCGAGCCATAATAGTCGACGCTCACGCTGTCCAGCATGTGCACCGAAGCGCGCCCGGTGCGTGTGGCTGCCATCGCCTTGCGGAAATCTTCCACCGCCTTGTCCATCCGCGTCTTCAGTTGTACGTAGGTCTCTTTCAGGCCTGGAATCGCGGCCATGGTGGCTTGAGCCATATCAGTCAGCTCCGTAAGATGCTGGATATCAAAACGCTGAATTATAAACCCAACACAAAGCCGGCCACGGATTCTCCCGGATCGTTTCGGATCAGAAATTAAAAATCCGTGTAGATCCGCGAGAATCCGTGGCCAAAAAGTCTAAGCGCTTACCCGCGATCCGATCTTCTCTCCGCTCACCACGCGCCGAATGTTCCCATGCTGATTCAGGTCAAAGACGATGATGGGCAGGTTGTTATCCTTGCACAAGCTGACGGCAGTGGAATCCATCACCTTCAGCCCCAGTTTCAGAACATCCATATAGGTGATGTCATTGAACTTCTTGGCGCCGTCAACCTTCAGCGGATCGGCATCGTAAATGCCATCCACCTTGGTGGCCTTCAGAATCACATCCGCCTTGATTTCCATGGCGCGCAAGGATGCCGCCGTGTCGGTCGAGAAATAAGGATTCCCAGTTCCACCGGCGAAGATCACCACCCGGCCTTTTTCCAGATGCCGGATGGCGCGCCGCCGAATAAACGGCTCCGCGACCTGCTTCATCTCGATCGCCGATTGGACGCGCGTGTACACATTCTGCTTCTCCAGCGCATCCTGCAGCGCCAGCGCGTTGATGACCGTGGCGAGCATTCCCATGTGATCAGCGGAGACGCGGTCCATGTCGCGAGCCTGGTCAGCAACCCCGCGGAAGAAGTTGCCACCACCCACCACGATCGCGAGCTGCACTCCCAGTTTGTGGACATCGGCCAACTCGGCCGCAACCTCGTGGATGCGCGCCGTATCCACGCCAAAACCCTGATTGGCAGCCAGGGCTTCTCCGGAAAGCTTGAGCAGAACGCGTTTGAAGGCAGGGGCCGTAGGAGTCATGTAGATCCGTTGTCGATCCTGAAGCGAAAAAAGGCGCCCCTCGGGCGCCCGGAATTAGTCCGCCTTCTGTTCTCTCGGCCTGGTGCTGGCGACCGTCTCACCCGCGTCGCCCACTTTGAAGCGCGCGAATCGCCGCACGCTTATGTTCTCGCCGAGCTTGCCGATCTTCGCCGCGATGAGCTGCGCAATCGACACGGTCTGGTCCTTGATGAAGGGCTGCTCCAGCAGGCAGACCTCCTCGTAGAACTTTTCCATCTTGCCGGCGACCATCTTCTCCGCGATATTCTGCGGCTTGCCGGAGGCGACGGCCTGTGCGATGTAGATCTCTTTCTCGCGGTCGAAATCAGCCTTGGTGACGTCTTCCTTGCGCACGAACTTCGGATCGCTGGCCGCGATGTGCATGGCAATATCGTGCACCAATTCCTGGAAGTCTTCGGTGCGGGCCACGAAATCGCTCTCGCAGTTCACTTCGACGAGCACGCCGATCTTGCCGCCGGCGTGGATGTAGCTGGTCACCGCTCCTTCGCTGGTCACACGCGTCGCCTTCTTGGCGGCAACCGAAACGCCCTTTTTACGCAAGATCACAACCGCCTGTTCCATATCGCCTTTGGCTTCGGTCAGGGCCTGCTTGCAATCCATCATCGGAGCCCCGGTCTTTTCCCGGAGCGCCTTCACTTGTGCCGCTGAAATATTCTCCATAGTAGTGCTCATGAAATTGGTTCCCAGTTTCTTGTTTCGAGTGTTAAGAATGAATTGTGATCCTCGCTCCAGGCTACTCGAAACGGAAAACCTGAAACTGGAAACTGCTCCCTGCAAACTTTGACCCGCGCCGGGAATTTTCTAAGCATGACCCGCGCGGGTCTGAACTTCAAATGCCCGGTTTTCCTCGCCACTCGGTACTGCCTAAACCGTCTGGCTCTCCACTTTGGGGACGACGTCAGGTTCCTCGTTAGCGACCGGCTTCTTGTGCGTCCCCGGTCCCAGCACCTCTTCCATGCTGATGTTTTCACCAATGTCGGCCAGATCGGACGCTGCCGCCGCTTCCTGGGCACGAATCTCGAGTGCGGCCGCGGCGTCTTCCGCTTGCCGCATTTCCAGAGCTTGCGCCTGTTCGGTTGCGGCCGTCATATCGGCAACCTGCTTGTCAGTCATCAACTGCGCGCCCTCGGCGATGGACTCCGAAATCTTTGAAGTGAACAGCCGGATCGCGCGCAACGCGTCGTCGTTGCCCGGGATCACGTAATCCACTTCGCTGGGATCGCAGTTCGTGTCGACCACCGCGACCACCGGAATACCCAGCTTACGCGCTTCGCGAACCGCGATCTGTTCTTTATTCGAGTCAATCACGAACACAGCATCGGGCAACCGGCTCATGTTCTTGATGCCCGCCAGGTTGGCCTGCAGATGCTTGCGCTCGCGTTCCAGCTTGATCACTTCTTTTTTCGGCAGCAACTCGTAACGGCCATCGGTGGCCATCTCGTCGAGCTCCTTCAGTCGCTTCACCGACTTCTGTACGGTCACCCAGTTGGTGAGCAGGCCGCCCAGCCAGCGCTGGTTGATGTAAAAACCGCCGCACTTCGTAGCCTCTTCGGCGATCGCGTCCTGCGCCTGGCGCTTGGTGCCCACGAACAGCACAATCTTGCCGTCGGCCGCTAGTTCCTGGACAAACTTCGACGCCTCTTTGAACATCTTCAGCGTCTTCTGCAAGTCGATGATGTAGATCCCGTTGCGCTCTCCGAAGATGTATTCCTTCATCTTGGGATTCCAGCGCTTGGTCTGGTGCCCGAAGTGAACCCCCGCTTCGAGCAACTCCTTCATAGTAATAGTAGCCAATGAACCTCCTTGTTAAGTCTGCATCGGAAATCAGTTCTCAGTACCGAGTACCCAGTGCCTAGCAAGAACTGCTAGCGACTGGGCACTGGCAACTAGGTACTGCTCTCCGATTGCCATTCCCGTCCCCGCGCCGCGAGGCTCGGGAAGAATTGAACACCTAAAAAAGTCGTCAGTGGCCAGTCGTCAGTGGCCAGTGAACCCTAAGCCCCTTGCCATTCCGAGCGAAGCGAGGAACCAAGGTGCTCTTCTCGGTACTCGCGACTCGGGACTGGCAACTCGTTACCGCTTGCTGAACTGGAACCGCTTGCGCGCGCCCTTCTGGCCGTACTTCTTCCGCTCTTTGCCGCGCGAGTCCCGAGTGACCAGGCCCTCGGACTTCAGCTTGCCGCGAAGTTCCGCGTTGAACTGCATCAAGGCGCGCGCGATGCCGAGCTTTACCGCGTCGGCCTGCCCGCGCACTCCGCCGCCCAGAACGCTGGCAACAATGTTGAACGACACCGCCGTATCCGTAGAGGCCAGCGGCGCCTTCGCTGCCGAACGCTGCGCCGGAGTCACAAAATACTCCTCGAACGCGCGCCCGTTCACCTTGAAATCGCCACTGCCCGGACGCAAGTACACCCGCGCAATCGCCCGCTTCCTCCGTCCCGTCCCGTAGTACTGAACTAATTCCGCCATGCTAGCTCTCAGCTCCTGATCTTGTTGTCATACAAACACGTTGTCATCCTGAGCGCAGCCGTTTTTCAGGCGGAGCGAAGGATCTCAATCTTCTCGAACCAAAAACGCAGACGGCGCTATGCCCTTACTTCTAACTTCAAATCCTGGGGCTTCTGCGCCTCGTGCGGATGCTTGTCGCCCTTGTAAACGTTCAGCTTCGATAGCATATGTGCCGCCAGCTTGTTCTTGGGAAGCATGCGCCGCACCGCATCTTCAATAATCCTTTCCGGCTTGCGCGCCAGGCGCTTGCGGTAGTCTTCAGTGCGCAACCCGCCGGGGTAGCCGGTGTAGTGTTGATACTTCTTCTGCTCCGACTTCATCCCGGTGGTTCGAATCTTCTCGGCGTTGACCACAATCACGTGATCGCCCGTATCGAGAAAAGGCGTGTACTGCGGATTCTCTTTGCCCATGAGGACGCGCGCTACCTGCGAGGCCAGACGCCCAAGCGTCTGCCCATCCGCATCCACGACGTACCACTTGCGCACAATTTCCCCCGCTTTGGGGAAATAGGTTGACATCGGAACTCTCCCAGAATGAAAAAATTGCGAAACGCGATTGAAATTGCAAAGAAGACCGCTCGTTGATTCTCCGGCGAGGACGCCAGACCATCAGGCGGGCAACCGCGAGACTTCCCAAAGTCTTTAAGATACCGTAGCCTGCAAGGAATTGTCAACGCAGAGTTAAGAGCCGCTCTACTCGTACGCCAGCGCCTCAATCGGATCTTTCCCCGCCGCCTTGAACGCGGGATAAAGCGCCCCGGCAACGGCTCCCAGCATTGCCACCAGCATAGCCCAGCCAACCCAGTTTGCGCTCACCACCACCTGCACCAGCGGAAAGTGGTGCCGGATCCCCCAGCTCGCCGCCAGACTGAAAAGGATACCCAGCGCGATTCCAGCCACCGCCAACAACGCGGTTTCCCGCAAAATTGCGTTCACGATGTAGAGCTTAGACGCGCCCATCGCCTTCAGAATCCCGATCTCGCGCGTGCGCTCCATCACAGCCGCGTACATGGACTGGAAAATCACCAGAAAACCAATGATCAGGCTCACCCCAATCACCACAGCGATGAATGGCCGGAACCCCGGCAGATGGCTGGGCGTCATCATGCTCAGGTAATCCGCCGTCGACAGCACCGAATACTTTTCCATGCCGGGCTGACTCTTGATTTCTTTCACCACCTCGGCGGCGTGGTCCGGATTATCCAGCTTCACGTAGAACACCGATGCTCGGTCCTTCGCTCCCATCAAATCCTGCAAGGTCTCTATGGGCAGAAACTTACGCGCCCCACGGCCGTTTTGCACGATGCCCGCCACCCGGAAGCTGTGGTTCAGGAGTTCCATGGTGTCGCCGACCTTGACGTGCTTCTGGTCCGCGATGTAGTTATCCACCAGAATGTCATTCGGACCTTGAAACGGTCCGCCGCTCACATACTGAAAAGGCCCGCCCAAGGCTTGGAAGCTCTTGAGGTCGATGCCATCAATCACTTCCAATCCGCCCGAAGTCGAAATGATCCAGACCACCGGGCTCACCACCTTCACGTGCGGCATGCGGCGCAAAACATCGGCAACTTTCACCGAGACCGGGGCGCCACTGATGCCGGCTAAAAACGACGATCCCGGCGGCTCCACGATCACATCCGCGCCAATGCCCGCGGTGCGAAACTTTTGATCGTTCATGATTCCGTAGCACAGGCCCGCGATCAGCAGAATCAGCGTCACCTCCAGCGCAATGGCTACAACACTGATCAGCGACCGGATCGGCCGGTGTACCAGATTGGCGGCGATCATTTTGTTCATCATGAAAAACGCTTAAGTGGCGAAACCAACGGGAGCACCATCACTTCTGAGGACTATCATCCCCTACCGGAGGCACAAGCGCACTGGACTGCGGCTGAGGCTGATCCAGATTTACCACTTCGGCCCCAGGCGGTTGCTCCAGAGCAAACTGATCGTTCCGCAGCGTTTTGTTCATTTCCAGTTTCAGCATGTTCAAGGTAATGTCGTATTCCTCCTGCGGACGGAAAATCTCGATTCGCGAAGGAAAGCTGATGCCACCGTAATTCTTGTAGTCGGCATAACGGGCGTCCGTCACCAGATTGCCCTGATCGTCGTAGATGTACTGGCGATGGGGCAGCAGGTCGGTGCGGCTGAAAACAATCTTGCGCGCCAGCACTCCCCCGTTCTCGTCCCTCTTGCGGATGACGATGAGCTCATAATCATCCTGCAGAACGCGGTGCCCTTTCGCGTCGTGCAGAATTTCCTCCCCATTTTCCCGCACGGCAATTTCACGGTCAGGATCGATGGGGCGGATCAGCAGCGCGTCATAAATATCCTGCGGCCGGATGCTCTCCATGGGCTGGTCGGCGCGGTGGGTCGGCACATCGTTTCGCCCAATCACAAATCGGTTCTTGGGTGGAATCCAGAGTTTGAATTCTAGACCGTTGCTGACCATGTCAAAGGCCGTAGTGCGTACAATCGGCAACAACCCGATCATGTGCAACATGGCCGGCTTGCGCGCCAGTACGTAGCCGCGAATCTCCTTGTAGTAGGTAACGTGACCCTTCCTCGCGCCGCCCACCGACGTATCGATATCCACGGTCGCCTGCAGCGACCGGATCTTCTCGGCCTGCTGGTTAATGAGGTCAATCAGCTGAGCTTGGGTCGCCGCCTGAAGCGGAGCTTTGGAGTAGGTTTCCTCCACCGGTCGCGTCCGCAACAGACAGCCGGAAGCAGGCAGCACTGCGAGAAGCAAAATCACAGCCCAAAAGAGCGAGACACGTCTCATGAAGTATCAGATGACTCCCAGAACATTTGAGTATAGCGCGTCGGAAAGGGTGCAAAATCAGCAACCATATCCAGCAGAGGCGGACAAGGGTTGGCACGGGGGCTGCTCGCTGCAATCTCGCTGGGCGTCTGTCGACATCTAACTAAAGTCAGTACGTAGACCTTCCCTCATCATCTAAACTGTGGCTATTGTGCGCAAAATTGTCTGGCTCATCGTTATTGCGCTTATTGCGGTATTCGCCGTCGCTGGCTGGTTCGCGTGGGCTGTCTTCACTCCGGCTGAACCCGCGGGGCCAACCTTCGTGATGCTGCACCCGGGATACTCCACCCGCCGCATCGCCTCCGAACTCAAATCCGCCGGCGTAATTCGCACCGAGGATGCATTTATTCTCTGGCACTACATCCACCGCCGCCGTTCGCTGCAAGCCGGAGAATATCTCTTTGAGAAGCCGGCGAACATCATCGACCTCCAGAAGCGCCTCCGTCGCGGCGACGTTTATGTCCACACCGTGGTGATACCGGAGGGTTTCACCATGTTCGACATCGCTTGCGCCATCGAAGCCGCCGGACTCGGCCCGGCACAAGATTTCCTGAAGGTGGCGCAATCGGATACTGCGCTCATCGCCGATATTGCGCCCGGGGCGCCCTCCCTCGAAGGCTACTTGTTTCCCGACACCTACCAGTTCAGCCGCATACAAAGTATGCGCGACATGGCCGCCGCCATGGTCAAGCAGTTTCGCCAGGTCGCACGCCAGATTGGCTTGATTGAAACACCGCCACAAGACGTCGGAGCCAGAGCATCGAACCCTCCCGCGGCGTCCCCTCCCGGAACTCCGCCGCAGACAAACCCCGGTCTCGAACGCACCGTGATCGTGGCGTCAATCATCGAGAAGGAAACGGCCGTCCCCGAGGAACGCCCGCTGGTCGCCAGCGTTTACTACAACCGTCTCGCAAAGAAGATTGCCCTCGACGCCGACCCCAGCGTCATCTATGCCGAGCTTCTGGCCGGAACCTACACCGGAGCGCTCCATCACGACGACATGCGCTTCAATTCGCCCTACAACACCTACATCCACGCCGGACTCCCGCCGGGTCCCATCGGCAATCCCGGCAAAAGCGCGCTGGAAGCGGCGATGCACCCCGCGCAAAGCGACTACTACTATTTCGTCGCCGACGCCCAGGGCCGCCACCGTTTCGCCCGCACTATCGAGGAACACGATAGGAACGTGGCCGCTTATCGCCGCGCCATGCGCGGAAAGTAAGGCCTCCCGTCTCCGAGTTTCCGGCGGCCATATTTCAGATATCGATCGGCCGTCCTCTGTTTTCCATCCACCCCTGCAGAATCAAAACTGCCGCCATCCGGTCGACCGCTTTGGCCCGCTTTTCAATCGACAACTCCGTTTCCCGCAGCAGCCGGTTCGCCTCCGCCGAGGTCAGCCGTTCATCCCACAAGTGCACGGGCAGCCGGAACCGGTTGCGCAGGTCTTCCGCGAACCCCTGCATCCTGTCCGATTGCGTCCCTTGCGCGCCACTCATGCGCAGGGGCAAGCCGACTACGATCTCGCGCACCGCGTAGTCGCGGATCACCCGCTCCAGCGCCGCCAGATCGTGCCGCTTGTTCCGGCGCTGCAACGTCTCCAAGCCTTGCGCGGTGATGCCCAGCGGGTCCGACACCGCGATCCCAATCCTTCTGGACCCCACGTCCAGCCCCAGAACCCGTCCCGCCAGCCTGCCTGATTTGCGCTCTTCAAGGCTCACGTCCGCGATTATAAGCGCTGCCCTCCGCAGTGAAGTTGCAGGACGGCTTATCTGGAGACGGCCGCTTCTTCGCTCGGGCAAGACCAGGCCGGTTGCTTGCTACACCCAACCAGCAAGTCTACCCACTTAGGTGCACGTGAACTGTAACTTACCTAATTGCAACCGCTTACGACCGCAGCCCTTGCTCCTCGGCGGTCTGATAGCAGCCCAATGGCGTCTCCATCCGCATCCCTTAACCCACCACCCACGCTGCGCCAATCCTTGCCATTCCTCCTTTTTCGGCGTAGTCTGTTTATAGCAGCGACAGCGCTTCTCCCCACTAGACCCTATCTCCTTCCCGGGTGCCTTTTTATGAGTGGTGCGGATCTGAACTTTCACATCGGCGACAAGGTTGTCTATCCCAATCACGGGGTAGGTATTATCGAACAGATCAGCAGTCGCTCCATTGGGGCCTCGGTAGAAAAATTCTATCTCCTCAACATCAAGGCGAGCAGCCTCAAGGTGATGGTCCCTTGTAACAACGTGGGCAGCGTGGGCATTCGCCGCGTGGTTCGTAACGGCGAGGTGCAGAAGATCCTCGACTTTCTCGCCGTCGGCGAAGATCTCAGCACCGCCGACTGGAAAGACCGCTTCAAGGAAAACTCCGACCGCATGCGCACCGGCTCCCTGTTCGAAGTCGCCGGAGTCCTCAAGAGCCTGATCGCCCTCCACCAATCCAAACCTCTTTCCTTCCGTGAAAAAAAGATGCTCGAACGCGCCCGCTACCTGCTGGTCAGCGAACTGGCAATGTCCCGCAACTGCGAAGAGACCAAGGTGGAAGAACTCCTGGCTCTGGCCCTGGCCAAGTGCAAGCTCCGCTTCCCAGAAGCTTCCGAATTCCAAGCCTGATTAGACCTCGAGGCTGTCGAAAAACTGCGCCAGCGGGTTCAAGTCAAACCCCCGTCCTACGGGATTTTCTCCACGTCCCAACAGGTTTATAATCTCCAAAGCTTTACCGAATGCATGACTGATCAACTCAGAAAGAAATTGCAGGAAGAAGTCGACGCGCTCGAGCACGAACTGGTCCACGAGCTACCCAAGGAGATCAAGCGGGCTGCGGCTCTCGGCGACCTCAGCGAGAACGCCGAGTATCACATGGCCAAGCAGCGGCAAGAATTTGTCAAGGCGCGCTTCCGCCAGCTCGGCAAGCGCCTCGCCGACCTGTCGCTGACCAACATGAACAACATCCCCCGGGACAAAGTGGGACTCGGTTCCACCGTCAAGGTCTTCGATAGCACTAAGAATGAGGAGATGGAATACAAGCTGGTGACCAGCGAAGAGTCGGACGTCGCCTCGGGGAAAATCTCCACCACGTCTCCCATCGGCCGCGCACTCTTGAACAAAAAGGTAGGCGACGAGGCCACCGTAATCACGCCCAACGGCAAGCGGGAACTGGAAATCCTGAGCCTGACCACGATCCACGACGAGGCGGACTCCGAAAAGGCGGGCGACTAGTGGTGGAATCCCACCGCCATAGCTGGACCAGTGCCTTCGGACGCGCCTGCGGCGTATTGCTCGATACCATCGTGCGCTGGCTGGCGCTCTCGCGCATCAATCCCAACGTGCTGACGTTCATGGGCTTAGTGGTCAACACCTGGGCCGCGATACTGTTCGGCTCGGCCAACGCCGTTACCCAGGGCCGCGTGTTCTTCTATGCTGGCCTGGTCATCATCGGCTCCGGATTTTTCGATCTGGTGGATGGCCAGGTGGCCCGCGCCACCAACCGGGTCACGCGCTTCGGCGCGTTCTTCGATTCGGTCGTCGACCGCTATAGTGACGCTTCGCAGTTCCTCGGCCTTCTGGTGTTCTACGCGCGCGGCGACCGCTTCTTCTACGTGGTGCTCACGGCGTTCGTGATGGTGAGTGCCATTATGGTGAGCTACACCCGGGCCCGAGCCGAGTCGCTCATCGGATCCTGCCGCGTGGGCTTCATGGAACGCCCGGAGCGGCTGGTGCTGGTAATTATCGGCGCGCTCTTCAACCGCATGGCCCCAGTGCTGTGGGTGATCGCGGTGCTCTCGACCCTGACCGTGATCCACCGCATGCGCTACACCTGGACCCGCACCCAGGATGCCCCACCCGCCGCCAATGCCGGGCAGGCAGCATAGCATCCGTACGGTTTCACGACCTCTTCTCAATGCTAGACTATTCGGTCACTTCACTTGCTCTTGGGAAACTTCTTGCCAACTGATCCTGTACTGGTGGTTCACGGAGGAGCTTGGGCCGTGCCGGATGACATGGTCGGAGCCCACCTCAACGGCGTTCGCGATGCGCTTGCGGCTGGTTGGGGCGTGCTGGAGCGCGGCGGCGCGGCGCTCGACGCCGTCGAAGAGGCCGTCGTCATCATGGAAAACGACGAGACGTTTGACGCTGGCCGAGGCAGTTTCCTGAACCGCGATGGCAAGGTGCAGCTGGATGCGCTGATCATGGACGGTGCCACGCTGCGGGCCGGAGGCGTGGGGTGCGTGGAGCGGGTGCGCAATCCGGTGCGGGCGGCGCGGAAGATTCTGAGCGAGAGTCCGCACGTGTATTTTGTGGGCGAAGGCGCCGAGCGTTTTGCCGCCGAGCATGGCGTGGAGTTGTGCAAGAACGAGGAGTTGGTGATTGCGCGCGAGGTGGAGCGTCTGCGCGAGTATCAGCAGGAAGCCGCGGGACGCGCATCCTCGAAAGATGGCAACGACCTGTTCGCGCCCGAGATTTCACACGACACGGTGGGCGCGGTCGCGCTGGATCGTAACGGCAACATCGCTGCGGCCACTTCCACGGGAGGGACTCTGAACAAGGCGCCTGGCCGTCTGGGCGATTCCTCGCTGATCGGGTGCGGCTGTTATGCCGATAACTTGAGCGCAGCAGTCTCGACCACGGGTTGGGGTGAACCCATCATGAAGCTGGTGTTGGCCAAATGGACCGCCGATCGCGTATCCGCGGGAAACCTGCCGGATTGGGCGGCGCAGGAAGCGATGAATTATCTGAAGCAACGATTGAATGGCCACGGCGGCATTATCGTGCTGGATGCGCAGGGACAGATTGGCATCGCGCACAACACACCGCGCATGGCGTGGGCATGCAAGACGATTAAGAGAGAAGAAGCCGGGATCGAGCGGGAGAAGTAGCGTCAAATTCTCAGCCAAGCGTTTCACAGCCATCCTTTGGTGCGGGCGATCCTGGAAGCCTCGATGCGGTTGCTGGCGGCCATCTTGCTGATGGCTTCTGAAAGGTAGTTTCGCACCGTGCCTTCGGAAAGCCCGAGTTCCGCCGCAATGTCTCCGCTCTGCATGCCTTCGCCCGCCAGACGAAGCACCTGGCGCTCCCGATCGGTGAGCGGATCCGTTTCTCCCCATGCTTCCGTAGCGAGGTCAGGGTGGATGACGCGCAATCCTTGCCGCACGCGGCGCACGGCGTCCGCGAGTTCTTCGGCGGGCATGTCTTTCAGCAGATATCCGGAAGCTCCCGCTTCCATAGCCCGCCGCAAATATCCCGCGCGTGCAAAGGTCGTGAGGATGATGACGCGGGTTGGGATGCGCCGCCGCTTCAGTTCGGCGGCCGCATCGAGTCCGGTCATGAGCGGCATCTCGATGTCGGTAATGAGGATTTCCGGCTTGTGTGCAAGGACCGCTTCCAGCGCTTCCTTGCCGTTGTGCGCCTGGGCAACAACGGAAATATCGCCTTCGATCTCGAGCAGTGCGGCCAGCGCGCCGAGCACCATGCCCTGATCCTCGGCGAGAACAACGCGAATGGTCTTACGGCCTTCCTCCGCGATGGGATTCAATTGATCTCCTCGGTCTCTGGCGCGAGGGTCTTCAGCGGAAGCATGATGGTGAGTCTGGTCCCGGAATTGGAGTCGCGGTTTAGCGTGCCGCCCAGCATTTCAACGCGCTCCCGCATGCCGCGCAGTCCGTTGCCTTCGTCCGTCGAACCGCCGCGTCCGTCATCTTCGATCTCGAGGCGGCAAGAACCGTTCTGCGGTTCCAGGCGCAGGCTGCAGGTGCGCGCGTGAGCATGACGGACGACATTGGTAACGGCCTCTCTGACCGCCATCGACAGAACGCCTTCCTGCAGGGCGGGCAGAGCCATCCTGGCTGCCTCGTATTTCACGGCGACTCCCGCGGTCTCAAGCGTAGACTTGGCGCGGGCTAACTCGGCTTCCAGTCCTTGCGAGCGGTAACCGCGAATGGCGTCGCGAACCTCCGAGAGCGCCTCGCGTGAAATCTGCTCAACCTGACGAATCTCGTCGCCCGCACGCCGCGGATCGCGGTCCATTAGTTTTCCGGCAAGCTCTGACTTCAGAATGATCACCGAGAGCGTGTGCCCCAGAACGTCGTGCAGATCACGCGCGATGCGTTCGCGCTCGGCCACTTTGGCGAGATGCTCAATCTCGTCATTGGCGCGGAGCAGCTTCTTGTTGGTGCGATTGCGCTGGGCGAAATGGATGTTGCTGGCGCCCACTACGAAAGCGAGGCCGTTCGCAAAAAGCAAGAACCAGCCGTTGAGATGGAAGCCCCACCAGGTCAGCGCTGCCGCAAGTTCGACGGCCAGCAGGATTTTGACGGCATCGACCTCGTTGTCTACAACGAAGGGCGCGGAAGCCGCCACATAGATAAAGAAGGTGCTTGCCCCGCCGTTATATTTAGCAAAGCCCACCCCCATCAGAAGCATCGCCGTAAGATGCAGCAGGGCTTGCCTGCAGCTCACCCAGAACAAACCGAAATACAGAACCAGAAAAACCGCCGTCGCCAACAGCGTGATGCACCACACCAGCAGACTGGCGTGACTCTCGATGGGGTCGATGAAGAAAAAGCCGAAGTACAGGACGGAGTACAGCGCCCAGGTGTATTCGCTGTTCTTGGGCAGAAGTCTCATAAAGTCATTGCACGTTCGCACAAGCCGTAGAGCACGATCGGATTCCAGTTGCTTCGAACATCGCGTCTATTATCGTTCATTCCTGGTCAGTTTTGCCTGGTCTTGTAGGCCGTTCCCGCAGCTCCGAACCAAACCAGGATCGCGACGGGAACCAGCAGCAGCAACCAACGCGCCCCACTGCACTGGGCGATCAAACCTAAGGCCATAAGAATCAGAGTGGATGCGTATGCTCGCTTGGAAGCGGTAGTCATGGCGTTTGCCCTTCTCTGTGGTTCTCCGGGCTAACAGAAGAACACCTCAATGATTTCTTCCTAGCCGTAAAGTTTTCCCTGGTCGCGCTGGAAACCGATGCGAGCCACACCCAGGCAAATCAGCGTGAAGGCGAACAGCACCTCCCAGTGCGTGGCGGCTGACTCGTGGCGCCCCGCGCCTACGACACCGAGCGCGAGCTGCGACAAGTGATAAGGTGGAAGCGCCAGCGCCATCTGCCGTACCAGCTTGGGCAAGAACATGTAGGGCACCCACAATCCGCTGCAGAACGAAAGGGGCAGATAGAAGAGGTTGATGACGGCCGGCGCCGAGTTTGGGCCGGCGAAGTAACCAATGGCCAATCCCATGGCAGAGAAAGGAAGCGATCCGGCTACGAGCGTCCCGATCAGGTTCGCAGTTTCCGCGAGAGGCAGCCGCACTCCGCCGAAAGCGATTCCCAGGACTAGGAGCAGCGCAACGACGATGGCACTGACGATCATGCTCAAAATAATCTTGGCTGCGAAGTAGGCGAACGGCGGCATGGGACTGGCGCGCTTCACTTGCAGCCATCCCAGGCCGCGGTCAGCGGCGAGCCCGGACGCGGTTCCGAACAACGAAGCTCCCATCACTCCAAAGGTTCCGTAGGTAGCAATCAAATAGGTTGGAACGTGAGTGCCTCCAATCATTTCTTTGGTGTTCAACACCAGGCCGAACAGTACGTAGAACATCAATGGAAAGCTGATCACCGACGCCATATACACGCGCAAGCGGAGGTTCTTAAGGAACTCATATTTTGCCTCTTTCAGGTAAATGGTTGCGGTGTTGCGGGTGGAGCCCTCAACCTGCGGGTTGGTCAACGCGGCTGCAGCAGTACTCATTGTCGTTTCCTCAATTCGCTGGTGGTTCTTGCGTCAGGAATATGGTGAATCAGTTCTGGCGACTTGCCTTTCCTCCGTTGTCCTGGGTGAGAGCCAGAAAAGCTTCTTCCAGACCCGCACTGGTTACCTCCAACCCAGAGAGCGTTGGATCGCGGGCTAACAATTCGCGCACGACAGGCTCGGCTTTTCCGGCATGGATCTCCACCGATTCGCGGTTTTGCTTGGCATCCGTCACGCCGGGAATTCGCAGCAAGCTCGCCAGGCTGAGCGCTGTGATGCAGCGGATCTGCTTGCCCCCGGTCTGCGCTTTAATCTCGGCCGGTGTCCCCCCTGCGATGATCTCGCCCCGATTGATTACGGCGATGCGGTCGGCGAGAGCGTCGGCTTCCTCCAAATAGTGCGTGGTAAGCAGGACGGTTTTCCCCCGCTCGGTCAAGCGACGAATTTCTTCCCGGAGGGCGCGGCGGGCTTCAACATCCAGTCCGACGGTGGGCTCGTCAAGAAACAGCAGGTCAGGATCGCCGCAAATGACCAGCGCGAACAAAGTGCGCTGTCGTTGCCCGGCGGAGAGATCGCCGAACTTGCGGTCGCGCAGTTTCTCCAGCCCCGCCGCGGCCAGCACTTCCTTCAGGGGCAACGGTTTGGAGTAATAGCTCGAGAATAGATCAATGTGTTCGCGCACCCGCAAAGTTTCCGGCACGCGCCCCACCTGCAGCACGGCGCCGGTGCGCATGCGATTCTGGGGATTGATGGGATCTCCGCCGAACACACGGGCCTTGCCGGAATTGGGCGACGTCAGCCCCAGGAGCAGTTTCACCGCCGTGGTCTTGCCCGCCCCGTTGGGTCCGAGCAGCGCGACCACTTGCCCCGCACGAACCGCGAAATTCACATTCCGCAGGGCGCGGACTTCTCCATAGTTCTTGCTGACACTTTCAAGGCCTGCCACGACAGCCCCGAAATTTGAGCACCGCATGTTTTTGGTTTGTTCAAGAATCTCGATCATAGGACCTTTGTCTACTGTCTACTTCGCGTGACTTTGCCGGATGAATCAACCTTCGGTCCGGCAACTGCATCATGGCGGAGCAGCGGTTGGAGCACCAGTGCCGTTCATCACGCCGGCGTCGTGACAAATGTCATGGCGGCAAATGTGCGGGGGAGCAGGTATGACAGGACGAGCGGGATGACCGAGCAGGTTTTCAGAGCGGGATGGGCAAGGCCTCGCGGATGAGTTTTGCAATATCGTGGCCGGCGTGTTACGGAATCCGAACAAGGAGGCTAAGTGAAGTGAAAACCACATGTGGACCAGGGGCGAACCTCTGAGCGCGATATCAGCGCTTTCCAATGCTGGACGCGGCTTAGACTCGTTCTAAAATCGTAACAAGTGGCTACGCTTCAAAAGTTTTCGCGGAAATCATGACACCAAACCACATACCCTGCTATGATGGCGGACACTTCTGTGGAGGGGTGTCATGCTGCCGGCTGGTAAAAGCCTTCGCACCTTGCGAGAGAAATTGGGCTTAACCATGCGCGACATCGAAACGTCCAGCGCGCGCATGGCCGAAAAATATCGCAACGAGGAGTTCTCGATTCCTCCGAGCCGTTTATCGGATATTGAAACCAAGGGTGTTTTGCCCAGCATCTTCCGCCTTTATGCGCTGGCCGTGATCTACCGTCGCGATCTGCGGGAACTGCTGTCGTGGTACGGGGTTGATATGAACAACATGGCTGCGGATCTGGGTCTCATTTCTCCGCCGCGGTCGCATGTTTCCGAAGCTCTCTCCGGACTTTCTTCCGTGCAGATGCCGGTGCGCATGGATCCCGCTTTCGATCAACAGCGCACCACCAATCTGGGCCGCATGGTCGAGCAGTGGGGCCTGGTGCCATTGGCATATCTGGCGCAATTCGCCCATAGTGACTTTACCTATGGCTACATCGGCCACGAGGATTTCACCATGTACCCGATTCTGCCGCCCGGCAGCTTCATCCAGGTCGACGAAGCCAAGAACAAGGTGGTGGAAGGGGTGTGGCGCTCGGAGTACGAACGCCCCATCTATTTTGTGGAAACTCGCGACGGGCATACCTGCTGCTGGTGCAGCATGCGCCGCGATGACCTTATCCTGCAGCCGCATCCCTTGTCGCCGGTACCGGTGCGAGTGCTGCGCCATCCTCAGGAAGCCGAGATCATCGGCCAGGTCGTGGGTGTGGCTATGAAGCTGACGGAGTGGCGCGCTTTTGGTTCTTCTCCAGGGTCGAAAGCACAACCAGCACTGAATTAAGGTGCGCGGCGGAGATCGCATCCTGGGGTGAGGGGAGCAGTTCGCTGAACTGCGCGCGCATGCCTTCGACGTAGGCTTCCTTGGTTTTCCAGCAGTTCTGGCTCGAATCTCGTAAATCTTCTACCAGGTCCGCAATCGGCGTCCGCAGCACGGTGGATAAGACTTCGGTGTGAGCCGCCTTCAGCGCGCGATCCGACGGCTCGTCCCCATGCACCAGCGACATGCCCCAGTGCCCGTACCCGCCTTCCCGGCGGCGCAGCGAACCCAGGTAAGCCAGCCGCGCCAGTAGCCCAGAAACGGCCGCCAGCGTGGTTCCTCGCAGATCTTGCAGAGCCGATTTCAGCGTCATTTGCGTTACGAATTCCGAAGAAACTAAGCGTCTAGCGTGACCTTTCCGCGGTACAGAAGTCATGAAAATATCACGGCTCGCTTTTCCAATACAAGGAGAAAACAACCGTGAAACGCATCCTGTTCGCACTTGCCACAGCCGTACTCCTCCTGAATACAATGGTAATTCCAACCATAGCCCATGCGGATGGCGGCGGCAACGGCAACTGTTCCGGCGACGGCCCCTGCAAGCCGTAGCTATCCAGGGACGTTACAAAAAACGGACGCGGCTCACAAGGATGTTGCTGGCCGGCGGTTGTCGCGCTATAGTGCGCGACGACGGTCATGTTCCACCCTCATTCATTTTTGTGGGACTATTTGTGGGTCGCGCCCTACACACTTCTCGCAGTCCTTGCGCTCCTGATGTGGAGGCGGGGACTGCACAAGGAGTTTCCCGCTTTCTTTTGTTACGCGATTCTTGAGGCCGCAGGAGGGGGCATTCTCTATGCTATAGATGTCAGCCCATCGCTCTCGCCTGCGTTCTATTGGTGGAGCTATCTTCTTTTCTCGGTCGTTGAAGTATTCATAAAATTCATCGTTATCGGCGAAGTTCTCACCCACCTCCTGCGTTCTTACCCGCCGCTCGGCAGATTGGCGAAGGTTCTCATAAGCAGTGTCGGCACTGTTCTGGTATTTGCGGCGACGATCATCGCCGCCTTCGCGAATCCCAGGTCCTTCTGGCTCATTTCCGCAACCCGCATCCTGGGCCGAAGCGTGAGCGTAGTTCAATGTGGGCTAGTCCTCTTCCTTTTTGTTTTCGCCGCTCACTTCCGCTTAACCTGGAAGCGCCCGGTTTTTGGAATCACACTGGGTTTTGGAATCTCCGCGTCGGCATATGTGGCTTATTGGGCTCTCGAGGCTGACTGGCTCCTCGGGCAAAAGACCTATTTCCTTGATTTCCTCATCATGCCGGCCTACCACGTCTGCGTTCTGATCTGGTTTTATTACCTCCTTGTCCCCGAAAAGAGCGTCACTACATCTGCGGTTTCGTTGCCCGAGAACAGCCTGGCAATCTGGAATCAGGAACTGGAGCGTCTGCTGCAACAATGAATCTTGCCATTGTTCTCGTCGTCGCCGCCGTGCTTGCGCTGGGCATTATTTTGCGCCTGGCCGTTACCCGAAGCCTGCAGACCAAGGGAAGCGATGGCCTGGCCGTGGCGATCCGCCCGATCGATATCGAAGCTTTCCGCAATCTGATCAATCCCGCCGAGGACGATTACCTGCGCCGCCGCTTGCCGCCCGCTCAGTTCCGCATGGTCCGGCGTGAGCGTTTGCGCGCCGTCGCCGCCTACGTCCAGGTCGCAGGAAGAAACGCCGCGGTGCTGGTGCGCATAGGCGAAGCCGCTATGGCCAGCGGTGATCTGCGCGTTGCCGGAGCCGCGCGGCAACTGGTTAATGATGCGCTTCTGCTCCGCCGCAACACCACTGTGGCGCTGGCGCGGATTTACCTGGCATTGGCCTGGCCCCACTCCGGGTTCGCCGCCGTGCGTGTTGTCGACCGGTACGAGCAAGTGAGCGGCACAGCCATGCTGTTGGGCCGGTTGCAGAATCCCGCGGTCCCGGTTCGCCTCTCGGCGGTCCCGTAGGTGGATGGAAGTGCAGGGCAAGGCGAGTCTCTCGCTGCGTGCTTCCGCCGGCATGGCCGTTCCTTTACGAAAAACCTCGGGTTAACTCGCTCGCTACCCCCGATGATTCCTGCCTTGTTTTCGTCTCCCGTTCTGGTGTAAAACCCTGCGGGGACGTGCCAACTCTAAGGATTTTTGTCCAGCATTCCGGCTAAATGACGGTTGGAGCGGTTTCTTCCGCCACTTTCCGGTGGCGGAGTCGAGGGAGCCTCTATGATCCGCAGCCTGCGAACCTTCTCCGTTTCACTCTTCGCCCTGTTGCTCTCGTCGACCGCCTTCGCTCAGGGTGGTGTTGCCACCGGTGACCTGCATGTAACCGTGAAAGATCCCAAGGGCAATCTGGTGGCCAACGCAACCGTTACGGTAGGCGATGTTGCCAAAGGCTTGGTGCGTACAGCCACGGGAGACGGGCAGGGCGGCTATAGCGCTCGACTGCTGCCACCTGGAACTTACGCGGTCACTGTGGAAGCGCCGGGCTTTAGTGAAGTCGAAGTCAACCATGTGAGCATCACGGTTGGCGGAGTAGTGGAGCTTCCGGTTTTGCTGGCAATCGCTGCCGGCAGGGAAGTGGTGGAGGTCACTTCACAAGCGGATTTGATTGAGACCTCGCGCACCTCGACCACCGACACGATCGGACAGCGCAGCATCGACAATCTACCGATCAATGGGCGCAACTACATCGATTTCACCTTGACGGATTCGCAGGTGGTGCGCGATAACGCGCCAGCCACCGGCGCAGCGCCCACTTCCGGACTCAACATGAGCGGGCAGCGCGCGCGCTCGAACCTGGTGAACGTGGATGGCGCCGATGCCACCGACAATGGGGTAAACGGGGTCCGCTCCACCGTTTCTCAGGAAGCGGTGCAGGAGTTTCAGATCATCACCAACAACTACGCGCCGGAATATGGCCGCGCTTCCGGCGGAGTGGTGAACATCATCACGCGTTCCGGGTCGAATGATTTTCACGGCGACATCTATGGCTATCTGCGGAACCGGAATTTTCAGGCGGTAAATCCCTTCAGCACGGTGCCGAATCCTGCTTACACGCGCGTGCAGGCAGGCGTGGCTTTTGGCGGACCCATCAAGAAGAACAAAACCTATTATTACTTTTCTTATGAGGTCACGCGACGGCATGAGACCGGTTTCTCCGACATCGGCGCAAACAATTTCGGACTGGTGCCGTTCGACAGCTCGCAGGTCGGGCTGCCCTTCGGGACCTTGCAACTGACTCCGGACCAGGTCAGCTTCTTTACCAATCCCACAACGCTCGCAGCAGAGGCGAATCCTGCTTTCCTGGCAGGCGTAGAACAATATGCGGTCCTGACCGGCGCATCTTCTGGTCAGGCCATTCAAGGCGCCTGGCCGACCCAACTGGTACAAGCTGCAACCATGGGCGCGCTCTCGAGTTGGTCCGGTTTCCCAACAACGTGCCCGCCGGGAAGCGCGTGCGCTCCCGTGCCGGCGTCGTATCAGACTTTGGCATCCCAGGAGGGTAACTTTCCCGTCTTCGAAGGGACAAGTCTTTATTCGCTGCGTCTTGATCACAACATCAACGCCAATAACCGGCTGATGTTGCGGGCCAACGTCAGCCCCAGCACGGTGACCGGAATCGAGGTCAGCGGCGAAGACCAGCCCGAGGGGCAGAACGCGTATTCCCGCACTTCCGAGCAAACCTACCGCGACGTCGCTGGAGTGCTGCAGGACACCTGGACCATCGGGAGCAGCAAGGTGAACGAGTTCCGCTTCCAATACGCGCGCCGCGGACTGTCTTATTTCTACAACACGCAGATTCCGGGGGGCTCCGGCCCGGCGGTAAATATTCCCGGCTACGCCTATTTCGGACGTGAGCCTTACTCCTACATTGAACGCACCGAGCAACGCTATCAATTCACCGACAATTTCTCGTGGACCATCGGCCGTCACGACACCAAGTTCGGCGTGGACTTCAACTACATCGGAACCACAGCCACCTTTACCGTGAACTACGGCGGGGTGTACGACTTCGGCACTTTCAGTTCCGCCGACTTAGGTTTCGTCTCACCCATCCCGACCGATCCATTTCCGAGTCTCTCTGCGGTACAGGCTTACGGAGCGGGGTTGCCCGGAGACTTTATTCAGGGCTTCGGCAGTCCCCATGACTCGTTTCCGAACAAGCCGCTGGGAGCCTTCTGGCAGGATTCCTGGCGGGTGAATCCCCACGTCACGCTTAACTACGGCGTGCGCTACGACGTCGAGTTTCCACCGCAGTTTGCCTCCCCGAGCCCGCTGGCTCTTGCTGCCTACAACGAATTGGGATTGCAGAAGGGGATTCAGATCGACACCAACAACGTCCAGCCCCGCATCGGAATGGCTTGGGATCCTAAGGGCGACGGGAAGACTGTGGTGCGCACCTCTTACGGCATGTTCTACGACCACCCGCTGCTCGGCCTCTACTTCCTCGGTGACGCTTCCGACGGTTCCACCAGCGGACAACTGGCTTTCGGCGGTACCGCAACCTGCAGCAATCCCACGGGCACCGGCAACTTTGCCAATCTTAACGCGATCCCGATTTTTCAGGGGCTGCCGCTCAACTCAACAACCGGGGCTTGCGCCGTCTCCAACAATCCAGCGGTCGTCAGCGCACTGGGATACCTGCCCAACCAGCAGCAGTTCCAGGCTTTGAATTTTCCTCAATCGGTATTTCTCAACCAGAACTACTTGAACCCTTCGTCTTTTCTGCCGCTGGCTTTCCAGCCCTTCGGCTATCCCCAGGCCAAGAACTTTGTCTACGCTTATTCGCAGCAGGCAAATATCAGCGTCGAGCGCGATCTGGGCGGGGGCTTCGCGCTGAATCTGGCTTACAACTTCAACGGCGGGCGCCATCTTAACCGTCCCATCAATGCGGACGCGATCCGTGGCGATTTAGCGGTTGCGAACCTGAACGCCGCGGTAGCGGGTGGCGTGGATTTGCCCACGGACAGCCCGCTCGCGGTGACCGGCTGCGGAATTGGGCCGGGAGGGCCCTACGTCCCGGCGGCACTCACGAATTTCTTCCGCCCCTCGGGAGTCAATCCCTCTATCGCCGTGGCCTTGTTATCGAGTGCCTCGACCGCGCCTTGTGTGCAGGCAGTGTTGCCGGCGGTGCAGAAGGAGTACGGGCTTAACACCCGTTGCAATGCGGCGCCGCCCACGTTCTCCTATAGCGGTTGCGTCCCCTTCGGAGATATGGATGCAAACTACTCGAACGGCAGTTCCGTTTATCACGGCTTCAGCGCCAACCTGCGCAAACGGTTCAACCGTCAGTACGAATTCCTCGCCTCCTACACCTGGTCGCATGCGATTGACGACTCGACTGATCTGGAGTCCACGCTCACACCACAGGACAGCTATTACCCGGCATTGGACCGTTCCAATTCGCTCTTCGATCAGCGCCACCGCTTCGTGTTCAGCGGCGTCTACCAGAGCGGCAAGCTGGGCGGCAGCGGCTTCAGCCGCAAGCTCTTCAGTGACTGGACTTTTGCCCCCATCATCCAAGTTGGCTCCGGACGGCCGTTTAACATCATTACCGGCAACGACGACAACCTTCAGCTATCGTCTCTAACTGGAAGGCCCAACACGTCCGTCAACGCGGCCTGCGGACTTGGAACGCCCTCGAAGTACTCGCCCACCGGAGTCTTTCAGGAACCCTGTATTCTGCCCTTCACGACCACCGGAACCACGCCAACCCTTATGCAACTTGACGGCGACCTTGGCCGCAACGCCGGTGTGCAACCGTGGACGCTGTTCGACGACGTGCGCGTCGCCAGACGCATTTACTTCGGCGAACGCTTTAGCACGGACTTGATCGCCGACATGTTCAACATCGCCAACCGCTACAACGTGGCCGCCGTGAGCCCGCTGTTCACTAACGCTGGGCAGGCCACGGCGGCTTATGATCCGCGGCAGTTCCAGTTCGCCATGAAGTTCAACTGGTAAGCTCATCCGGTTCATCGGCAGTGTGAATTTCACAACCCGCGAGCGCAGATTCCGCCCTACGAGTCGAAGCTCGAAAGCCGCAGCCCGGTGTTACACTTTTCCTTCACCCATCCTTGGCGCTTGCCGGAGTTCGTACCTCCATGTCCCCAGATATGTCCCAGCCCTACGCACCCACGCCGCGGACCCGTCTCGTGCGTGAGGCTCATCGTGCCGTATATGATCGTGAAGCCGCGTACCGCATTCTCGATGAAGGTTTTCTGTGCCACGTCGGCTTCGTCGCCGACGGCCAGCCCTTCGTGATTCCGACTTCTTACGGACGCAAAGATGCCAACCTCTACATCCACGGCTCCGCCGCCAGCCGCATGTTGCGGCAGATGAAAGATGGCGTTCCGGTGTGTGTCACCGTCACGCTGCTCGATGGGCTGGTGCTCGCCCGTTCGATTTTCAATCACTCCATGAATTACCGCTCGGTCGTGGTGTTGGGGAAAGCAACTCTGGTGGATGATCCGGAGGAAAAGTTGCAGGCCTTGCGGCTTCTTTCCGAGCACATTCTTCCCGGGCGCTGGGCCGACTCGCGCCAGCCCAACGAACGTGAACTGAAACAGACCTCGGTGTTGCGATTACCCATTGAAGAATTCTCCGCCAAGGTTCGCGTAGGGCCGGTCGTTGACGATGAAGAAGACTATTCCTTTCCCACATGGGCGGGAGTGGTTCCGCTGGAGATGATGGCCGGGGTGCCGATTGACGATTCGAGGCTTGATGGGAAGATTGCCGTGCCGGCATATCTGCGACGGTATTCACGGAAGAAGTAGAGCTATCCTCCCGATAGGTTGAGGAAGACCGGCGCGCATATCACGAGCACTCCCTACCCTTGCGGGATCAGCAGAAGTTTGCCCGCGATTTTGCGCCCTTCCATATCCCGGTGCGCTTGCGGAGCCTCCGCCAGCGGATAGGTCTTTGCAATTCGCAGTTTCAGTTTGCCCTCAGCGATCATGCCGAAGAGCGCGCTGGTGCGCGCCAGCAGCTCCTCGCGGGTAGCGGTAAAGTGCGCCAGCGTGGTACGCGCCATGTAGAGCGAGCCCTTCTCCGACAGCTTGGCCGGGTCCACCGGCAGCACCGGACCGCTCGACATGCCGTAAAGCACGAGCATTCCACGCAGGCGCATCACATTCAGATTCTTATCGAAGGTTGCCTTGCCCACTCCGTCATACACCACTTCGACGCCTTTGCCGCCGGTGAGCCGCTGCACTTCGGTTTCAAAATCGCGGTTGGTAAAGACGATCACTTCGTCGGCGCCCACCTCGCGCGCAAGTTGGGCCTTCTCCTCGCTGGAAACGGTGCCAATCACCCGTGCGCCAATGGCGCGCGCCATCTGCACCAGCAAGAGCCCGACTCCGCCCGCTGCCGCGTGTATCAGCGCCGTCTCGCCTGCCTTCAGCTTGTGCGCATCGTTCACTAGATAGTGGGCGGTCAGGCCGTGCACCATCGACGCGGCGGCCTGCTCGTCGCTGATCGCTGCCGGCACAGGTACCAGATGATCCTCGGGCGACACCACGAACTCGGCATAGGAACCGAGCACTCCGCTCCACGCCACCCGGTCGCCCACCTTCACCGTCTTTGCCTGCGCGCCCGCTTCGACCACAACTCCCGCTCCTTCCTGCCCGGGGATGAAGGGCAGCGGCGTGCGATACCTGCCATCGCGGAAGTAGCCATCAATCGAGTTCACCCCCGCAACCGCGACCTTCACCACGGCTTCGGCAGGCTTCGGCTTCGGAACCGGAACCTCCTCCAGTTTCATCACCTCCGGCCCGCCGGTGTGTTGCACGCGGATTGCTTTCATGGTTTTTCCTCGTGATTGCGAATGCACAACTGCTTGCTCGCGCTGCGGCCCGCTGCTTAAAGCGGAACGAAGCGCCTTCCCTCCGAACGCTTCGTCAAGAATAACAGCGGCTCTGCATGGAGGCGCGGCGCTCCAGGATCGAGGACTCGGGTTCATGGAATCAGATTCACGGAATCAGCAGCAGCTTTCCCGTCGTCTTCCGTCCTTCCAGATCGCGATGTGCCTGCTGAGCTTCGGCCAACGGGTAGATATGCTCGATGCGCAACTTGAGCCTGCCCGCGGCCATCATAGCGAAAACCGCGTCCGCCCGCGCCACCAACTCCTCGCGCGCGGCAATGTAGTGCCCAAGCGTAGGGCGGGTCACATAGAGCGATCCCTTTTGTGATAACACTATGAGGTCGAACGGCGGCACCGCCCCGCTCGATCCTCCGAACAGCACCATCATGCCGCGCGGGCGCAGGACGTTCAATCCTTTCTCGAATGTTGTCTTGCCCACCGAGTCGTAGACCACATCCACGCCCCTGCCGCCGGTGAGGCGCTTAGTCTCGGCTTCGAAGTCGGCTTTTGTGTAGAGGATCACTTCATCCGCGCCGGCCCCGCGCGCTAGTTTGGCTTTCTCCTCGGTCGAAACCGTCGCAATCACCCGAGCGCCGATGTGGTGCGCCATCTGCACCAGCAGCAGTCCCACGCCACCCGCAGCGGCATGAACCAATGCCGTCTCGCCGCGCTTGAGCGGATATGTATCGTGCACCAGGTAATGCGCTGTCATTCCCTGTAGCATCACGGCGGCCGCCTCGCGTTCACTCACACCCGGCGGAATCGGCACCAGCCGGTCAGCCTGCAGTTCCGCATACTCTGCGTAGGATCCGAGCAGGCCGCTCCAGGCCACGCGGTCCCCAACCTTAACTGATTTCACTTCGGCGCCAACCGCCGTCACCACGCCTGCTCCCTCCTGCCCCGGCACGAAAGGCAGGCCCACCTTATAGCGTCCCTCCCGCTGGTAGGTATCAATAAAATTCACGCCTGACGCAGCCAGCTTCACCACCGCCTCATTCGCCTTCGGCTGCGGTACCGGCAACTCCACCACTTCCATCGCCTCCGGTCCGCCCACTTGTTTGACTTGAATGGCCTTCATGCTCCCCTTGGATTCTTTCCTCCGAATAAAGGATTCCAGGCCGGAATCGGGTCCCAGGTCTCAGAAAGGCGAACCCGCCGCACGCTGGCGATAAAATTCCCGGCGAATCATTGCACAGGTGGTGGGGTTGTTCTTAGTGAGAACTTAAGAACCGGAACCGAGAGCCTATTGCTCTGCTAAACTGGCGCGTATGACTCGGGCAGGAGTCTTGGACCCGCGTAGGGTTCTGGCAAACCTTTAGCTGATTTTTGCCGTCTCAGAGGTAGGCTAGCGAGTACCCATTTGAGCCAGTGCCGAAAGTAACCAGAGAGGTTCCTTTTCAGCGTTGACCCCAGCCGAACCGCAGGATACGATTTCTGACAGAATTTACGCTTTCACACCAGGGAGCAATCCGTATCTCGTAGAGAAATATGCGAGTTGCAAAACTCCAATTGCGGATGACGGTACTGGCCCTTCTGGCTTTGGCGGCTTCTTCCTGTCAGACGGCGCAGAAACCCGCTTCCTTGTTGCCGGCCCAAACTGCACCAGCCTTGACCTCAACTACGCCAGCCACAACGTCGGCGCCGCAAACCCAAACCGCCCCGCAACAAGTAACCACGCCAAACCAGCCGTCCGGCCAAGCCGAAACCTCGACGGAGGCGCAGCCGCAGTCTCCCTCTCCGGCGCTCGCCGCCGATCCTGTCGGAGATCTGATTACCCGCGTTGAAAAAGCCTACCAAGCGGGATTGGATGCCTACCAGGCAGGCCAAACCGACGCCGCGAAGCAGGATTTCGACAACGCCTTGAACGCATTGCTGGAAAGCAATCTCGACATCCGTTCCGACGATCGTCTGGGAAAGGAATTTGACCGGATCGTGGACGGCGTCAACCACCTGGATCTGGGCGATTTGGCATCCGACTCCGACGCGCAGCAGTCCGAGCCGGCGCCCATCGACGAGACCAACGGCATCACCCCCTCCGCTGATGCCAAGGTAAAGGCCAAGGCCCAAGCCGAAATCAAGTCGACCCACTCCGATCTGCCGCTGATGATGACCGACCAGGTGGCTGGCTATATCAGCTATTTTTCCAATCGTGGACGCGGCACCTTCGAGCGCGCGTTTGCCCGCTCCGGCCGCTACCACGACATGATGGTTTCGATTCTCAAGCAGGAAGGCGTTCCGCAGGATTTGATTTATCTGGCTCAGGCCGAGTCCGGTTTTCACCCCCTGGCTGTTTCCCGCGCCGGGGCTCGCGGCATCTGGCAGTTCATGGGCAGCCGCGCCCGGGGTTACGGCCTGCGGCGCAGTATGTGGGTCGATGAACGGCAGGATCCCGAAAAATCCACCCGCGCCGCCGCCCGTCACTTGAAGGATCTCTATGCCCAGTTCGGCGATTGGTATCTCGCCATGGCAGCCTATAACTCCGGCCCGGGCACGGTGCAGGCCGCGGTCAAGCGCACCGGTTACGCCGATTTCTGGGAACTCTATCGTCGCAAAGTTCTCCCCAAGGAGACGCGCAACTACGTTCCTATCATTTTGGCTGTGACCATCATGGCCAAGAATCCGTCGCAGTACGGTTTCGATGACGTTACGATGGACAAGCCGTTGACCTATGACTCCGTAACCATCGATTATCCTGTGGATCTGCGCTTGGTAGCGGAATGCGTGGATGCGACCCCCGCCGAACTGCAGGAGCTGAATCCCAGCCTGCTGCGGCTGAGCACGCCCCGGGTCGGCACGTTCGAACTCCATCTCCCCGCCGGAACCAAGGACCAATATCAGACGGCCATCGCCGCCATCCCGAGCGACATGCGGCTGTGGTGGCGTTATCACGAAGTTCAGCCCGGCGACACGCTGGCTTCCGTCGCCCGCTTTTATCGGGTCACGACCAAGTCGATTGCCGCTGCGAATCAGCTCGACGGCCCGGAGCTCGAGGCGGACGCCAGGTTAATCATCCCCATGGCGGTCGGCAGGCACCCGTTCAGCGATACCGCCACTTACGCCCGCCGCATCACCCGTTACAGAGTCCGCAAGGGCGACACGGTCGAAACCGTGGCCGAGAACTTCGGCGTCTCCGCTCAGATGCTGCGCCGCTGGAATGGCCTACACGGCGATAGACTCCGAGGCAGAAAAGTGCTGGCCCTGCACCTGCCGGTTACGCCCAACAGCGAGGTGGCCATGGCTGCCTCCGGCAGACCGGCCGGGCACTCCCGAAGACGCGCGCAAACCTCTGCTAACGCTAGAGTTTCCTCCGGCAAATCCCGGTACGAAGATAGTTCCGCAAGCGTGCTCCACCACAAGGTAAAGTCAGGCGAAACTCTCTACTCTATCGCCACCGCCTACAACACCACCGTCGCCGCCCTGAGGCGTACCAATGGCGACATCGCTATCCTGCGGCCTGGCATGATCCTGGTCGTGCAGCAGAGCCGCTGATCTTCCGCGGTGAACCTTCCATCGACGGAACGCGGCCCGCAGAATCTTCTTCCATTCCTCCGCCTCGTGTGGTAACAGGATAGGCAGGCCCATGTGACCACGGCCCTTGCAGTCTGCAGCAAACGTCGTGCTATAATCGCGCGCCGTTCCAGTACAAAGTTTCTGGTGGTCTTTTAATTTCCCGTGTCCGGCAGCCTTGCGCCGCCGTTCTTGCGCCAGGAGGCCAAACCAAGATCAGGAGGAGTAATGACTTTCGATCGCACACTCTACGGACGTGATGACGAAGAAGAATTTGGCGACACCGGCGCCTACACCGAGTCGCTGGAAGAAGATTTCGAGGAGGAAGAAGAGGAGGAGGAAGGCGTGCCCGAGCCGGAGATGAGTGAGCCGGTCATTCCAGCTTCTCCGCCACCCGCACCCAGGCCCGCCGCTCCCGCTGCGAGGCCGGCTGCTAAAAAGAAAGCCGTGAAGAAGAAAAAGAAAGTGGCCAAGAAAAAGAAGCCCGCCAAAAAGAAGCCGGCGAAAAAGGCGGCCAAGAAGAAAAAGAAGCCCGCGAAAAAGAAAGCGGCCAGGAAGCCGGCTAAAAAAGCCAAGAAGAAAGCTAAAAAAGGGCGGCGCTAACCTAATCTTGCGATTCTCTTTGCAAAAACACGGCCGAATGGGACGGATATCACCATCCCATTTGGCCTATTTCTTTGTTTCCACGGCGTTCAGGCACTTGCCGTACAACTCCAGCAGATGCGTGGCGTACTCCTCAGGCTTCGATGCCGACCCTGTGCCCTGAAAGCCTACTCCGGATGACGTGGTGCGCCCATACCCCGTAGTCATCGCGATAAACTTCATCAGATCGAGCGCAATGTCCTCATTCCGCCGCGCGCTCCCGTGCCTTGCTGGACCTTCGTCCATGAGTCCTTCTCCTGAACCGGAAATATAAGGAAGTTTCTCTTCGTCCTCAAACTCTTCCATGGCACTTACTACCACTCCGCCCACGATGATAGCAGGCTCCCCTGGGACATGAATTCAATCGGCAACCGGACCAGCGAAAATCGAAAACCGGCGCTTTGAATGCGCATAAAATGAGACGGCCCGGCCGTCTACCGCGCTACCTCGCTCATCAGCGCCAGCAGGTTCGCTTCAGAGTCGCGGAAAAACGTCATCCACAAGTCATGTGTAGGCATTTTCGCGATCATGTGCGGCTCGTCCTCGAAGCGCACGCCGCTTTGTTTCAGTTTCCCATAGGCCGCTTGAATATCGGGCACGGCAAAATACAGAACGGAACTGGGATGGTCGAACTCGGGCTTTGCCGCCCGGTCCAGCATCAGGCGCACCCCGCCGCAGTCAAAGAATGCCAGCCCCGGGGGCGCTTTGAACAGGAGCTTCAGCCCCAAAACATCCTGATAGAAAGCTGCAGCCCGTTCCACGTCTTTCGCGTTGATGGCGATCTGGCCGACCCTGCTGATGCCGATGGTTGTTGCGGTCGATGGCATATACTTGACCTCCCGAACCAAATTAGTTAGCATAGCTAACTATATTCAATGGCCAAAGTCAAGCGCAAAAAAATCGAGCTCCAAGGCGCCCCGCCCCGGCAGGAAGCGGTCCAGACGGCCGACCGCCTCCATTCCGCGGCCATCCACCTGCTGCGCCGGGTGCGCAAGCAGGACGCGGCATCCGGGGTTGGTCCGGCACAACTCTCAGCGCTTTCCGTCCTCGTTTTCGCCGGACCAAAGGCCCTCAGCCAGCTAGCCGCCGCCGAGCAGGTTCAGCCGCCCACCATGAGCCGCATCGTTGCCGGCCTCAAGCGCATCCGACTGATTGAAATCACCCGCGATCCTCGTGACGCACGCCGCATGTCCATCCGCCCGACCGGCAAAGGCGCGCGCCTGCTCCAGCAAGGCCGCCGGCGACGCATTGAGTATCTCGCCGCCCATCTCGATTCTCTGAACAGCAGCGACCTTGCCCAGCTCGGCGCAGCCGTCGATATACTGAAGAAGCTTTTGGATACTTGGCATTGACTTCCCCTAAGAGCGCTCCGGAGTCCCGTTGTCCGTCGCGAGAGACTTTCCACCGCATTCGGGGTTGCGACATCTAGAAAAGTGACCGGGTGATTTCATGCGTCACCTCCGCTGTTAGCATGGAACTGAATAGGAAAGCTTATGCTGGCCATCGCGCTTCAAACTCAAGCCAAACTTTTAGTGGCGGTTGTGCTGTGTTTGGCCCTGGCCGCTTGCGGCACAAACCCACCCTCGGCCATTTGCAACGCTCCGACCCCGAGTAGTAGTACCTGCACTTGCGGCTCGGGAACAGCAGCCTGTCCCGTTAACCCCGGTCCCGAATTCCTCTACGCCTGGAGCGTCGGCGGGCAGATTCTGGCTTTCAGCATTGATCGCAACAATAACGGAAATAACGGAGCCCTTACCTTGATTGGATCCGTGTCCGGTCCCTTCCTAAGCCTCGGCCTCACAGCAGTGAACAGCCAGTTCCTATACGCCTCGGACACTCAGAACGCTCAAATCGATGGCTTCTCCATCAACCAGACAACCGGAGCACTCACCGCCCTCGCGGGGTCTCCTTTCTCCACCGGAACTCTCAGTTTCCCGGGCGATCTGGCCTCGCCTCCGGGGGATATGGGGCCGGCGAGTAGTGTTCTGTACGCCTCCGACGGCGACACGATCGACACGTTCACCATAAGCGCAGCCGGAACGCCTACAAAGGTTTCAGGATCTCCCTTTGTTTCGGAAGCCGGTTTCTCTATCGTGGTCGATCCCTCAAGCTACTTCCTCTACGCTGTGGACAACGTTCCCCCCGACGGCATCTTCGCATTCACGACGAATCCCCTGACCGCAGTGCCCAATTCGCCATTTACCGTTCCGGGGCAAACCGTTGCCAACAGCCTGCGCGCAGGCATTGCTGATAGCGGCGGTTCCTACGTTTATGTGGCTCTCTCGCCAACCAACCAGATCGCGGCGTTTTCCATCGCGAGCGGTGGCAGCGGCGCACTCACGCCCGTGCCGGGTTCACCTTTCCCAGCGGGAACAACTCCCACCGCAGTGGTTGTGGCCGAAAACTTCCTCTACGCAATCAATTCTGCAGACGGGACCATCTCAGGCTACAGCATCGATTCCACGAACGGCGCGCTGACTCCGCTTTCAGGCTCGCCTTTCGCAATCGTCGGCTTTTCCGTGGCCACAGATTATTTCGGCCAACATCTCTACGTTGCTGGACCGACGGGCATTCAGGCATTTGGCGTCGATTCCACCAGCGGTGGGCTTACTCCTGTGTCCGGCTCGCCGTTTCCTGATGTCGGAGTCAATCTATTGACCGTGGTCCAGATCCCTCCGCCATAGGCCTTGTCCGCTTTTCGTAACAAACGCAAGTTCCCGGTTCGCAATATTGCTTCTGCGTTCTACACTATTTAGCCAAAATCTTCCCCTCCCAGCATTTTGAGCTGTGACTCGCCTGAGTCGGCATCCTCGCGGATCGCTCAGCGTCAGATTTTCCAGCCCGTACAGAAAGGAAGGAAGCCTCCGCCATGGCCATCAAGAAGCTCGACACCAATTCCAAGGATGCCCGCAGCGGCGTCACGGTGAGGTCCGACCCAACCAGAATCGATCCCCTTAAGCTGAAGCTCGGCAAGCAGGCGCCGCGGCACGACCCGCGTACCCTGTTGTTTGCTTCTTACACCACGCCCGCCCTGCCCGCGCCGCCTCCCGCGCTGAACGTGGCCAGGAAGGTCAAAGGCCCCTGGGGCATGATGGATAACGACCAGATTGGCGACTGCACCTGCGCCGCCGCTGGACATCTCATCATGGAGTGGACGGCTAACGCGCAATCGGAAATGTTCACGCCCTCCGACCAGCAGATCGTCGCCGCCTATTCCGCCATCACCGGCTACAATCCCGTTACCGGAGCCAACGATAATGGCGCTCAGGAAATTGACGTACTGAACTATTGGCGCCAGCAGGGAATCGCCGGTCGCCAGATCCAGGCTTTCATGGCTCTCGAACCCGGCAACCACGCCCATGTCATGGACGGGGTCTGGATCTTCGGCGGCTGCTACATCGGACTGGCCCTGCCCAAGAGCGCGCAGGCTCAAACCCAGAATCACCAGCCCTGGTCCGTGCCTTCGTCGGGCACAAGCGGCGATGGCGCGCCCGGCTCCTGGGGAGGACACGCCGTCCCCGTGGTCGCTTACGACTCGCGCAGCCTAACCGTCGTCACCTGGGGCGCGCTGCAAACCATGACTTGGGGCTTCTGGGCAGCCTACTGCGACGAAGCCTACGCCATTCTCAGCCCCGATTATCTCGAGCAGAAAAATGGCCAGACCGTTGCGCCCAGCGGCTTCAACCTGCCGCAACTCCAGGAAGACTTGGCGGACCTGAAGTAAAGCCGAGTAAGTAAAACGGAGTAAGTAAAAGCGGAGTAGAAGCGAAGCGGGGATTACGTCACGCAGCGCGAACCCATCATCGGATTCACAGGGCGTTCCGAACTGTGCGCACCACGGATTGCCAATCCGCGCGCTGAGGCTGCCGGAAAAGCCGCAGGGTGGGATACCAGGGGCTATCCTCCCGCGCCTGGAGCCAACGCCAGTCGGGCGCAAACGGCAGCAGAACCCAGGTCGGAATGCCCAGCGCGCCCGCCAGATGCGCCGTGGAATTATCGATGGTTAACACCAGGTCCATGGCAGCGACCTGCGCCGCGAAGGCATCGATGTCGGCAAACTGATCGACGGAGCGATCAATCACAATAGGCGCGCCCGCCGCTTCCGCTCGTTTTTCGAGCGCGTCGTGATCTCCATATTGCAGGCTCACCCATCGAATATCGGTTCGCGCCAACAGCGGCGCGAACCACGACAGGTCGATGGAGCGGCAGCGCCCAGTCTTCCGGTTATTGGTCTGCCAGGCCAGCCCGGCCAGCCGTCTTTGACCGGCGTCAACACCGGCATAGCGCGCCCGAAACCTCTGCCGTGCAACCGGATCGGCAACAAGGTAGGGCGACGCAGTGGCGGCAAAAGCGGCGTGGGTCTTGCGGAAGAGCCCGGGCAGGCTACCGCTGGGCAGGTGCGCGGCGATATCCAGCTCCGGGTCACCTTCTGAATCCATACTCAGCTGATGCCCACCAACTACCTCCACCTCAGGAAAAGAACGGGCGAACAGGGGTTTGAGTCTGGTGTCGCAATCCAGCACGCAGCGGTTGCCGGTGCGGACCACATCCGGGATAAGTCCGGCGAACATAATTTCGTCGCCTATTCCCTGCTCGCCCCAAATCAATACCCGCCCCGATGCCAGCTTTTCGCCCGCCCAGAGCGGTTGGGCATAGGCCCGCATCGGCGTATCGTGATCTTCGGTTTGCCAGCGCCATTCAAAATTCGGCCAGCCCGCGGCGAAATCCCCCTGCAGCAACTGCACCAGAGCCTCGCTGAATCCGGCCTGGGCCAAGTCTGGTTGCAGAGCCCGAGCCATCCGGTACCGCACCAGCGCCTCATCCAGGTTGCCCAAAGAATGTAAGGCGCAGCCTATGCTGTAGTGAGCCCGGGCGTAAGCGGGTTGAACCGCCAGCACCTGTTCATAACATGCCAGCGCTTCTTCCAGCTTGCCCTCGGACTCGAGGGGCGTTCCCCAGGTTATGGCGCGCCTCGTATTTCCCCGGATCAAGGGCCAGGGCGCGCTCATAACATGCCACTGCTTGTTCCAGCTTGTCCTGAGCCTGCAAGGCATTCCCCAGGTTGTAGTGTGCTTCGGCTAGCTCGGGCCGAAGGGCCAGGGCGCGGGCATAACATGCCACCGCTTCCTCCAGCTTGTTCTGAGCGTGCAGGACGTTCCCCAGGTTATAGTGAGCTTCGGCCAACTCGGGCTGAAGGGCCAGCGCGCGCTCATAACATTCCGCAGCTTCTTCCAGCCTGCCTTGTGCCTGCAGAACGGTGCCCAGGTTGGAATGATAAGCCGCCTCGGTTTGGTTGATCGCGATTGCCTGGCGGATCATCTCGACGGCGCTGTCCTGACGTCCGCTTTGGTATGCAATCATCCCCAGCAGATGCAGGCAGTCTGGCTGGTGGGAGTCGATGGCCAGAATCTGGCGATAAATCCGCTCCGCCTCGATCCGCCGTCCGGCGCGATGGTGCCGCAGAGCATTCCCCAGCATGCCTTGGATGGCCGCAGCCTTGTCCTGTCGAAGCGTTCGACCCCGCGGCTTCGCGAAGAAATTTTGATGACGGTTCACGCTGCTCCACCGCAGCGCGAGGCGTGGTCCCCGATGAATTCGTAGCGGCCGGAGTGCGTTAGTTTGCTGGCGGCATCAATCCAGATCTCGCCCCCGATTTTCCGCCAGCGCAGACAGAAGGAATAATCTTCACTCAGATAAGCGCCGGTCTCGGGGTCGATGATGCAATCGAAAAGCGCAAACAAATTGGAACTGGGCGCCGCCTCGCGGCGCACGCCTGACATGGGCAGGACGTGCACAAGCTTGAAATGAGTTTCCGGATAAGCGGCGATCATTTGATCGAGCACGTTGCGGCGGATCAGTTGAAATCCGCCCCCGGCGTAAATTCCCGTGGCAAAATCCCCTTCCCGCTTGCGTTCCGCCTCGGGAGAGAGCATTCCCACATAGGACAGGGCAGCCTGTCGCAGGCTTTCTCCACGCTCGACACAGCGTTGTGGGATGAGATCCCAATCGATCGACTTGAGCGGATACAGCGCGCCGGTAAAATCCTTATCGAACCTCAGCAACCGCTCGACCTGCTGCGGCTCGAACCCGATATCGGCGTCGACGAACAGCAGATGGGTGGCCGCCGGGTTATCCAAAAACGCCGCCACCAGCGCGCTGCGCGCTCGTGAGACCAGCGCATCATAACCAACCATGGTCAGCGACACGTCGAACCCGGCAGATTTTGCGTAGCTGGTGAGCCGCATCACCGCTAACATGTAATTCTGCGAAACCATGCCGCCAAAACATGGGGTGGCGACGAGAATCAAGGGCTGGGACATGGATGCCGGTTACGCCCAGTCCGAAATCGCGGGCGCCGCGTCTTCTGGATGTGCCCGTTCCTTCTGCTTCCTCCGGCTGGCTGGGCTGGGCAGATTTTGCCGCTTCGCCTGCTCCTCGGATTCTTCGCGCGCTCCCAGTCGTACCACGCAGGCTTCCTCCGACTCAGCCTCGCCGGCCAACTCTGAAGCGAATTCCAGCAGCTTCTTTCTGGTGCGCGCGGCCTCCAGCTTGGCCGCGGCCTTTTCCGCGGCATAGAGAGCATCCAACTGCGCCGTTGCATTGATCTGGTTGGCGTGAATGTGCATGGCCGTGCTCCTGTTCAACGTTAGTATTCCGCCCCGCGGAACCCTCGAGGTCTTTGAGCAATCGACATGCCGAATGGCGCGCTAGAGTGTCAGCCTGACCCTAAGTGCGGCGCAATCTCGCACTCCTTATCGCCGTGTGAACCCGGAAGATACCCACCCCGCACTTCCGTTGCATTCCGGTTTAGAATCTAAGCCCGTGGTCAAAATGAAATCGAGCAGGATCGTGCGCGGAGTCTGGATTCGGCCTGCCCCGCGCCTCAGCCGTATTACCTTATGAAAGAGCCGCATCCCACTTGCGTCTGACACGCCGCGAATTCGTGCGCTCGGCCTTGGCTGCCGGCGCCCTGACCGCACTTCCGTCTGGCTCGCTCTCGGGATGCAGCGTGTCGTCGAAAGCGGCGCGGACGGACGACCCCACGCCGCTTGCCAGTTCCCACGCCGCCCAGTTCGACGCTTCTTCCGGGATTTCGTTCCCCGCGAATTTCTTCTGGGGAGCGGCCACCTCGGCCTACCAGATCGAAGGCGCGTGGGACCAAGACGGCAAGGGCGAATCGATCTGGGACCGCTTCGCGCACACTCCCGGCAAAATCAAGAACGGCGATACCGGCGATACAGCCTGTGATTCCTATCATCGCTGGCGCGAGGACATTGCGCTGGCGCGCGCCATGAACTTGAACACGTACCGCTTTTCGATTTCCTGGCCGCGCATTCAGCCCGCCGGCTCCGGCCCCGCCAATTCGAAAGGCGTGGATTACTATAGCCGCCTCGTCGATGCTCTGCTGGAAGCGCGAATCCGCCCGCTTGTCACCCTCTACCACTGGGATTTGCCGCAGGCTTTGGAAGACGCTGGAGGCTGGCCTAATCGCGATACCGCCTCTGGCTTTGCCGACTACGTGGAACTGGTGGGGCGCGCCCTGGGCGACCGGGTTTCCGACTGGATCCTGCTCAACGAGCCCGCCGCCTTCACCGATCTGGGTTATCTCGAAGGCACGCACGCTCCCGGACGAAAGAGCCTTTTCGACTTTCTGCGCGCCTCGCATACGGTGAACCTGGCGCAGGGCGAGGGTTTTCGAGCGTTGAAGGCAGCGCGTCCCGGCGCGCGGGTGGGAACCGCATTCAGCATGTCGGCGTGTGAGCCGGCGACAAACTCCGAAGCAGACAAACTGGCCGCGGAGCGCGCCCACGCCATGACCAACGTTTGGTTCCTGGAGACGGCGCTCCACGGGCGCTACCCGGAGGCGCTTGCCTTTCTCCCGGAAACCGCCATGGGAATAAAGCCGGGGGACTTCGACAAAATGAGGGCGCCGCTCGATTTCATCGGCATCAATCTTTACTACCGCACCATCGCATCGGCGCCCACCGCGATCGAGCGGCTCACGCACCCGCAGCAATGGTTGTTCCCGGTAAAGATGTCCGGTGGCGGGCAAGGCCCGAAGACTGACATTGGATGGGAGGTTTGGCCGGCGGCGCTGTACGACATGGTGATGCGCATCAGCCGTGATTACAAGCATCCGCAAATCGAGATTACCGAGAGCGGCTGCGCTTACAACGATGGTCCGGGGGCGGACGGGGTGATTCGCGACACGCGCCGCATTGCCTATCACCGCGAATATCTGCAAGCGCTCGCCCGCGCCATTGCCGATGGCGCCGACGTCCGCGGCTATCATGCCTGGAGCCTGCTCGATAACTTCGAGTGGGCGGAAGGTTTCAGCAAGCGCTTCGGCCTAGCCTACGTGGACTTCAAAACCCAACAGCGCACCATCAAGGAATCAGGCCGCTGGTATGCGAACGTAGCGGAGAACAATGCACTTCCCGCGGCGGCCGTGAACCAGCCCGGTTCAGCGGTTCCTACTTCGCGCCCGCCGGGTCTGCCAGCTTGAGCCGGTCCCGCTCTTCCGCCAGCTTGCTCTGCAGCGCCGGATTCACCAGCGCTACGGGCACATCGATGTTGCCAACCTTGAACTCAGTGGGATCGAACGTGGCATAACCATCCTTCTGCCCCATGTGCCCGGAAATCGTGATCCAGACGTCTTTCCCCGCGATCTCCGTCAGAAACTGGCCGTGGACCATATCACCGTCATAAGTAACCTTCTGGTCTTTAATGTTTGGCATTGCGCTGCCGATGTCGGAATCCGGGGACAGGCCGGCCGCTCCGGTTGCACTCGCCCCCAGCGCCTGGCTGATGGCCGCGCTAATCTCGTCGGAGTTGATGGGCGCTTCAAGCTTGGGGGTCTGCGGCGCCTGCGCAATCTGGCTGGCCTGGGGCGCTATGGATGACCCTGCGGAAGATGGGCTTCCGGCTTGCGATGGCTGCGTTTGCCGAGCCGGCTTCGCGGCCGGTTCCGGCGGATTCGCTGGCGGGCTCGAGGATGGGGCGCGAGCAGCGATTGCCGCGGTAGTAGTCTGCGGCTGCGCTACCGGCGCCGGCCTTTTCAATACCAGAACAATGGCGGTGAGCGACGCCGCGAGCGTCGCGATACTGATGATGCGGTCGAGCTTGAGTTTCATAAAAGCTCTATAGGGGAGCCCGAAGGAAGGCCCGATATCATGCTAGCGGGACAGGAGCAAGAAATCAGATTGCAGAAGTCACCAAGAGAGGATGGTACTTCGGTCACATGACAGTGGCGGGTTACGCGATGGGCGATCATTCCAGTTTCTTGCTCAGCAACTCATTCACCAGCTGCGGATTGGCCTGGCCTTTCGATAGCTTCATCACCTGGCCGACAAAGAATCCGATCATGGTCTTCTTGCCGGCGCGGTATTGTTCGAGCTGGCGGGGATTTGCGGCGACCACTTCGTCAATGATCTGCTGCAGCGCCGATGTGTCTGAGGATTGCCGCGGGCGGCCTGCTTCTTCGTAGACCTCGGGGAAATCCTTGCCGCGTTCGAAGCAGAGATCGTAGAGATCTTTGAGCATCTTGCCGGAGATGACGGCACCCTCGACCAGATCGGCGGATGCGGCCACGCCCCGCATCGAAATGGGGGATTCCTCGATGGAAACGCCCCTGGCCTTGAGACGGCCCATCAGCTCGCCCTGGACCAGGTTTGCCACGCGCTTGGGATTTTTCGCCGCCTTGGCCGCGGCTTCAAACCGATCGGCGAGCGATTTCGAAACCGTCAGCACCTGCGCGTCATATTCCGTCACCTCAAACTCCCGCACAAACCGCGCACGGCGCGCTTCCGGCAGCTCGGGCAGAGTCTTGGTGATTTCTGCCTTCCACCTCTCGTCCACCACCAGCGGCAGCAGGTCGGGCTCGGGAAAATAGCGATAGTCATGCGCCTGCTCTTTCGAACGCATGCTGTAGGTCTTGCCTTCGTGCGAGTTGTAGAGGCGGGTTTCCTGCGCGATCTTGCCGCCGCCATTGATCACATCGATCTGGCGCGCGATCTCGTATACTAGCGCCTCGCGGATGAAGCGGAACGAGTTCACGTTTTTAATTTCGGCTTTCGTGCCCAGTTCTTGCTGTCCGCGCGGGCGCACGCTGACGTTGGCGTCGCAGCGCAGCGAACCCTCCTCCATGTTGCAATCGCTCACGCCGGTGTAGAGGATGATCTCCTTCAACCGGGTGAGGTATTCGTAAGCCTCGTCGGCCGTGGCAATATCTGGTTCGCTGACGATCTCGATCAGGGGCACGCCGGTGCGGTTGAGGTCGATGGCGGTCTTTTCGTCCGAGTCGGGAAAGCCTTCGTGCAGGCTCTTGCCCGCGTCTTCTTCGAGGTGGACGCGGGTAATGCCGATTCTCTTCTTGCCGGCGCCGGAGCGCACGTCAATGTATCCATGCTCCGCCAGCGGCTTGTCGTATTGCGAAATCTGATAGCCCTTGGGCAGATCGGGATAGAAATAGTTCTTGCGCGCGAAGACCGAGGTTTGGTTGATGCGGCAATTCAGCGCGGTCGCGGCCAGCGTGGCGAATTCGACCGCCTTGCGGTTCAGCACGGGCAAGGCTCCGGGCATGCCGAGGCACACGGGACAAACATTGCTGTTGGGCGGAGCGCCGAAGCGGGCGGAGCAGGAGCAGAAAATCTTGCTTGCGGTCAGAAGCTGAACGTGCACTTCGAGGCCGATCACGGGCTCGTAGATTGTTCGAGAGGCGACGGAGGAGTGGGCGGAGGTCGACATATCGGGTGATGATAAAGCAGCGGTCAGTGTTTCAGTGTTCCGTGGTCAGGGTGCGATCTGAAGAAAAATCTACAGATCGATCCTGGTAAAATGTCGGGAATCAGCAGGTTGCCGGCCTCTGAACGGGCCGAATCCGGCTAAAATATTGCAAGCAAATAACTTAGATGTAAAATATTGCATCAGAATGACTTAGGCGATGTCGCCAAAGGCAAAGCGGCGTAAAATCAGGCGCCCTCACCCCAAAATATTGCATTCGCGGGAGTTATCTCGGTGCTATTCAGATGTCAAAGATCCAATGCGTAGAGACATAGCATGGCACGGTTGAGAGTCGAAATCAAGGAGATTCCGGGTCTTTGGAGAACTCCGCCGGCAACGAAGCAAAAATCAAAAATCAAAGGCAACGGACACGAGTGTCCGTCGCACTGGTGGCTTCTACTTCTCCATGGGAATATCGAAATACATCAGCTCGGCACCCTTGGTGTTGTTGACACCGGTTACGTAGATGTGGGCGCCGGCGAGCGGCGAGGGGATGTCTTCGACGTCGAAGAACAGGAATCCGGATTGCGTGGTATGAGGGGCAACGGCTTGGGCGGAGAATTGGGAGGATTCGATCTCGTTGCGCTCTTTCTTAGTGATGGTGCCTTTCACATTCTTATGAGGGATGGGAAAGGGGATGGCCGGATCGGTGGCGGCGCGGGGGTTGTTGAGGCGGCGGTAGATATCGTCGGGAGAGTCGGGAGTGAGTTTGTCGCGGTTGGCGGTGGTGAGGGTCACTTGCATGTTGGCGAGGGAAATGGATTGGCCGCCGTCGTTGGTAATAACGAAGAAGACGGGAAGGAATCCGTGCTCGTGAAACTTCACGGAGAACAGCTTCGCCTTCTCGGGAGTGTCGTAGGGGTCGGCGGCGATGGCGACCTTTTCGTCGGGGTGAGCGTCGTGCGCGGGATAGGTTTTGGCAGGCTGGGCTTGGGGCTTGACGAAATCCCTGGCGGCGAGGCACGGGGCGAAGGCTGCGACGGCACAGAGGACGAACAAGAAACGGAAGGGCGATACCTTCAACGGCGGCATGCTTTCGATTATAAGCGTGGGGTGGAAGCAGCTATGTGGAAGCAGCTATAAGGGTAAACCGCGATGCGCCCTGAGGGTCGGAGTTTGTTTAGAATGGCTCAACTTGATCTCTTCTCTCTACAGCTTTCTCTACAGCGTGGCGCTGGGTATGGGGATGTTGGTGAGCCTGCCCTACTGGCTCTTGCAGATGGCGCTCCACGGAAAATACCGCAAGGGACTGGCGGAGAGGCTTGGGCTGGTGCCTTCGCGGTTGCGGTTGCCGCGAGCGCAGGAGCCGGTGATTTGGGTGCATGCGGTTTCGGTGGGAGAAGTGCTGGCGGTCGCGGGATTGGTGGAGGAACTGGGGCGGCGTTTTCCGCAGTATGGGATTTTCGTTTCGACCACTACCGATACTGGGCAGGCGCTGGCGCGCAAGCGTTTTGGCGAGGGAAGCGCGTTTTATCTCCCGATGGACTTCGCATTTGCGATTCGGCCCTACCTGCGGGCGCTGCGTCCGCGCCTGGTGGTGATTGCGGAGACAGAGTTCTGGCCGAACTTTATCCAACTGGCGCACGCGAGCGGGGCGCGGATTGCGGTGGTGAATGCGCGAATTTCGGACCGGTCGTGGCCGAGGTACCGGCGATTCCGCGGGTTGCTGCGCAGGCTGCTGGGCGACGTGGACTTGTTCGTGGCGCAGACAGCAGAGGATGCGGCGCGGCTGAAAGACATCGGGGCCAGAGAGGAACGCGTGCGCGTAGTGGGAAATCTGAAGTTCGACATTCCTGCGCCTGCGCCGCCGGCGATTGTTGAGAGCGTGCGGAGGTCGATTGCCAGCAGCGGCGACGGGCCTGTACTGGTGTGCGGCAGCACGGTGGAGGGAGAAGAGCCGCTGCTGCTAAAGGCATTTGAGAATTTGCTGGTGGCGCATCCGGGGGCGGTGATGATACTTGCGCCACGGCATCCGGAGAGGTTTGCGACCGTGGCGGCGCTGCTGGAGAAGATGTCGATTCGCTTCTGGCGACGGTCAATGTGGAAAGCAGAACCGTTGGCGGGCGGAGTGCTGTTGCTGGATACAATCGGGGAGCTGGCGGCGCTGTATGCGCTGGCCGATATCGCATTTGTGGGCGGGAGCCTGGTCGCGCGCGGCGGGCACAACATGATTGAACCGGCGCAGCACGGCGTGGCCACGGTGGTGGGAAGTCACACGGAGAACTTCCGCGACATCGTGGGCTTATTCGAGAGCCGGAACGCGGTGCGGATTGTTCATCCCGCGGATTTGCCGCTGGTGTTGCTAGAGTTGCTGGCTAACGATGAGGAACGAATGGCATTAGGAAAGCGCGCCGCGGAGACCATGCAATCGCAAATCGGAGCGACCGGGCGAACCGCGGACGAACTGCAGGAATTGCTGACGCGGTCATGAACTGGAATCCCCTGGCAGGCGTTTACGGCGGAGTGGTGGGGATGCGCAACGGGCTGTATGACCGTTGCTGGTTGCGGACGCGCCGGCTGCGGGGGCCGGTGGTCAGCGTGGGAAATCTTTCGACTGGAGGCTCGGGAAAAACTCCGTTCGTGATTCTTCTAGGCGAGCTGTTGAAGGCGCGCGGAGTGGGCTTCGATGTGCTTTCGCGCGGCTACGGACGCAAGACGCGCGGAGTGCTGCTGGTGGACCCTGGCGGGCTGCCGCGGGATTTTGGCGACGAACCTTTGTTGATCGCGCGACGGCTGCAGGCGCCTGTGGTGGTTGGAGAAGATCGTTTCGAAGCGGGGCGGCTTGCGGAGTCGCGATTCGGGGCGCAGATTCATTTGCTGGACGATGGGTTTCAGCACCGCGCATTGGCCCGGGATTTCGACGTTGTGCTCGTAACGCAGGAGGACGCGCAGGATCGTTTGCTTCCGGCGGGTCGATTGCGGGAAGCTTTGCCGGCGTTGCAACGAGCCGATGCCGTGGTGCTGACCGGCGATGCGGAGCCGGAATGGATTCCACTCGCGGGCAAGACGGTGTGGCGGGCGCGGCGGGGGATTGTGGCTCTTGATATTCCGGTTCGGCCGGCGGTGTTTTGCGGGATTGCGCGGCCGCAGAATTTTCTACTGCAGTTGCGGGCGGCGGGAGTTCATCCGGTGGCGGAGACATTTTTCCGCGACCATCACGCTTACACGGAAAAGGATGTTCATGATCTTTTGGAACTGCGCGAGCGCAGTGGGGCGGGCGGGTTTGTTACCACGGAGAAGGATGCTGTGAACCTGGGAAGCTATCTGGATGGGCTGGCTCCGCTGGCGGTGGTTGCGGTCAAGATGGAGCTGGCCGACGCGGCCAACGCTGTGGATACGATGATGCGCGTGATCGAGGAGCGGCGCGGCTGCTCGTGAGAAAATGCCTGACAAGAAACTCCGATGACGAAGCATTTGAAAGAAGTCGAGCGGCTGCTAAAGATTATTGAAGCGTTCCCCAAGGTAACCATCACGGTGCTGGGGGACCTGGTGGCCGATGAATTTGTGTACGGAGAAATTTCGCGGGTGTCGCGGGAGGCTCCGGTGCTGATCCTGAAGCATCGCGAGCGCACCGTGGTGCCGGGTGGTGGCGCCAACGCGGTGAACAATCTGGCTGAGCTGGGAGTAAACGTGCTGCCAGTCGGGGCGATCGGAGACGACGAGCCGGGCCGCCTGCTGTTGAAGTGCTTTCGCCACAAGCGGATCGCGACTAGCGGGGTGTTGAAGGACAAGAGTTACACGACAGTAACGAAGACCCGCATTCTCGCCGGCACGACGCATAATTCGCGCCAGCAGGTGGTGCGGGTGGATCGCGAGCCGGAGAACCCTCCCAACCGGCATTTGACACGGGAATTGTTTCTGGCGGCGCGAGAATATTTGCGGGCTTCGGATGCGCTGCTGGTTTCTGATTACGGCTATGGATCGGCGAGTCCGGCAATTGTGAATGCGTTGCGCCAGAGCGGGCGGCGCAGGGCCCTGCTTGCGCCATTAATAGTGGACTCACGGTACCGCTTGCTGGAGTACTCGGGCGCCACGGCCGCGACCCCGAACGAGCCTGAAGTGGAGGCGGCCCTGGGGGTTCGGATTGGGCAGAGTTGGGAGAAGGTTTCCGAGGCGGGACAGCGGATTATGGGTGAGATGAAGCTGCAGTCGCTGCTGATCACGCGGGGCCGCGACGGCATGGTGGCGTTCGATCAGGGGCATGCGCCGGTGGACATCCCAATTTTTGGTTCTGACGAAGTGGCCGATGTGACGGGCGCGGGCGACACCGTGATTGCGGCGTTCAGCGCCGCGCTGGCCGCGGGCGCGAGCACAGAAGAAGCGGCGCAACTGGCCAACTATGCGGGCGGAATTGTGGTGATGAAGCGCGGGACGGCAACGGTTGCGCGGGAGGAACTGCTGCGCGCGATTGAGCAGGCTCCGCCTTCGACCCGGCCTCATTAGTCGAAACAGCGATTGGAAACAGAAAAATGGGCGACAGCAAGATTCTGAAACGCGAGCAACTGCGCGAGCGCGTGCAGCAGTGGCGGCGCGCCGGGGAGCGCATCGTGCTGGCTAATGGGAATTTCGATCTGCTGCATGTGGGCCATGTGCGGTATCTGCGAGGCGCGAAGGGATTGGGCGGCAAGCTCATCGTAGCGATCAATTCCGACGAATCGGTGCGGGCGCTAAAAGGCGAAGGGCGTCCGGTGATGGTGGCGGAGGAACGCGCTGAGATTATCGCGGCGCTGGCCGACGTGGATGCCGTGGTCATCTTTTCTGAACTCGATGTGCGGGCGCTGATTGGCGAGATCCATCCAGACGTGCAAGCCAAGGGCACTGACTACACGGTCGATTCCGTTCCGGAGCGCGATGCGGTACTCGCTTATGGCGGGCGGGTCGCGATCGTAGGCGATGCGAAGCATCACTCCACCAGCGATATTATTCGTTCACGCCTGAGGCTGAGGCAGCCGTGAGTTTCGCGCCCACTGGGGTTGAAGTTGCTTCCGAAGGAAAGATCGAGCGGTTGCTGATTGTGCGGCTCAGCGCGATGGGGGATGTAATCCATACGTTGCCCGCGGCGCATGCGTTGCGGGAGGCGTTTCCAGAGGCTTACATCGGCTGGCTGATCGAGGAACGCTGGGCCGAGCTTTTGTGTGCGGCGGGGTCGCCGCGGCGCGGGCGCCGGTCTGCGGCGAGGCCGCTGGTGGATGAAGTCCATACCGTGAACCTGAAGGCCTGGGGAAAGTCCTGGTTTTCGATTTCGACGCTGCAGCACGCCGCCACGGTTTGGAACGATGTGCGGGACGCGCGCTACGACGCGGCTGTGGATCTGCAGGGCGCGATGCGGTCCGCAGTGCTCGCGCGGTTTTCCGGGGCGCGGGTGGTATATGGAGCGGGTGAGCCGCGGGAATCTCCGGCGAGCCTTTGGTACACGCGGAAGACGGTGGCGCGGGGCAGGCATGTCATCGAACAGAATCTTTCGGTCGCGGAGACACTGGTTGGGCGCGAGATGAGAGGGAGGGTGGAGGATGCTTCCTGTGACCTTCCTCGCGATCCGCGGGCTGAGGCGAGCGTGGGTGAGCGGCTTGCGCAGAACGGCATCCGCGAGTTTGCGATGGTGAATCCGGGCGCGGGGTGGGGCGCGAAGCGCTGGCCGGCGGAGCGTTACGGTGAAGTTGCACGCAAGCTGGCGGAGCAGGGTCTTCGTTCGATTATCAATTACGGTCCGGGTGAAGAGGAGTTGGCGCACGCGGCGGAGGCTGCCAGCGGAGGGACGGCGCAAGCGATGCGATGCACGCTCACGGAATTGATTGCGTTGACGCGGCGGGCGGCGGTTTTTATTGGCGGCGATACGGGGCCGCTGCATCTGGCGGCGGCGTTGCGAGTTCCGGTGGTGGGAATTTACGGGCCGACCGATCCGGTTCGCAACGGGCCTTACGGGACGCGCAGCATTGTGTTGAGAAATGCAGAGAGCTTGACTACCCATTCGCGGCGGGCCGTGCCTGATGATGGCTTATTGGCGATCGGCAGCGATGCTGTGGTTGCGGCAGCCAGCAAGCTGCTGGCGGCCGACGTCAAGGGCTAAAGCCCGCGTGTTTACCGGGACTAAGTGCACCCTCGGCGCGCTTGGCTTGCTCAGGGCAAGCTCAGAAACTAGAGCCGTGCCCTTTCCGAACGAGTCATGAGATGACTGGGAATAAAGCATGGCTGAGTGGTCAAAAATCGCGCGGCGGATTCGGGTGCCGCTGGGATTTGCGTTTGCGGTCTTTTATTTCTGGCTGGCGCGGCCGACTTGGCGCTCCATGGCTGTGGGAGCAATTGGGGTTGTGCCGGGGCTTCTGATTCGCGCGCTGGCTTCGGGACATGTTCGCAAGAACGAGGCGCTCGCGGTGAGCGGTCCCTATGCTTATACGCGGAACCCGCTTTATTTGGGATCGCTGCTGATGGGGCTGGGATTCGTTGCGGCGGCGCGGAGCTGGTGGGTGGGGGTTGCGCTGGCCGGGATGTTGTTTGCCATTTATGTTCCCGTGATCCGCGACGAAGAGGCGTTTCTGCGGCGGACGTTTCCTGAGTTTGACAAGTATGCGCGGCGAGTGCCGAGAATGGTGCCCAGGCTCACCCGTTCCTCAGGCGCAAGCGGAGAAGCACGGGCGGGTTTTCGTTGGGATTTGTATCTGAAGCATCGGGAATATAACGCGCTGCTGGGAGCGGTAGCGATGGGCGCGGGGCTGGTGTTGAAGATGACGATCCTTGTGAGGTAACAGAATCGCCTTGCAAAGCCGCTGGTGGTGAACGTAGATGGGATCCAACGCTGCGCTCAGGATGGCAACGGTGGAAAATTACTTTTGCGCCACCAACTCGCGGGCGCGGCTCAGTTCCGGGCGGGTGGAGTTTGAGCCGTTGCAGACTTTCAGCAGCAGGGCGTAGTATTGCGCGGCTTCGGCCTGCTTGCCAGCGGCTTCGGCGGCGCGGGCGGCGCCGTAGAAGCCGTCGAAGCGGTTGGGATTCAGTTTTAAGTCAGTCTGATATTCGACGAGCGCTTGTTGCGGACGCTTCGCCTCGAGCAGCATGTCGGCGATCATCTCTCGCGCCGGAATGCCTTCCGGTTCTTCGCCGAGAGAATCTTCCTTGTCGGCGATTGGACGCATGGCCTCGACAGCGTCATCATCTTTGCCTTCGGCGAAGGCCAGCCAGGCTGCGGCTTCCTTGCGGTCGCCTTCCACTACCCCGGCAAACTCTGATTTCTCGGCCACTAGCCTTTTATGAATGGTTTCAATTGCGTCGAGATCCTTGCGCACATCATCCGGCTTGCGTAGATGGGCCGATCCGATCGCCCGAGCCCAGTAACTCTCCGAATCTTCCGCCGTGCCGGCAACCTCGGCTGGAGGCAGCTCCGCTGCGGCGGCCCAGTCATGCATCTCGATCGGATACAGCGCGCTCAGGTACGCCAGCATCGCTTTGTGCGGATCGTAACCCTTGCCGTACATATCGTCCTTCTTGTCCGGCATGGCTCGGATTTCTTCGATCAGCGCTCGGGCATCGGCGTCGCGTCCGCTTTGCATGTAGGCGTAGAAGAGAAAATCCATGGCGTGGAACTGGTGGCCCTCGCCGCCCATGCCCATGGCAGCGGCTTTGCGCGAGGCGGCGATGGAGGCGAGGTTCGAGTTGATGTCATCCTGCCAGAGGCCGAGGCGCGCGAAGATGTGCGAAGGCATGTGCAGGGCGTGGGGCGCGGCGGGAGCGATCTGGGCGTAACGGCGGGCGGCGGGCAGGCCGAGCTGCGCCAGTTGCGGCTTGTCGTAGGCGTGGATGAGGTAATGGGCTACGCCGGGGTGGTCGGGCTCGGTGGCGAATAATTTTTCGAGGATCGCCGCCGCCTGCTTGCGGTTGGTGAAAGTTGCATCGTCGTGCGGTTCAGAAGCGAGCAGGGACAGCGCGTAGAAGACTGCGGCTTCGTGATCCTCGGGGTAGGTCAGGTAGACCTTCTTCATCGCGTCGGAGTAGGCTTTGGCGCGCGCTTCGTGATTCAGCTTCCTGGAATTGCTGTAGAAGGCTGTGATGGCCGCGATGTATGCCTTCTCGCGGGGAGTGGTGGGGCCGTCGGTGGTGTTGGCCTCGTGCACTTCGTCCAAGCCGTACTCGAGCACTTTCTTGTCCGGTTCGTTCCAGAGTTGGTGCCACAGGCTCATGGCGATGCCCCAGTGGGCCATGGCGCAGTTCGGAGCCCTGGCGGAAATCTGGATGAATTCTTTTTCCGCCTCTTCGTACCAGAAGGAATGCAGCAAGGCCACACCACGCTCAAACGACTTCTGCACGGCTGGGTCGCAGGAGACCGGGAACGTGACCGTCCCCAGTTGCGCGGTGGTCAGGTCTTCATGGTGAGGGTGACCTTGCTCGTCATCCGCCAAGGCAGAGGAAGCGAGCGCAAGAAAAGCAAGAAAGAATAGCAGCCACAGGATGCGTTTCATAAGAATGCGTTGGGCAGGAGTCCCATGAGAAGGGAGTTTAGCCGCGCGGCAAGCCGGGGTCAAACGCTTTTGGATCTGCAGTGCCTGCGCGGCGAAGTAATTTGTTTTTAGCGTCCGACCTGATCTTCCAGAGCCGGTTCAAGCTCGCTTCGGATGATGCCCATCTCGACATAGATGGGACGCATGATCTTGCGGATGGACTTGAGCTGCGTGGTAAACCAGACTGACCCGGCGACGCAGAACGCTCCGGTAATCATGACGGCATGCGGCGCTCCCAGCTTGTGCGCCAGACCGCCGGCGAGCAGGCTGCCGAACGGCGCCATGCCCACAAAAGCCATGGTGTAATAGCTCATCACCCGACCGCGCTTATCTTCCGGGACCAAGGTTTGAATGACCGTGTTGCTCGCCGCCAAGCCTTGCATCATGCCAAAGCCCACGATGAGCATGAGAAACATCGACAGGGGGAAGATTCGAGATAAGCCAAAACAGATCAAGCCCAGACCGAAAAGTGCGGCTGAGAACTGGATCATCGTAGTCAACCCGCGAACGGTCTTGCGCAAGGCAAGAGAGATGGCCGAGACGAGCGCACCCACACCGGATGCTCCCAGCAGAAACCCGAAGGTATGCGGTCCGCCGTGCAAGACTTTTGATGCGAAGATGGGCATGAGCACCATGAACGGCATTCCCATCAGGCTAATTAAGGCGAAGAGCAACAGAATGGTGCGTATGGGGCGAAAGCCGGAAACATACGTCCAGCCCTCTTTGAGTTGTTCCAGCATCGAATTGACAGCGCGTTTTACGGGTGCCGCTTGCACGCGCATCATCAACAGTGATGCGATGACGGCGAAGTAGCTGATGCCATCGATAGTGAAGCAATATCCCTCACCCGCGGCTGCAATGACGAGCCCGGCCAAGGCGGGTCCCACCAAGCGAGCCAGGTTGACCATGGAGGAATTGATTGCGATGGCGTTGCCGAGATCCTGCTTGTCTTCGACCATCTGCACCAGGAAAGCCTGCCGGCCCGGCATGTCGAAGGCGTTGATTAAACCCTGGAGAGCGCTTAGCCCAATAATCTCGTGGATGTTGATGACCCTGGCGAGCGTCAAGCCCGCCAGCGCGAGGGATTGCAGAGCCGCCAACGCTTGTGTCCATACCAGCATGTTGCGCCGGTCCAGCCGGTCGACCCAAACCCCGGCAAAAGGTGCCAGCAGAAAAGTGGGAATCTGCCCGGCAAAGCCCACCACGCCTAGAAGCAGCGCGGAGCCGGTAAGCCGATAGACGAGCCAACTGGTGGCGACGCGAGTCATCCAGGTGCCGATCAGCGAAATGCTTTGACCGGTGACGAACAGCCTGAAATTGCGGTGCCGGAGCGCCCGCCATGCATGAGCGAATTGCTGGAACGGATTTTCTCCGGTCATAGTTGCTTCGCCAGAATATATCTTTGCTCAAAACCACCGCCAACGGGGGCAGAAATAGTTCTGCGCATGCGAGCCGAGCGGGTGAGTGCATCTTCGGATTAATGAATACGAATGGCGGGGCGGGGAATCCAATGGGTCATGGGAGTACGAAGAAGGTTGGGGTTGGCTGGTTTCATTGTCATTATTCAGTCCGTTCTTTTTTTGACGCATTTTCTCCTCTATGAGACGTGGACCTTCTCGCCCACAGGAAACGATGTTGCCGGGGCGCGGTGGATGGGACCGGTTCTCGGTTTGTTGTCGATAAGCTTTGTGGCTGCTTCGCTCCTCGCCTTCCGCTATACCAATGCAGCGGTGCGCGCATTTTACAGGGCTGCGGCGGTATGGGTGGGTTTGCTGACCTTCCTCGTGTTCGCGGCTGCTTTTTCATGGATTGTTTTCGGAGCTTCGCGGCTGGCTGGGCTGGACGTGAACTTTCATCGGACGGTGGAATGGCTGTTTGGCATCGCGGTGGTGGCCGGACTCTACGGGGTTTTCAACGCGAGCTGGACGCGAATCACGCGCACGACCGTGCGGTTGGCGAACTTGCCGGAGGCGTGGCGGGGGCGAAGGGCGGCGCTGATCAGCGATCTGCACCTGGGGCATGTGCGAAATGGCAACTTTCTGCGGCGCATGATTGCGAAGATTTTGCGGGAAGGGCCGGACGCGGTTTTTATTGCTGGCGACTTCTACGATGGCACGGCCATCGATGCGCAGCGGGCTGCGGAGCCGTTGCACAAATTAACGGCGCCACGCGGCGTGTATTTTGTCGCGGGCAATCACGAGCAATTCGGGGACGACAGCAGATATCTGAGCGCGGTTGCGGCTGCCGGAGTTCGCGTGCTCAGCAATGAGAAGGTCGAAGTGGACGGTTTGCAGATTGTGGGTGTGCCGTACAGGAATGCGGCGCGGGAGGGGCAGTTTGCGTCGGTGCTGCATGGTGTCCGCCTGGATCGCGAGCGCGCGAGCATTCTACTGACCCACGCGCCAGACCATCCGGAAATCGCGGAGGCGGCGGGCGTTTCTTTGCAACTCTCCGGACATACGCACCTTGGCCAGTTCATCCCGTGGAGTTGGATGGCGCGGCGGATTTACCGGCAGTTTGTGTACGGCCTGAGCCGGATCGGAAAAATGCAGGTGCTCACTTCGAGCGGAGCGGGGACGTGGGGACCGCCGCTGCGGCTGGGATCGAATCCTGAGATTGTGGTGCTTGAGTTCGAGTGAGCGTGGCGCGGGCCCAGGTTGGCCAGCGATCTTAACCGGCGACGTCGAAGATACGAGCGCGCTGACCTGTACCTTCACCATCGCATGCCCCGCAACATCTTCTTCCGCCCCGCCGGTTATCGGATGATAAGCTAGGGCACCGGACCATCCAGTTGGCGGTGAAAATCCTCTTCTGACGCAGATGCTAAATCGCCGAAAGACGATCCGGCCTCAGCAGCGGTACTGCGCTGACGACGCGAGCCACTGCGCGGGTAGGCGGCCATGATTTCCAGCGTCTCAAACCCCGAGTCCACCGGCGAAGTCCTATTGGCGCTGTTTCGAAAATTGTTCGGCACAAGCCCGGTCGTCTTTCGCGCGCCCGGCCGAATCAATCTCATCGGCGAGCACACGGATTACAACGACGGCTTCGTGATGCCCGTGGCAATCGGGCTTTACACCTGGATCGCCGCGGCCAAACGTGAGGACCGAATCCTGGAGGCTTACTCGGAACGCTTCGACGAGAAAATCAGTTTGTCGCTTGATGCGTTGTCCGGTCCGCCTCGAAAGCATTGGAGCGATTTCATCCGCGGGATCGCTGCCAGCCTGCAGGAGGCGGGCTACGCACAGTCTGGCGCCAACCTGGTTATTCATGGCGAGGTTCCTCTCGGCGCCGGGCTCAGTTCCTCCGCGTCTCTGGAAGTCTCCGTGGCGTTGGCACTGACTGCGATTGCTGGAATCGCGGTGCCTCGACAGAATTTAGTGAAACTGTGCCAGGCCGCCGAACATAAATACGTGGGCACGCGCTGCGGCATCATGGACCAGTTTGTCGCGGTTTGTGGCGCGGCCGGACACGCTCTGATGCTCGACTGCCGATCCCTGGAGTATCAACTGCTCCCGATCCCGCAGGATCTTCGTCTGGTGGTGTGCAACAGCATGGTGCGGCACGAACTGGCATCGGGAGAATACAACTTGCGGCGAGCCGATTGCGAAGCGGGGGTAAGAATCCTGCGCTCGTTTCTTCCAGCAGTCCGTGCCTTACGCGATGTTCAAATTGCCGATCTTGACAAATACAAACCGGCGCTGCCGGATCCCGTGTATCGTCGCTGCCGTCACGTGATCACCGAGAATCAAAGAGTCCTTACCGCTGCCAAGGCCCTCCAGTCGCAGGATGCAGACGGGTTTGGCCAGCTGATGTACCAGTCCCACGCCAGCCTGCGCGACGATTACGAGGTGAGTTGCAAGGAACTCGATTTGCTTGTCGATCTAGCCTCGTCAAAGCGAGGTGTCTATGGCGCGCGCATGATGGGCGGTGGGTTTGGCGGGTGCACGTTGAACCTGGTGCGGTCTGATTGTGCCGCCGCGTTCCAAGCGGATATTGCCAGGGCGTACGCGGAAGCCGCCGGTGTCAGCCCTGAGATCTACATCTGTGAACCGGCGCAAGGGTCGGAAGTGTGGCCACCTGCGCAAGTTCTCTAAGGCCGTGGCAGCCGAACCAGAGTCCATCTTGCGGTCGCCGTCTTCGAGGGCAAAGGAAAGATTTCGGTTGACACAGCTCCGGGTCGTTTTATAATTATTCTCATCCGATAATCATGTTCCTTACCCATGCGCCTCACTCATGAACAGTTCCGTGAACTGGCCGCGCAGCACGGTTTGGCGGTCACACACCAGCGTCAGGTGGTCTACGAGGCCGTCATCGCTTCCCACGGGCACTATTCCCCGGAAGACATTTATGCTGCCGTGCGGCGCCGCATTCCGTCTATCTCTTTGGCCACGATCTACAACAATCTGCGGCTTTTCATCGAGTGTGGGTTGCTGCGAGAGGTCAGTCCTCACGCGTCCACGCTGCGCGTTGACGGCAATCTCAAACCTCATCACCACCTGGTTTGCTCGCGCTGCAAATCGGTGCAGGATATCGAAGGAGAGTTTATCGATTTCAAACGGCTATCCCGGCATCTGCCGGATGGCTTTGATCTGACGCAGCCGCTAGTCGAGGTCTTTGGCCTCTGCCGCCGCTGCAGCGCTAAACAGTAGTTTTTTTTAAGCAATTGTCAGTCAATATTGGAAGGAAGGGAATTTTATGGAAAACACACTTGCGACTTCATCGGGGACCGTTGTCCCAGAAGCTAAGGAAAAAAATATCGCAGCCGAATCGAAGTGCCCGGTAGCACACGGCGCTCACAGATCCTACACAAATGTTGATTGGTGGCCGAATCAGGTCAACGTGAACATCCTGCACCAGCATTCCCCAAAGTCCGATCCGATGGGCAAGGAGTTCAACTACGCGGATGAGTTCAAGAGCCTTGACCTGAAGGCCGTGATCAAAGACCTGCATGCCTTGATGACGGATTCGCAGGAGTGGTGGCCGGCCGACTTTGGCCACTATGGCCCGCTTTTCATTCGCATGGCATGGCACAGCGCGGGCACGTACCGCATCGGCGACGGCCGCGGCGGGGCCGGATCTGGTCAGCAGCGCTTCGCTCCGCTCAATAGCTGGCCGGACAATGTGAACCTCGACAAGGCACGCCGGCTGCTGTGGCCGATCAAGCAGAAGTATGGGCGGAAAATCTCCTGGGCCGACCTCATGATTCTCGCAGGTAACGTCGCCCTGGACTCGATGGGATTTAAGACGTTCGGTTTTGGTGGCGGGCGCGAGGACGTGTGGGAGCCCGAAGAGGAAATCTATTGGGGGCCTGAGGGCAAGTGGCTGGCGGACGAGCGCTACAGCGGCGACCGTGATCTGCAGAATCCGCTCGCGGCCGTGCAAATGGGTCTGATCTATGTGAATCCGGAAGGGCCGAATGGAAAGCCGGACCCGCTTGCCGCGGCACGCGATATTAGGGAAACTTTCGCCCGCATGGCGATGAATGATGAGGAGACGGTTGCGCTCATTGCCGGTGGTCATACCTTTGGCAAAACCCACGGTGCTGCCGTTCCCGCTCAATATGTGGGCAACGAACCAGAAGGTGCCGACATTGAGGAGCAAGGCCTCGGGTGGAAAAACAAATTTGGCAAGGGTTGCGGTGCCGACACTATCGGCAGCGGTTTGGAAGTCATTTGGACCACGACGCCTACGAAGTGGAGCAACAACTTCTTCACGAACTTGTTCAGCTACGAATGGGAACTGACCAAGAGCCCAGCCGGTGCGCACCAGTGGACGCCGAAAAATGGCGCCGGCAAAGGCACGGTGCCGGATGCGCACGATCCCTCAAAGCATCACGCGCCTACCATGCTGACCACGGACCTCGCCTTGCGGTTCGATCCGGCTTATGAAAAGATTTCACGGCGTTTTTACGAGCATCCGGATCAGCTCGCGGACGCGTTCGCGCGGGCGTGGTTCAAGCTGACGCACCGCGACATGGGGCCAATCTCGCGCTATCTCGGCCCACTCGTTCCGAAGGAGCCTCAGCTGTGGCAAGATCCTGTTCCCGCCGTGGATCATAAATTGATTGGCGAGAAGGAGATTGCCGCGCTCAAGGCGAAGATCCTCAAATCCGGACTTTCGGTCTCGCAACTGGTCACGACAGCGTGGGCATCGGCGGCATCGTTCCGCGGCTCCGACAAGCGTGGTGGGGCGAACGGAGCGCGCATTCGCCTCGCGCCGCAAAAGGATTGGGAAGTGAACCAGCCGGCCGAACTGGCGAAGGTTCTCAAGAAGCTCGAGGCAATCCAAAAGGATTTCAACGGCTCCGGCTCCAACGGGAACAAGTCCAATGGGAACCGAGGTGGGGTCAAGGGTAAGAAGGTCTCGCTCGCCGACCTGATCGTGCTGGGCGGCTGCGCGGCCGTCGAGGAAGCTGCGAAAAAGGCTGGGCACAAGGTGAAGATTCCCTTCTCGCCGGGGCGCACGGATGCTTCGCAGGAGCAGACCGATGTGCATTCATTCGCCGTAATGGAGCCGGTCGCGGACGGGTTCCGCAACTACCTCCGAAACGGACAGGTTTTTTCGGCTGAGGAGCTGCTGGTGGATCGTGCGCAGTTGCTCACGCTGACTGCTCCGGAGATGACGGTTCTAATCGGCGGCATGCGCGCCCTGAATGCGAACTTCGGGCAGACGAAGTACGGTGTCTTTACCAAACATCCCGAAACCCTGACCAATGATTTCTTCGTCAACCTGCTCGACATGGATACGAAGTGGGAGCCCTCGTCTACATCCGAAGGGGTGTATGAGGGGCGCGATCGCGCGACCGGCAAAATCAAGTGGACCGGCACGCGCATCGATCTCGTGTTCGGTTCGAACTCGCAGCTTCGAGCACTCGCTGAGGTCTATGCCTCTAACGACTCGAAGGGGGAGTTTGTAAAGCAATTCGCGGCTGCGTGGAACAAGGTAATGAACCTTGATCGCTACGACCTGGCATGATCTGGGCGAAAAGAAAGCTTTCAATGGCTTTTCGCACATCTCCAATGTGACTCCCGATCATGATCATGGCGGTTTTTCACCTGCTATTCATCTATCTTTAACGTTGCTTCAATAGGCTCAGTGTTCGTCTGTTCAATCTGCTTTTCGCTGTGCCCTAGTCCCATGTCCAAACCATCGTATTCTCCGGCCCTTCGGGTATGCAGATTGGTGTTTCTGAAAAGAGCCGTTCCTTCGTTTCTGCTGGCGCTGCTGCCGATCTCAAGCTTAATCGCACAGGTGTCGACAACATCTCTGCGCGGTGTCGTCTCCGATCCCGCCGGAGCTGTGGTCGCCGGTGCGAACATAAAACTCGCGAATCGCGCCGCTGGGTTCAGCCGAACTACGACCTCAAATGAGCGTGGCGATTACCAGTTGCTTGAGGTCCCTCCCGGTACTTACACTCTCACCGCGTCGGCAGCAGGGTTTGCGACCGTCCGGAAGGAGGGTATTGTTCTGCTGGTGAATACCCCGGCGACGCTTGACTTTGTGCTGAAAATCGGCAAGGCCGAAACTACCGTCGATGTGCGAGGCGAGACTCCGGTGGTCAACACAGTAGACGCGACCCTGGGTAATGCTTTCGACTCGCAGCAGATTGCGTCGCTTCCCTCCGAGGGCAGGAATGCGGTCGAGCTCCTGAGCCTGCAAGCCGGCGTAACTTACGTTGGCAATCAGGTGAATACGGACGCTGATTCTCGTGGCGGGGCGGTGAACGGTGCCCGCAGCGACCAGACCAACGTCACGGTAGACGGCCTTGACGATAACGACCAGTTGCTAGGCCAGGCATTTACCGGGGCGTTGCGTGTCCCGATGGACTCTCTGGAGGAATTCCGCGTCACCACCACCAACGCCGACGCGGATTCCGGTCGCTCTTCCGGGGCACAGGTTTCGCTGGTGACAAAGAGCGGCACAAACCAATTTCATGGATCCGCCTACGAATACAACCGAACTCTGTTCGGGGCCGCCAATGACTGGTTCAACGAGCAGGCGGAACTGAGCAGCGGTTTGCCGAACAAACCTGGAGAACTGATTCGCAATACTTTTGGCGTTGCGGCCGGAGGCCCAATCATCAAGGATCGGCTATTCTTTTTCGCCAACTATGAAGGCCAGCGTTCCCGCGAAGCGGTGCAGACGACGCAAGCTGTGCCCAGCGCAAATCTGCGCCAGGGAATTGTGAGCTACATCGAGCAGGACGGAGTTACCGTCGAAACCTTGTCGCCCGCAGTTATTCAAAGCATGGACCCGGGCTGTTTGACCAGCGGCACTTGTCCGAACGGCAACGGCGTGAGTCAGGCGGTCTTAAATTTGTGGAATGGAAAAGAATCCCTGCCCAATGGAGCTGCCGTTCCTGCATTTCCGCTTCCCAATACCAATGTGTCGTTTGGTTCCGATGGATTGAACATTCTCGGATACACATTCGCTGCTCCTCAGCCCGCGGCCCTGAATACTTACCTGGCTAAACTGGACTACAACGTGACCCGGAACGGGAACCATCGCCTGTTCCTGCGCGGACAGCTGCAGGATGACCGCACCCTCGATGCCGCGCAGTTTCCCGGCGGGTCTCCCAGCCAGATTGTGCAGAACAACAGCAAGGGGATCGGTGTCGGATACACTGCGCTCCTCAGCAACACCGTGATCAACAACTTCCGCTACGGCTTTGTGCGCCAGGGCTTGGGGCAAGCCGGGCCAAATCCGTTTTCCAATGTCGAGTTCTGGAATCTGTCGAGCCAGGTATCGTTCGACCCCACCATCAATGTCAACGTTCCAGTGAATCAGTTTGTGGATGACCTGACCTGGACGCGCGGGCAACACACGCTGCAGTTTGGCGGAAACTGGCGCATCGTGGACAACAACCGGTATTCCAATGCGGAGAACATCACCACGGCATCGTCGCATCCCGACTGGCTTTATGGAGGTGGCATAGCCGGTACCTACCAGGACCTCGATCCCGATAATTATCCGCCTTTGCCGCTGGTGGATCCGAGTTTTGGTTACGCCTATGATGCCGCGATTACCGATGTCACCGGGATACTGGGCTCGATTGAGGCGATCTATAATCAGAATAAACAAGGCCAGTTTCTGCCACCGGCCGCGCTGGTGCCGCGCCATTTTAGATCGAACGAAACCGAGTTCTATGTGCAGGACGCGTGGCACGCGAAGAGGAATCTTCAGCTGACATTCGGCCTGCGTTACACCCTGTTGCAAGTGCCCTATGAGACCGGCGGGAACCAGGTCTCGCCAACTCCAAGCCTGGCGTCGTTTTTCAACGGCAGAACGGCCGCCATGAACCTGGGCGAAGTGTACCGGCCAACCATTTCATTCGCTCTCAGCGGAAAGGCGAATGGCCAGGCTCCTTATTGGAATCCGGATTACAAAGATTTCGCCCCGCGTTTTGCCTTTGCCTACTCGCCCTCTGCCGACTCTGGTTTCTGGGGCAAGCTGCTTGGTCCAAGCGGCAAGTCGTCGATTCGCGGAGGTTATGGGATTTACTTCGATCATTTCGGCGAAGGCGTGGTCAACAGTTTTGACCGCGAGGGTTCGTTCGGATTGACTACCTATCTGGAAAATCCATCCGGCGTGCTCACCCCCGACTGCGCGGACCGATTCGTGAGTTTAACAACTATTCCGAACATCCTACCTGTGGGTCAGTGCCCCCAGACAAACGAACTGCCTCCGCAACCTGCGAGCGGTTTTCCCTCCACGCCTCCGGGGATGGGCGCCAACGGCGCCTTCGCCCTGGCCTGGGGAATCGATAGCACGATGAAGACGCCGTACTCGCACGTGGTGGATTTCTCAGTTACGCGCGAGTTCCCGCGCCAGTTTGTGGTCGAGCTCTCCTATGTGGGCCGCTTTGGCCGGCGTTTGCTGCAGGAAGTGGACATGGCCGAGCCCGTCAACATGAAAGACCCAAAGTCTGGGATGACCTATTTCCAGGCGGCGACGCAGTTGGCAAAGTTGGCCAATGCGAATACGCCGGAAACCAGCATACAACCCATTCCGTTTTGGCAGAATTTTTTCCCCGGCGCGGCCGGTGCAGCCGGTGAGAGCGGTTACGCTCCAGGCATCCCGGCGAATCCGACGGCCACGCAAAATATCTACGATCTTTACTACGCCGACAGTCCGAATTACACCTACGCCCTGGAATCGCTGGATGCAACGTTCCCGGGGTACCCTTGTTTCCCCGCATGTTCAACGCTCGGCCCATATGCGTTTTGGGACGATCAGTTCTCATCGCTTTTTAGTTGGCGCACCACCGGCACCAGCAACTACAACGGGTTTCAGGCCATGTTGCGACGCCACGTGGCGGGGCTGGAATTCGATTTGAACTACACCTACTCGAAGTCGCTGGACGAGAACTCCAACGCGGAGCGGGTGAGTGAATACGAAAACGGCACCGGAATCGGAAGCGGCAGCGCAGTCGCTTATAGCGGCCAGGTAATCAATTCGTGGGACACGAAGGGCCTCTACGGACCGTCCGATTACGATACCACCCACCAGCTCAACGCCAACTGGGTCTACGATCTGCCACTCGGACGCGGCAAGCGTTTTGGAGCAGCATGGAATAAGCCCGAGGATTCGCTCTTCGGAGGCTGGCAGGTTTCTGGCCTGACTCGTTGGACCAGCGGTTATCCTTTCAGCATTTCGACATATGCATTCGGCACAGACTACGAGCAGGACGGCAGGGCGGTGGTGCTTGGGGCTGCGCCGAAAACGGGAGTATCGATTGCAGACGGTGTGCCCAACGTGTTTCGCGCCGGACCCGCTGCGGCCAGCGCCTTCCGCTACGCCTATCCGGGAGAGTCCGGCCAGCGCAATAATCTGCGCGGCCCCGGTTATTTTGGCGTGGACATGAGCCTGGCGAAGGCGTGGAAGCTGACCGAATCCCAAGGGCTGCGCTTTTCCTGGGATGTCTTCAATGTAACCAATGCGGTCCGCTTTGACGTAGGCACCTTGAACCAGTATCTGCTTTATGGGACGACGCTGGGAGATTTCACTGCAACGCTGACCAAGCCGCGCGTGATGCAATTTGGCTTGCGCTACAGCTTCTGATGCGGAGGAACGGTTGAAGAATAAATTACGCTTTCTTGTGGTCGTGGCTCTAGCCTTTGTCTTTTCGGTCCCATCGGGATGGGCACAGCTCAAGACTCGGAACGTTGTTCTCATCGTGAGCGATGGTCTGCGCTGGCAGGAAGTATTCACCGGCGCCGATCCGGCTTTGTTGAACGAGAAGTACGGTGGCATTTGGGAAAGCCCGGAGCAACTGCGACGCAAGTTTTGGAATGACGATCCTTCAGAACGCCGGAAGCTGCTATTTCCGTTTCTCTGGGGGGTCGTAGCCAAACAAGGACAGATTTTCGGAAACCAGAACCGGGGGAGCATTGCGCGCGTCACCAATGGCCTGGCGTTCTCGTATCCGGGATACAACGAGATGTTGACCGGGCGTCCCGATGCGCGCATCAACAGTAACGAATTTGGGATCAATCCGAACCTGACAGTCTTTGAGTGGATGAATCAGTTCCCCGAGTTCCGCGGACGCGTCGCCGTGTACGCCACCTGGAATACTTTCAAGGATATCTTCAACGAACCCCGCAGCCGGCTGGTGATGCAGGCGGGATGGGATCCGCCCAAAACGAAAAATCTCACACCCGGGGATCAACTGCTGAACGAGTTATATCGGACAACCACCCGGCTTGATGATGAAGACGTTTGGGATTCCTTTCTGCAGGTGCCGCTGCTCGATTATGTGAAGTCTGCCCATCCGCGCCTGCTTTTTGTTGGTTACGGAGAGACCGACAATTGGGCGCATTCGGGACGCTATGACCTCGTGCTCGAGAGCGCCCATCAGGTCGACGAATTCGTACGGCAGCTATGGGAGACGATGCAGGCGATGCCCGAATACCGCGACCAGACGACTTTCATCATCACCACCGATCACGGCCGAGGCAGCGGGTTGGAAGAATGGAAAGAGCACGGGGTGGAGGAGAAGGGTTCGGAGAACATCTGGATCGCCGTCATAGGCCCGGACACGGCGGCACTCGGCGAACGCGCGAACGCCACCGCGGTCACACAAGCCCAGATAGCAGCCACAGTAGCTAAGTTTCTCGGCAAGGATTTTCGCCAAGCTTCCCCCGACGCTGCGCCACCGCTGCCAGGTGTTGTCTCCCGAACCGTGACCGGAGTCAAGTGAGATCTACAGAAGTCGAGGCGTAGGCAGAAGCAAACGTTTCCATTAACGTTCGCCAACAATTCCGTGCGACGACCAACTAGCCGGCAATTAAGTATTGAGATTGGCCCTGATGAAAGCGCATCGAGCCGGGAATGGCCGAAAGGACCATCAACACCGGAAAAAGAAATGGTAGGCACGAGGAGACTCGAACTCCTGACCTCTACCGTGTCAAGGTTCGCTTAACCCACACCTACAACAACTTCTATGTTACACCGGAAACTGCTAAACCCCTCTAAACACGTGTAACGCGGGCCAATCACGGGCTAGAATCACGGGCCGAAAATTACCCACCACCGCCGGCATGTGGCGAACAGAAGGCGAAACTGATAAAATCCTTCTCGTGGACGAGGGTCGCAAACGCGTGCTGTTGATCGCGGCGAGTATCCTCGCTGCCCGCAAGCTGGCACAGTTCGATGGTGGGAAAAGAGTTCCGGCTACAATGAGCGCAATCGCGGATGCGGTGCGGTGGGCCGAGGAAATCATGAAGGCGATTTTTGAACGGTGGCCCGCTTCCAGGTGAGGCTCCTCGTCACTGTTTGCGAGCTGACGTCACGTTTGCGGCTTGCGATTTCCGAAAGAATTCCTCCGGTGGTTGCCCCCTCCACCGGCAACAGGCGCAAATGAAGAGAGCCGCTAGGTGCTTGATCACCGGGCGGCTCTGAAACCACAACCCGGCAAGCCGGAATCATGGCCTCTCCAACCCAGATTATCGGCTTGCCTCAACTCCCCCGTCAAGCGGGAAATGAGGAGCCGAAACGTACTCACTATCCACCGAAAAGAAGTTGGCCGTCATGTCCGGGCTGGTCGAAGGCAACTCTGTCCGCTCTAGGAGAGTGACGCCCGCCATGTAGAGCGGAATCGGCAGATCCATCTGGAATATCGAAGAATTGCTACAGTCCGGTCTAGCAGAGTAAGATTCCGCAGACAAGAAAAGCCCGTTGGCGTGGGCGTCTTGCCTAAGCATTCCGTTCCAAAGAGGCGGTAACGACCAGCGTGGACGCATTCACTCAGCGACGACTTTCAGAGTTGAGAGAAGAGATAGTAGCGCTCCAACTACAAAACTCCGTTTACGCGCAACGATCCTTTCATACGGCTGCGGAAAGAAACACCCGTGATCTAAGGCAGGAACGTTTACAGGCAATCAAGCAAGAGCTTATGCACTTCAATAAGCCATTCCGACGGGGGCTGTGATGAAACTGATAGAAGTCACCAGGGCTTTCGCAACCGAAGAGCAGTACAGCGCCACCCGGAGAAACCCTGGTAGACAAAGCGAAGTTTGAGCGCCTGCTCCGCAAGATGCTGAACACCCCGCCTCTGCCAAAGTCAGAAGTTAAGGTTGCGATCCGAAACCGAAGAAGACACTAGCAGGCTGCTGAAAAATTGATTCGCAACGTGTTTTTCCTTCTGTTGTTCATCGTTGATGACGTCGAACGGTTTGATTTCTGGTGTTTTTGTGGCCTTTGGTTCTAACTCGATGCTGTTGCAGACACAC
>JBARJF010000039.1:0-87770 GCA_049800135.1 Candidatus Sulfotelmatobacter sp.
CTCCAAGGCGGCTCGCTGGTCAGCAGGCAAGGTAATGGCAGGGGCGATACGCATCCACGAGGTCTCCTGCCTATTAGACGGGCGTTGAACTATAAAGGTTGTTACTTATGACGCACTACACTAGCTGGTGCGCTTAAGATGTCTGCATGTCGAAGAAGTCCGCCACAATTCTTGCCGCTATGGTTAAGGTTTCTGCCCGCGGCGCATCCCGGCTGAAGGATGGCCACACCTGGGTGTATCGCTCTGACGTGCTTTTGGCCGATGGAGTTCCGCCCGGGTCGGTCGTCACCGTCACCGATCATCGGGGTCAAACTCTGGGCAGCGCCCTTTATTCCAGCTCGTCCCAAATCGCCATCCGCCTCATTTCGCGCGAGCCCGTCTCCGACTTGGCGGCGCTGCTCCGTCAGCGCATCAGCGATGCCATCGCGTATCGCGAGCCGATCGTTCACAACACCAATGCCTGCCGTCTAATCTTCAGCGAGGCCGATTTCCTGCCCGGCCTCATCGTCGATCGCTACAACGACATTCTCTCGATGCAGATTCTCACGCAGGCTATGGACGCCGAGAGAGTGCGAGGGACGTTGATTTCAGAACTGACCGGGCGGGTCCACCCCGCTTCGATCGTTGAGCGCGTCGACCCGCGCGTCCGCCAACTCGAGGACCTGCCGCCACGCGCCTCCGGCCTGCTGCAAGGCGAGAAAACTTCAACCATCTTCACCATGAACGGCCTTCAATTCCATTTCGACGCGCTCGAGGGCCAGAAGACCGGGGCCTTCCTCGACCAGCGCGAGAATTACGCCGCCGCGGCCCAATACGCGCACGGCGAAGCTCTCGACGTCTTCTGCTATCAGGGAGGTTTTGCCCTTCATCTGGCGCCGCGCTGCTCGCGCGTCACCGGCGTCGACAGCTCGCGCCCCGCGCTCGAGGTCGCAGACCAGGACAGCGCGCTTAATCGTACGCAGCTCCATGACAAAGAGATCGAATGGATCGAAGGCAATGGGTTCGACCTGCTCAAGGACTACGCCTCGTCCGGTCAGCGCTACGATACGGTAGTTCTCGATCCGCCGGCCTTCGCCAAGTCGAAGCGCGACCTCGATGCCGCGATGCGGGGATACAAAGAACTCAACTTGCGGGCGCTGAAGATGCTTCGACCGGGCGGGACGCTGGTGAGTTGCTCCTGCTCCTACCATGTCAATCAGGCTGACTTCTTGCAGATGCTGGCCGATGCTGCCCGGGATGCGCGGCGGGTTCTGCGGCTGGTTGAGGTTCGGGGGCAGGCTAAGGACCATCCGATCCTGCTGAATGTGCCGGAAACTGCCTACCTGAAGTGTGTTATAGCCTACGTAAGTTAATGAAAATAAGCAATAACCAATTGTTGACAACAATACACTCATATTTTATGATTCTTTTATAATAACTAGGGCATCGAATACCGTGTGTGGGTCCAGGAATGCGATGGACCTCTCACCAAGTTCCAAGCCCAATTTTTCTGAAGGAGGATTTACCGTGACTGTACTTACACGCTTTGAACCTTTCCGCGAGTTCGCAACCCTGCAAGACCGCATCAACCGCGTATTCCGCGAGTCCTATGGACCCGAGGGCCGCGACGAGTCTCTGGCCACCTCGGGCTTTGCTCCGGCCGTCGACGTTTACGAGGACGAGCACAACGTTACGTTGAAGATCGAAGTACCGGGCATCGACGAGAAGGATATCGATGTCCGCCTCGAAAACAACACCCTGACCGTGCACGGCGAACGCACGATCGACAAGGAAGAGAAAGAAGAGAACTACCGCCGCGTGGAGCGCCAGTACGGCAGCTTCACCCGCACCTTCACTCTGCCCACCACCGTGGATTCCGAGAAAGTTTCGGCAACCTACGACAAGGGCGTGTTGAAAGTGACTCTGCCCAAGAAGGCAGAAGCCAAGCCCAAGCAGATCAAGGTCAACGTGGGCGGGGCCAAAGCGGAGACCGAGAAGACTCTCGAAGCCAAAAGCCCCAGCAAAGCCGCGTAAGCAGGATGCGTTGGGAAGGCACGACTTCAGTCGTGCCGCCCGGCTCGGCACGCGTGGAAGAGCGGCACTTTGGCGCCGTGTCAAAACGAGAGTGCTGATGCGGGCTTTGGCCCCTAAAGGGAGGCGGCAGAACTTGCTGTCTCCCGTTTTGTTTGATCCGCGCTCTTGGCTCGATGTGGAAGTTTGGTTCACAATACTGGCAGGGATAGACCGTGGGTAATAAGCAGCGAGACCGGAGTGGAACATGGCCATCCGTTGGGACAAATTTACCGTAAAAGCGCAGGAAGCCGTCCAGCGCGCGAACGATCTTGCTTCCGAGCACGGCAACCCCGAGCTGCTGCCCATCCATCTTCTCGCCGCCCTGCTCGAAGACAAGGAAGGAATCGTCGCTCCCGTGCTGGAAAAGATCGGCATCGGCCCGCAGGCGGTTCTCGGCGATATCTATCGCGAGATTGAAAAGCTCCCCAAGGTGTCCGGAGAAGCGACGCAGGCTACACTCGCCAATGCCACCAATAAGTTGCTCGAGCAAGCCTTTAAGGAAGCCGCCAACTTCAAGGACGAGTACGTTTCCACCGAGCACCTTCTGCTCGCCATCACGCACCTTAAACAAGATGCCGCCCAACAGATTCTTGCCCGTCATGGCGCAACCCACGATGCGATCCTCAAGGCCCTGACCGCCGTGCGCGGCTCGCAGAAAGTCACTGACCAGAATCCCGAAGCCAAATATCAGGCCCTCGAACGCTACGCCCGCGACCTCACCGAACAGGCTCGCCGCGGCAAGCTCGACCCGGTGATCGGACGCGACGAGGAAATCCGCCGCGTGGTTCAGGTTCTTTCGCGGCGCACGAAAAATAATCCCGTGCTCATCGGCGAGCCCGGAGTGGGCAAGACCGCCATCGTCGAAGGTCTGGCCCAGCGCATCATCTCGGGCGATGTGCCCGAAGTGCTGAAGAACAAGCGCGTGGTCGCCCTCGATCTCGGTGCCATGCTGGCCGGAGCGAAATATCGCGGCGAATTTGAAGACCGCCTCAAGGCTGTCCTGAAGGAAATCGAAGACTCACAGGGCCAGGTCGTTCTTTTCATCGACGAGCTCCACACTCTCGTTGGCGCCGGACCCAGCGAAGGCGCCATCGACGCCTCCAACATGCTCAAGCCCGCGCTGGCCCGCGGCGAGTTGCGCGCCATCGGCGCCACTACGCTCAACGAGTACCGCAAATACATCGAAAAGGACGCTGCGCTCGAACGCCGTTTCCAGATTGTTTTCGTCGGCGAACCCAACGTCGAAGACACCATCACCATTCTTCGCGGATTGAAGGAGAAATACGAAGTGCATCACGGTGTCCGCATCAAAGACTCGGCAATCGTCGCCGCCGCGACACTTTCGCATCGTTATATCTCTGACCGCTTCCTGCCCGATAAGGCCATTGACCTCGTCGACGAAGCCGCCGCCTCGATTCGCATTCAGATCGATTCACTGCCCACCGACATCGACCAGCTCGAGCGCCGGGCTACGCAGCTCGAAATCGAGAAGCAGGCGCTGAAGAAGGAAGACGACGCCAACTCTCGAGAGCGCTTGGCCGTCATCGAGAAGGAACTTGCCGGCATTCGCGAAAAATCCGGCGCCCTCAAAGCGAATTGGAAAAAAGAAAAAGACCTGATCGCCCGCTCCCGCGGGCTGAAAGAACAAATCGAGAAGCTCAAGATCGAAGAGCAGGCCGAGGAGCGCAAAGGCAACCTGCAACGCGTCGCCGAAATTCGCTATGGACTGTTGCGGCAGGCCGAAGAAGAACTAAGCCAACTGACGGCCAGGATCGACGGCAAGGGCACAAGCACTCCGCGCATGCTCAAAGAAGAAGTGGACGAAGAAGACATCGCCCGCATCGTTTCCAAATGGACCGGTATACCCGTTTCGAAGATGCTCGAAGGAGAAGTGAAGAAACTGGTGACCATGGAAGAACGCCTGCGCCTGCGCGTCGTCGGCCAGGATCAGGCGCTGGAGCGTGTTGCCAACGCCATTCGCCGCTCGCGCGCCGGACTCAGCGACCCCAAGCGCCCCATCGGTTCGTTCATTTTTCTGGGGCCGACCGGGGTTGGAAAAACAGAACTCGCGCGCGCCCTCGCCGAATTCTTATTCGATGACGAGCGCTCCCTGCTGCGCATCGACATGTCGGAATACATGGAGAAGCATTCCGTCGCCCGCCTGATCGGCGCGCCGCCGGGCTACGTCGGCTATGAAGAAGGGGGCCAGCTCACCGAGCAGGTGCGCCGCCGACCTTATGCAGTCGTGCTCTTCGACGAGATTGAGAAGGCTCATCCGGATGTCTTCAACGTGCTGTTGCAGATGATGGATGATGGCCGTCTCACCGACGGCAAAGGGCGGATGGTCGATTTCAAGAATACGATCCTGATCATGACCTCGAATCTCGGCTCGAGCTACCTGCAAGCCGACCACGTGCAAACGCCGGAAGAGTTTGAGAAAGCCAGCGAACAGGTGTTGAACGCGCTCCATGGGCATTTCCGGCCCGAGTTCCTGAACCGCGTCGACGACATCATCGTCTTCCGCCCGCTCGGCAAAGAGCAGTTGGTGAAGATCATCGAGCTGCGCCTGGAAGACGTGCGCCGGTTGCTCGCCGACCGCAAAATCTCGATCGAGCTCACGGACTCCGCCAAAGATTTGCTCTTCACGCAAGGCTACGACCCCAACTTCGGAGCCCGTCCACTGAAGCGCGCCATTCAGAAGCTGGTGCAAGATCCTCTGGCCCTGAAGATTCTCGACGGCGAAATTCTGCACGGCGACCACGTTATGATCGACGCCGATAAGAAAGCCGGCAAGATGAAATTCGAAGTCAGCCAGCGTGTGGGAGAAGAAAAGCCGGCCAAAGCCAGCCGCTAATACAATCGTCCACGGATCACACAGATTCTCCCGGATAAATCTAAGCTCATTAAAGAAATCCGTGGAGATCAGTGCGAATCCGTGGCCATGATTTTTGCGCCTGTGGCAAACTAGCTCCATGCCCAGCCTTACTCTCGGCGACTTCGAACTCAGCATCTATTCCGATGGCACTTATCTGCTCGATGGCGGCACATTCTTCGGCGTCGTCCCAAAGATCATCTGGTCGCGCAAAGTGGCGGCTGACGAAAAAAATTACGTCCGGGCCGGGCTCAACTCGCTGCTCATCCGCACCGGCAAGCAAACCGTGCTGGTTGAAACTGGAATGGGCAACAAGCTCTCCGAGCGCATGATCAAGTTTTATGGCCAGCCCGCGCAGCTACTCACCAATCTCGCGGCCGCGGGGATCGCACCCGAGGATATCGACATCGTCATCAACACTCATCTCCACTTCGACCACTGTGGCTGGAATACCGTGCGCAACGGCAAAGACGGCAAGATTGTCCCAACGTTTCCGCGTGCGAAATACTACGCGCCGGAAGGCGAGTGGCAATACGCGCGGCACGCCAGCGAACGCGACGCCATCAGCTACATCCCTGACAACTACGACCCGCTCGTGCAAAGCGGCCAGATGACGCTGCTCAAAGGCGGCGAAGAAATCGTTCCCGGCATCTCGGTGAAAACCTTCCCCGGCCACACGGCGAGCATGCAGGCGGTAATCGTCGAAAGCGGAGGCCGCACCGCTTGTTATATCTCCGACCTCATTCCCACCACGGCGCACATCGACCTCACCTGGGGCATGGGCTTTGATCTTTATCCGCTGCAGACCATCGAAAGCAAGAAGCAGTACTACGCGAAGTCGATTGCCGAGAAGTGGCTGACCGTTTTTACGCACGACGCGAAAGTTCCGTGGGCGTGTGTGGAGAAGGATGAGTCAGGGAAGATGGTGATAAAGAACTCATAAGAGTTGTTAACGCAGCGCTTTCTTTTCAGGACCGCTCGAGTCGCGACGGAAAAAATTACACACCTCCAGCTTCGGCGCGGGCCAGCCAAGCCCCTGCAGATCAGCAGATTACACGTTTGGCACGCTCTTTGCTCAATTGTTACTGAACGCCGCCTCGTCGGACGAGCGCACGCTACCGCGTCACGCTGGATGTGGATTTTTAGAACCAGGGCCCCAGATTTAGTTGGATAAAAACTCTTGATGGAGGCTATATCATGAAACGACTTGCAGTCATCTCCACAGTGTTCCTTTCGTTACTGCTGGCGTTCGCAATTCCAGCCTGTGCCCAACAGGACGACCACGACAAACCCGACCAACAATACGAGCCGGATGCCAAACCCCCAAAGCCGGATGAAAAGCAGGTGCAGCAGCAACAAGACAAGCGGCTAAAACAGCAGGAAGAGAAGCACGAACAGCCGGAGAAAAAAGTCGAGGAGAAGGCTCAGACTCCCCAGAATCATGCCCGCCGCATTCCTGACGATCGCTTCCGCGCCCATTTCGGCCGTCAGCACACGTTCGTCATCAATCGAGTTACCGTAGTGAACGGCGCGCCACGATTCCAGTACGGCGGTTATTGGTTCGTGATTGCCGAGCCTTGGCCAGCAGGCTGGTATTACACAGACGATTGCTACATCGACTTCATCGACGGAGAGTATTTTCTGTTCGATCTGGCGCACCCTGGCGTTCGGATCGCGATCAACGTGGTGTTCTAATCGCAGATTCGGCGGATCAGTCGCCGCAAGTGTTGGCGCGGGCGCAACCACGGCTCGCGCCTTTATCTTGCTGTCGGCTGGGAGCCGCGCTTGGTCCAGGCTGCGAGTCCACTGCTGCTTGCTTTCATCCTGCGACTCAGCCTCAGACGGGCGCGCGGTTCTATTCGGTGAGCGAGCACAGCGGTTGCTGATCAACGCGCAAACGGCTCTCGAAGAATTCCTCGACTCGCGCCAGGATTTCCACCGCGCTCTTCGATTCGTAGATGGCCTTGCGCAACCCTGCTCCGCCCGGCACGCCGTGCGTAAACCAGGAAGCAAACTGCTTCATTTTGCCGACGGCGTCGGGAAGTTCTTCTTCGATCAGCATCTGAAAGTAGGTGCGGATTATCTGGTAACGGTCGGCCTCGCTAGGCTCGTCATAAGACCTGGACGATGCCGAGGTCCCCATCCCCGCGCCATACTGTTGAATCTGCCGGAAGATCCACGGATTCGACGGTGCCGTGCGGCCGATCATTACCGCATCGCATGCGGTTTGCGTAACCATGGCACAAGCGTCTTCAGGCGTGCGGATGTCGCCGTTGCCGATCACGGGAATCTTCACCGCATCCTTTATCGCAGCAATCCACTCCCACCGCGCCTGACCGCTGTAACCTTGCTCACGTGTGCGTGCGTGCAGCGCTACCGCTGCCAGCCCGCACGATTCCGCCATGTGAGCTAGCTCTACGCAAACAATCTCGTCATCGCTCCATCCCGCGCGGAACTTCACAGTGAAGGGAATCTTGACCGCGGCGCGTACGGCTTCAAATATCCGGCCGATCGCGGGCAAATCCCGCAGCAGGCCAGAGCCTCCGTTGCACTTCACAACTTTTTTCGCCGGACATCCCAGGTTCAAATCGACCAGATCGAAGCCCAGGCCCTCGACCATGCGCGCGGCCTCGGCCATCACCTGCGGATTGCTGCCGAACAGCTGCGCGGAAATCGGATGCTCGTCTTCATAGAAATGGAGATAGCGCTTAGCCTTCTGATCTTTCGCGCGCAGCACGCCGTCGGCCGACGTGAACTCCGTCATGATGAGGCCGCAGCCGCCCAGGTTGCGAATGAAGCGGCGGAACACGGTGTCGGTAACTCCCGCCATGGGCGCCAAAACCGTGGCGGGAGCAACCGTGACGCCGCCGATAGAAAGGCTCGCCGGGACTGGCCGCGCTGGCGCCGCCTGCCCGACAGGGCCTCCCGTGAGCTTGTCGAAGGGAGTGTCCGCTGAGTTGTCCCAGAACTTCTTCACCGTTCTATTCTACTTGGCCCGCAAAACAAAAGCCCCCGCCGACGGGCGAGGGCCGAATTTAAGGCTTATTCGCAGAATCCGTGGTAAAGACGTTAGTTCTTGGCCGCTTCTGCGGGCTTCGCAGGCGCGGGAGTATTCTTGGCGTACTTGCGCCGGAAGCGCTCCACGCGGCCAGCGGTATCCAGAAGTTTCTGCTTGCCGGTGAAGAAGGGATGGCAGGCCGAGCAGATTTCTACGCTGATGTCTCCCCTATGGGTAGACCGGGTAACAAACGCGTTGCCGCATGCGCAATGCACGCGCACTTCGTTATAAGCGGGATGAATAGCTGCTTTCATAGCGGTTTAAACCTCAATCCGAATCCTTAGATTCTACCGGAACGCCCCGGGATTCAGCAATCCGAGCCTCGCAATTCGGCCCGAAGCCAAGGCACGGGAGGCGAAAAACCACGAGCTAACGATTGAGAGCTGCATCAGAAGCGAAACTGGTACGAGGCTTTCACAAAGAATTGCCGGCTGTCGTTGATATAGCCCTTCGCCGTGTAGAGCCAGTACACCGGGTCCACGCTCAAGTCGCGGTTCAGGTTCTGCTGATCGCTGTTGTAGCCAACATAAATCGCCGTTCCCGGATGGACCAGGTAAGTAATCAAAACGTCCGCGTTGAACTCTTTCGACGTGGGCAGATAGGTGTATGGGTTCGTCAGCCCCTCTGGCACCGGCGTATTCGCCAGCACTGAGTTGTATTGCAGAATCACGCGCAGGGAGAGTTGCGGCGTGAACTGCCAGTTCCACTTGCTGCGCACGATGTGGTTGTTAAAAATGCCTTTCCCGATCCCGGGGGTTTGTGAGAGGGCTAGAAGATATGTACTGTCGGTCGCCCGCAAGCGCTCAAACAGATAGGTATTCTCAATCTTCAACGGTTTCACCGGACGGAAGGTCAAGGTGCCGGTCGCCGTGTCCTGCCGCGCCAGGAACGGCTCGTTAAGAGGTGCGGCAGCGCTCGAAGCTGCCACAAAGTTCACTCCGTCGCCCCAGTGATAGCCCGCGCCTGCGGTTATCTTCGGGAGAACACTGGTCTGAATCGAGGCGCCACTGCTGTGTTCGTGGTAATCCTGGTTCGGAGCCTGGCAAGAAAAACCCAGAAAACAAAAGTCCTGCGGCCGCAACCGCTCCCTCAACTCTTCATAAGGAAACAGGTAGATGAACGTCTGGCCGCGTCCCTGGATCGCCACATACGGCTGATAGTCCGTATCCAAGCGGTTGCCTTCGTGATCGAACGCGTAGCGCTGGATCAGCGAAGGCCCCCAGTCCACGACCCAGCCCTTCTTCGGACGGAAACGGTAGTCGATGATCTGCTCGGGTTCGCGAATGTCGACCCGGTTCACGAATCCCGGCAAGGTCACAAACCCCGGGCTGATGTCGTTGTAAATGCTCTCGTAGGAAAAATGCAGTCCATCGCGCTTTAGGTCGAGTTTGTCCGCAGGGCCGGCATAGTAGTTGTGATTGCCGGCGTTGCCCGAACTGAAAGGGTAGAGGCCGTACTCGCAAGTGCTCTCCAGGTTATTCGCAGTCATCCCCTGCAGATTGCTCGAACTCACCACCGCTTGACTGTCCAATGTCCAGTTAGCATTGAACTTCAGCCGCGTATCCACTCCCCCCACCCGGTTAAACTCGCCGGTCGTGGGGCACTCCCAATCGGTGTAAATCACGCCCACACTTGACTGCTTGAAGATGTCGCGGTTCACCCGCGCAATCGTGAAGTACGAACGAACGCCAGCCAGATTGTCGGAACAAATCGAGGACGTCTCCGTGGGCAGGCAGAAGCTGGGTACCGCCAGCCCCGGCGCGCGGTCATCGGTCGACATCAGTCCCACCGAATACGGACCTTCCTTCCCCGAGAGCCGGATTCCCGCCGAAGGGTCTTCAATATTGCGGGTGAAAAATAAATCCAATGGCGTGCGGAAGTAGTCTTCGTTCTCCAGAAAGAACGGCCGCTTCTCCGGAAAGTACACTTCGAATCTCTGATTTACCGTGATCTGCGGATCTTCCGACTCCACCTGGCTGAAGTCCGGATTCGCCGTCATGTCCAGCACAAAGTGGTCATGGATCACGAACTTCGCATCCATGCCGGGCTGCCCCTGCACCCTGGCATTTTGAAAATACGGGTTATAGGGGTCGCGCGTATCCAAACCCCGAAAGCCGCGCATCACTCCGTAGGGAATCAGGTCGATGCTGCGCGCCGGCGAGATCCCTTCCAACCCATATAACGTCGCCGCCTGTTCCAGCCGGCCTTCCACCTTGTAGGAAACCGGTGGCCAGAAATCGTCTTCGTTCTTGCGCACGATTCCGCGATACAGAATGATCCCCCACTCCTGCTCCTTTGTGGCCGGAAACCGCAGGCTCTTGAACGGAATCGCCAGCCACACCACATAGCCGCGGCTGGTTACCTTGCCCCGCGAATCCCACACCGTGTCGAACGACGTATCGAAATTCCCGCCGATCTCTTCCCGTGTGGCCTCGGTCCAGATCGCATCCCATTGCACTCCCAGCGGCGTGGTCTGGAAGGCATAGGCCCGCCGCCGGTCGTGAAACGTATCCAGCATGACCTCCACTTCATCATCGTCGTAAATATCTTCCCGCGGCGACATTCGCGCTCGCACTTTCTTCGGATCGTCGAAGCACACGAAGACCACATACAGATTTTTCTGGTCGTAGCCCAGATACGCCGCGGTCGGCTCCGAAGCTTTTTCCCCATCGTGCGGATTGCGTTGCACAAAGCCCGTAACCTTCGTCATCTGCAGCGCGGCTGGGCCTGCCGGCTTCATCCCCAGAAAGTCCTCGAGCGTGGGAGCCCGGCTCAAGCGCGGAATGGTCAGGGAGGCGGGCGCAAGTGGCGTCGGCGGCGGCGTTTGCACTTGGGAGTTCACTCTGACAGGGCCCGGCCGTGCCGATGGCGGCAAGGTTTGCGGCCCCGTCGCTGGACTCTGCCCACTTGCATTTTGGGGCACGCCCTGCACCCCAAACGGCGCCTGCGCTGCTGGCGCGGCGCCCCAGGCGCACTCCACGGCTCCGGGCAAGGCCAGCACGCCTGCCAGCAATCTCACAAGCCTCTTGACCGGAAAACTCCGAGCTCGACCCCAACGCAAACCGTCCTCGCAGTTCCCCGTCTCTAACGAGGAATCCTGCACGATACACCATGGGCATTCCACATAACAGCAAAACTGTCTGTGTTAAGGTTTCACGAACACGGTCATCTGGGTCTGCCCGGCGGGGATTATAACGTGGGATCGGCCGGCAATGATCGGTTAGGAATGATCGGCCAGGAATGATCGGCCGGTAACCATCAGCGGACTCTGCGCGCTCCGCAGCGGCGAACTCCGCGCTCGGCCAATTCTAAAACAACGAACTTTGCCTTCGACTCGGCGTGATCCCAAAATGCTCGTACGCCAGCTGCGTCGCCACCCGCCCGCGCGGCGTGCGGTTCAGGAACCCAATCTGCATCAGGAACGGCTCATAAATCTCTTCAATCGCGTCCGGCTCTTCCGCCAGCACCGCCGCCAGCGTATTCACCCCCACCGGCCCGCCCTGATATTTCTCAATGATCGTGAGCAGCAAACGCCGGTCCACTTCATCGAATCCATACTTATCCACTTCCAGCATCTGCAGAGCCGCCTGCGCCGTGGGCAAATCGATTTTGCCCGCGCCCCGCACCTGCGCATAGTCGCGCACCCGCCGCAGCAGCCGGTTGGCGATGCGCGGCGTCCCCCGCGACCGGCTGGCAATCTCAATCGCTCCCGCGCCATCTACTTCCACTCCCAGAATTTCCGCCGACCGCTCCACGATCACGCGCAAATCTTCCGGAGTGTAAAACTCCAGCCGCAGCACAATTCCGAACCGCGACCGCAGCGGCGCAGAAATCAATCCCGCCCGCGTCGTCGCCCCCACAAACGTAAACGGCTTCACCTCCAGCGTGTGCGTGCGCGCCGAAGGTCCCTGCCCGATAATGATGTCCAGTTTGTAATCTTCCAGCGCCGAATACAGCAGCTCTTCGAGCACCGGCTGCAGCCGGTGAATCTCATCAATGAACAGGACTTGTTTCTCCTGCATGTTGGTGATGATCGCCGTCAGGTCGCCCTTGATCTGCAACAGCGGCGCCGCCGTCGGCTGGAAGTGCACGCCCAGTTCGTTGGCGATAATGTTGGCCAGCGTAGTCTTCCCCAGCCCCGGAGGCCCATACAGCAGAACGTGATCCATGGCCTCGCCGCGCGACCGCGCCGCCTCAATCGCCACCGCCAGATTTTCTTTGACCTTGGCCTGCCCGATAAACTCGCCCAGCCGTTGCGGCCGCAGCTTCAATTCGAACGTGGAATCGTCGCCTACAGGCGCGCCAGAGACGAGGCGGTCGCGGTTCGATTCAGGGTCGGGATAGTTTCTGGCGGTAGCCACTGTTCGCTTTGCGAAGTTTCTTTGGACCGAATCGGGAATCGAGGGAGTCGGCTGGGATACCCCCCTCCCACCGATATATTGGAATCAGCAACTTACCAAGAAATCGAGAAATAATCCAACTGGCTCAATTACTTACGGGCAAAATCCTGAAAACAAACAGCTTGCACTGCCCTCTGGGACCAGACATGGCTTTGTTTCACAATTTCGTGGGTGTTGCGGCTCAACTTCCAGCATGGTCTGTCAGGTGGCTGAAGTCAAGAACGAAGTTGCGGACGCTGCGCTCCAAACATTGTCCAGGGTTTGCGCGTTTCGGCGAAAGGCCTGTCGGGACATTCCATGAGAAATCCTGACAGATGCCGATATTTCAAATGAGAGCGCGACCCTAAGAAGTCAGGTGCTGATTAAAATCAGTAATCCAGTCATGCTGAACGCTGCGTCGGTCATGACAGCCAGCATCAAAACCAAAACAAGGCGACCGTCGTTACGCAGCTGTTCCGGAATCACGTTCGCGCGCTTTGTCACCACAGTATGCGCCCACCGATCTCCGTACCGCTGTTCCTGATAAGTATCTTGCATGGCGAGATATCCAACCAAGCCAAAGAAAAGCGAATCGATAAAGTAAGCAAGTTCTCGAATGATTGCCGGAATCATCCGGCAGCGCGTGCCGTTGTCCTGAACCACTACCACGGAGATCAATCGCTTGCCCAATGTGCTTCCGTGCATGGTGACGCAAAGCACGTTATAAACCACAAATCCGATGACGCCGGGGAAGAATCCAAGAAGTCCTGCATGCCTATATCTGGCAAGAACCCACGGCGGCACGTGGCCGCCCGACGCCGCGAGTACAAGAATCGAAAATAGAAATCCCGCCGCGTATGTAACACAGTAGTGCAGTACGTAATCGATCAGCCGCGCACCCGCCCGGGGCCAAAAGGTGACGCCTGCCAGACCGACTTTCTCGGTGGCGTAGCCGCCGAAAGAAAAAGTATGGGCGCTGGCCGAAGGCTCGGGAAACTCCGATAGGGGCGTGGACATCCGAGGCCTCCTTCGGGCTTGTCGCCGCCCTGTACACTGATCGACACGCACCCCAGGCACAGCCCGTCGCCCAAACTATACACGCGCTGTCAAGCTCAGGACCTCCAGGAGCTGCTTCAGAAGAATTTGCGGCACTCGAATTCTGGGCGACAACCCAAAGTTGTTCATCGGGGAGCGAACCGGCTTTCGCGAGTCTACTCTTCCTCTTCCTTCACCTCACCACGCGCCGCCTTGGCCTTCTCAATAATCTTTTCCTGCAACTGCCCCGGCACGGTGTCGTAGTGGTGCATCTCCATATTGAAAGAACCGCGCCCTTGCGTCATGGAAGTCAGGTCCACGCCGTAGGTCAGCATCTCCGCCATGGGCACTTCGGCTTTCACCACGGTATTGCCGCCCTTATTGTCCATGCCCTGGATGCGTCCGCGGCGGCTGTTCAAATCGCCCATGATCGAGCCTGCAAACTCGTCAGGCACCGTGATCTCGGCCACCATGATCGGCTCCAGCAGCGTGGGCTTGGCCACTTCCATCGCTTTCTTGAATGCGATGCGCCCCGCCATCTGGAACGACAAATCGTTTGAGTCCACATCGTGATACGACCCGTCATATAGAATCACGCGGAAGTCCACCACCGGATATCCCGCCAGATAACCGCGCGCCGCCGCATCCTTGATTCCCTTTTCCACCGCCGGAATGAAGTTCTTCGGAATTGCCCCGCCAAAAATATCGTTTACAAATTCAAACTCCCCGCCGCGCGCCATGGGCTCCATCTTGATCTTGCAGTCGCCATACTGCCCGTGCCCGCCGGTCTGCTTCTTGTGCCGTCCCTGCACGTCGGCCTTGGCGCGAATCGTCTCGCGGTAGGGAACCTTGGGCGCTTTCAAAACCACTTCCGTGTGGTACCTCTTCTTCAGCTTCGAAACAATCACCTCAATATGCTGCTGTCCCGTCCCCGCAATCAGAAATTCCTTGGTCTGCGGATCGCGGAAGAAGCGCAGCATCGCATCTTCTTCCATCAGCTTGTGAATCCCCGGCCCCAGCTTGTCTTCATCGGCTCGGCTCTTCGGTTCAATCGCAAACGTAATCGCCGGCTCCGGCAGCTTCACTCGCGGATACTGAATCGGCGCACTCTTGTCTCCTAAAGTATCGCCGGTCAGCGTGTCTTTCAATTTTGCCACCGCGCCAATATCTCCCGCGTGCAGTTCAGTGACCGGCACCGCGGTCTTCCCCTGCATGATGGAAATATGCGACAGCTTCTCCGCCGATCCCCGCGAGAAGTTTTGTACCGTGGCTTCATTCTTCAGCACGCCGGAAAAAACTTTGAAGTAAGAAATCCTTCCCGCAAACGCATCCGAAATCGTCTTGAACACATACAGTGACACCGGCTCAACATCCGTTTCATGCCGTTTCGGCGCATCGCCGTTACTCGACGTTGCCGCTTCCCCCTGCACCCACTCATGCTCGGAAGGCGCGGGAGTATAGTCCACAATAAAATCCATGACCCGGTCCGCCCCGATGTTCCCCAACCCGGAACTGAAGATGACGGGGAAGAGTTTGTCCTCGCGAATCGCGTTGTGCAGTGCGGGAATCAAATCCTCCTCCGGAATCGTTCCCTTCTCGAAGAACTCCTCCATCAGCTTGTCGTCACCCTCGGCCACCAGTTCCACCAGTTGTTCATGCGATTCCTGCGCCTGCGCTCGCATGTTCGCCGGAATTTCCGTCTCCTTACCTTTTCCGTTTCCTCCCAGTTCGTAGGTGTATGCCTTCATGCGCACTAGGTCGACCACGCCGCTCAAATTCTTCTCGCTTCCGATGGGCAGCTCAATGGGAATCACATTTCTTCCGAAAGCGCCTATCAGCGACTCCAGCACGCGCTCCGCATTGGCCCGGTCGCGGTCCATGCGGTTCACCACAATCAGCCGCGGCGTCTTGTATTCTTCACAATCTTTCCACACCCGCTGCGTCACCACTTCTACGCCCGCCACGCCGTCCACCACCACAATCGCCGCATCCACCACTGGCAGCACCATCCGCGCCTCGTGCACAAACATGTTGAATCCGGGAGTATCGATCACGTTGATTTTCGTCTTTCCCCACTCCACGTAGGCCGCCGCGGCCGCAATCGACATCTTGCGCGCGATCTCTTCTTCGTCGTGATCGGTGATTGATGAGCCGTCATCCACCCGCCCCAGACGTGGCGTCGTCCCCGCCGTGTACAACATCGCTGAGAGCAGCGAGGTTTTCCCCGCATGCCCGTGCCCCACAATCGCCACATTACGAATGTTTTCTCCGGAATAAACTTTCACGAGTAGGCTCCTTCGCAGGCGTGGAAAAACAGAAGGCCCAGAATTGAGAATGAAGAACGGTACCGTATACAGGCCAGCCTGACATCACCTGCCAAAACTTAGGATGCTACCACGCGGCAAGCCGGAGCCTCAACCCGGATGCCCGCGTCAATTCCGGCTAGAGCCGAAGTGGAAAGCCTCCTGCACGGTTGCGATGGATGGCTTCCCGTCCACAAGCTGAGGCTCGTAGATGTCCTGCTTAACGGCGGCGACCACTGGCCCGATCAACGCCTCGTCTCCGCCTACCACCTTAACATCCTCAACTCTTCCATCGGTCCCGAGTGTTACTGTGAGGTAAACGGAGCCGGACCTTCCCGCGAGCTCCCGCAACAGGAGCGGGTCAGGGCCGGAGATTTTGTTTGGAGACAAGACAAGAACCCCTTTGTCGGTGACAGCTCCCGTACGAAATTTCGGGCGAAACGGAACATCCGACGTGTAGTCAGCACCTCCCGTGGCTTTGTCTCCCTTGCCTTTCAGCACGAACCGAAATCCCATCTGGCTCTCCACAGAAAGCGGTGCACCATTAAGGAGATAGGGCCGAAAGTGAAAATCCTTCAGCGCCTCGACGCTCGCTGCTACCAGGAGCGGATCACCTTCTATGACGAGGCTCCGCACCACTCGTCCAGTTTCGTCGATTTCCACCTGCAGAATCACATCACCCTTAATTCCCTCGTGGATGGCCTGCTCAGGATAGCGGGGCTTTGCTGACTTTTCGAGAAAAGCACCGAGAACGCCCGCAGAGACTCGTATGCGCCGGGGGCGGGAGGGTTGCGCGCCGACCGGCGTGCCCGAGTTTTCCTGAGACGACGCGGGAAATATGGAAGAGACAACAAGAGCGCAGCAAAGAACTATTTTACCCATTGTTAAGCCTCCCCGTGCAGAAATGCGAGGCCGAGATAGTGTACCGCGCTCACCGCGCAGTGCGCTTAATTGCGGGTGAGCGGCGCTACCACACTCACGCCGCGCCGTTGTATCATCTTCCCCATGCTGGGCAACCGCACCCACGAGCAGTGGATCTCGCAATATTCCTCCAGCCATCAGAACCCCGTGAACCGCGCCTGCCACACCCTGGGCATCCCCACCATCCTGCTCTCGGTCCTGCTCTTTCTAGCCAGCATCCTCGTCCATCGCCTGTGGCCCTACGCGCTCGCTCTGTTTCTCCTCGGATGGATTTTCCAGTTCATCGGCCACGCCTTCGAAGGTAAGGCGCCCGAATTCTTCCACGACTGGCGCTTCCTGTTCGTGGGCGTCCGCTGGTGGTGGGCCAAGATTCACGGAAAAACCTGACCCATCCCTGCGTGGTTCGAGCAGGGTTCGGGAAGGGCACGAATTTCATTCGTGCCGTCACATCTTTAAATGAGTCCGCGCTTCAGCGCCTGAGGTACGCTTCTTCTCGCATCGACGAAGACCCGCCATGTTCCCTCAACTAGCTCGCTTCACCGATCTCGCTCTGCTCCTTTTGCGCCTCATGGTCGGCCTGGTCTTTATCACCAGCGGCTATAGCCATCTCAAAGACCCAACGGCTCGCGCCAGAAGCATTGAAATGTCCAGAACCTTCACCATCTTCCTCGGCATCGCCGAAGTCGCCGGTGGCCTGGGAGTGGCTTTCGGAGTGCTCACCCAACTCGCCGCCTTCGGTCTCATTCTCATCATGTGCGGCGCCATTGAGAAGAAAATCTTCGTCTGGCACACCGGCTTCTGGGGTGAAAAAAACTCCGGCTGGAGTTACGATCTGATGCTCGTCCTGATGAATCTGGTTATTACTTTCACCAACGGCGGCGCCTACGTACTCATGAAATAAACGGTTCCGCGTCAAGCACCGGGTTGCCCGGACGCCTGGACACTCTTAGCACCAAGCGAAGACAGCACTCGCCCACCCCTCCGCTTGCCTTTTCCCTCAATCCTGAACTAAGCTGGACGCGCTGCTGTTGTGGTTCCGGATTCAACCGAGCAAATGCGCCGCCTCACCGCCAACCTTCTGCTCTTGTTTGCGTTCGTGGGCAATCTCGCCCCCGTCGCATTGGCGGCCTCCACTGCGCCGCTGCGGGCCTGCTGTCTGCGAAAGAAATGTCGTTGCTGCCACCGTTCGTTAGCCTCAAAAACCCGACAGCCTGTAATCCAGGACCTTAGTTGCCGCAACGGCGGTTGCTGCCGCGCCGTCACCACCGCCCAGTGGGCTCACGCGCAGCCTCCCGCATCGGGCTTCTTTAAGCGCAATGTCGAGGCCTACCTCGTCCCATCCAGCTCGGTTTCGCAAAACACCGAAGTTTCCTGTTTCCAATCCACGCGCGCCCCGCCCGCCTGCTGAAGCCGTCTCCTCTGTCGCTCTCGTTTGTTCAACGGATAACTGCGGGTTCGTCGGGACTTGTCTGTGCCCGCCGGACCAGCGACATCGCTATCCCTGTCACTTTCCTTGGACAGCAGGCGTCGCCAAACTGAAGCTCGTAAAAGAGAACGGAGACATCTTATGAGGCAAGTCGTCAGCTTGACAGCAGTTGTTTTCTTCTTGGGCGCTACGGCATTCGCCACGATTTTCGGTTCCGTGCGCGGCGTGGTTCATGACCCGCAGCACCGTCCCATTCAAGGCGCCATGGTTATGCTGAAGGCGCAGAACTCGGAGTGGAGCCGCTCGCTCGATTCCGACTCCAACGGAGAATTCAAATTTACTTCGGTACCCATCGGAGATTACACCGTCGTCGTCTCGGCGCCCCGCTTTCAGCAAACCCAACAAGACGTGGTTGTTCAGTCCGACACTAGTCCGGTGCTGCATTTCCAACTCGCAATCGAAGGCGTGAAAGAAAGTGTCAGCGTCACCGAGATTCCCGTCGAAGCTACCACCCAAAGCGTCACGCCTACCGTCATGCTCAACCGCATCGACATCCAGGAGACTCCGGGAGCCGACCGCACCAACGGCATGGAAATGATTACCGACTACGTCCCCGCCGCCTACGTCGTACACGACATGCTCCACATGCGCGGAGGCCATCAGGTCGAGTGGCTCATCGACGGCGTTCCCATCCCCAACACCAACATCGCCAACAATCTCGGACCTCAGATCGATCCCAAGGACATTGACTATCTCGAAGTCCAGCGCGGCAGCTACGACGCCGACTACGGCGACCGCACTTACGGCATCTTCAACGTCGTGCCCCGTACCGGCTTCGAGCGCGATCGTGAATGCGATTTCGTCATCACCGCCGGCAATTTCTACCAGACCAACGACCAGATCAGTTGCGGAAGCCATACCGCCCGCGCCGCTTATTACGTCAGCGGCAACGGCAACCGCAGCCAGTACGGCCTGCAGACGCCCATTCCCCAGACCGTCAACGATGCCGCCAACGGCTTCGGCGGATTCACTTCCCTCATCTTCAATCCCGATCCCAAAAACCAGTTCCGCATCGTAGGCTCTCTCCGCCGCGACTATTACCAGATTCCCATCGACCCCAATCCCAACTCCTTCGGCAACAGCATTTATCCCAGCTCCGGCCTGCATGATGCCGAGGTCGAGCCTGATGGCTACGCGACCTTCTCGTGGGTTCACACCTTTGATCCCAATACTCTGCTGACCGTTTCTCCGTTCTATCACTACAACGGAGCCGATTATCACGGCGGACCCAACGACACCCCCGTCATCTCCACCGTAACCCAGACCGCCCAATATGGAGGAGCGCAGATAACGCTCAATGCCAACGTCAGGCGCAATGATATTCAGGCTGGCGTCTATGGATTCGCCCAGCACCAGTACAACTACTTTTTCAACGATTACACCGACGGCACCCCAAATGTTCCTCCGTCGTCGATCGGCGTGAACGGCGGTGTCGCTGCCTTCTTCATCAACGACAAATTCAAAGTCACGCCCTGGCTCACCCTCATTGCAGGCCTTCGCGAAACGTCATTCAGCTCCACCATTTCCGAAAACGCCACCGATCCTCGTCTTGGCGCCGCGATCCGGATCCCTCGCCTCAATTGGGTCTTCCGCGGCTTTTACGGCTACTACTATCAGGCTCCGCCGCTTTCAACCCCAACCACTCAGCTGCAAACTCTGGCCGCCGGTCAGAGCTTTGCCTTCGCTTCACTGCACGGTGAACGCGACATCGAGTGGCAATTCGGCGTGACGATCCCACTTCGCGGATGGACCCTCGATGCCGATAACTTTGAAACCCGCGCCCACAATTGGCTCGATCACAACAACATCGGAGAATCGAACATCTTCTGGCCCATCACCTGGCAGTACGCCCAGATTCAGGGCTGGGAAGTCACACTGCGCTCGCCCGACGTTTTGCATCACGGCCAGTTCCATCTTGCCTACTCCAACCAGATCGCGCAGGCAACCTCGCCCATCACCGGCGGTCTCGTCTGCCCCCAGCCGATCACTCCATCCTGTGGCCTCGATATCCCCTACGGTCTTTCTCCCGTGGACCACGATCAGCGCAATACGCTCAACGTCGGCTTCAACGGCAGCCTGCCGGGGCATGCCTATGCCTCCACCAACGTATATTACGGATCAGGATTCACTAACGGATTGCCCGGCATGCCGTATCCTGGCAACTATCTGCCCAGCCACAGTGCTGTGGATCTTTCGCTGGGCAAGACCTTCGCCGAGAGGTATACAGTTTCACTGACAGCGGTCAATGTCGCGAACCGCCGCGTCCAGCTCGACAACAGTCTGACCTTCGGCGGATTCCACTGGGACGAACCGCGGCAAATCTACGGAGAATTTCGCTACCGGTTTCGGTACTGATGCTGCAATCCATGAAATCTGCGACCATACTCGCAAATAAGAAAGGCAGCCCATGCCCATGAATCTGTATTCACCCTCGTCGCGTCTCGCGCTTTTCTGCCTGTGCGCCCTGCTCGTACTTTTCACCGCCTGCAGCCGCGAAACCGCGCAGCCTGAAAGCGCCGGCAACTCTCACTCCTCCGTCAAGCGCTATGCCTTCACCGGCAAAGTTATTTCCGTCGACAAGAACGCTCGCACCGCCAACATCGACAACCAGCCCGTCGCCGGATTCATGGACGAGATGGTCATGTCCTATTCCTTCAAGCCGCCGAGCCAGATTGATCAACTCCAGCCCGGCGACTCCATCTCCGCCGATGTGGTCGTCGATGGCGACAAGTACTGGCTCGAGAACGTCAAAGTCACCGGGCACTCAAAGCCTCCCGCGGGCGCGCCTACGGCGGCCCTGCACATTCCGGAACCGGGCGACGTGGTTCCTGACTTCCATCTCATCAACCAGAACGGCAGGCGCATCTCGCTGCATCAGTATCGCGGCCAGACCCTGCTGCTCACGCTCATCTACACCCGTTGCCCGTTCCCCGATTTCTGCCCGCGCGTCAGCCATGAGTTCGCCGCGGTCAACCGCCAGGTCCTCGCCGATCCGGCACGCTACGGCAAGACTCATCTGCTCAGCATCAGCTTCGATCCCGCTCACGACACGCCCAAGGTGCTGCGCGCCTACGCCTTTTCCTGCGCTGGAAGCAAGGATCCCGCGCTGTTCAAGCATTGGGAATTCTCCGCCATTCCCTCCGCCGAGCTGCCCAGGTTCGCCGATTATTTCGCGCTGACTTACAAGCAGGAAGGCGGATTGATTACGCATTCGTTCAGCACCGCGGTCATCTCTCCCGACGGAAAAATCTTCCGCTGGTACCACAACGCCGCATGGCAGGCCTCGGATCTGCTGCAGGATATTGCCGACGTACATTCCGCCGGTTGAGCGTGGTACAAAAAGATGTAGAGGCAAGCGAGGAGAAGCTCATGCGATACGTTCTGGTTCTATTGGCGATTCTGGGGATCGTGGTTTCCTCCCTCGCCCTGCGCGAGCACTATCGCACCGCGGGCGATTCACCCTGCCACATCAACGATCGCTGGGATTGCGGCATCGTCAATCACAGCCCTTACTCCATGCTCGCGGGCATTCCGGTAGCCGACCTCGGCATCGCCGGATACCTCCTTATGGGCATACTGGCCTGGCGCCGCGCCTATCGCCTGCTGCTCGCCGTAGTGCTGTTGGGTCTTGCCTTCTCTCTGTACCTGGCTCACATCGAAGCCCACATTCTTGGAGTGTGGTGCATCTATTGCGTCATCTCCCTCGGAGATATTTCGCTCATCACTTTGCTGGCGCTCGGGGCCACCGTCATGGGAACTGGCAGCCGCGAATTCCCCTCCCACTCCTGACTATCCGCTCCGTCCATACCTCACCAGCCCGCGTCGGCTCTTGGTGAGCAGCCACCACGCCTCCTTGTAGCATTCGTATCGGAAGGTATTTTTCCGCACCGGCAGGTCCACCGGATATAGCATCAACCCCCGGATGCGCTCGCTCCCCAGCAACTCCGACGCCGGGATCACGTACCAGACATTCACCGGGATCACATACGCCGCAAACAGGTCGATCTCCTCCAGCGTGTAATCCTTCCTGCCCGAAAAGCGCGTGAACTGGCACCAGTAGCCCTTGCCCATCCGGCAAGTGCTCGACTTCACCTGCACCCGCAGAAAATTGGGCGGATATTCCACCCCCACGTCGAACCCCGCCGTGTCTCCCCAAGGCTTGCACACCGTGAACTGCCGCTGCGCCGCCGCCGCCATGAATTGCAGCTCCGCCCACTCCCCGCGCTGCTTCAAATTCGTAAACCGCTCCCACTCCTGCATCCCCACAACCCTCCCGTTTTGCCCAACTTCCAATACCTTGTCATTCCAACCAGAGCCGGACCCTGAGCGAAGCTGAAAGGTGCCCCTCCCCTTTGTCATTCCGACCGCAGCCCGGAGCGCACCCGACCGCGCACACCCTGTCATTCCGACCGCAGCCCGGAGCGCACCCGACGGCGTACACCCTGTCATTCCGACCGGAGCCCGGAGCGCACCCGACGGCGTAGTGGAGGAACCTGCTTCTCCATCCATCATGTCCAAGTCCGCGCAAGCTCAAAACGAAGAAAAGGCGCGACCCATAGGCCGCGCCTCATTTTCCCAGAGTTTTACTCTCTAAGACTATTATATCATACTGCAGGGGGCAAATGCGACATACATCCCAACTTTATTTTCCCTTTCTTTCCTTTACCTTAACCCCATTCGCGTAATTTCTACCTATTGACAAGATTTTCCAACAGGGTCTCACCGATTCGAAGCTAGATATCCAGATTCTTCACGTCCAGCGCATTCTCTTCGATAAACTTCCGCCGCGCTTCCACGTCCTCGCCCATCAGCGTGGTGAAGATGGTTTCGCACTCGGCGATGTCTTCCAGCCTGACCGAGAGCAGGGTGCGGCGCTCCGGATCCATGGTGGTCTCCCACAACTGCGGAGCCGTCATTTCACCCAGACCTTTGTAGCGCTGCACGTCGTAGCCGCGGCTGCCTTCTTTTTTCACGTAGTCGAAGAGTTCGCGCGCCGTCGCTTTTTCCACGGGCTCGATCACGGCCTTGTGCCTGGGCGCAGACTTGGCGCCTTTCTTTCCCGGCTTTCCTTCCGCCTCACCGGATTCGCTGTCCGCGTCGTCCTCCGCAGCTTCATCGCCGTTGCCGGCCGCGCCCGCCTTGCTCACCGCTTCCACAACGAACGGCGGCTCCAGATACGGCTCGATCTGCTTGAACTTCGAAATCAACTGCCGGCATTCCGCGGTGGACGCCAGTTCCCAGTTGATGACGTGCTCGGAGCCTTGGGAGTTGACGATCTTCACTTCCCACAGGTTGTGCTCTTCATCGAAGGCGGCTTCTACGCTCTTGAACTTGCGGTCTTTCTGCAGCTTCTTCAATTCCTTTTCCAGACGCTCGATTTTCTTCGGCGGCGTTTTCTTGTCGCCCTCGAAATCCGCATGCTTCGAAAAATCCAGCTTGGGGAGCAGCTCGGTGACGCTCTCGTCGCGCAGGCGCTTGTTTACTTTATCGAAGAAGTTGAGATACTCCTTCAGCACCGTCATAAAGCGCATGAGGGTCGCCCCCTCAAGCTTGGCCGCGCCTTCGCCGTAGCGCACGACAACGCCGTCCGCTCCGCGCTTTAGCGTCACCTTGTCAAAGGCATCGTCGTCTTTTATGTACTGCATGGACTTGCCTTTTTTTATGGAATACAGGGGGGGCTGGGCGATGAATACGTTACCGCGTTTGATCAACTCCTGCATGTGGCGGAAGAAAAACGTCAGGAGAAGGGTGCGGATGTGCGAACCGTCGACGTCGGCATCGGTCATCAGAATGATTTTGCCGTAGCGAACTTTGGTGGCATCGAAGTCGTCTTTGGCGATGCCGGTGCCGAGGGCGGTGATCATGGCGCGAATTTCCTCGTGCGCCAGCATCTTGTCGTAGCGGGCTTTTTCCACGTTGAGAATTTTTCCCTTGAGGGGCAGAATCGCCTGGAAGCGGCGGTCGCGGCCCTGTTTGGCGGTGCCGCCGGCGGATTCGCCCTCGACCAAAAACAATTCGCAGCGGTTGGGATCGCGCTCGGAGCAATCGGCAAGCTTGCCGGGAAGGCCGCCGGAATCGAGCGCGCCCTTGCGGCGGGTGAGATCTCGGGCCTTGCGCGCGGCTTCGCGCGCCCGCGCCGCATCGACCGCTTTGTTGATGATCTTGCGGGCCACGGTTGCGTTCTGCTCGAAGAACGCGCCCAGGCGTTCATTGACAAAGGCCTGCACCACGCCGGCGATATCGGAATTCAGTTTGCCTTTGGTCTGGCCTTCGAACTGGGGCTGGGGCAGCTTGACGCTGATCACCGCGACCAGGCCTTCGCGCACATCGTCGCCGGTCAGATTTTCTTTGACGTCTTTGAACAGGCCCATCTGCTGCCCGGCGTAGTTGATGGTGCGGGTAAGCGCCATGCGGAAGCCGGAAAGATGCGTGCCGCCATCGACGGTGTTGATGTTGTTGGCGAAGCTGAAGACCGACTCGGAATATCCGTCGTTGTATTGCAGCCCAATCTCCATGTGAATGGGCCCGCGGTCGTCCTCCATGTAGATGGGCTTGTCATGCAGCACCTGCTTGCCGCGGTTGAGGTGCTTGATGAACTCGGCGATGCCGCCGTTGTACTTGAAGTCGGCGCGCTTGGCCTCGCCGCTTTTGGCGTCAGTGGTGCGCTCATCGGTGAGGGTGATGAGCAAGCCTTTGTTCAAGAAGGCCAGTTCGCGCAAGCGCTGCGCCAGGGTGTCGTAGTTATAAGCCGTCTCGGTGAAGATGGTGCGGTCGGGCAGGAAGTGAACTTTGGTTCCGCGCCGTTTAGCCGCGCCCACTTTCTTCATCTCGCTGGTGGGTTCACCCTTGGAGTAGGTCTGTTCCCAGGTTGCGCCGTCGCGCCAAATTTCCAGATCAAGCTCTTCGCTGAGGGCGTTCACGCAGGAGACGCCGACCCCGTGCAGTCCGCCGGAAACCTTGTAAGTGGACGAATCGAACTTGCCTCCGGCGTGCAAGGTAGTCATGACCACCTGGGCGGCAGAAACTTTCTCGCCGTCGATCACCATGTCATCCACGGGAATACCGCGCCCATCGTCGATCACGGTGATGGAGTTGTCGATGTGAATTGTGACTTCAATCTTGGTAGCGAAATCGGCGAGCGCCTCATCCACCGAGTTGTCGACCACCTCGTAAACCAGGTGGTGCAAACCAAGTTCGCCAGTCGAACCGATATACATGGCGGGCCGCTTGCGGACGGCTTCCATGCCGCCGAGGACCTTGATCGAGTCGGCGTTGTAATCTCCGTTGCCGCCGTTTGCGGCGGTGATGGGGGTGACGATTCCGTTTTTTGTTTTGGTTTCGACGATGGGAGTATTGATCTCTTTGGTGGCCATTCCGCTCCGCGGGAGAATGCCCCGACTTTCTCTCAGAACCGGGTTGGTTACGGCTTGAAAATGAGTCTGAAAACCGGCCCCGACCCAGACTCTGGACTGCGCCGACGAATCCACTTCAAGTGATTGAAATATCTTATACTTAGGTTCGTTTGGCGACTGTTGAGATTATACCATGAAAGGCTCACATTTTCGAACCTACCCAGGCCCCGAATCGGCCCAGTAAACGGGCCTTCGACGGCCGGCATATGAGGGTAGTTTGAAGCGAGCCGAACGCGCGGCTCGCCCAGATTCCTCACTGCGCAAAGAACGCTTGCCCGGAATGACAAGCAATTTGAAAAACATATCTTCTATGTGGAGTATACTGTGGAATGGACTCCACATATGAAAATTGTTCAAATCGTGCTGGATAAAAAGCTGCTCCATGCTGCCGACCAAGCTGCGAAGCGGACTCGGCGAAACCGGTCTGCTTTGGTGCGCGACGCCCTGCGGGAACATCTCCGCCGGTTGGAACTGCGAGCCAGTGAAGAGCGCGACCGCCAGGGCTACTCGCGACATTCGCAGGCCGACGCGGAGGTCCGGGGTTGGGAATCGGAGGCGGCGTGGCCGGAAGAATAGCGGGAGGAAGAATAGCCCGAGGTGAGGTCCGGCTTTACCAGTTTGCCGCGTCTGACAAGAGACGGCCGGTTCTCGTGCTTACCCGCAACACCGCCATCGCCTATTTATCCACAGTCACGGTTGCGCCGGTCACTTCCACGATACGCGGCGTGCCCTCGGAAGTCGTTCTGAATGAGGAGGACGGCATGAAGTCGCCGTGCGCAGTGAACCTGCACAATGCGGTTACAGTATCGCAGCAGCGCCTGGGGAAGGTTGTGGCCCAGCTTAGTTCCGCGCGAATGAATGAGGTGTGCGCTGCGCTGCGGTTCTCTTTGGGGTGTGATGCAAGCTAGGTCACACATCCTTTTGGTTCTCCTGAATTGGTACAGTTCCCCAGATATTTATGACCACCGCAGCTCGTCTCGCGAGTGAGTGTCCGTAAAATGTTACACGGTGGGCGATTCGTTTAGGAGGGTATTGCCAGTGGGTATTGGACGGCGTCCGCGAAATGTCGAGTGGTTTTGCAGCCACTAGGGTTCGACTCCCTTGCCCTCCTCGGGTCACTCGATACCAAGGTCACTTGACAATTCAAGTGCCCGGTTTATCATAGGAAATGTTTGGCGGACGCCGTTTAGTATCTCGAAGCCCCGAGCGATGCTCGGGGCTTTGGCTTTTTAACACCCTTCGGCTCCAGTACGTTCGCTCGGGGCAGGCTCAAGCGTGGAACTCGTGCCCTTTCCGATCTGGCGACGCAAGCCGGCGAATCTTCGAGTGAGCCTTGGAGCCTTGCGGCACAGAGAAGCCACGCTATAATTTTGAGATGCGTCCACAACCGCTTATTGCCGTCAGTGACGTTGAGGCGAGCAGCCGCTGGTATCAACAGCTGTTCGGGTGCGAGAGCGCGCATGGAGGGCCGGAATACGAGCGTCTGATGTTCAAGGGGGTTCTGGTCCTTCAGTTGCATCGATTCGACGTCGAACATCACCATGGCCGGATCGGCGATCCGGCCGACAAGCCCTATGGCAATGGCATCCTGCTATGGTTTGAAGTGGACGATTTCGATGCCGCCGTTGCCCGCGCCATGGCGATGAAGGCGGATATCTTCCGGCCGCGGCACCGTAACCCGCCGACCGGCAGCGGCGGGCCGAACCACTGGGAGTGCTGGTTGCACGATCCCGATGGCTACGCGGTTGTGCTGGCCAGTCCCGACGGTTCGGCGGGCTGAGTCCGGCGCCTCGGATCTGTCCGCTGCCATCTGACTACCTATCCCTGATAAGATAGATGCACAGGAGTTGCCGACCAATAATGGCTGTTCCGGTTTCACAGATGTGGACTGTTACGTCCTACGTGCTGCGGCAGAAGCTTGCGGGGCGCAAGCGGTATCCGCTGGTGCTGATGCTGGAGCCGTTGTTCCGCTGCAACCTGGCGTGCGCCGGCTGCGGCAAGATTCAGTATCCCGCACACATCCTGAAGAAGGATCTTTCTCCCGAGGAATGCTTTCGCGCGGTTGAGGAATGCGGAGCGCCGATGGTGTCGATCCCGGGCGGCGAGCCGCTCATGCATCCGGGGATCGCGGAGATTGTTGAAGGGCTGGTCGAGCGCAAGAAATATATCTATCTGTGCACCAACGCGCTGCTGCTGAAAGAGAAGCTGCATCTTTTCCAGCCGAGCAAATACCTTACCTTCAGTGTGCACCTCGACGGCCAGCGCGAAGAGCACGACCTGGCTGTGTGCCGTGAAGGCGGATACGACATTGCGGTGGATGCGATCAAGGAAGCGCTGGGCCGCGGGTTTCGCGTGACCACCAACACCACGCTGTTCGATGGCGCCGATGCGAAATCTGTGCGGGCGTTTTTTGACGACATGATGGAGCTTGGGCTTGAGGGCATGATGCTTTCGCCGGGGTATTCCTATGACAAGGCTCCCGATCAGAAACATTTTCTGGGACGGGCGCGAACGCGGCGGATGTTCCGGGCGATTCTGTCGAACCGCAAAAAGAACTGGCGTTTCAATCTGTCGCCGCTGTTCCTGGAATTTCTGATGGGCAAGCGGACGTATCCGTGCACGCCGTGGGGCATGCCCACATACAATATTTTCGGATGGCAGAAGCCCTGCTATCTGCTGCAGGATGGGTACGCCGAGACTTTCGCCGAGCTGCTCTCGACCACGAACTGGAGCAACTACGGCACCGAGTCGGGCAATCCGGCGTGCGCCAATTGCATGGTGCACAGCGGCTACGAAGCCTCGGCGGTGAACGCGACTTTCAGCTCGCTGGGCGGATTCCTGGCCACGGTGAAGGCGACGCTGTTCACGAGCTATGGCGACGAAGAAGCGCTGCGGATGCTGGATGAACCGCAGGCTCCGGTGCATCCGCTGGTGCAGATCGCAGCCAACGATCCTCTGCAAGAAACCCCGCGCTTGACGGTCAGCTAAAGTTATGACGGGCAAGGAATCCGGCCACATCGACCACGAAGCGGCGCGAGCCGTACCCCACGTGAATCCGGACGCGCTCGAGGTGGCTCCGGGCACGGCGCATGAACAGCTGGAAGGCTGGATTCCGCAACTGGCTACGGATGAGGAAATCCGCATTGCACTGGAGAAGGCTTTCGACTATCGCGGCGATGTGACCATCACGCGCAAGAACGGGAGCAAAGTCGAAGGCTATCTTTTCGACCGGCGGACGGCGGCCACGCTGAAGGATTCGGTGGTGAGGCTGTATCCGAAAAATTCGAGCGAAAAGGTTTCCGTAGCCTACGCTGACATTGCGGCGTTAGCATTCACTGGACGCGACACCGCCGCCGGCAAGAGCTGGGAAGCGTGGATGAAGAAATACGCGGCGAAGAAAGCCGCGGGCGAGACCAACATTGCGCTCGAACCCGAGCCCCTGGACTAACTGCGCACCGCACGCACGGAATGACAGGATTTCCAGTCCAGGGCGGTCGGAGGCCAGGCTATTTTGCGGGCTTCGCACCTGCGCCAAAACTCAAGCCCTGCACCAGCTCTTCAACCTCGTCTTCAGTGCCGCCAATAAACGTAAACGAGACGGCGTATCCGTGCGCCAGCATTACCAGGGTGGACTGCCGCATCACGCGGGTGCCGACATCTTTTTGAAAATCCGCGCGGGCCACGGTTTTCCTTCCCACCACAAACTCGTACGGCTCCTCGACCTCTTCAAACCCCTGGGCCCTGGCTACCTCGCTGACCGGCCCGAAATATTGCGCCGCATCGGTGAGCCCGGGATATGAGGCGGCACTCTCGGCCGCAATCAGAATCGACGAATTCACATCCTGGGCCCTGGCCTCCGGGGGCCGCGAAAACGCCGCCAGCAGCACACGACCGGCGTTGCTGGCGTCTTCGGCTGTCTTGTCGGCGACCGCCCTGGTGTCACCCGCGGGCGCATTCATCTCCTCAGTCCGAAATACCCACCCCGCCGGAATGCTGCAGGTGAATTCGAACGCCGGGTTGCGATACACGCCATTGCTGACCGCGCCGGAATTCAGCGGAGAAGCCGGAGCTGACTTTTTGCCCCGGGGCGAAGATGAGGAGGCTGGCGCCTGTGCCGGGAGCGCCGGCACCGCCGCCATCGCGAAACAACTCGAAAGCAAGCAGCAGAAAACTCTGCACAACCTCATACTGCCATGGTACTCGAAGTGCGCGGCCGGGGTGCTTCAGGCCGCGCGTCCTATGACTGGCTGGGTGCAATGCGCACACCGGCGCGCGTCAATCGGAATCTCGCTGAGGCACTCGGGACACTTCCTGGTGGTGGGATCAGGCGGCTTCTCGCCGCGGTGCATGCGGGCGACCAGCGCGTTCACGGGCGTCACCACGAAGAAGTAGATGGCGGCGGCAATCAGAAAGAACGATACGCAGGCGTTGATGAAGTCGCCGACGGGAAACGGGGTGCCGTGAAGCTTAAATCCAAGATAGGAAAAATCCGGCTTGCCGACGACGGCTGCGATCAGCGGCGTCAGCAGGTCCTTGGTGAGAGCCGTAACCATTCCGCCAAAGGCCGCGCCAATCACCACGCCCACCGCCATATCGACAACATTGCCACGCAGGATGAACTTCTTGAATCCGTCGAGCATACATACCTCCGAACTGGATTGGGGGCAAATGTATGACAGCTGGGGCGGAAGGTCAAGCGGGACGAGCGCATTGAGCAATAGAGATTGGGCTTTTTTTGGCCTAGCGGGCCTGGATCTCAATTTCCCCGTCAGGACCGTCGTATGCAAAATGCCATTTGCGCAAGATGTCGCGTCCAATCAGGCATGAAAAGAATGGCTGCTCGATTATGGGACATGCCACCACCCGCATAGCATCGAACCCCGAAAGATCGGTTTCAGGGAAAGAAATCGCGGCGGCATACGCCGGATACCGTCCAGCCTTGCCGCCGACAGTCGTTATCCGATTCCAATCGGTTTGGAGGAGCTTACAGGTACTCGCGATTTGTGGGTTGATTACGGTTAGTGAGGCTCCCGTATCGATCAGCGCACGAACTCGGAGCTCTCGATACTCAAGGCCAATTGATCTGCCTTCCTCAAACTCCAGGCGAGTGATACTGATCAGAATTTCGATGTGTGGGCCTTCGAGGATAAGCTTGCTCGGATTGAGCCGCCACTTCAAATCGTAGCCTTAGAGAATTAAATAGACTGGTTCCTCGGCCCAAACCTGCTTCAGAAGAAAATTCTTACCGAGCCCGGCTGTTGAGAGGCCCGCTTTGAAAGCGGACTCATAGTCAGTATGAAACCCGACGACCTTTGACCCGACGATGACGACGAATTCGCCTGGGTTCGAGCGCAGCCATTCCTGCCTGTGCTGCTCAAACACCCGAAGCTCCTCTTGCAGGGTTTTATCTTCCGCCGACATCCATGTGGCCCCGACAGTCTGACGGTGTAAGGATTGATTTACACCACGAAGGACTACTTTACTTGACATTTCGCGAATGTCAAGCAAATATGATACTCGGACTAGATCCTTATGTAAGGAAAATCTTACATGACAACTGCTGAACAGATCGGCTTGCAGATAAGAGCAGCGCGCGGAGAACTAAGCGTGAGGGCGCTGAGTCAGAAGGTCGGGGTTACGCCGCCGACGATCACGAGCTACGAGTCAGGTAATAGTATTCCAACTGCGGACACCCTAGCCAAGATCGCTGACGTCTTAAGCATTCCAATTATAGAAGTTGATGAGCACCGGTTCACGATAACCAGGAAGGAAAAACTGGCACCCACCTTACCAGGAGAACAGTTAGCACTAGACTTTACCGGAGAATATTCGTTCTCCAAGGCCACCGTCCGCCTCAGCCCGGGCCGGATCAGCATATCGTTCGATGGCGCAACGCCATTCATCGATCTGAAGGTAAGCTAGGAAGCCGCGGGCGGCTCTGCACGGAAAGGCCCTTATGAGGGCTAGTTCTTGTGCAGTTAGCCGGGTTTTTGTGAAGGATGATTCACCACCTGCCTTTGCCCTAGACACCCAAAAGACTATCCTTCATGGGGTCATGTGGAGGTATGCGCGATGGACGTTGGGACAATTGTTGGCTGGACGCAATTGGCACTATGGGCGGTTGCAGTGTTTGTCTTTATTATTCGGGTTCAACGCGGGGAGGCAAAAATGCCTGTCTTCCTGAAAAACAACTTGGTTATTGGAATCGTAATCGCCCTTGGAATATGTGGTTCTCTTGCGTCTTTATATCTTCATTACGTCCATCCTAGGGTCGTGGAGAAAGTAGTTGAAAAACTAGTGCCCGCGCCTTGCCCTAAGCAGGAGGAACCTGCTGCCACTCCTATTCCTAACGAGAGACAATCCCGACAAGGCTCGACCATAAAAGCTCCGCCAACGGCGGCTTCACATAAATCCGCGGCTCCGAGTCCTGCGATCAACCAAAACAATTCTAGTGGGATCAACGTTCAACAAGCTACAGCCGGAGAATACAGCCCAATCGTGAATAGCCCTATCACGATTGGTGCTACACCGAAACACATTGCTCCGCGGGATATAGTTCAGCTTACCGATTACTTATCGAAGGCAAGAGCCATCGCTGCACTTTCTGGGCTGCAAATCGTGGTATCCGCTGACCAACTCAGCGGAAAGGAACCTTTTCCTGACGAGTTTGACAAGATGTTTAGAGATGCTCTGTGGCCGATGAAACTAAAAGGAGTAGGCAATGTAATCGTTATATTTGCTCCGGGGAACAAGTTCCAAGGTGCACAGATTATAACGAAAGGTGAACCAATTGCAGGCGACGAGCATGTGCGTGTAGCACCCCCCGATCCGCTCTATTACATCGGTGCAGTCTTAGATGCACTTAAGATTCCTACGCAACTGGACAGAAAGCAAGACAACGAGGAGGGGGTTATCGAGATTAAGTTTGAAGGTGGATTCCCGGATTAACGCCCCCAAGTCCCTTGTCGGTCTCCTTCATAGAGATGAACGGCGTCGCTCCGAACTTGGTAATGATTTCCACGTTGTTTTTGCTTGCATATCCCTTGTCGGCGGAAACCTCGTTCAGTACGAAGTTTTGCGCGGTTGTTGCTGTCAAAGCTGGAGGCAGTTTGCAATTGCGAAGGTAAGGGAGCGTCTTGAGTTACTCCGTCGTCTGCTTGCGCTAGAGGGGAAGAATGTAGACTCGGAGTCCCCAAGGCAAAAAAGTGCGTAACTTTCTGTGCAGGTACCGAACTTTATGTGCAGACACCGGATGTTGTGCAAAGCCGCCGCGGGCTGCCTCAGATCCGCATCGGCATGACAATATAGCGGTACTTATAATCGTCGCCCTCGGCCGGGCGCAGCTGGCCTGCGGATTGCGAATCCTTTAGCTCGAGGCGCACTTCGCCGGTGCCGGCGGCTTTGAGAAAGTCCACCAGGTATTGGGCGTTAAAGCCGATGGTCAGGGTTTCGCCATCATAGGGCGCTTCGATGGAATCTTCGGACTCGCCGGCTTCGGTCGAGGACGCCGAAATTTTTACTTCGCCCTTTTCCAGCCTCAGACGCACGGCGCGGGAGCGCTCGTCGGCAAACTGGGCCACGCGGAGGATTGCCGAGTTCAGGTCGGAGTTATTCAGCGTGATGCTTTTGCTGTTGTCCTTGGGCAGGACCGCTTCAAAGTTGGGGAATTGTCCGGTAAGCTGCCGCGAGGTCAGCAGGCGCGAACCGATGCGGAAGAATAACGTCGATTCATCTTTGGCGAACTCGACGATTTCGGCGTCGGTGGAATCGAGCAGGGATTTCAGTTCGTCCATCGCCTTCTTGGGCACCAACGTTTTCATCTCGCCGGAGACGCCTTCAAACTTTTCTCCGCTGCGCTCGCAATGAGCCAGGCGATGGCCATCGGTCGCGACCATGGTGATCGATTCCGGCTTGAGCAGCATCAGCGCGCCGTTCAGGGTGTAACGCGATTCTTCACTGGAGATAGCAAACCCGGTGCGCGCAATCAGCCCGCGCAGCACGGGGCCGGGAATCTTGACCACTCCGGCGGTTGGAAACACGGGCAGGCTGGGGAAATTCGACTTGGCCATCCCCACCATCTTGGTATTGGAGCGCCCGCAGCGGATGCTGACCCAATGATTTTCCAACAGCTTGATGGTGATATCGGCATCGGGCAACAACTTCACGTAGTCATGCAGTTTGCGCGCCGGAATTGTACAGGAGCCTTCCTTCTTGACCTTGGCACTACAGGAGGTTCGCAGGCTAAGATCCAGGTCCGTCGCGGTCAGCAACAGCTTGCCCTCGGCAGCCTCAAACAAATAATTGGAGAGAATCGGAATCGTGGTCTTGCGCTCGACCACGCCCTGGGTCGCGGTCAACTCCCGCAGCAACTCAATTTTGCTGACCGTGATCTCCATCGTTCCCACCGCAACCGCCGCTTCCACCGGCATAGACTTTTGTCTCCCCTGCCGCGTGCTACTTTTAGTACTTCCCTTATATCAAATGCAAAACCTATAAAACCAGCAGTAACAGTAGGCGCAGCGGAGAAGTGGAAAACTTTGCCAACCTGCCCATTCTCACTGCCTTGAACCCGATCCTATCATGTGGGAAATAGGTCTGTAACACGGCGGAGGTGAGGGAAGAAGATTTCCACTTCCGCCATTTCTTCCAACCCTTACACAACTTCCACATCTCATGCACAGCTTCCGGGAGAGCGAAACTGCGGCGTGTGGTGCAAAATGCCAAACCGACCCGGTTTTATCCGCCTAGTTGCTCAGTCAGCTTGTTGAGCAGCCTGTTCAAATCTTTGTCGTTCTTGCGGACCTCTTCAATCTTCTCCACGGAGTGCAGCACGGTGGTGTGATGCTTTCCGCCGAACTGGCGCCCGATTTCCGGCAGGGATGCTTCGGTCATCTGTTTAGCGAGATACATCGCAATCTGCCGCGGATAGACAATGGCGCGGGAATTGTCTTTGGCCTTGATTTCGACCAGCCTCAACCCAAACTGCTCGGCGACCATCTTCTGGATGGACTCGATGGTGACCTTGCGGGCCTGCGAATCGATAAAGTTCTTCAGCACCTGCTGCGCGTAAGGCAGGGTGATCTCGGCGCCGATGAGCGAGGAGTGCGCCACCAGCCGGATCAGTGCTCCTTCCAGTTCGCGCACGTTCGACCGGATATTCTGAGCCACGTAGAGAGCCACATCGGTGGGCAGCGTCACTTTCTCCTGCTCCGCCTTCTTTTGTAAGATCGCTACCTTCGTCTCCAGATCGGGCGGCTGAATATCGGCAATCAGTCCCCACTCGAAGCGGCTGCGCAGCCGGTCTTCAATCTCGGCCAGCTCCTTGGGCGAACGGTCGCTGGCGATCACGATCTGCTTCATGGTGTCGTGCAGAGCGTTGAAGGTATGGAAGAACTCCTCCTGGGTGCGCTCCTTACCGGCCAAGAACTGGATGTCGTCGATCAACAGCACGTCCACGCTGCGGAACTTGTCGCGGAAGCTGGTCATCTTGTCGTAGCGCAGCGAGTTGATCATGTCGTTGGTGAACTTCTCGCTGGACACGTAGCAGATGGAAGCCTGGGGCTGACGCCGCTTGACTTCGTGTCCAATGGCCTGCATCAGGTGGGTCTTGCCCATGCCCACGCCGCCATAGAGAAACAGCGGGTTGTAGGCTTTCGAAGGACGCTCCGCCACAGCCTGGCAGGCGGCGTGGGCGAACTGGTTGCCGGAGCCGATGACGAAGGCGTCGAAGGTGTAGCGGGGATTCAGCTGGGCGGCGCCATCCCAATCGAAGCGGGCCTGCGCCGGACTTGCCGCCGCCGGAGATGCGGAAAGGCCGCCGTTGTGGCGCACCGCGGTCGCTGCCGGATCGTCCTCCGGGGTCACGAACTTGACATCGTTCAACTCCAGGCCGAGGTTGTCGATCGCCTCCTGGATCAGGTCCGCATATTTGTCGCCGGCGTGGCGGAACTCCGCCGTGGGCACGCGCACGAACAATACTCCACCACTGGTGTGGCTGTAACGGGTCGGTTTCAACCAGGTGTCGTAGGAGTGGCGGTTAATCTTTTTTTCCAGCGCATCCAGAATGCGCGTCCACGGATTCGGGGAGAGTGTAGAGCCTTGAGCTGACATAAATTATGAAATACCCGCCGCGGCGTCCGGGCGGCTGGCTGAGGGCGCCTGTTAAAAAATACCGTTAACCTGCTCGCTGATGGACCTCTTAAGTGTACTGCGGAATGCGCCTCTCGGTTTCAACAACAAATCCTGATCGTGGCCATGGGTATTAAGGTGCGCGGTTGCCATGGTGAATGAGATTTTTGGAAAACCAACAGTGCGGCATGGTAGCACAAAAATTTTTCGTCGTGCGGAAATCTTCGCACGCAATTTCTTCGCAAACATTATTCGGAACCCGAAGCGGCGCGCCTGTCAAGTGTCGAGGATATAACTGCAACAGGCGCGGTGCAAACCTGCGTGGAGAGTTTCTTTCCGCAAACGAAAACGAGTCTTGAAACTCTCGCGGCGGCCAGCGCGCACAACGAAGCGGCGAAGCGACGAACCGGGAACCGAACGCGATGAATTGAGCCGGCCCTTTGCCCTCAGCCTGCCCGGTCATTTATACTCAACGTTTGCCTTAACACTGTCGGCGGAATCAGGAGCAGCTATTTTTCATGCCCAAGCGTACATTCCAACCCAACCGGCGCAAGCGAAGCAAGAAGCATGGATTTCGCACGCGCATGAAGACCCAGGGCGGCAAAAAGGTGATTTCCCGCCGCCGCGCCAAGGGACGGAAGCGGGTTTCCGTGAAACCTGGCTTCCGCGAGTAGCTTTTCTGGTGCCGCTCACTGCCACAGTCGAGACCCTGGACCGCGCGCCGCAGCACGAGGGCGGGATGACGAATGGCGTGCTGCGAACCCGGCCGGATTCCGTTATGCCGCCAAAGCAAACAGCACGATTCCCGCGCCGCGCGCGCCTTTTGCGTCATGCCGATTTCGAGCGTGTCTATGAACAGGGACGGCGCCACTTTTCCGCGTCCATGACGGTTTTCTACTGGCCTCGCCCGGAAACGGCCGCAACCCGGGCGGGGACGCCCGCGCCACACGGTTTGCGCGTGGGGTTCACGGTTGGCCGCATTCTGGGCGGCGCGGTTCAGCGCAACCGCATGAAGCGCCGGTTGCGCGAGGCAGTTCGCATGACGCCTCCGCCCGCGGGCGTTGCGGCCGATGTTGTCATCAATCCGAAAAAATCGCTGCTGGGCGCCGACTTCACCGCGGTGCTGAACGAAGTAAGCCGGGCCTTCGCCGTAATCGAACAGAAGCTGTCCGGGAAAGCGGGCCCTGAAAGCGCCGCCAAGCGAAGGGCCGAAGCCGGTAGCCCGAAAGCGGATCGCCGCCCTTGAACCAGTGCGCCAAATTCGTCACGCTGCAACTGCTGCGGGCCTACAAGTGGGCGATCTCGCCGCTGTTGCCGCCGGCCTGTCGCTTCGTGCCGACCTGCTCGGAATATGCCATGGAGGCGGTTGAGCGCTACGGCGCATGGCGTGGCGGATGGATGGGCTTAACCCGCGTCCTCCGCTGTCATCCCTTTGGCCGCGCCGGCTACGATCCTGTGGTAAAACAGGCCACCGGCTGCGGAAAACTGTGATTCAGGATGCTCGAGCGTTTTGCGGTGCTGAACCGATTTTGGTTGGCACTGCGCCCTCCGGTTCCGGATCAGGGAAAGCTTTGCGGCGTGGTGACGAGTTGCAGTTGACGAGCGGGCTTTAGCCCCGGGGGGATGTAAGGTAAAACTTTGACCGACTTTCAAAATCCTCAACAGGAGCCCGGCGCCGAGCGCCGTCTGCTACTGGTTTTTCTGCTGACGTTCGTCGTCCTCATTATTTTCCAGCCGCTGCTCAAGAAATACATGCCGCAGCCGACGGCGCCGCAACCGCAGAAACATTCAGCGCCCGAGCAAACGCCCGCCGTCGCTCCCGCGCGGGTAGAGCCGACTCGCGCGGCAATTGCGCCGGCAGTTCCAGCGGCGGAGGTGAGCAAGCAGGCCTCCGCTGAAGGCGAAACCGTCATCGAGAATGATCTTTACCGCATTACCTTTACCAACCGCGGCGGCCAGGTGAAATCCTGGATTCTGAAAAAGTTCGACAACGACGCCCAGAACGGCCGGCTCGATCTGGTCAACCCCGCCGCCGCTCAAAAGTATGGCTACCCGCTTTCTCTCTGGACCTACGACGAGACGCTGCGCAACCGGCTCAACTCGGTGCTGTACGTGGCATCAAGCGAAGGCCATCTCACGGCCCCGGCGCAGCTCACCTTCGAGTATGCCGATCACGATCTCGTAGTCCGCAAGAGCTTTCGCTTCGACCATACTTATGTCTTGAAGGTCGAAACCTCGGTCATCTACAAAGGCGCCGAAATCTTTGCCCCGCCGGCGTGGCCCGCGGGATTCGGCGACCAATCGATTGCCGCCTCCTACGCGGCCGCTCACATCGACTACCACAACGATGCCTCCACGGAGCACACTGCCCTGGTTTTCCCCAGCTTCATTTCGCGCCTGGCCGTCAAGAGCATCAGCGGCGGCAAGACGATAGAAGGTCCTTTCGAGTGGGCGGGGCCGGGCGATCAATATTTCACCGCCATTTTCATTCCCGACGATCCCGCCACCGCCGCCATGGTCACGCTGCGCGACGCGCTGCAAGTGCCGCGCGATCCGGAGAAGCCCGACAAGGAAACCGCCAACGTTGACGTGATCGGTGCGGCCGTGGGCGACCTTCACGGCCCGACCGTCGAGCGCATGTATGTGGGCCCCAAAGAGTTGGCCACGCTCGAAGCCGTCTCCGTCCCTACCATCAGGAATGGCGACCCCGATCTTCGCGGCACCGTCGACTTCGGCTGGTGGGGCATCCTCGCCCGGCCGCTCTTCCTCTGGCTCAAGTGGACCTACAAGCACATCTATCCCAACTGGGGATGGGCCATCGTCATTCAAACTCTCATCATCACGGTGGCGCTGCTGCCGCTGCGCATCACGCAGATGAAGTCGATGCTGAAGATGCAGCGCGTGGCGCCCCAGATCAAGTCGATTCAGGAGAAATACAAGAAGTACAGCCTGCGCGACCCGCGCAAAGCGGCGATGAACGAGGAGATCAGCGCGCTCTATAAGAAGGAAGGAGTAAATCCGGCGGGGGGCTGCTTGCCGGTACTCATTCAGTTCCCGTTCCTTATTGCCTATTACCGCATGCTGGGCGTGGCGCTCGATCTGCGGCATGCGCACTGGCTCTGGATCAGCGATCTTTCGGCGCGCGACCCTTATTTCCTGCTGCCCATCCTGATGGTCATCAGCATGTTCGCCATGCAGCGCATGACCCCGCAAGCCGGCATGGACCCGGCGCAACAGAAAATGATGAACTGGATGATGCCCCTTTTCATGGGCTTCATATTTTTCAATCTGCAGGCGGGATTGAATTTGTACTACGCCGAGACCAATTTGATTTCGATTGCGCAGCAGGCGGTTATGAACCGCACCAAGCTGGGACGGGAAATGCGCGAGATGATGGAGAAGCGCGCCCGCAAGAAAGAGAAGTGAAGAGAGCTTTAGCTCTTAGCCATTAACTGTTAGGTTGAACCGCGCCGGGGCGATCGTGGTTGCGATAAGATTTAGTTTCAAACGATAGGTTTACCCTGTGACCCTCTGTGCCCACTAAACGTTTTAGGTTTCAAGCGAAAGGCTAAGAGCTGAAAGCTAAGAGCTTCCTATGGATAAACTCGCCGCCGCCAACAAGATCAACGAATTCCTGCAGGCCGTCGTCACCCACGGCGGACTTCACCTCAAATACCGCATCGTCGTCGACCCGCCGGCGCAAAGCGACTGGGAGAAGCCCGAAATCTTTGTCGACTTCTCGGGCCCCGATTCGACCCTGCTGCTGGACCGCGGCGCCGAGCTTCTGCGTGCCCTGGAACTGCTGGCCTTCGAAATTCTGCGCCTGCCATCGGGCGAGCACGAGAAGATTTCTTTCGATTGCAAGAACCAGCGCTCTATCCGTCTGCAGGAGCTGCGCATGGCCGCTGGCGTGGCCGCAGAAAAAGTTCGCCAGACCGGCACACCTTTCCATTTCGCTCCCATGTCGTCGCGCGAGCGCCGCATCGTTCACCTGGCCTTGCGCGACCAAACCGATCTCCGCACCGAAAGCGATGGCGAAGGGTACAACCGCTCGGTCGTCCTGTATCCCGCCGATTACAAAACCGCCGGCAAACCGGCGCGCCGCACGCTGCCGTAAGGGTGTGGCTCAGGCTCGCCAGTCGACGCAAATCATCCAGTCCCCCTGAGCAACCTATTTCGTCGGCCCAGGTTCCCACCTTGTGGAGAAGATCTATTTCCTGCCACCGATACATTCTCGGCGTGGTCTCGCTAGGCTTGGCCGCTGCCCTGACTTTAGCTTGCGGCGACAACGCTCAAAGTCAAACACAGGACTCTCAACACCAGATCATATCGCTTAGCATCAGCCCTTCCTTCGCCGACGCGCAAGACTATCCCAACGGCCAGGTTCCGTTTGTCGCCGCCGGAACTTACGCTACGTCCCCGGTGCTGGTTACTTCGTTGCCGGCAACCTGGGTGGTGATCGACCAGGATGGGGACCGAAGCACCGACGTCTCGATCAACGCCAACGGCCTAGCCCAATGCACCTCTGGATCGCCGGGCGTCTATACCATCGGTGCCTGGGTTACATTATTTCCGGGTCCGCCCAAAGCGGTTTGCAACGTGGTTGGCCCTTTCGGCAATCCCTGCGGTGACTCCGTCCTCGGCACTGCGCAATTGACCTGCCCCTGAACCCGGCGAAACGCTTCTGGTATGCAGACGGTCCACCACCCTGGACCTGAACCCAGCATTCTGGCACGGAGCAGCTGCAAACAAAGCAAGGAACGTCCAGTACACTCCACTATTACCAACTTGGTTCCGCGCAACTCAAGCATGCCCGCGGCGACACAATTTCCACTTTCACATCATGCGCTTGTCCTGGCGGGTGGTCGAGTGCCCACCATGCCACATCCGTCCCACCAGTTAACACCAGGATTCGTATCCATCGGGATTCCCTTGCCTTCCCCGGCGCTCTTATGGAAGGCCGATACGCCGACAAAAATGAAGATGAAAAAGAGCGGCCGCAAGGCCGCCCCTGATACTCGCCAACTTGGCGCTCACAACTCGGCACCGGTCAACGCCCGGCCGCTGCCCCCGCTGCCGCCGGCGTCATGCCCGCCATTTTCATCATGCCTATACCTTCAATCCGCGGCCAGCACACTTTCAATGCTCGCCCCGGTATCCGTGCACGCGTCCACATACGGATGCCGGCTTCCATCGGCGTGCATCACAAGCACAGTGGCGTGCGCTTGCGCCTTCTTCACCACATAAGGCAGATGATGGCGGTCATTCCTGGTGAGGGTCGGCCCCAATACCACTAGATCGAACGCGCTCTTTGCCAGCGTCTCCACCGCTGCCTTTCGCCCCACGGCTTTTTCGACGGTGTGCCCAGCCTTCTCAAATGCCGCTGCCGTAACCGCTTGTGCTTCCGCGTCCCCTTCAGCATAAAGAATCTTCAGTTTCGCTGCGTTTGCCATGAGTTCTTTGCCCTCGCTCGGCACCGGCGTTGCCTGCCCGGTACTCGCCACTCACGGTAGCAACCGCTTCAGCGCCTGAGTACATCACCGAAGACCAGCGACGAACGGGCCAATCCGGGCCGTTTTTCGGGCAAAGTCCGGCGGCGCGGCCGTCGTCTTGAACCCCTTCCTGACGGGTAATCGGAACTCAAATATTCTTCCCCTGCGCCGGTTTCGGCGCTACACTGTTTGCCCAAGAGGGGTCTCCCATGTTCCGCGCTTCCATTGCAGCGGTGGTTCTTTTTCTGCTCGCGCCCGCCGCCGTTTGTTCCGCACAGCAATCGGCGAACTTATCCACCGCCAGCTGTTATCTGGATGACGGCCGCCAGGTTTACATCCGCTACGACCCCATCCCCACCAAGGGTGAGAAAGCTCCCAACGGCAAGCCTTGGGCTCCCGGCGGCACTCCCATGACTCTGTTCACCGAGGCGCCTCTAAGCTTTGGCGGCACAACCATCCCGCTCGGCGCCTATACCGTTTACCCCTTTCCCGCCAAAGACAAATGGACCCTCGCCGTCAACAAGAACGTAACCCCCGGCACCCCCTACGACGAGAAGCAGGACGTTGCCCGCGCCCCCATGGAGACTGACCAGGTTCCTGACGCCTCGGATTCGCTCGAAGTAGCCTTCGCCCATGTCGGCAACAAATGCACACTCCGCATCTACTTCGGCAAAAGCGCTTCCTTCGCTCCCTTCACGGCACAATAGTCACATCTTGCCCCGCCCGGTTTTTCTGCGACAATTCCTTATGCGATTCGCATTTATCCTGTTGTTTCTCACCGCTGCCGCACCGGCTCAGTCCGTGCCCCAACTCCAGACATCCCACACCACAGAAAACCTGCGCGGGGTAAGCGCCGTCTCCCGCAGTATCGCGTGGGCCTCGGGCGCGCACGGCACCTACCTGCGCACGACTGACGGCGGCCGCACCTGGATCGCCGCCCAGGTTCCCGGCGCCGGGTCGCTCGATTTCCGCGGCGTAGTCGCTTTTTCCGCCAGCGAAGCCTTTCTCCTGTCCGCCGGCCCCGGCGATCAGTCCCGCATTTACCACTCGGCCGACTCCGGACGGCACTGGCAGCTCCAATTCACCAACTCCAATCCCAAAGGTTTTTTCGACTCCATGGTCTTCTGGGATCGAACCCACGGCATAGTCCTCGGCGATCCCATCCCCGATGAATCTGGCAAAGACACTGGCAAAGAATCTGGCAAAGACACTGGCAAACTGAGATTCGAACTTCTGATCACCACCAACGGCCAAACCTGGACCCCGATTCCGCCCGCTCAACTTCCGCCCGCCGCCGATGGCGAAGGCGCATTCGCCGCCAGCAATAGCTGCCTTGCCATCCTCCCCACAGCCGCTGTCACCTCCGCTTCAGCGCCGCGTAATTCCTCAGAAAAAGAGGCCGCCTCGCCCCCCGATCCCAACATCTGGTTCGCCACCGGCGGCAAACTTGCCCGGGTCTTCCACTCCCCAGACCTGGGCAAGACCTGGCAAGTCTTCGACACTCCCATCCTCCACGGTCCCGACTCCGCCGGAATCTTCTCCATCGCCTTTCGCGACCCGGCTCACGGCGTGATCGCCGGCGGCGACTACAAGCATGCCGATCGGGACGGCCCCGACCTCGCCTTCACCAACGACGGCGGCAAAACCTGGACCCTGTCCCAGATATTTCCCCAAGCCTACTTTTCCGCCGTAGCCTACGACCGCGGCGCTCGATATAACGATCGCAAAAGCAAAGATCCCAAGGCCAAAAAGAGAGATTTCGATGAAAATGAAACCGGCGACCGCCTCTTCATCGTCGCTCCGAAATTCATCTTCGATTTCCGCCCTCCCCAGGACCCAACCCGCATCAGCCCACGCAAGAGGTCCGGAGCCCAATTCAACGCCGTAAGTCCCTACCCCACCGGCGGAGCTCTGGTCGTTGGCCCCAAAGGCTCCATCGCCTCAATCCCCTGAACCGGCCACGCCCCGGCCATATTAAGGACAGACCCCGCGGTACCCGCTCAGAACCTGCTCAAAAGTCCACCGTCCCTACGTTCCCCAGAAATTCCAATCCCCTCTTGTCCCCCCGCCGAAAACCCATTACCCTATGTCAGGCCTTTGGCCATGTTCATCCCGCACCCCAACCTCGCCGATGATGTCAACCGCGCCATCATCCAATCGGAAATCGAAGGCGGAGTTTTTCTCCACGATCTCCCTCCTGCCACCGTCCTGCACATCCAGACTCTCCACCACTGCTACACCGCCGTTCTCCTCGGCGGCAGCGATGCTCTCATCTCCGGCCATCCCGAATTCTGTCCCCACCCTGTTCAGGTGGCCATCGCGGGTTCCACTTGGGGCGGTTCCATGCTCAAGCTTCAGTACGTGGGCCGCGGCATGCACCTCGAATTTCACCACCCCGAATACGACACCCCCATCGTCACCTCGCCCATCCAGGAAATTCGCGACTCCCAACCCCTCCCCGCTGCCCGCGCGATCAACTCGCTGAGCTATTAGCCAGGTACTTCCACCGCTATTGGGCCCCGGATTTCTCCGTGCCTCGGTGTCTCCGTGGTAGATTCCGTCGTTCCGAGGTACAATCAGTCGCCGTCATGACCATCACCACGCGCGAAGTCAGTCACGTAACCATCGTCGATATCGAAGGACGCATCACGCTCGGCGACGAAACTGGACAACTCCGCGAAACCATTCTTCAACTCGTCGCCCAGGGCAAGAAAAAAATCATCCTCAACCTCGCCCACGTCGATTACATCGACTCCTCCGGCGTCGGCGAACTGGTCAGCGGCTTCACCACCGTCCGCAACGCCGGCGGCGACCTCAAGCTTCTCAGCCTCACTAAAAAAGTTCACGACGTGGTCCAGATCACCAAGCTCTACACCATCTTCGATATCAAAGACAACGAATTCACCGCCGTAAAATCCTTCGATTACTTCTTCGCTAAGTAGATTTGGGCTGGGTAGATTAGCTGCCGGCGAAGCTGGAAGCCTTCCCGCTTCACACTCGCAGAATCATCACTTCGGTGGCTTTGATAAGGGCCGCGGCCGTCTGCCCCGGCTTCAGCTGCATCTCGCGCGCCGAGCGAGCCGTGATGATGGAAGTGATCTGCTGGCCGCCAATGGAGATTTCTACTTCCGCCATCAGACCGCTGATGCGAACGGAATCGATGCGTCCCACAAGTTGATTGCGTCCGCTGACCCGGCGCAGGAGCTGCCTTCGTTCCGTTTCCGTCCCGCCCCGGGTTCTGAACAGCAGCTTGTCCACTTCGCTCCGTGGGATCCGGTGGTGCCCTCCAACCGTCTGGACGCTGCGAATCTTCTTCTTGTAAATCCACTGCTTGATGGTGGGGAAGCTGATCCCCAGCTGTAACGCCGCGTCCCGCAACTGCAGCAGATCCTCGGCGTCCCCTCCAGATTTTGCGTTCCTCCGCATCGGAACAAAATCCTACAGTCAACCCGGGGTGCGGTCAACACGCGGACCCCCACGGTATCGCGAAGGTCCTGCCTGAATGTCTAAATCCGTGTGGCTGTCGACACTATAACCGTATGTGATATACACTTCAAAGTCCTGTGGGTCTATTCCTGTCGTGGGAGGCTTTAAATGCGTGGGGTTGCTCCATTTTTCGCCGTCGTGGTTCTGTGCCTTTCGGCAGCGCCGTCCCCGGCACAGAGTGGTTTTTTTGACGACTGGTTCAACATGGTTTCCAAAACGCAAGCCGCGCAGCCCCACTGGATCACTCCCGTCGCCACCACTACTCCCCGCCTCGAGCAGGAGTTTCGCTACGACATTCAATGGCAAACCCACAATAGCGGCGTCACCACGGATAACTATGGCGTCAGCAAGGGCCTGGAAATCATTCCGGAAAAGAATTTCGAGGTCATCATCGCCGTGCCCGCCTACGTGGTCAACAACCCCGATTCCAAGAATGGATTCGGCGACTGGCAGTACCTCGTCAAATATCGAATCGCCGCCGGCAACGAGGAGCACGGTAACTACATCCTGACCGCATTCTTCCAGGAAAGTCTTCCCACTGGCCAGTATGAACAAGGCGCCTTGAATCCCGTGATCACTCCCACCATTGCCTACGGAAAAGGCTTCAGGAATTTTGACGCCCAGGGAACTCTCGGCATCAGCATGCCCACCGGAAACGAGGCAACCATTGGACGCAATCTGGCCTGGAACAACACCTTTCAATACCGCATCCTGAAGAAAATCTGGCCAGAGACCGAAGTCAACTTCACCCATTATTACCAGGGCGAGCACGGTGGCAACACCTCCGTCTATCTCACTCCGGGCCTCGTGCTCGGCAGGATTCACCTCTGGCAGCATCTCGGTCTGACCGTCGGCGGCGGATTCGAGATCGCCGTGACCTCATTTCATCCCACCAACCACATTCCCATCCTGTCGGTTCGCTTCCCCTTCTGAGATTAGGTTGCGACCGGAAAGGCCGGGCATTCCCACCAGACCCACCAAATCGATTGCAATGAAGCGATCATTGGCCTCCGGACCGGCCAATTGGCCCCCTGCCATTCCACTATTACGCTCTTGATCCCCTTCCACCCAAAATAAGAAAGGCGGCCGCAAGGCCGCCCGCAAGACTAGAAGCCATCTCATAAATCGGTTTTGAAAGGGCACGGCTTCAGCCGTGCCGCAAAGGGCCAATAAAGACGCGGGCTTTAGCCCCCGAGGGAACCGGCAGTTTACTCCGCTGATTCATTATGAGATGGCTTCTAGAAGCTACCAGCTACTACTTTCCCCGAAGCATCGCGGTCACCCGCTGATAATCGTCTACGGAAGCATACTCAATCACAATCTTACCCTTGCCGTGCCGGTCTTTAATCCTCACCCGCATTCCCAGGGTCCGTTCCATATCCGTTTGCGCCGCACGCACATTCGGATCCATCCACCGTGCCCCTCCACCCTTCTTTTTCTGCTCACCCGGCATGGTCTGCCCCGGCAACATGGGAAAAGACCCGTTGATCCGCATCACCCGGTCTTCAATCTGGTCCCATTTCAACTTGTGCGTCACCACCTCTTCCGCCACCTGCTCGATATGTTCTTCCTTCTCCAGCCTTAGAATTTCCCGCGCGTCGCTGAAGCTCAGCCGGTCCTCCAGCATATAAGTCATCACCTTCTCCGGAAGCCGCAGCAGCCGCATGTAATTCGACACGGTTTCCCGCGACACCCCAATCCGGTCCGCAATCTGTGCCTGCGTCAGCTTAAACTCCTGGCTCAGTACCCGGAACGCTTCCGCCTGCTCGATCGGATTCAAGTCCTCCCGCACCACGTTCTCCAGCACCGTCATCTCCGCCGCCTGCTGCGGCGAAAGTCTGCGCACCAGCGCCGGAACCGTTTCTTTCCCCGCCATCTTCGACGCCCTCAACCGCCGTTCGCCCAGCACCAGGATGTAGCGCCCTTCTTCTTCCGCCGGACGCACCACCACCGGCTGCACTACCCCATGCTCCTTGATCGAATCCCTCAGTTCCCAAAGCATCTCCCGGTCAAACACATACCGCGTCTGGTAAGGATTCTTGTCGATCAACTCGATGTCCAGATTCACCACCAGATTTCCCGGCATCGCCATCGCCTGAATCGAAATGGCCTCTGCGGGCTGGTGTGGCTCTGGCGTTGCATCGAGCTCCTGGGAAGCTCGCATCTCCGAAACCGCCAATCCCTCTCCCTCTTTGTCATTCCTCACGAAGTGAGAGTCGAAGGGGACCCGCTTTTCCCCGCCATCCCCACCCTCTTGGAGGGGACCGCTGGATGGTTCAACACTCGGGACTCGGGACTCGGGACTTGGAGCAACCACCCGTGGCCCCGGCAGAAGCGATTCCAACCCCCGCCCCAAAGCCCGCCGCTTCTCCGCCTTCTCTTCTTTCTTCTCGATTGCCGGACGCCCCGCCAGATTCTCCGCCGCCGAAGTAGTAGTCATCAATGCTCCCTCTTGTTGGACTTGTCATTCCGAGCCGCTTGCAGCCGCGGAACGCGGCGAAAGCGAGTCGAGGAACCTGCTGTCCCTTCCCCCACCACGACCCATGCCACATTATCGCGGGGTGATATATATTGATATACATCGATCTAATAGATTGATGCATATCAATATACAAATCAAGCGCTGATCGCCGCGGGCGCCTCGCCGGCCGCCGCCAGATGCCGCCCCAGAATCTCCTTTGCCAGCCGGATGTAACTCTCCGCCCCCTTCGATCGCGGATCGTACATCAGCGCCGGCATTCCATGGCTCGGCGCTTCCGCCAGCCGTATGTTCCGCGGTATCGTTGCCGCGCACACCTTCGCCCCAAAAAAATTCCTCAACTCAGCCGTCACCTGCTGCGCCAGGTTCGTCCGCTCATCCAGCATGGTCAGCACCACGCCCTCAATCTCCAGTCCCGGGTTCAACGCCGCGCGGATCCGCTCCACTGTATCCATCAACTCGCTGATGCCTTCCAGCGCAAAGTATTCCGCCTGCATGGGAATCAACACCGAGTCGGCCGCCACCAGGGCGTTCAGCGTGAGCAGGTCAAGCGCGGGCGGGCAATCCAGTACGATATAGTGAAAGCGTTCCCGCAGTGGCGCGATCGCATCGCGCAAGCGATACTCGCGCCGCTCAGCCTCCACCAGCTCAAGATTCGCCCCAATCAGGTTCTTGTGTGAGGGGATCAACCAGAGCTGGTCGAGCTCCGTCACCGCCAGGGCTTCCTCGCTCGAGGCAGCGCCCAGCAGTAAGTGGTAAGTGGAAACACGCTCGGGATCTTTCACCAGCCCCAGCCCGCTGGTGGCATTCGATTGCGGATCGCAATCAATGAGCAGTGTGTTCACTTCAGCCGCGGCGAAGGACGCGGCTAGGTTGATGGCAGTCGTAGTCTTGCCCACGCCGCCCTTCTGATTGGCAACAGCGATGACGCGTCCCATAAGTTGTCGAGGAGCCAGAGCTGTTGGCAGAATAGTGCGATTCACATTTCGAATGCAAGGTCGAATCGCTGTGCATGCAGTGAATTTGTGTGCAAAACGCGTCCAATGTTCCGGTTGGAACATTCGGAATGACAGGATAGAGCGATTGGGATGGCGGCTGTTGTTGAGGGTGCGTAGTCAATCTGGTTGGGGCCAACAGGTCACAGTGTTCCAGCTGGAACATTCGAACCAATGTTCCAGTCGGAACATATCGTCAAAATGTTCCAACCGGAACATTACGCCAAGTGTTCCGACCGGAACGCTGTAGCCAGGCTAAGGCCGCTGGCTTTCCGCCATAAAAATGCGATCTGCCACCACTTGGCACCAGATCGTAAGCGGTTTTGCAGTTGGTTGCCTATCAAAATGCCCGGTTACACAGGGTATATTTCCCACCTGTTAACTATTTCGATTCCGCATTGCCGATGAGTAGGAGCCGTGATTTGGACTGGGGGATGAGGAGCGGAGTATCCCAAGAGAGCTTTGGAAGGGTAGAACGAGCGGCGTTTAGTTGGGAAGCGGCGGTCAGCAGTGCCAGGCGTCCGGCGGGGGCGACGAGGCTGGCGGCTACTGGGAGGGTGTTGGCGAAACGCTCTACGGCGCGGAGGGTTACCAGGTCGAAACTGGCTTGGGGAAGGGTCTCGGCGCGAGTGTTTTGTATATTGATGTCCGTCAATGTAAGGGCGCGGACTATTTCGCGGAGGAAGGTGGCCTTTTTGTGGTTGGATTCGATGAGGGTGAGGGCTAGGTGCGGGGCCCAGAGTTTGATGGGGATTCCAGGGAAGCCGGCGCCGGAACCGAGGTCGGCTACGCGGACGGTTCGTGCTTCAGGGGCTGAAGCCCGGCTCCTCTCTGGCGCCGTATTGGCACGACTGAAGTCGTGCTCTTCCCGATCTGCGGAGCTTCGCTCCGGCGGACGGCCGAGGGCGAATGTCCCACGAGTATCGGGGAGGAGATGGCGAGCGGCGAAGAGGGATTCGCCGAAGTGGCGGGTCACGATTTCTTCTTCATTGCGGATGGCCGTGAGGTTGATGCGGGTGTTCCAGTGAAGGAGTATATCGATGTACGTCGATATACTCTGGAGTTGGAAGGGGGACAGAACAGCAGGTTCCTCACCGGCTTTTGCCGGTTCGGAATGACAAGGGGCCGATAAGAAGGGCTGGAGCAGTTCGGCGATGCGGGCGGGGAGCATGGAAAATCAGATTGTAGACGGCGCGGAAAGAATCCTACAACGGAAGTTAGGCAGCGTCGGGGCCGGCGGGAGGCAGATTCCCGTCGACTGCCCCTCCCCTATCGGCTCGGGCCATCTCGGGGCAGGCTCTCACTTGGTTCGGAACGACAAACCTTCACAAAAGCTGCCTGTTGACTTGGGCGCAATGTGTTCTGTAGATTCTGATTGAACTGAAAGTACTGACATGGCTAGTTTGACTGGGGTGCAGAAAGCTTACATTTTGCACTGGGGCGAGATGGGGACGCGGTGGGGGATCAACCGGACTGTGGCGCAGATTCATGCGTTGCTGTATTTGTCGCCGCGGGCGCTGCCGGCGGAGGAGATTGCGCAGACGCTGAGTGTGGCGCGGTCGAATGTGAGCACGTCGATCCGGGAGCTGGAGGGTTGGGGAATTGTGCGGGCGGTGCACGTGCTGGGCGATCGGCGGGAACATTACGAGTCGATGAAAGATGTGTGGGAGATGTTCCGGCTGGTGATTGAGCAGAGGAAGCGGAGGGAGATTGATCCGACGCGGGAGATGCTGCGGCGGAGTCTGGAGGAGCTGGATCCGAAGGAAGCTGGAGCGGAGTTTACGCGGGAACGGCTGGCGGCGATGGCGGGATTTTTTGAGGCGGTGACGGAGTTGCATGATCAGATGAAGCGGCTGCCCACGGGGACGGTGAGGAAGTTGTTGAGGATGGGGAGTAAGGTGAGGAAGAAGTAGAGAGTACCGAGTTGCGAGTTGCGAGTATCTGGTTCGTGGCGTGGTGGGAACTCCTGTTCGGGCTGGGGGCAGGTGACGGCGGGTATGGGGTGCTTCGACTTCGTGCGATCGTCCTTCGGACGGTCGCACTTCGCTCAGCATGACAGTCTTATCTCGCATTACGAGGTTTGGAAACGATGACGCAGGCAGGTGAGAAAAAGATCTGGGTGACGTTGACGGGATTGCCGTTGACGATTGAGTTGGAGTGGCCGTTTCATCGGTCGACTTCGGGGGCGGATTTCTGGGTGTTGCATGGGGACATTAAGCTTGAGAGTTCGGATGGGCTGCATGCGCCGGTGGCGGTGAATTTGTCGGCGACGGTGCGGGAAGTGTTGCCGTCGCTGGAGCCGAAGGATGCCGAGGCGCCGGTGATCAACGCGCTGCGCAAGGAAGTGGATCGGCGGCAGATTGAGTTTGTGAAGTCAGGGAAGCTGTTGCCGGTGGCGTTTTCGAGCCGGCACTATGACTTCAAGCGCGGGAAGTGGGTGTTCGGGAAGGCAACGGACGAGGTGATTGCGGAGTTTCTGGAGCGGAAGGTTTATTGGGAGACGAAGTTGAGTGTCCAGTACCGAGTACCCGGTACCGAGCCGAGCCACAGTGAGGCGAGCCTGGGGGACAGTGGTGATGGAAGCAAAAAGCAGGTTCCTCACTTCGTTCGGAATGACAAGGATGTGGGGGGAGTTTGGGTTGGAGATCCTACGGATGCACAGTATCTGGAGACTACGGCGGAGCATCTGCTGGAAGTTGCCGGGCGGTTGGCCGGGTTGCGGATGGAGGGGGAATATGCGGAAGCTACTGCCGGGTTGATGGGGCGGGCGGAGCGATTTGAAGCGGCGATGCGGGCTGCGGTGGAGGAGTTGGAGAAGAAGCATGCATTTGAACGAGGGTAGGAACGGTTTTTCGAGCATCACGCCCCCAGGCTTGAAACTTGTTTTTGGATAGAAGTGCGGCCACCAGGGCTGAAGCCCTGGTTAATCTGAGTCCTTCTATGCGGCGCTGGAGCGCTGCGCTTCCACGTTACTGCACATGTTGATTTTTTCGCTCCTCACGTTCTTGAGAATTGCGAGAGAACAATCCCCAGCAGAACCTCGGCGCGATGGCGTAGTTTATTTGCACGAGGACTATCGCGGCTATGCTGCAATAGGTGTTGATGACGCAGAGGGCTGCGCCGGCGGCATAGAGAGATTGGGCGATCAGGATGCGGCGGACGACAGCGCGGTGAACTTCGATGGGTGCATCGTCGACCAGGAGGCGGGTGCGGGTGGCGTAGCTCCAGCTCCAGAAGAGAAACAGGCCGAGCAGAAGGATGTTGCTCCAATAGACCAGGAGGGCGGTGCGGTAGTGGATGAACTCGGCGAGGAACGCGGTAGAGAATGGAGTGAGGGAGACGACGCCGAGGAATCCGATATGGATCCAGGCGAGATTGCGGTCGGAACGGGCGAAGAAGTTGAGCTGGGTTTGCTGGCCGACCCAGAAAATGCCATTGGTCATGATGCTCATGAAGTAGATAAGCAGACGCGGCGAAAGCGCGATGAGAACGCGGCGGAGGTCGTGCTCAGAGTGGATCGCGGCGGCGGCGGGGACGCGAAGGTCGAGGACCAGGAGGGTCATGGCTACGGCGAAGATGCCGTCGCTGAGGGCGGCGAGGCGTTCGACGCTTTGACCGGCAACGCGGTTGTAGAGCGAATGCATCCAACGGAGTTTAGCACTGGGGGCGTGCTGTGACGGAGAGGTCGAAGGCTTTAACACGGAGGGCGCAGAGGACGCAGGGTAAGGCTTGCCTGGTGCTGGTGATGGTGTGCGCGATGGGCGCAGGACAGGGATTGGCGCAAAGTTCTCAGCAAAATTCCGAACAGCCGGGGCAAAAGCTTCCGGATGCGCCGGGAGTGAATGAGAAACAGGAGAATGGAAATCCGGCGCAGCAGGTGGAAGATAAAACCAAGCAGGCTGCGGAAATGACGAAGGATGCAGCGGCGCAAGGTCTGAAGAAGGCGCGGGATTGGGAGTCGGGGTGGATCGCGGGAGAGTATGCGGGGCGGAACCGGAAGCTGGTTGCGTTGACGCGGGAGCAGCGGGAAGAGATTTATTTGCGGCAGACGCTGACGACTCCGGAGGCATATTTGAAGCGGATGTTTGCGGCGGGGATTGACCAGGCGCGGGGAGTGCCGTGGCAGTGGGATGACGGATGGGGAGGGTACGCGGAGAGGTTCGCTTCGCGGGAGGGACAATTCATTGCGGCGAACTCACTGGCGGCGGTGGGCAATGCGGAGCTGGGATATGAAGTCCGCTACGATCAATGCAAATGCCAGGGGCTGTGGCGGCGGACGCGGCACGCGTTTATCCGGAATCTGGTGACGTACGATCGCAGCGAGGAGCATTTGAGGCCGCAGTGGGCTTTGTATGGAGGAGCGTTTGGCGGAGGGATGATTGCGACGGCATGGAAGCCCAGTCCGAAGAATGCGTTTGTGAACGGCGGGCGGGCGGCGGCGGAGCAGGTGGGGTGGGGGACGCTGCTGAATTTTGTTACAGAGTTCTCGTGGGAGATTAACCGGAAGCAGGGAGTGAAGTAGTAGCTAGTACCCAGTACCTAGTATCGAGCACGGGCATGACCGCCAGAGCAGCGGTGATGTTGGCAGAAAGCAGATTCCTCACTTGGTTTGGAATGACAAAGTGGACCGGTTTCTCTTCTCTGATCCTCTTATCCTCTTACCTTCACTACTGAATTGGTAGCGTGCCTCCGTTGCCGCTGGGTTCTTCTTCTGGGGCCAACACTACGGCGGCGGCTACGCGGTCGCCGGGTTCCATGTGCAGGAGGCGGACGCCTTGTGCGTTGCGGCCGGATTCGCGGATGGTTTTGGAATCCATGCGAATGATCTTGCCGTATTGGCTGATCAGCATGACCTGGGAATTTTCATCGACGAGAGCGATGGCTACCACTTTGCCGACGCGCTCGGTGGTCTTGATATTGATTACGCCTTTGCCGGCGCGGTTGGTGAGGCGGTATTCGTCGGCTGGGGTGCGCTTGCCGTAGCCGTTTTCGGTGACGGAGAGGATCAGGGTGCCTTTTTGGGTTAGGTCGACGGTTTCGCCTGTTACCTCAGGGGCTGAAGCCCCAATTTCTTTAGCCTCCTCATCGGCACGACTGAAGTCGTGCCCTTCCCGATCCATCCCCGGCGATGCTTCCTCAACAGCCGAAGCGGCTGGCCCCCCAGCTGCGCCGGGCTTGGGGGTTACGGTCATGCCGACTACGTAGTCGCGCTCTTCGAGGTTGATGCCGTTGACGCCGTAGGCGGCGCGGCCCATGGGGCGAACGTGATTTTCGTCGAAGCGGACGGCCATGCCTTCGTGAGAGGCGATGAACACGATCTGGTTGCCGTTGGTGATGCGGGCGGCGACGAGTTCGTCTCCTTCTTCGATGTTGATGGCGTTGATGCCATTGGAGCGGACATGCATGAACTCGCGGAGCTCGGATTTTTTCACCAGGCCGTTGCGAGTGGCGAAGAAGATGTATTTGTTCTCTTCTTCGAGATTGCGCACCGCCAGCATGGTGCGGACGGTTTCGCCGGGCTGGAGTCCGATCAGGTTGCCGATGTGCTTGCCCCGGCCGGCGGCGCTGACGTCGGGAATTTCGTAGACCTTGAGCCAGTAGACGCGGCCTTTGTTGGTGAAGATCATGATGTAGGCGTGAGTGGAGGCGATGAAGAGGTGCTCGACGAAATCTTCCTCGCGCGTTTTCATGCCGGTGCGCCCGGTGCCCCCGCGACGCTGCATGCGGTAGGTGGAGATGGGGGTGCGCTTCATGTAGCCGGAGTGGCTGAAGGTGACGGCGACCTGCTCATCGGCAATTAAATCTTCGAGAACGATTTCTGCGGCTTCGTCTTCGATGCGGGTGCGGCGCTCGTCTCCGTAGAGTTCTTTTACTTCTTCGAGTTCTTTGATGATGACGGTGCGAAGTTTTTTCTCGGAAGCGAGGATGGACTCGTAGTCTTCGATTTTTTCGCGGACTTCTTTCAGCTCGTTGGAAATTTCATCGATGGAGAGCTTGGTAAGGCGATGCAGCTGCAGTTCGAGAATGGCTTCGGCCTGGCGCGAGGTGAAAGGCTTTTCGGGATCCTGTTTGGGAGCTCGGCCGGTGGTGTTGATGTCGATTTTCTTGCCGCCGAAGTAGGCGACTAAATTCTCGCGGGCGTCGGCGCGGTTGGCGCTGGCGCGGATGATGGTGATCACGTTATCAAGATGATCGAGAGCGTTGAGATAGCCTTCGAGAATGTGCTCGCGGTCTTTGGCTTTCTGCAGCAGGAACGCAGTGCGGCGGCGGACGACTTCGACGCGGTGATTGATGAAGTGCTTGATGGCTTGAATCAATCCCATTTCGCGGGGCTGGTTGTTGACCACCGCGAGCAGGATCATGGAAAAGCCTTCCTGCATGGAAGTGTGCTTGTAAAGCTGGTTGAGAACGATTTGCGGCTCGGTGCCGCGCTTGAGTTCGACCACGATGCGCATGCCGTCGCGGCCGCTTTCGTCGCGCACGTCGGAGATGTCCTCGATCTCCTTGTCGTTTACCAGTTGGGCGATGCGTTTGACGAGTACGGCTTTGTTCACCTGATAGGGGATTTCGGTGACGATGATGGCCTGGCGGTCTTTGGTGATGTTTTCGATGGCGGCTTTGGCGCGCATCATGAAGCGGCCGCGGCCGGTGCGGTAGGCTTCGAAAACTCCGGCGCGTCCGTGGATTACGCCGGCGGTGGGAAAGTCGGGGCCTTGAACGAATTTTAGAATTTCGGCGAGCTGCGCGTTGGGATCGTTGATCAGGGTGATGGTGGCGTCGACAATTTCGGTGAGGTTGTGCGGCGGAATTTTTGTGGCCATGCCGACGGCGATCCCGTCGGATCCGTTAATGAGCAGGTTGGGAATTCTTGTGGGGAGAACGTCGGGCTCGACTTCGCTGCCGTCGTAGTTGGGACGGAAATCTACTGTTTCTTTGTCGAGATCTTCCAGCAGCGCGGTGGCGACTTGCGCGAGTTTAGCTTCGGTGTAGCGATCGGCTGCGGGAGGATCGCCATCGACGGAACCGAAATTTCCCTGGCCAAAAATCAGGGGATAGCGCATGCTCCACGGCTGCGCGAGACGCACCAGAGCGTCATACACAGCCAGGTTGCCGTGGGGATGGTATTTGCCCATGACGTCGCCGACGATGCGGGCGCACTTGCGGGTGGCGCGATTGGGCTGAAGGCCCATTTGCTGCATGGTGTAGAGAATGCGGCGGTGCACTGGCTTGAGTCCGTCGCGAACATCGGGCAGAGCGCGGCCGATGATGACGGACATCGAGTAATCGAGATACGACTTGCGCATCTCGTCTTCAATGTTGACGGGCTGAATATGCAGGGCGCCGGGACTGCCGTCGCCGCCGGGCGGCGGAGTCAGGGGAAGCTCGGGATTTTGATCGTCAGGCATAGGCAAAAGGTTCTAGGTCTCGGGTGTTAGGCCGCTCACTTTTGGATGGCGATTGTTGGTCGCGAAGTTGTGGCTAAACGGTTGCATTTACAGGCGGTTAGTTGGGCTTTGATCGAATGATATTGTACCACGGCAGGAGTTGTGGAAACTGGATTTGGAGGAGATGATCCGTGGCAACGGGGGCTCGGGCGATTCCATTGCTTAGGTGAGGAACGCGACCGCTAGGGGCGGGTGATTACTTCGTTGGGCGATGAGGGCAGGACGAATCTCACGCCGTGGTTCTTGTTGGCTTGCAGGGTTTGGGCAAGGTTGAGGGTGGAGAGTTCGATTTTTTTGTTCCAGTATCCGTCGGTGTAGAAGTTGCCGCGAGCGTAGAGGATGCCGCCGGAAATGGCATAATCGCGGACTTTTTCGCTGCGCCCGTCGCGAAAGACCAGGACCACGGGAGGCAAGTCCGCAGCGGGAGATGAGGCGGCGATCACCGGCGCCGGTGCCAGCGGAAGGGCTTCGCCATCGGCGGCAGGGCCGCTGACGCGGACATAGCGGCCGTTCTGGAGTTCGATCATCAGCGGTTGGGGGGCGGGAGGCTCACGGTTGTCGTCAGGCTGGTTCGAGTAATCCATGGGGACGCCCATGGCGCTCGCGGCTTGCAGCAGGATGACCGGCGGCTGAGAGGCGATGGGATAGCCAGTGGAATAGATGTCATCAGGACTAAACGAATCGCCGAAGAACGGGAACGGCAGGGAGGTGTAGGGCGAAAGGCGGCGGAAGCCGGCGGATCGACGCGCGCCTGGGGCGAAGGTGAAGTTGCCAGTGGGCAGGCTGAAGCGCGGTATTGCGGAGCGGACCGGAGCGGCGTGCGCGACTCTTTGTCCTAGTCCTTGCCTTTGGCCTGCGGCGCACGGCGTGAGAGTTGTGAGCAGGGCGAGGAGAATGAATGGGGAACGAGGCCAGAGACCGACCGATTGGCGAGTTCCGCTGCGGGCATTTCGCGGACAGGAGTATCCGCGCCACGCGAACTTGTCGAAGAGAGGGAGTTGGAGCATGGTCAGTTTGCCTGAGCCGAAAGCGGCAAGCGGAAATCAATGCCACGATCGTCGTTTTGCTTGCGGGTGGCCGGGAGATCGAGATCCGCGAGAGCGATCTTGCGCGGGTGACCGGGCGTTAGATCGTAGAGTGTGTGATTGACGATGGCGTAGTTTGCCACCTCGAGCTGATGACCGTCCTTGAAGACCAGGACTGTGGGATCGGACGGTGGCTGGCGATCGGGGTTGTCGGAAGCGGCGGAGCCGGGTTCGGCAGCCGTGTCTTGATCGGGCGGGCCTTGTTCTGGCGACGTGGAAACCAGGGGCACGTAGGAGGCAGCGCCCAATCCGCGGCTGTCAAAGACACTAGGACCGCCCTGGTAGTCGGCATCATCGTTGCTGTCTTCACTATCGTCGCCGGACGCAGCCACGCCGCTGGGATCGACGGCGTACGGCACTGGCACTGCATACACATACGGATAGGCGCCGCGGTTTACGGGGCGGTGCTGGGAATTTCCGTTGTTGCGTGGGTTGTTGGTGGAATGCGGAGCTTTGGTGGAAAAAGTGACGCCATAATTTGCCGGGACGCTCCGGTTATGGCCAGTTGAAGCGGCTCCGGAGGCAGCGTGGCTGGAGCTCGAAGAGGCGTGGCCATTGTTTTGGGCAGGGCTCTTCGAAACAAGAAGAAGCGGGAGCAAGAGCACTCCGAAAAGGGCCAGGGAGGCCGGAATCGACCGATGGGCTGTACATTTCACGGAGTGTTTCTCGACGACACGATGATACTCCAACGAGAAGATCATGGCGCGCCTCCCCACACGTACCATTTTAGATCGGGGAAGGGCGGAGTGGATATGGAGAAAATTGTAGAAAATTGTCAGCAGGGAGATGAAAAACTCCGACACAAAGGTCACCAGGGAACTCCCCTAAAGTCATCCGCGGGGCACTTGGGACAGACCGAGGAGGCTCCAGAGAACATAGGAGCCAAGCAATCCCCAGACGGAGGCGGTTACCAGGAGGTGAACGGGAGTCTCCATGAGGTCAGCCAGGACGCCAGAGACGAAGATAAAGAGAAAGGGGACGGACGCGAGCAGGAATCCTGCGCCGGCGAGGTGGGGATGGGCCATACCCAGTCCGATGAACAGCAGGGCGATTAACCCGGGGGCGGTATTGCCAAAATAGCGGGTGCGTGGCCAGAGAAAATAAGTTGCGATGGCGGCCGGCAGAAGCAAGGCGAATGCGGGACAAGCGCGCAGGGTTTGCAACGCGACTTCGCGGTAGACGCCGAGCACGGTGAAGCCGCGCCAGGTTGCCTCCCAGAAAGAGGCGTGCCGCATTCCTGCGGAAAAGGCGTGGGGATGGAAGAAATATGTGGCGAAAAGCAGCGCGAGGGCCACAAGACATGCTACGGCCCAGATAACGAACGCCGCGGCGCGGCGGATAGGCGCGAGATAGAGCGGAAAGGCGAGTGCGATGGGCACGAGGACGATCATGGAGAATTGAGAGCCGACCGCGATGGCGAGAGAGATGCCGAGCAAGAGGATGCGGCGCCAATTCCAGAGCACGACTTCGCGCGGGGCGTAGAGAGTGTGGGCGACGGCGATGGCGGTGAAGATGGCGCCGAAGGCTCCCCAGGCGGCGAGGATTTCAGGCTCCGTGTGCCAGACGGCGCTGGCCTGGATCATGGAGGGAGAAAAACAGTAGAGGGTGAGGGCGATAAATCCTCCAGCGTTCCCGCAGAGACGGCGGGCGACGTACCAGAGCGAAGCCCCGAGGAAGACTCCGCAGCCGAGAAATGGAACCCGCGGCAGCCAGCGCCAGTAGGGGGAAGATTCGGGATGGAGCAGGCTCTGGGGCGCGGCGAGCAGGGGCGCGGCGGTTACGAGAGAGAGGAGCGGAGAATGCTCGGTGTCGAAGCCGTCGTGGGAGGCTTCCTCGGGAAGCTCGGCTGGAGGATCGGGGTAGGGCGCGCCGGCGATGCCGCCGCCGTGAAGTTGGCGCCAACCCGCGGCAATGCGTGTCTGCTCCGAGGCACTGGAGCCGTGAGCCCCGCCGAAGTCAACCGCGTACGACTCGGCATGAACGAGCCAGAGGGCCTGCGCCAGGAAGGCCATGAGCAAGACACCGGCGAGAAACTGCGGGCGGCCGAAGCGTTCGCGCGTGAAAAATCGCGTCATAAGGCGGGACGAAGTGTTTTACCATGAGCGAGCCTGTTTGCGGGAAACTTCTGCGATGAGTGATGAAATGGATGAGAGGGCAAACATTTCGAGTGAGGAGCGGGGATCGTCAGCTTCGGGAGCAACGGTCCCCGGCGACGCGACGCCGGAGCCGGCGGCTCCGGATTTCGCGAAGGCGGTGCAGCCATCATATGTGGGGACGGTGTTTCTTGGTCCGGACGGGCTGAGGGCGGGATGGGGATTTGCGCTTTATGTGGCGATGTTTTATCCCCTGCAGCTTGTGATCGGCAGGTGGGCGGGATCCCTGGAGTTGGGCGCGAACGGGCTGTGGTCGATGATGCTGGAGGAGTTTGGGGTCCTGGTGGCGGCGGTGATTCCGGCGTTGGTGCTGGCGAGAGTCGAGCGGCGGCCGTGGGGAGCGTACGGTTTGCCGGGGCGGCGGGCATTCGGGAAATTGTTTTGGGCGGGCGTGGCATGGGGATTCGCGAGCATCACACTGTTGCTGGGGGCGATGGATGCAATGCGGGTGTTTGCGGTGGGGCATCTGGTGATGCATGGCACGCGCATTTTGAAGTTCGCGGTGTTCTGGGCGTTATTTTTCCTGGTGGTAGGCTTCTTCGAGGAATTTCTGCTGCGCGGCTATTCGCAATTCACGTTGACGCGGGCGATGGGGTTCTGGCCGGCGGCAGTGGTGCTGTCATGCACGTTCGGCCTGATCCACTCGCGAAATGCGGGGGAACAGTGGCCCGGGCTGCTGGCGGCGGCGGCGATCGGGTTTTTCTTTTGTTTAACGCTGTGGCGCACGGGGAGTTTGTGGTTTGCGGTGGGATTTCACGCGGCGTGGGACTGGGGTGAGAGTTTCTTGTATTCCGTTCCGGATAGCGGCGCGATGTCTCCGGGGCATCTGCTGAAGTCCTCGTTTCACGGCCCGCGATGGCTTACGGGGGGAATGGTGGGGCCGGAGGGCAGCGTGCTTTGCTTCGTGGTGATTGGTGTGGCGTGGGTGGCGTTTGCGAGAGCGTATCCGGAGGTGAAGTACGAGACCCACCAAAGGAGTGGTTGAGCAAATGACCGCATGTATCCTTGAAGGAATTTGCTCGTTCCTGATTTGGAAAGTGTCTACTGAGGGTTGTCGATTCCTGTTCTGCTGGCCTTGGCCCCGCGATAGTCTGGATGGTTGATGACGGAAGCCGATCTACTCGCGCCGCTGAAGCGTTACTGGGGGTACAGCACGTTTCGTCCGCTGCAGGAGCGGATTGTGCGCAGCTTGCTGGCTGGACGCGACATTTGTGTGGTGATGCCGACGGGCGGGGGCAAGTCGCTGTGCTATCAGCTGCCGGCGGTGGTGTCAGCGGGGACGGCGGTGGTGATTTCTCCGCTGATCGCGCTGATGCAGGATCAGGCGGCGCAGTTGGCGCAGATGGGGATTCCGGCGGCGGTGCTGAACAGCACGCTGAGCGACGCGGAGCAGGCGAAGGTAATGAGCCGGGCTCGGGGTGGGGCTTACCGGCTGCTTTATGTTTCTCCGGAACGCGTGGCGCGGGGCGACACCATGGAATGGCTGCAGCAGGTGCCGGTCGCATTTTTCGCGATCGATGAGGCGCACTGCATCTCGGAATGGGGGCATGAGTTCCGTCCGGAATACCGGCAGTTGAGTAAGCTGCGCAGCAAGTTTCCGAATCGTCCCATTGCGGCTTTTACGGCCAGCGCTACGCGGCATGTGCGGCACGACATTCTGGCGCAGTTGCAGTTGCGCAATCCCGATAAGTATATTGCCAGCTTCTACCGGCCCAACCTGCGCTACCTGGTGCGCGAGTGTGCAGGGCTGGAGCAGATGGAAATGCTGGTGAATGCGCTGCGCAGCTATTCCGGGAGCAACGTGATTGTTTACTCGCCGACGATTAACCGGGTTGAGGAGACGGTGGATTTTCTGGGGGATCACGATATCTCTGCCGTTGGATATCACGGCAAGATGGGAGCGGAGGATCGGAGACGCAACCAGGAACGGTGGATGTCGGATGAAGTGCGGGTGCTGGTGGGGACGATCGCATTCGGATTGGGCATCAACAAGGCCGCGGTGCGGGCCGTCATTCATTTGTCGCTGCCGAAATCGATCGAGCAGTACTACCAGGAAGCGGGACGGGCGGGGCGCGACGGCGCAAGCGCGGATTGCGTTTTGCTTTGGCAAAAGAAGGATGCGGGGCTGCTGGGATTCTTTGCCAATCAGATTACGGACGCCGCGGAGCGGGAGCGGGCGTGGGAGCGCTACCGGATCATCCGAGAGTTTGTGGAGTCGAAGCACTGCCGGCATCGGCAGATTTGCGGGCACTTTGGAGAGGCTCCGAAGTGGGAGACTTGTGATGCTTGCGACGTATGCGGGAGCGCGGCGGAGTGGATGACGGCGCCGGCTCGGGGCGTGAGCTATGTGGGGAAGGAATCGAGGCTGCAAGTTGCGCCGGCCGTTTCTGCCGCGGATGCGGAGCTGCGCGAATATCTTCGGGAGTGGCGACGGATTACAGCGAAGGAACAGAACGCTCCCGCGTTTGTCGTCTTGCATGATGCACCGCTGGAGGAGATTTGCTGCCGCCGGCCGCGGTCGATTGCCGATCTGCTGAACATCACCGGAGTTGGCGAGCGGAAGGCTGAGGTGTACGGCAAGGGGATTCTGGCTGCCCTGGAGCGCTACCGCAATGGCGCTCGCGCTTCGGAAGCTCCTGAAAAAAAGACTGCACCTGCACTCGAGACCATGCGTCTGCTGGTTGCAGGGCATAGTTTTGAGGACATTGCGAAAATCCGCGGACGGCAGTTGAGTACGGTGGTGAACGCCGTGGCCAATCTGGTGGAACGGGGAGACCTGGAGTTTCAACCGGCCTGGATTGATCGAAACAAACAGGCAGTGATCGAGGCAGCTTGCGCTCGGCTTGGGGTGAACGGGCTGAAGCTTTTGAAGGACGCGTTGCCGCCGGAGATCACGTACGACGAGATTCGGCTGGTGGTGGCGCGGCTGCGGCGGAGGCAGTCGCTGAGTAAGGCTGACGTTCCGGCGTAATCCCGGGCGTCGTCACCTCAGCGGCTGAAGCCGGTTCCTAAAAGAGCGGCAGTACGATCGCAGCGCTGAAGGCGCTGCGCCACTCAAAATCGATATTGCTTCGCCGCGGGTTAGGCGTGGAGAATCTGCCGGACAGCGTCGTTGCCAGAACGGACGCAGTCAGGGATGCCGATGCCGCGGTAGCCGTTTCCGGCGAGGGCTAGGCCGGGCAACTGCTGGCGCAGGCGCTCGATGCGTTCGATGCGTTCGAGGTGGCCCACGCCGTACTGGGCCATGGCGGACTTCCATCTATAAACACGGGCGAAGAGCGGGGCGGCGCGCAATCCAAGAATCTGCTGCAATTCGTTGCGGACTACGGCAATGATGGCGTCGTCGGAAAACTGCCAGATGTTTTCGGCGTTGGATCCGGCGAAAAAGCAGCGCAGCAACGCGCGATCATCGGGCGCACGATGAGGGAACTTGTTGTGGACGAAGGTTGCGGCCAACAGGCGTTTGCCTTCGCTGCGGGGGACGAGAAATCCGAAGCCGGGGGGGAGCGATTGGCGGACGTCGCGATCATAGCCCAAGCCGACGGTGATGGACGAGCTGTAGCCGATGGCGGCCAGTTCGGCGGAAAGATCGGGGCTGTTGGTCGAGAGAAGCTGCGCTGCGGCGTGGGCGGGCACAGCCAGGATTACAGCGTCGAAGTGATCCGACTTCAGCTCTGTAGAAACAATCCAGTTTCCAGCTTCCGTCCGGATTGACTGCACCACCGTGTTGATTATGAGAGAAGCCGGGTTCAGGCGTGGGACGAGCGTTTCGACGAGCTGCTGCATGCCATTCTTGAGAGAAGTGAAAAGCGGAGGTGCCAGTTGGTTGGATGGCCGCCGCGTTTTCGTGCGAGCGGCGAGCATGGCACGACCGAGACTGCCATGATTCCGCTCCATCTCGGCGAAGCGGGGAAGTACAGCGCGGACGCTGAGGCTGGCGGCTTCGCCGCCATAGACGCCCGAGAGCAGTGGGTCGGCCAAGCGGTCTACCATTTCCGCGCCGTAGTGGCGCTCGACCAGGGAGGCCACACTTTCGTCGGAGTCGGCGGCTCGCGGCGGATGGAACAGTTCCTGCGCCATGCGGAGCTTGGTGGTCCAGGAAAAAAGCGGCGAGAGTCCGGTGGGCAGAATCTTCGTCGGAACCATGAACATGAGGCCGTCGGGCATCGGGATTAGGCAACCGCGAACGAGGATGTAAGTCTTGCGGCCGGCGTCGCTCGAGCCGATGAGCTGATCGCCGAGGCCGAGAGTGCGGCAGAGATCGGCGGCCCAGGGCTTTTCAGTGATGAATGAATCGGGTCCGGCTTCGATGATACAGCCGTGTATGCGCTCGGTACGGAGGACGCCACCGAAGCGCGGCGAGGACTCGTAGAGTGCATATTCGACGGCTCCGGTTCCGCGATGTTCTTCGAGGGCAAAAGCGGCTGTGAGTCCGGAAATACCGCCGCCGATGATGGCAATGCGGGTCATGAACGAGGGTTGAGTTTCATGTAAATTTTGCGGTCACTCGTTAGCGAACTTAAAGCACGATCACCGGGCCTGAAGCCAATCGTTTCAGACCCCTTAAGCGCCGCTCTTCCACGTTACTGCACACCTTTGTTTATCCGCGCCGCCGAATATTCTTGCACGAAGCCGGCCAGTTTTTTCACGTTTTCGACGGGGGTTTCGGGCAGGATGCCGTGGCCGAGGTTAAAGACGTGGCCGGGACGTCCAGCAGCGAGTCGAAGAATGCCTTCAGCGCGAGACTTCAATTCGTTCCAGTCCGCGAAAAGAAGAACGGGGTCGAGATTGCCCTGCACGGCGCAACGATATTCTAAATTGCTCCAGCCCTGGTCGAGCGGGATGCGCCAATCCAGGCCGATGACTTCGGCACCGGTTTCATTCATCGCGGGCAACAGCGTGGCGCTATCGGTGCCAAAATAAATGATAGGCGCGCCGGTCTTCTGCAAACGTTTGACCAAGTTTGTCACGTGCGGCAGGACGTGGCGGCGATAGTCTTCCACGCTGAGGCAGCCGACCCAACTGTCGAAAATCTGGATGACGTCGGCGCCGGCGCGCACCTGGGCGGTGGAATACTCGGCGGTGACGGCAACCAGCTTGCGCATCAGTTCATCCCAGTGAGCGGGGGAGTTGTACATCATCTTCTTGGTGTGGATATAGTGGCGGGATCCGCCGCCTTCGATCATGTAGCTGGCGAGGGTGAAAGGCGCGCCGCAAAAACCGATGACGGGAAGTTTGCCGGCGAAATGCTTCGCGACTATCCCGATGGCTTCGGAAACATAGCCCAGTTCAGCCGCGCGGTCGGTGCGGAGTTGAGCAACGTGTTCCTGGGTGCGTACTGGTTTCTCGATGACCGGGCCTTCCCCAGCAGAGAAATGAAAGGGCAGTTCCATGACTTCGAGAGGAAGCAAAAGGTCGGCGAAGATGATGGCGGCATCGACGCCGAGAATTTCCGCGGCGGTGATGGTGACTTCCGCTGCAAGCGTGGGCTTCTTGCAGATCTCGAGCAGGGAATGTTGCTTGCGAACGGCGCGGTATTCGGGCATGTAGCGTCCGGCCTGGCGCATGAACCAGACCGGAGTGCGGTCGACGGGCTGCAATTTACAGGCGCGAACGAAGATGGAATTGGGCGCGGACATGAACCGATCAATGTAGCATTTTTGCGAGGAGACGTCAGGGAGCGTGGTTTGTGCGAGACAATAAGAGGACGAGACCGGAACAGCTCCGGCAGCGAGCGGAAGGTGTACAAAGTAGAGGAAAGCAATATGAGCGGGACAGCAATTGTGAGAGAGAAAGTGGAATTGGGCGTGGCCGATGGAACGCGGATGGCGGCCTACGTCGCGCGTCCGGAGCACGGTGGGCCGCATCCGGGACTGCTGGTGTTCCAGGAAGCGTTTGGGGTAAATCGCCACATCCGGAGTGTGAGCGAGCGGTTTGCTGCGGAGGGTTACGTTGCGATTGCCCCAGAGCTGTTTCATCGCACCGCACCCGTGGGGTTTGAGGGCAGCTATACCGACTTTCCAGCCGTTATGCCGCACGTGCAGGCGGTACAGACCGAAACGGCGGAGCTGGATGTGCGGTCGGCCTATGAATGGCTTAGTTCAAATGCGCAGACGAAAGCGAAAGAGGTTTCAAGTGTGGGATTTTGCATGGGAGGGCGCGTCTCATTTATTGCCAACAGCATAGTTCCGCTGCGTGCGGCAGTTTCATTTTATGGAGGCGGGATCGCTCCGGGATTGCTGGACCGGGCGGCAAAATTGACGGCACCCTCACTATTTATATGGGGCGGATTGGATAAGCACATCACTCCGGAGCACCGGAAGGCAGTAACCGAGGCCCTGAGCGCGCAGCAAAAGATTTATGTTAACGCCGAGTTCTCTCGAGCCGACCATGGATTTTTTTGCGACGAGCGGGCATCGTATGAGCCGCACTCGGCGCGGCAGGCGTGGGCATTGACGCTGGAGTTTCTGCGCTCGTGAAGAAGCTGGGGGCGCTTCTCGCGGCTACGGTGGCCTGTTTCCTCGTGCTCGGAGCGGAGAGGCATATACCGGGTTCACCTGGCGTGCGCGTCGAAAAGAGTTCATCGCCGACCTTCTATAAAAATGTAGTCCCGATCCTCCAGGACAAATGCCAGAGCTGTCACCGGGCGGGCGAGCCCGCGCCGATGCCGCTGGTGACGTACGAACAGACGCGGCCCTGGGCGGGCAAGATTGCGGCTGCAGTTGAGACGAAGATGATGCCACCGTGGTTTGCCGATCCGCGGTTCGGACATTTCTCCAACGATCCGTCGTTGAGTGCGGAGCAGATCGCGACGATTGCGGCGTGGGCAAAAGCTGGAGCCCCGGCGGGAGATGCGCGCGATGCCCCCCCGCCTTGGAAGTGGAGTGGAGGTTGGAACATTCCGCGACCGGATCTGGTGGTGAAAATGCCCAAGCCGGTTCAGATCCCGGCGCATGGCGAGGTGGAATATACCTATGAGATTGTGCCCACGCATTTCGCTGAGGATAAGTGGGTGCAGATGGTGGAGGTACGGCCGTCGAGTCCGGCGCACGTTCACCACGCAGTGGTCTATATCCGGCCTCCGGATTCGGCGTGGCTGCGGCATGCGCCGGTGGGTGAGCCGTTCACGGCTTCGATGTTGAGCGATCCCAAGGAAAGGCGCGAGGCGCACGAGACCACCAGCGATCTGCTGCTGGTGTACGCGCCGGGAAGTTCACCGGACCGATGGGCGGATGGCATGGCAAAATTCGTCCCGGCGGGATCGGACCTGGTGTTTCAGATGCACTACACCACGAACGGCGAGGCGGCGAGCGACGAAACGAGCGTGGGGCTTGTGTTCGCGAAGAGTCCGCCGAAGCAGAGGGTGATCACGTTGCAGTTGAACGATCATGCGCTATTGATTCCGCCGGGAGCGGATGATTTTCGCGTGGAAGTGGAGGGAACGCTCCCCAATGACGCGCTGTTGCTCAGTTTTTTTCCACACATGCACCTGCGCGGGAAGCGCTTCGAATACGACATTGTTCATGACGACGGAAGTGTGGAGACTTTGCTGCGGGTGAATTACCACTTTCACTGGCAGTTGAGTTACAAGCTGGCAGTGCCGCGGCAACTGAAAGCGGGGACCAGGCTACGGGCGGTGGCGTGGTATGACAATTCGAAAAACAATCCGCACAATCCCGATCCTGAGAAGATGGTGACGTGGGGCGACCAGACCTCAGAAGAGATGATGGTAGGGTTCTTCGACGTGGCGGTGCCGGCGGGGATGGACAAATGGCATTATTTTATCCGGCATGGTAACGCCGGGGGAAAATAGCGGCAATCAGCCCGCTAGTTGCTGAGTGGCTTGGTATTTGAAACACTGGGTTGGGCTCATCGATTTGATCGCGAATCGGATTTCCCCAACAGCGGAAGAAAAGCATCGTGGGCGCGGGTCCAGGGTTGCATACTGGGCGCTGGCGGTGGTGTTTCTTGCGGTTTATGCCGGGTCAATGTTTAGTCCGGGCCTGCTCGATGATGCCGACAGCACGCACGCCGAGGCGGCGCGCGAGATGTTCGTCACCGGAGACTACGTTACGCTGCACATTAATGGTGTCCGTTATCTGGAGAAGGCGCCGCTGCCTTACTGGCTGACGGCATTCAGCTACCGGATTCTCGGCGTAAACGAATTCAGCACGCGGCTGCCCATGGTGCTTGCGGTAATGCTGCTGGGAGTGTTGGCGTTTTGGTGGGGCCGCCGGGCGTTGGGCGAGCGAACCGGGATTTATGCGGGATTGTTTGTCTATACCTGCGCGGGCGTGTACTTGTTCACGCGGGTTTTCATCCCGGATGTGCTGCTGAGTCTGCTGATAGCGGCAGCGCTGTATTTTTTTCTGACGGCACTGGAGCCGGGAGCCACTGCCTGGCGATGGTACGCGGGATACGCCATGATGGCGCTGGGCGTGCTGACCAAGGGGCTGATCGCGCTGGCGTTTCCCTGTGGGGCGGCATTTTTCTTTCTGCTGGCTACGAGGGAATGGCGGCGCTGGCGCGAGTTCCGGCTGTTTTCGGGGTTGGCGTTGTTCCTGGCGATTGCCGCGCCGTGGCATATTCTGGCGGCCTTGCGGAATCCGGGCACTGCGGGGCATCACGGCTTCTTGTGGTTTTACTTCGTAAACGAACACCTCCTTAGATTCCTGGGGAAGAGGTATCCGCGGGATTACAGCAAGCTTCCCGCGAGTCTGTATTGGTCGCTGCATTTGGTGTGGTTGTTCCCGTGGAGCCTTTATCTGCCGGCAGCGGTGAAGATTGCGGCGCGGGAGTGGCGAGGCAGGAGCGATCATTCAGGCGCAAGCGAGCCGACCGGCATCCGTTCGCAGACCGATTTTGCTTCGCGGACGCGCCTGCTATGCTGGATTTGGGCGGGAGTGGTGCTGATTTTTTTCGCCGTCTCGACCAACCAGGAATACTACACGTTCCCTGCGTATCTGCCATTGCTGCTGCTGCTGGCGGATGGAATCGTGCAGTGCGAGCAGGCGGAGTGCGAAGGCGGAATACGTGCGGGGTGGCTCACAGGCTCCGCGGGGTTGCTGGCCGTGATTGGGATGGCGGCCAGCGCTACTTTGATGTTGGGGCTGTGGCGGTCGCGAAACCTGCCGTTCGAGGCGGACATTGGGAAGGTGCTGAACGAACAGAATATAAAAGCGTACCGGCTTTCGATGTCACACATGCTGGATTTAAGCTACGCATCGTTTGCCGCGTTGCGGCTGCCGGCGGCGTTGGCGGCCGTGGTGCTGCTGGTGGCTCCATTGGCGTCTTTCATTCTGCGTTTGTACCGGCGGCATTATTCCGCGACCTGGGTGCTCGCAGGCGGGATGGCGGTATTCCTGGTGGCGGCGCACATTGCGCTCGGGCGATTTGGCCCGTATCTTTCGTCGAAGGAGTTGGCGCGGGAAATCGCAGCGCGGGCGCGGCCGGAGGACAAGGTCATGATTTATGGCGACCAGGCGTTTGGGTCGTCGTTACTGTTTTACCTGCGGCGGCCCATCGATCTGGTGCAGGGACGCACGACTTCGATGTGGTTCGGCTCGACGTTTGCGGACGCGCCCAAAATCTTTTTGAGCGATACCGATTTGCAACGCGACTGGGCAGGCAGCGGGAGGGTATTCTTATTTGTGCCCCCCTACGAAAAGGCCAGAGTGGATGAGCTTTTGCCGGCGAGGTTCGTCATCGCGGAGCTTTCGGGCAAGTACGTGTACAGCAATAGGCCTTAGACCCGTATCATCCCTGCGTTCTTGCGCGGCGGAGCAGGCTTGAGTGGTTGACCTCCAATGAAGTGCACCGGAGATCGCGGAGAATAAACGGTTCCTACATTTCCTACCGAGGCGACAATCGATGAAGGGGAAGCGGATATTCGTTGTGGTTGGGGGAATGATTGCATTCCTGGCACTTTGTGGAATCGTGGTGCGCGGCGCAAAGGCACAGTCCGGCTCCGCGCCTGCAACTGCCAAACCTGCTGGACCGAAGACGGCGGAGGAGCAGTTCAAAAACATCCAGGTTCTCAAGGGCATTCCGGCTGATCAGCTGATTCCAGCGATGCAGTTCATCTCGGCATCGCTGGGCGTGGAATGCGAGTTTTGCCACGTACAAGGCGCATTCCAGAAGGACGACAAGAAGGCGAAACAAATTGCGCGGAAGATGATTGCGATGATGTTCGCTATTAACAAGGATAACTTCGCAGGACATCGCCAGGTGACCTGCTATTCCTGCCACCGCGGCAGCACCCGTCCTGTAGGCATGCCTCCGGTGATGACGGAAGAGCCGAAACCGGGCCCAGACGAAGCGAACAGGACGGAAGGAGCGGAGGAAGCAAGCGGGCCACTGGCCGCTCAGTTGTTCGACAAGTATCTGCAGGCGGTGGGCGGTGCCGGGGCAGTCAGCAAGGTTACGAGCCGGGTGATGAAAGGGACGATTACCTTCGGCGACAGCAATATTCCGATAGACATTTTCGCGAAGGCTCCGGATAAGCGGGTATCGTTGATGCACACGCCCGATGGAGACAGTGTAACGGCATTCGATGGCCACGAAGGGTGGTTAAGCTTTCCCGGACGGCCGGTACGCGAGATGCACGGGCCAGACATCGACGGTGCGTCAATGGATGCGGATCTTCAATTTGCGGCGCACTTGACGGGGATGTTTAGCAAGGCGGAGACGCAAGGCACTGAGCAGGTGGACGGCCACGATGCCTACCTGGTAATTGGAGAGCGTGAGGGTAAGCCGCCGCTGAAATTGTATTTTGACAAGCAATCGGGTTTGCTGGTGCGGCTGGTTCGATACGAAGAGACGCCGCTGGGACGGTTGCCGACGCAGATCGATTATGCCGACTACCGCAAAGAAGGCGATGTGAAGATTCCATTGCGCTGGACCCTGGCGCGGCCGGGCGGCCGGTTTACGGTTCAGCTGAGCGAGGTGAAGCAGAACATTCCGGTGGATGACGCGAAGTTTGCCCAGCCTCCGGCGCCCTCGGCAGGGCACAAGGGCCCGGGGATGTGAGATGGAGGAAGCGAGCTGATCGCGAGATGGCATAACAAATCCTGATGGGAACGATAAATAGTTTCGATTTCCGTGAAGCAGCGCCAGACGTTAGAGTGGGCGCAAGCCGACTTGTGTTCGCATCGACTGCGCTCGCGGGGATCAGAGTTTCGAGAACGAGATCATGACCAAGATTGAGGCAGTCATCCAAAACTCCAAGCTCGAAGCGGTGAAGAGCGCACTACAGGAGATTGGCGTCGAAGGCATGACGGTGGTTGAGGTGAGGGGTCACGGGCGGCAGAAGGGCCACACCGAGGTCTACCGCGGCCGCGAATACAGCGTGGATCTTATTCCCAAGACGAAGCTCGAGGTGGTGCTGGCGGATGTGATGGTGGAGAAGGCGGTGCAGGCGATATTGGTGGCGGCGCGCACGGGCAAGATCGGCGACGGTAAGATTTTTCTGACGCGCGTGGACGACGCGATCCGCATCCGCAATGAAGAACGAGGCGAGGGAGCGCTTTAAAAGGCGGCGCGTCGCCAGCCATTTGTCTAATGATACGCGGCACGAGGACAATGATCGTCAATTCATCGATATTATTGCCCCATCGTTATGACGGCAGCGGCTTCACTGATCAGTGAACTGCGAGGCTCTCTGGCCGAGGAGTCGGCGCGAATTGCGCGCGACTTCGCGGCGACGGGAGATGGCCGTGCCGCGGTCGCTCACCGAACGCGGCTCGTCGAAGACATTCTCAAACGGTTGTGGCGTGATCTGGTGTCACCCGAAGAAGGCGGGCCGCCGGGCTTTGCGCTGGTGGCAAGCGGAGGCTTCGGGCGAGCCTGGCTGTTTCCTTATTCCGACATTGACCTGCTATTTTTGTTTGCCGATCATGGGGGTGAAGAAACTCACAAGGAAGCCGTCAGGCAATTCTCTCAGGAACTCTGGGATCTGAAACTCAAGCTAAGTCCCGCATCGCGTACGTTGACGGAATGTGACCGCTTCGATGCGAACAATACCGAATTCACAATTTCTCTTCTGGACTGCCGCTACCTGGCGGGCGACCGGGAGCTATTCGCGCGGCTTCACGACAAGCTGATTCCCAAGCTGGTGATGCGGGAAGCAAAGTCCTTGCTGCAAGGGCTGGCTGAGGTGACGCGGGAACGGCATGGAAAGTTCGGGCAGACGGTATTTCACCTCGAGCCGAATCTGAAAGAAACGCCAGGCGGCCTTCGCGACTGCAACGTGGCTTATTGGCTGGCGCTGATCTCGGCCATGGGCAAGCTGGGAGACTGGCCGGACTCGAGTTCGCTGCGAGCGCCGGTGCGGAAGCAGCTGGATGCGGCTCTGGAGTTCCTGATGGCGGCCCGTTGTTTTCTGCATTTCCAGCACGGCCGCGACGACAACGCGCTCAGCTGGGAGGCACAGGACGAAGCGGCCGCGCGCAAGATTGGAGCTTCGGATTTATCCGACCTGACGGCCGCAGATTGGATGCGGATTTATTTTGGGCATGCCCGCGCCGTGCAACGTGCGGTGACGCAGTTGCTGGAGGAGATTCCGGAAGCATGGTCTTCGCTTCGCCGGCAAGTTCAGGGTTGGCGGTCGCGGCCCACGAATGCGGATTTTTCGGTGGTCGATGGAATGATTTTTCTTCAGCAGTCTTCTTCGCTGCGGGATCCCGAGATGCTGCTGCGGCTGTTCCATTTTATGGCTCATCACGGCCTGAAATTGAGCGCGACCACGGAGCACCGGATCGAACAGGCGCTCCCGGCGCTGGCGGTGACTCCGCCGCGCGGAGCGGAACTCTGGCTCTACCTGCAGGAAACCTTGTTGCAACCTCATGCCGCGGAGGCCCTTCGGGCCATGCATTCGCTGCGCCTTCTCACCTTGTTGCTGCCGGAACTGAAGCCCATTGATTCGTTGGTGGTGCGCGATTTCTATCACCGCTTCACCGTGGACGAGCACTCGATCCTGGCTATCGAAAGTTTGCACCGGCTCGAGCAGTCGCAATCGGAATGGGACAAGCGATATGCGGAGTTGCTGGGAGAGCTGGAAGATCCGGAGTTGCTCTACCTCACTCTATTGCTGCACGACACCGGGAAAGCAGTGCCGGGCAGCAGTCATGTCGAAGCAAGCGTGGAGATCGCGGGCCGATGCCTGGACCGGCTGGATGTCGATCCCGAAGAACGTGCAGAGGTGCTGTTTCTGGTCGGGAGCCACCTGGAAATGTCAGCGCAACTGCGGCGGGATATTTTCAATCCGGAGACCGTGGCCGTATTCGCGGAGAAAGTGGGCACGCAGGAGCGGCTGAAAATGTTGTGCCTGCTGACTTATGCGGATATCAAGGCGGTGAATCCCGAGGCCCTGACGCCGTGGAAAGCGGAAAACGTGTGGCAGCTCTACATTGGCGCGGCAAATTACCTGAACCGCAGCGCGGATCAGCGCGTGCATGGCGATGCCAACGGAGAAAAACTGGCGCGCCTGCGCAGCCTGGCGCCGGTGACGGGTGCAAAGTTCAAGGATTTTGTGGAGGGTTTTCCCCAGAGATATTTGCGAGTGTACTCCGCCGAAGAAGTGATGCGGCACATGGAAATGGCGGAGGAATTCGGCAAAGATCAGGTGCAGGTCGACCTGAAGCGCGGGCGCCATTGGTATGAGCTGACGCTGGTGACAAAGGACCGGGCGTCTCTGTTTGCAACTTTGACCGGAGTACTGGCGGCCTGGGGGATGAACATTGTGAAGGCCCACGCTTTTTCGAACCGGGCCGGAACCGTGGTGGATACGCTCTACTTTACCGACCGCTTTCGCACCCTGGAATTAAACCTGTCGGAATGGCAGCGGTTCAAGCAGAGCATCGCGTCAGTTTTGGCGGGCGAAACGGATCTCGACCGCATGCTGCGCGATCGTCAGCGCGGCGAGAAAAGCGCGTGCATCAAGGTGATGGTCGAGACCCGCATCGACTTCGACGACGCCTGTTCTTCGACAAGTACCCTGTTGCAGGTGATTGCCCAGGATCGGCCGCGATTGTTGCACCGGATCAGTTCGTGCATTTCGCAGCAGAAGTGCAACATTGAAATCGCTTTGATCGATACCGAGGGGCAGATGGCGATTGACACTTTTTATTTGACTTCAGGGGAAAAGAAGCTGACGGCCGAACTCCAGAAAAAGGTGCAGAAGGCATTGGCGGATGAATTGAAAAATCTGGAGCTTGGAAAATAGACTCCTGGCGGCAGCGCAGCTTCAGGTACCCCATGGCCTCAAGCTCTTGGTCATCCGAGCGCTGCTCTTCCTAAAAGCATTGTGGCCTCGGTAAATCTGAGGTGGTACCATTCACTGCTGACATGACTAGGCCAGGGTTATTCTTCTCGTCGTTATTATTGCTGTCGCTATGTGGGCTTGCTGGGGCGCAGACTCCAGCCCAGGGCGCGACTCCGCATATGATCGTGCTGCACGCGGCTCGCCTGCTGGACGTACAGAGCGGGCGAATCGTGAAACCAGGTGAAGTGCTGGTGGAGGGCGAGCGAATTGCGGAGGTGGGCGAGTCGGTAAAACACCCCGCAGGTGCGGAAGTGATCGATCTGGGCGACCGCACGCTGTTACCTGGCCTTATCGATGCGCACGTGCACCTGTTTCTGCATCCCGGTGCCGCGGAAGATTTGCAAACCGTAGAAGAATCGGTGCCGCAGCGCACCATAAATGCAGTGCTGGCAGCGCGGGCCGATTTAATGGCCGGCTACACTGCGGAGCGTGACATGGGCACCGAGGGCGCGGGCTCCGCGGATACGGCGGTCCGCAATGCGATCAACGAGGGGCTAATTCCCGGGCCGCGGCTGCGGATCAGCGGCAATGCCATCAACATCCTTGGCGGACACGAAGACGCCATCGGTTTCAATCCGGCACAGCACGTCCTTCCCAATGCCGATTACGCAAATAATAAGGATGAGCTGATAGCCGTCATGCGTGAGCAATATAAGGAGGGCGCGGATTTCACCAAGATTTATGAAACCGGCCCGGATACGGTACGCGACGGCAAGTTTTCGACGATTTATCAATACACCGAAGCCGAGCTCAGCGCGGCGGTGCAAGAAGCCGCACGAGTGGGTACGCGCGTAGCCGTTCATGCCACCGGCGAACCCGGCACCCTGTTCGCCGCCGAGGCGGGAGTGGCTTCCATCGACCACGCCAACCAGCTCAGCGATGAAACCATGCGGCTGATGCGCCAAAAGCAGATCTTCGCCGTACCGACTTTCACCATCTTTGAATATTTTGCCGAGCACGCGCTGACGCCGGCATTGGCTGCGCATGAGCGCGCCATGCTCGATTTGAAGATCGAGGATTTCCGCAAACAGGTCGCGGCCGGAGTTCCAATGGCCGTGGGCTCGGACGTGGGACCGTTTCCTCACGGGACGCAGGCGCGGGAATTCGTACTGATGGTGAAGTACGGCATGTCGCCGCTGGCTGTGCTGCGCGCCGACATGGTCGATGGGGCGAAACTGCTGGGGTGGGAGGGGCAGATCGGCGCATTGGAGCCGGGCTATTTTGCCGATATCATTGCGGTGTCCGGCGATCCCTTGCAGGACATCACTGCCGTCGAGAACGTATCTTTTGTGATGAAGGGTGGCGTGATCTACAAGAAGTGAGGAGTGAACCGCGCTCGAGGGTAAAGGGTGCCGGATCCCACCGTCACGAAGCGCCCCTACCAGTCGTTAGCAGGAGAAGTGTCGGAGGAGTCGTCCTTTTTATATCCCCATTCGGACCTGTCCCCATCGTCTGTGCCCCTGGTCTGGTTGCGCTTGCGATAGCAAACAAACACCATACCGATGCTCATGAAGGTTGGCGGGGCAATCAGAATCAGGATTCCGCTGCGCAGGGCCTGAATCATTCGCGAGCCCGAGGCCGCTGCCTGCGTATAACAGAGCGCGCAACCTTGGCCAAAGGCCGCAGCCGGCGCCAGCAGAATAATTATTCCCGCCAGGGCAATCCCCAAATTTCCGATTGATCTCCAGGACTTCATGGGTACCTCTTTCCAACAATAAGCGGCGCTATTCCAGGCTACTTCGCCCAGGGTACGCCATTGATTATGCGGTAACTGTCGGTCCAGCTATATTGTAGCCCCAGGATCACGGCAATCGTAAAAACTAAGACAAACCACTTGAGTCCGCGATTTTCCCACAGGTGCATGAAGAACAAAACCGCCAGCCCGGCCTCCACCAGAGCGACCATTAACATGCGAACAAACATCTGTGCCGCGTCAATGTGCTGATAGGCGATGACGAACTGTAAGGCTGCCAGCGCCAGCATGCAAACGTAGACAACCACGTCTCGTCCAATTCCGTTATTGTTCTGTCCTTCGGCGGTAGTCATAGCGATTTGCTCCTGCCTCTTTCTATCTCAGTGAGCTAGATTCAAAAGGTAGACCAGCGGCACCACGAACATCCAAACCAGATCCACAAAGTGCCAGTAGAGCCCCGTAATTTCCAGGTCATCGGCTTTATAGCGCCCTCGCCGATAACGTATCCCCACGGCGATCAAAACCACTACACCCCCGGTCACGTGGAGCAAGTGCAACCCGGTGATGCTGAAAAACCATGAGCCGAACAGGGGCGTGCCCCATGGATTGTGGAACAGTGTCGCGCCCTCTCGGATCATTCCCAGCCATTCCCGAATGTGCAGGGCGGCGAACGCGAGCCCTAGAGCTGCGGTAACCATTGTCCAGCGGAAAGCTCCGGCTTTGTTGCCCTTCTGGGCCGACTGCACGCCAACCAGCATGGTCAAACTGCTGGTCAGCAGAATGAAGGTCATCAGCGCCACATTGGTGATGCTGTGAAAAGGTCTGGGCCAATCGGGCGTGGCATTGCGTGTAAATCCGTAGGCTACGAGACAACCGGCAAAGGTGGCGCTGTCTGCGATGATGAACAGCCACATCGCCATCTTCTTTGCCGAAACCGAAAATGCGGGCTCGGCCATGGTTGCCGTCGCGTGGACGTGCGACGTCTGTTCGTGCAAGCTCATAAGGGCTTCGCTCACTTTGCCTCCTGCCTCCCGATCGTTAGAACTTTATCCAAAGCAGTAAAAGCAGATACAGCCACAGAACATCCATAAAATGCCAGTAACGCGAGGTCGCGTCCAGGGTGCTCCGACGCAACACTGATTTGTGCAGCTTGCCGATCACCCGCAGCAGACCACCCAGTCCTCCGGACACGTGCAGCGCGTGAGCCACGGTCAGCACGTAGAAAAAGGAGTAGGTCACGTTGGCGGCGATACCGAACCCCTGAGATTTCAGTTGGAACCAGGCCAACGTCTGCCCTGCGACAAACAGCAGCCCTAGGAACAGGGTCACATAGAGCCACGCTGCCGGACTCGCAACCTGACCTTTTACGCCGCCCATGAAAGTCGCAATCCGGCGGCGCGCTATTTCGAGGGTGACACTGCTGGCGAGCAGCACCAGCGTGTTCACGTACAGAATGGAGGGTAACGTGATGTGCTGCCAATCTGTCGAAGCCCCCTGGCGAACGATCAGGGCGCTGGTAAAGGCGGCGAAGGTCATTGCGATGGCCGCCAGCCCCACCCAGATGCCTGTGCTCGCCGGGGGTGGAGAGTGGTCCTTGGTCCGCCGCAAGTCTCCACCCGCCGGAACCAGATTCCTCCAGCCCCCGTTGCCCGAGCCTTCGCCCGGCAAACCGTGGGGTTCGATCTTCGGCGGTTCGTGGACTGTAGTTGCCATACTGCTGACTCTCCTGGTGAAACCCTGTAGATAGGAGCGAAGGCTATCTCTCGCCTTCGGCATCCTTAAGTTGCTCCGGCGAGGTCTGCATCACATACTCACTGCTGGCGCCCTCGACGTTGAACTGATAAGGATCGTGGTAAACGACCGGCATCTGGTCGCCAAAGTTGTTGTGCGGCGGCGGAGTGGCGGTGCTCCACTCCAGGGACGTGCCCTCCCATGGATTATCCGAAGCTCGCGCGCCCCAGAAGCGGCTGTGAAACAGGTTGTAAAGGAAAATGAACTGAGCCAGACCGGTGAGCACCGCGGCCACCGTGATGAACCTGTGCACCGGTATAAGCGGAATCAGGTACTCGTCCACGAAGGCCTGGTAGCGGCGTATATTGCCGGCGATCCCAAGGTAGTGGAATGGCATAAAGATGCAGTATGCGCCTACGAAGGTCAGCCAGAAGTGTATCTTTCCCAACGTCTCGTTCATCATCCGCCCTGCCATCTTGGGGAACCAGAAATAAGTTGCAGAGAAAATGCCAAACATGGCGGCGACCGCCATCACCAGGTGGAAGTGACCAACCACGAAATAGGTGGCATGCAGCATGATATCGATGGATGGCTGGGCCAGGAAAAAGCCGCTCACACCCCCGCTGATGAACATGGAAATGAAGCCTAATGCGAACAGCGATGCCGAGTTGATCCGCAACTTCGAGCCGTACAGACTACCCAGCCAGATCAGCACGACGACTGTGGCAGGGATCGTGATAATTAGCGTCGGGAACGAAAATGCCAGGGAAGAGTAGGGGTTCATTCCGCTGACGAACATGTGGTGTCCGTAGACCATGTAGCTCAGCACAGCCAACGAACTCATGGCGTAAATGAGCACTCTGTGGCTGAGCATCGGCCGCCGCATATTGGTAATGAGAACGTGAGACACGATACCCATGCCGGGGATGATCGCGATGTATACCTCGGGATGTCCGAAGAACCAGAACAGATGCTGCCACAGCAGAGTCGATCCACCGGAGTGCGGCAGAATCTGTCCATTGATCACCAGGTTGGAGGCTATAAAGAAGCTGGTGCCAGCAACATGATCAAGAATGAGCAGGATACACGCGGGCATCAACACCGCAAATGCGGTCAGGCCCATGATCGAAGTGATGAACCACGCCCAGGCGGTGAGCGGGAGCCGCATCAGCGACATGCCCTTACAGCGCATATCAAGAGTTGTCGTGATGAAATTCAGAGAACCGAGCAACTGGCCAATGCAGAAAATACCAATCGAAGCGGCCCAAAGAACCTCGCCCAGACCCTCGCCGGGCCCGGCGACGGCGCCCACCGCGCTCAACGGCGCATATTGCGTCCAACCCGCCAGGGTTGGCCCGTCGGGGATGAAAAAAGATGCGAGCATAACCACGAAGGAAACGAACGTGACCCAGAACGACATCATGTTGATATGCGGAAACGGCATGTCCTCGGCGCCTACCTGAATGGGCAAAAAGAAATTGCCAAAAGCGGCGAACGGGGCGGTAGTGAGCACAAAAAAGACCATGATCGTCCCGTGCATCGTCATCAGTTGCAAGTAATACTCGGGCGTCATCACGTTACCGGGCGCACCGGTCTTGGAGAGGAAATGCAGGCCCGGAATGGCGAAATTGCTCCAGCCCAGATGGATGCGCATGAGCCAGGAGAGCACCATCCCGATAAAGACTGCGACCAAAGCCAGCCCGAAATACTGCTTGCCGATGACTTTGTGGTCGAGGCTGAAGACGTGCTTCCGCAAGAAGCTGGTCGGGGCTCCGTGTTCTATCGCGTGCGCGGACATATCGTGCATTGTGCTCACCTTATCTCGAAAGAGATGTTTGGTCCGTCCAGGGGGCGTCCCCCAGGTAGCTCGCTACTGTAGCGCCGCCTGTTGTTTTAGCCAGTTGTCGAAATCCGGCTGAGTCATGACCTCGAGATAGGCTTTCATGTTGTAATGCCCGAGGCCACAAAGCTGCGTGCAGACAATCTCGTACTTGCCCACCTTCGTCGCCGTGAAATGAAGCGTGAGGTCCAACCCCGGAACAAAATCCTGGTGGACGCGCAATTCGGGAACAAAGAAGGCGTGTCCCAGATCCCTCGAATGCATCAGCAGATGGATCTCCCGGTTCACCGGAATAGCCATCTCAGCGGTTACGATGTCATCTTTGGAGTCTTGGTCGTTGGTGGTGTCGAGGCCAAAGAAATTACCCAGCGCGTCGTTGATCAGGTTGGGGTGAATGGGGCCGAACTTCCCATCGGGGCCTGGGTAGCGGAAATAAAAGGCAAACTGCTGTGCCTGAACTTGGATGGGCATTGCATTGGCGGCGGGCGGAGTGAAATACACGCTGGCCCACGCCTTTGCTCCAAACACGCCTAGCGCTAAAACCTCTGTGCCCACCAAAAGGAAGGCAGCGGCTACCAATCCCGCGGCGCCACCGGGAAAGCGCTTGATCTTGTCACCCGGCTTAGGGTTGGAAAACTTCCAGATGAAGATGGCCAGCAGGAATTGGGACGTCAAGAATGCAATGCCCGTCTCCACCATCGTATCGGCGAACTGCTCGTCAATGAGACGACCGTGTACGGAGATGTCCTGTGGCATCGGCCACATGTGCATCACGATGGGAATCGCCGAACCGATTGCGATCAGAATGATGGTCACCGCGAGTAGCTTCGCCATAGCGCTCCGTCTTTGGCCGAGTCTTGTCCGACCGCTTATCGAATCGCCGCAGTTTTTAAAGGCTGCGGCGATTCGCTGATTGGGCTTTTGTTGCAACGGCGCTGCAAGCGCCCTGGTTCTGTTATCTCGCTTTATAGGTGAAATCCGCGGTGCCGGGCTTGCCTGCGGCAACTGTCACCTTTGCCGTCTGGGTGCCGTAATCCTCCTGCCACGCAGTCACCGTATAGCTTCCGGGCGGCACACCACTGATTGTGTATTCGCCTTTATCGTCCGTGGTCGCGTAGGGCCCCTTGACCACGACGAACCAGCCGTGCATCCAGGGATGGATGTTGCACTGCACCGGAATCGCCACTTCCTCCGCCTTCCAGCTCTTTATGATCGGCGGTGCCCCGGGGGGTTGAGACTCATTCCACGGGATATTGCCGGTCAGCGGATTGGGCAGGGGGTGAATATTGTGGGTTGTTTGATCGCTAGTGATCACCTTGTATTTCTGGCCTACGTCCATCGCCAACACGTGCGGCGTATACATGCAATTCTTTTGATCGAATAGCGGCATCGTTGTCGGTACTTCAGTCAACTCACCGCTCGTCAAACCCTCGGAGATGTAGAGAACCACGTTCTCCAATCCTCCGCCCTGACCAACTACCACGGTTTCCAGGTGCGCGGGGTTGTTGGCGTGCTGCTTGACACAATAGGGGTCTTTCGACATATCGATGCCGCGCATGTGTGGCGGCGTGCCCTCGAGTTTGACCGTCCCCGTGATCTGGCCTTCTCCAGCAGCGTTGACTTTTTGACCCAGAATCAACGCCCCACAGCATACTAATACTATCGCTGATAGTAAAGCTGCATAATTAAATCGCGTCTTCATAAATATCTCTCCTTAGGAACTGCGAAGCCGAAACCCGGCGACCCATTCTGGTCCCTACTGTTGCCCCGCAGGGGCATTCGGATTAACCGGTTTCAGGCCGAGTTGTTTCGCCATCTCTCTTTCCACACTGTGCTGGCGCATAAAGGTTCGAAGATAAAAAACCAAGTCCCACGCCTCGTCGGGCTTGATATTGTCGGAGAACGACGGCATGGGAGTGCCGTCCAAACCGGTCATGAAAATCCGGTAGATGTCACGATCGGTGTCGCCGCATTTCGGCCGGGCTCCCTCCGTGAAGTCGAAGGGCTCGATCGGCCGACCCTGGTCATCCGTGAGGGTGGAAGCCGACGGCCCGTTGGCCATGCCCTGCACGCCGTGGCACTTCCAGCAGGACACGCGGGCAAATACCTCGCGTCCGGCCCGGATGCGCTCGGCAGTGACGGGCGGCTCGGGAGGAATCTGGATGGGTGTCCCGGGCTTTTCGGTCAACCAACGCGGCGAGAAATGCTTAACCCAGGCGACGAGATCGGCGCGCTCCTGCTTGGTAAAGGTATTCCACGGTGGCATGTTCGAACGGTCCATGCCGCGAGCGATGGTGTCGAAAAGATCCTCGTCAGTGGGCAAGGTCCCGGTGGGAGTGGAGCGGCACTTGAATATGCCCAATTGGAAGTCTCGGGGCTTGGGGAACGTAGGGGGTTCCATCCATTTCGCGTTTTCGCCGTTCCCATCTCCCAAGTCGCCATGGCAGCCGACGCAATACCTACGATAATCCGCGGCGCCATCCTTGGCATGACCGGTAATGTTTCCGATATGACTTTCCATTCCAATTCGCGATTCTATGTCGGTTGTCGTGAGCTGCGCCCAGGAAGCCAGCGGGAAGGCCAAAACCGCAGCTGCGCCGAGTAAAAGCGACCACTTCCGCAATGTTGTCCGCATGTCTATCCCTTTCTAGAAATCGAAGTCAAGTCCGAGCAGCAATTCGCTCGTGTTGATATTGGTGGTCGTCAGGCCGAGACTCGGGCCGGTGCCGTCCTGGTGCATCCAGTTGTACTCGTTGTGCCAAGCCAAGCCAGCGCGGCTGGTCATGAACGGGTTGTAGCGGTAGCCGATCGTGTAGGTCGAAATGTTGCCCAGGTTCGATGCGGAAGCACCCGTAGGATATCCCGGCCCGTTGGCTTGCTGCGACATCCGTTCGAACTCATACCGGCCGATGAAGATCAGCTGCGGACTGTAGACGTAGTGGCCCTCGAAGGTGGCGCCGTTCCAGCTAGGCGCCTGCGATCCCGCCGGAAGAGCCGTCCCCGGCACATTGTTCAGAGGGCAACCGGGAGTAGGACTGGAGCAGGTTGCCGTGGTGCCCCCGTTGCCGTCTGTGAGAATGGCGTTGCCATAGCCCTGCCCGAACCATGCGTTATCCGAGCCGTGCTGCGTCACGACTTGAAGGTCGACGTGAGGACCAAAATAGAACTGTCCTACAAAGCCCTCGCGGCTGAACCCCTTGTTGCTGATTCCTGAGCCACCAATGGGAACGCCGCCAGAAGTCAGATAGTACGTTGCCGCCTCTCCGACCATGGCGTAGAACCCCAGACGCTCTACCCCCAGCCTGCCGGCGTCAAAAGCCTGGCTCCCGGTAAAGAACCCGGTGTAGGAGTTGGCTCCAGTACTCAGATTGACGTTTCCATCGCTCGAACTAAGCAGGGCAGCGGAAATTCGCGAACGATCGTCCGCCGAGTGTCCCATGTACTCGAGACCAAGCTGGTTGTCCCCGATTTGGCCGAAGATGTTGCCGTCACCCACCGGAATGAAGTGATAGGTCTGGTAAACACCACCGTTTCCGGTCAGCGTCAGAATGCGCTTTTCAGAAAGCAGGTTGTCGAGCTCGAATCTGCCCAGCTTGAAGTTGAGCCAAGGACTGCCTCCGACGTTATCGAGGCGCACCATGACGCTCTCAAAGTGAAAAGCGCCGGTAGGATCGGAGGACGGCAGCAGGTAGAACGAAATGTTCTTATACAGCGTTCCACCAGTATGGAAGTCAAGGCCACTCAAGTCGAATCCGGAACTCGATACGCGCTGGATGGCGGCCCCGCCCGTCGGCTCTCCGGCGGCGTAGGTGTCGACCAAGACCTTGCCGGTGCTGACCCGGTGCCAGATTGGCGTCATGCGGAAGGTGACCGGCCAGTACCCTGGGTTCTGCCAGATCGGAGAATCGCGGTCGTTCATGAGCTGATAGCCGTTGTCTTTGAACTTTTGTCCAAAGTAGTTCAGCATTGGCCAGGATTCATGACAGGCTGAACACCGCAACCCATATTTTCTGGCGAAGGCCGGGATGGCGTGCGCATGCTGGCTGCAAGTCAGCATTATGGACACGAGCACCAAAGAGAGGGAAAAGAAAGAAGTCGCAAAGTGAAATACCTTGCGCAGATAGGAACGCGTCGAAACGTGCATGACCGGACTCCTCGGCAAGATCAGATCAAGATCTGTTTTTTGAAAAAATTGAATTCCCACAAACCGCGGGTGAACCGATGAAATCAAAGGCCGAAAATGCGAACCCCTCGCATTCTTGCCCGTGGTAAAACCGTTTGTGGAGGTCCTACCACCGTACAGGGGCTGAATGCTACTACGATCAAAAGCCGTATTTCAAGTGGAGGGAGATTTTTTTTTCATAAATTTCTTACATGTCAATTTCCCCTTGGAGAGCTTGCGAGGCAGGATGCGTTGCCCCAGTTGACAGCCTCGCACTGAGAGTAAGAGACTCAGTGGAGTCTGGCGGAGAGTCACGGTGGATCGGCGGATGCGGGTTCGAAGTCGGGGATTGAATTCCAAGATCAAGGTTGATAGGACAGCGCGGCTCGATGTCGCTGGATCCTGTTGGTCTTTTGCCGCTTTGGCGGGCTCGCCCATTAGCCTATTTCTCGTTCTGCTTATGCTTTTCACGGCGGCGCGTCCGCTCGCCGGCCGCGGTAGGGACAAGATGCACTACGGCGAGGGTCTGATCGTAAACATCCCCCTGCCGGAGAGCCAAGTAGAGCAGGTTGTGGCAGGAATCGCGCAGAACGGAATGATCAGGGGAACCAAGGAATACAACAAGGACCAATTTGTGGGCGGCGCGATACCCGCTTCTACTTCGAGCGTATTTCCGCCATGGGATGGAGGCGGAAAGGTCTTCTACAAAGTTCGGCTGCAAGCGCTCGACCCTCGCAACTTCAAGGATAGCAGCGACGTTGGGACCCTCGCCGTGCGATATGTGCTGCAGCCTCAAGGCAAGAACAACACTGTCTTGCGCATCAACGCGCTTTTTGAGGAAGAGTTCCGTCACACGATTCATCAATCGAACGGCTCGGTGGAGAACGCCGAGTACAAGGACATCCAGGAGCACATTGAAGCCATCGAAGTAATGAAGCAGCAGGACGCCGAAGCTGAGAAAGAGCGGCAGGCGGAGTTGGAGAAGAAGCGAGCTCTCGCCGCAGGTTCTTACGCACCCGAGACAAGCGCATCCGAATCCTCGTCATCGCTTCCAACCGCGGCCGCCACGCAGACCGCTGAGAGTCAGCCGAATGCGAGTTTGCAAACCGACGCGACAGAGATCCCGAGCCAACCCCCGTCGGTACAAACCCCGCCTGTACAAAGCCCGCCCACTCAAACGCTGGAAGAGCGTGTTAAGGATCTTCGCCGGCAGGTTGAGGGGGTGATAAAGGCGCCAGGCGCCCCGCTCAAATCTGCGCCTTTCCACACCGCGAGCACGCTACACTTGCTAACCGAAGGTACGGATGTCCTAATTCGAGTAGCCACGCCTTACTGGTACGGCGTCGAGACCCATGACGGCCAACACGGCTGGATCATGCGCGAGCAGTTGGGGCAGCCATGAAACGTCACGCGGAAGGATTCCGTCAAGCTTTCGTGCATGCCGTGTTGGCCGCGCTCGTGGCCTTTTGCTGTGCGCCATGGAGCCACGCGCAAGGCAACGGATACGAACGCACCTTCCCGCAGTCCAAGGCCACGGTGGAAAAAGTGCTGAAAGAGATGCAGATACCCACTGCTGGACGTCTTCCTGTGCTGGAGGGCTTCGCACTTCCGGCCGATCATCCCCTTGATCGTTATCGGCGAGGCTACTATGAATCGAAGTTCCAAGTCAGCCCGGCGCCCTCTAGCGGATCAATTGTGCGGGTGAGTGTGCAGGTCACGGCTTGGTACGCAGACCCTGTGGCCGCGCGGTCTGGATATCAGTTGTTGACCTCGAATGGCCGTCTCGAGGCGGACCTTTTGGATCAACTGGCAGATCAACTCGCCGGCAAAGCGCCGGAGGTTGGCGCGACTGCTCCGGCAATCCCCGTGCAGGGGCCACCCTCCTCGACACGACCTCCGCAAACCCCAAATCAGGCACAACCCGCCATCTCGGCGCCGGTTCCCAGGTTGCCGGAAGTTGTCAGCGGCCTTTCGTCGTCTCTGGCTCAAGTTCCGCCCCCGCAAGAAAACAGTTCCCCAAAGGCGGAGCAGGCAACCCCTGCCGAAAAGGATGCTGCCCGGCTGCAGGCCGAAGTGGATAGTCTGGAAGAGGTTCTCAAGAGCCAGGTTCACCCCAAGGATCTCGTTGCGGTAAAGCAATCCGGGACCCCGGTGGTAGAGACCGCCAGTTTGACCGCCAAGACATTGTTCCTAGCCAGTGCGCACGATGAGTTCGAGATGCTGGATTTCAATCGAGACTGGGTTCACGTGCGCATCTCAGGCTTGTCCCGCGGGTGGATTTGGCGCGACAGTCTGGAACTGCCTGAGAGCGTGCCAGACGGCGATGCGCCAACCGGTCCAGGCCCGGTTCCCGTCGCTGCCGATCTATTTCATGTGACTCGGGAAGAAGACGCGCCCTTTCCAGGCGATTGGGCGCCGCTCCGGGGGAAAAATGTGAAGATCGTCTCGGTAGAGAAAGTAAACGAAACCGAGAAGGATGTGAGCCCTCAACTCCGACTGGAGTTCGCCAAGTCCGTGCTCGATAAGGATTATGCGGAACTCGCGCAGAAGCCTCAGGAACTGGGCGGGATTGTGCTGATCTTCGATTCGGCCGACGGAGGTATGATTGCCGCGACGTTCCCGACGCTCCAGCAATGGAAGGCGGGCAAATTGTCGGATGAGGCTCTGTGGCATCAATGTTTCTTTGATCCGCCGGAAACCTTCAATGGATCGGGTTCTTCGGCGAGCCAGTAGCGGAATGAATGGAGTTCCGGCCCGCATACTCCGGCGCTGACTGGATGGTGAATTCAGAGACTTGACTTGACTTTCGTGGGACATGGGAGTACGTATGCAATTCTGAGTATCTGGGTAGCCTTGTGGGAGCCTGCCATGTGTGGTCGACGCAGAGGCTCCTTCCGAGTGCCGAGAAAAAGCAATAGCTGTACCACAACCACACCACCAATTTTCCCGATGAGCGCGAGGACCCAACCCTTGGTTTTATTTCGCAAGCAAGCTACGTCCCTGCTGCGTGATTATGCCGAACTGATGAAGCTGCGCGTAACCACCTTGATTGTAATGACCGCGTGGTGTGGCTACTATTTTGGCGCGCAGAAAGCGGGGGTGTCTTGGTTGTCCTGGGGACTTTTCAACGCTTTGCTGGGAATCGGGCTGGTCTCCAGCGGAACTGCGGCGTTGAATGAAGTGATGGAATACAAAGTAGACGCGCGCATGCGCAGGACGGCGCAACGCCCTCTGCCGGCTGGCCGCATGAGTTTGCGCCACGCCGCGATCGCCGGACTGCTTGCCACCACGGGGGGGGCGATCTATCTGGCGGCCTTCACCAATCCGCTGACCGGACTGCTGACCTTTCTGACCTCGGTTGTTTACCTGGCTGTGTACACACCCCTCAAACGGGTATCGCCGATCTGCACTTTCGTAGGCGCTTTTCCGGGAGCCATGCCGGGAGTCCTGGGTTGGGTGGCGGCGCGAGGGCAGTTGGAGTGGGGCACATTGATTTTGTTTGCCATCCTTTTCGTCTGGCAGTTCCCGCATTTCTTCTCTATTGCGTGGCTGTACCGCGAAGATTACGCGCAAGGCGGAATTCGCATGCTGCCGGTTGTCGACGGGGATGGACGGTCGACGGCGCGCCGCATCGTGGCGTATTCACTGATTTTGATTCCTCTGAGCGTTTTGCCCAGCCTTTTCGGCATGGCGGGGAAGATCTATTTGGTTGGAGCCGTGGTTCTTGGCATTGCGCTTTTCTATTTTGGCGCCCGCCTCGCGTTTCTCCAGATGCCGCTTAGCAGTCCACGATCCAAAATGCTGGCTCGTCATGTGTTGCGGGCTACCGTTGTCTATCTCCCGGCTCTGTTCGCGCTGATGATGGGTAACGCGTTGCGGCCTTGAGGTCGTGCAGCGCTTCAAACGAAAAGGACTCGACGCCCCCGAGGAGTGACCCGTTCGCAGTGCTCGACGTTATTGCCTGCGATTTTCGATTCTTACCTACTGGATAGTGCTGCCGACTTGCGAGAACACATTGGTTGCATTCGATCCGATCAGCCGAATGGTGCCCGCCACGATAACGAGAACCACTGCCAACATCACGGAATACTCAGCGATGTCCTGTCCTTCTTCATCCGACCAGAGTCTGCTTGAAAAGTAGCCCATGATATTCTCCGATTCAGACTGCTGCAGACATCTCCGGAGCTGCCGGCCGCAGGCTGAAGTTCAGATTCATTCCCCAGGCTTCCTTCTCCTGCGAAAAGGCCTGCAAGCCAACCTGGTATTCTCCTTTTCCATCAAGCAGCTTGGTCCACACCACCGTGAATTCCATCCGGCGCTGATGATAAAAAACTGTGAGTGTTTCGAGCGCCTTCAGTTCGTGCCGAATCGACCCCAGGCGCGCCCCGGCCGCCGTCAGGTCGAGAGTGTGCGCCACTACTTCAAACAACTTGCCAGAAGAGTCTGTTCCCCGAACTCGAACGGGGAGCACAGCCTGGATGCGATCTTGCCGACGCCGATTTGTTTTCACACTGGTTCCTTGCATTTGAGGTCTACAAACATTGTGCAACGAACTCGAACGAAGTGGAATGGCTCCGATGAGTGAGGCACGAAGGTAACCGTCGCCACGGCGAACGGCCCGTAGGACAATCCCGGAGCGGGAAATGATGGCAAAAATGCCATCTTCCGCTGATTTGACGATCACCACCTCAGGTAGACTGAGAGAGTCTGTTCAGTATCCAAACTAGGACATGCGGCGCATACGTTTTCGAGATCACGCTGTAGGTGGCTTGCTGATGGCGAGTTGGACTTTGGCGGCTGTTTGCCAATCTCTTCCTCAGGGACTGGATCCAAGACCCTGGTCGTCTTCCGCTCAGAATGCTCCGATGCCGGCCGAGGAGGTGGCCAGGCAACTTCAGGAAAGAAACGCGCTACGAGCTGCGGCGCTCGATCAGTTCACCGGAACGCGTGTCTACCGCCTGCAGTATCGGGGTTTCCTGGGTGATCGCGACGCCGAGATGGTAGTAAACATGACCTACCACGCGCCCGATTCCAAAGAGTTTAGCGTTGTGTCCCAGACCGGCTCCAAATTCATCATCGACCACGTCTTCAAAAGACTGCTGGAGGGTGAGCGAGAAGCCGACATCCATGTAAGTCTTTGTCAAGGGGAAACGCAGTCCTCCTGACGCGCGCTTCGGAGGAGCGCGCACATCCGCATTCGCCAGCATCCGCAGCCCGCAACTGTGCCTCTCGGCGGTGGTTCC
>JBARJF010000040.1:0-8318 GCA_049800135.1 Candidatus Sulfotelmatobacter sp.
ATCAGTTCCCATTGCTCGTCCGTCAACAGCTTCTGCCGTGGTTTCATGGCAGAAGCTCAACCCATAACCGCCTCATTTGTAAGTAGCTAACCTGAGGCCGAACCTATTTTTGAAACACGCTCTAGCAACTGAGGGGGATCAGTGGATCCGAAGGACTGCCCGCGCTGCGGCGGTACCGGATATATTGCCCGGCCTGTGGACATCGGTGGAAGGTCTGAGGGCGTTGCATTTATCCGCGTGACGTGTCCGGCCTGCGCGGGCAGCAGACGGGAAAATTCGACGCCCCCTCCGACCGCGGGCTGACCACACGGCCTGTGGTGCTTGCGAAAACGTCCGAGCCCGGTGCGTCACGCTCCCTCCATAAAGTGGCGAACCGGGCCGGATGTTTCATCGCCGATGTGCAAATCTCTTCGCCAGGGAGTTTGGCTCTTCCGAAAAACAATTTTGTGAAGAACGAGCGATGAAAATCGGTTCAGGCGATGTCGGCGGTTTTGGCGCGGCTCCGGCGTTCCGAGGCCGATGCGGTTTCGATCCGATTGCGTCCTGCAGCTTTCGCGCGGTAGAGCGCCTTATCGGCGGCCCGGATAACTTCTTGCACGGATGGATTCTCCCGCCTCGAAGCGGCAACTCCGATGCTTGCGGTCACCGAGAGCACGGTTGAAGCCGGTACGCGGGCGAGCCGTCGGATGGCGCGGCCGGTTTGGCTGCGACCGCGGGCACGCTGATTACGGCGGTCGGGACCGCGCGCGTCCTGGCGGCGATCTGGACCACGCAGGCTCAGCGTGCTGCCTTCGATATCGGCGCGCAGTTTCTCCAGATGTTCCATCACCTCGGTGGTGGTCTTGCCGGGAAATAGAATGGCAAATTCTTCTCCGCCACAGCGGTAAGCCTGTCCTCCTCCGGATGCTCGCGCCAGACGGGAAGCGACCAGGCGCAATACCTGATCTCCGACGTCATGGCCGTAGGTGTCGTTGCATCGTTTGAAGTGGTCAATGTCGACCATCGCGATGGAATAGGGTGGTTCGAGGCGCAGCAAGGCGTCGTGAAAGGCCCGCCGGGAAGGCAGCGTGGTCAATTCATCGTGATAGGCGAGAAGGTAGGAAGTCTCGACGATGGCGCCCGCCAGGATGAAGGCTGCGGCTGCGAAGTACGCCGTGGGAATTCTCCCTGCTCCTCCAAAGCGAAGCGACAGAAAGGAAGCCGCCAGCGCCCAGAGAAGCCCGCTCTCCACCGGCTTGTGGAACAGCAAAAAGCGGATGAGCAGTATTATGGCAGCCGCTGCGAATGCCAGCAGCGTGGCGAAGGGCAACGGCGCTGGCGGAACAGGACGGTGCAGAGCGCGTTGCGCGGCGGCTAGAGGCCCAGGCCGGCAGAGCACGGCCACAATAACGGATTCAACGAACAGCAACGAACTCGCGGGCGCGACGCTTGAGAGCGTGAACCCCGTTTCTGTCTGAAGCGAGAGAAGAACAAAGTTGAAAGGCAAGAGCAGGCCGATTGCGGCAAGAGCGGTGCTACCCGGTTGGTTGGACGTGACATGAACCGAGGGGAAATAGGCGATTGCTTGTTGAGCGAGAAAGAGAACCAGCAAGGCGAAGAAGATGCGGCTGGAATGGAACCGCCAGGCCAGAAGAAGACCCGCGGTCAACAGGCCGTAAAAGGCGTAGTTGATCAGCGCGGCGCTGGGCGTGATCAGGCCAGCGTGCAGCAGTAACGCAACGGCCAGCAGGCAAATGCCGGGCGTGAGCAGGGACTTCATCGAACTCGGGCTCCGGCGTTCATGGCGATGGTCTCGGCGCCGCAAAAATATTATAGTATCCCACCGACGTCGAGCACCGCCGTTGTCAACGCAGGCATCCCGCCATGCTCGAGCCGATTTGTCGAGGAGCAAGCAAGGCGGAGAATTAGTTCCTGCCGGCTTGAGCTACCTCCAACCCAGGTGGTCGGTGAATTTCGCGCCCTCGGTGGAACCTCAGAAGCCCATGCCCGCAAGAACTCCCCGCATATAAGCAAAGCTGGTGATAACGCCCGGCATCGGATTGTCGGGGTGAATCTCATATTCCAGATCAACGAAGCCGTTGTACTTCGTCGCGATGAGGGCCTCGAATATCTTGCGCACCGGCATTTTGCCATCGCCCACTGCGACCTGGCTCTTCTTGCTTTTGAAGTTCGTGAGGTCTTTCATATGCATGTTAAACAGCCTGGGCCCGGCTTCGTGGATCGCCTGAACCACATCCGTGCCGGCGCGAACCGTATGTCCAACGTCGATGCAGCAGCCGATGCGCGGATCCATGCTTCTCACGGCTTGCAATACATCCAGCGGCGAAGACCACAACTTATCCTCCGGCCCGTGATTGTGGATCGCGATACGGATGCCGTACTGCTTTACGAACCTCTCAATTCGCGGCAGAGTTTTCGGCGCGGGGTCGCCGGCGACAATCACTCCAATCCCCGCTCGCTTGCAATATTCGAACTTGGCCCGGATGTCCGCATCTTCGTCTTTCGCGAAATAGATGGTTCCGGCAGCGTGCAGCCGGATGCTCGCCGTGGCATAATCCGCCAGCGCGGCGGCTTCCTGTTGCGGATTCATGGGGAGGTGATCCTTGACGTCTTTCGCATTCAAAGCGAACGCATTGAGCTGCTTCATGAATCCGATCAGCTGCGCGCGATTGAAGTTGCGAAACGTGTAGCTGGCCAAGCCTAAACAAATGGGCGGCGTGCCGGTGGATGGCCGCTCCTGAGCCAGCGTGGGGACGCCGCTCAGACCAGCAGACGCCGCCAGCAGCACTCCGGAGCGAACGAAATCGCGACGGGAGACGGTAGTTTTTACCGCCGGCAAATCGCTAGACATGCGGAGCCCATCCCGGTTCGTAGTCGCGCCCCCACATCTTCATCGCCTCCGGGTCGCCTTCGATCCGGGCATCGTTCGGATCGAGATGCAGCTCGCGCTGGACTTCCCACGCAATGTTTGAAAGCTGCAGCATGGTAACGGCGACGTTGCCCACGGCGATAGGGGCGTTGAGCGTCTCGCCGTTGCGGATTCCAGCGATGAAGTTCGCAAAGTGGGCATCTGTCATGGAATCGCTGCCCAGCAAATCGGCAGAGGAAGTCTTGCTGCCAGTCTGGAACTCGCTTGTCTTATTCCCGTCGAGGTCATAGATCTCATAGCCATCACGGTCGACCAGCACCGTGCCGGTGGTTCCCATGATTGTCGAGCCACGATCGCGGCCGTAAAATGTCATTCCCTGGCAGCTCTTACCCTCCCAGGAAATCATGGTGTCGGGGTACTCGAAACTGGTCACCAGGGTGTCATAAAACTGCCAATCGTCTTTGAACTGATATCTGCCGCCTGACGCCGTAACTCGCTCCGGATAGTCGACGCCCAGCGCCCAGCGGCAGACATCGACCTCGTGCGTGCCGTTGTTGAGGGTTTCGCCCGTGCCATAGATTCTGAACCAGTGCCAGTTATACGGGTGCACATTGTTTCTATACGGACGGCGCGGCGCCGGCCCCTGCCACAGGTCCCAATCAAGCTGCGGCGGCGCCGCAACTTCTTTGCCCGTGCCAATCGACTTCCTCGAATTGCTGTACCACGCTTTCGCGAAGTATGGCCTGCCAATAATGCCTTCGTGGATTTTTGCGACGACCTCAATGGTGTGAGGCGAGGAGCGCTGCTGCGTGCCCATCTGCACCAGCTTGCGGTATTTCCGCTGCGCCTGCACCAGCATCTCGCCCTCCTCGGGATTGTGGCTGCACGGCTTCTCCACATAAACGTGTTTGCCCGCCTGCAATCCGGCGATGGCCATCGGCGCATGCCAATGGTCGGGAGTCGCAATAGTAATTGCGTCCACATCCTTCCGTTCGAGAATCCGGCGAAAATCCTTTTCCGCGACCGGAGCCTCGCCCATCTCCTGCCGGGTTCGGTCGGCGAACTTCTGGAGAATATCGCTGTCCACATCGCAGACATGCGAGATGCGGGCGGCGCTTCGGTTCACCTTGAGTGACGAGAGATGGGCATACCCGCGCCCATTCAGACCGATGATCGCGAAGTTGAGACGGTCGTTGGAACCCAGGATCTGACCATAACTCTTTGCCGTCGTGCCCACGGCAAGCCCCGCCGCTCCCACCGCCAATGCATCGAGAAACTCGCGTCTGGTAACCATCATTTCTCCTTTACGCATTTCGTGTCGCAGATAGCATTCCTAATCTGTCGCCCGCTAACCAGGCCGCTTCCGATCAGCAGGAAATTCCAGCCTTCGACAGCGTTTTCCTGAGTCCAGCCATGCTGATCCGTGTGGAGGCTTCGGGCGTGCCTCCCCCATTCCAGTGGGTTTCGAGGCTCAACCCATAGTGGAAGCCATCCCGCCGAAAAGCCCGGAATTGCCCCACCCAATCCACAATGCCGCTACCTACCGGAGCCCAATCGTAAGTATGGTCGGGCTTTCTCACTGCATCCTTGCAGTGGCAGTGCCCGATGCGCGCTTTGGGCAGAAAATCATAGCCGGTGGGGTAGGGGGTGCTTCCTATGGCCGCGGCATTGCCGGGATCCCAGTTCAGCATGAAGTTCTCGTTTGGAATCGCCTTCAACACGATGGCCGCCTCTTTGCCGGTTGCGGTGTTGCAGGACATCTCGTTCTCAAGCAGAAGAATGAGCTTATCCTTGGCACAGCGTTCCGCGGCCTGTCGGAGTTTGGCATTGATTGCGGTCCGGTACGGCTTCTGATCATCCAGCCGCCAGTAGTCGAAACAGCGAATCCGGTCGGTGTGGAAAGACTTGGCAAGCGAGATGCACCGCTCCAGCAATTTATCCTGGGCGCGGGCATCGAAGTCGGCGTGGAACTGGTCGCGGCTTTCACTTTGCGACGACCGCGGAGCCCCAGGCCAGTCTGTCTTGAACAGCGGGCTTGCAATATCGGTGACACGCAGTTTGTGTTCCGCGAGGATCTTCCGCGCCTCCTCAACCTCTTTCGCGTTGAGTACAGTCACATTCTTGTTCCACATCGAGCGCACTTCGATCCAGCTCAGTCCGAAATCGCCGGAGACGATCTGGCATGCCCTCTCGAAGTCCTGCGTGATCTCGTCATTGATCACCGCCAGTCGGAACGGGCAGGTGCCTCCGGCCCTCGACGACGACCCCACCGGCGAGGACGCTGCGGCTTTCTTTACCAGAGCCGGCAACGCCGCCTCGAGTCCTGCCAATCCCAATCCTGCGAGCACCCTGCGTCGTGTATAACCCATTGCCCTACCCTCCCGTGATGCAGACAATTCTTCGTCGGTCGCCATAGTACTCCAGCGCGCACCGCGTCAGTGCTCGAGCGCTGGAGCGCGCGCGGTTCCGATCGCGCAGTCAGGGCTCATACCGTGAATTCCACCTTCCTGAGTCCGGGAGCAAGCAGACACAGGATGACCAGGGCCAACAGATATGCGGTGGAGGCAATGCCAAAAAGGCTCGTGTAGCTGTGCGTGAGTTGCAAAATGTGGCCGGCAAAGAAGGCAAAAAGAGCGCTGCCGAACGATCCCGCCATGCCGCCGATACCAACGATCGAGCCCACTGCGCTCCGCGGGAACATATCCGATGAAGTCGTGAAAAGATTGGCTGACCAGCCCTGGTGCGCGCCCGCAGCCAGACTGATCAGCGCAATCGCGCTCCACACCGACTTTACGCTGGTCGCTGTGTAAATCGGAACCACTAAACAAGCGCAGAAAAGCATTGCCGCAAGCCGCCCGTGGCTGGGCGAGAGTCCCAAGCGGCGGAAGGGCGCGGGCAACCAGCCTCCGCCGACGCTGCCAATCGCCGAAACGTTGTAAACAATGATCAGTGGCAGCCCAAGATGCGAAAGACTCAGATTGAACTTCGCGCTGAAGTAAGACGGCAGCCAGAACAGATAGAAATACCAGATCGGATCGGTAAGGAACTTCGCAATCGAAAACGCCCAGGTCTGCCGGAAACCCAACAACCGCCGCCAAGGCATGGACGGACCCATCTCCGCGGCCGCCTCCTGGTAGATGTGCCGCAGTTCGCCGGCTGTAAGTGAAGGGTGATCGGTGGGACTGCGATAATTGCGATACCACCACAGAATCCAGAGCAGGCTGAACAGGCCGGTACTCAGAAAGGCCGCGTGCCAGCCCCAGCGCAACGTTACCCAGGGCACGATGGCCGGAGCCAGAACCGCTCCCCACATTCGCTCCGGAATTAAAGATTCCCGTAGCCAGTGAGCGCTCCTTCTGCGGAAACCACTCGGCCACGGTTTTGATCGCGGCCGGGAAGTTGCCCGATTCGCCGAGTCCGAGAAAAAAGCGCGCGAACCCGAACTCCAGCACACTGCTGGCCAGCGCGTGGCCCATGGCAGAGAGGCTCCAGACCGCCATCACCAACATGTACCCGATGCGCGTACCCAACTTGTCGATCAATCGGCCCGCCGTCAGCAGGCCAATGGCGTAGGCGATCTGAAATGCATCGACGATGTAGCCGTAATTTACCTCGGTCATGCCGATGCTGTGTTCGAGGGTTGGCTTGAGAATCGCAATTACCTGGCGGTCCATGTAATTGATTGAGGTCGCCACGAACAGCATGGCGCAGATGGTCCAGCGCACCCGTCCCAGGCGCGTGCGCGGAGATGAGCCACCTGGCGCTGGATTATTGAACGCCGTAGTCTCCGCCATGTTGCTTTCTTACAATCGATATGCCGTCTTCACCAACCGATAAGCAAGATCGTGCGCCACTTCCACAGCTTCTTCTTCCTCCAGGCGGTGCTCGGCGACCTGCTTGGCGAGGAAGGCGCAATCCATGCGACGCGCCATGTCGTGACGAGCCGGAATCGAGAGGAAAGCCCGGGTATCGTCGTTGAACCCCACGGTGTTATAGAAGCCGGCAGTCGCGGTTACATGCTCGCGGAAATGCATCATGCCCTCCGGACTATCGTGAAACCACCAAGGCGGCCCCAGCCTCAGGCATGGGTAGTGCCCGGCCAGCGGAGCCAGTTCCCGGCTGTAGGCGGATTCGTCGAGCGTGAAAAGAATGATCGTCAGATCGGTTTCATTGCCGAACTGATCGAGCAGCGGGCGCAGGGCGTTCACATAGTCGGTCGGCGTGGGGATATCGGCGCCAAGGTCGCGGCCGTATCGCTCATAGAGCTTGCGATTGTGGTTGCGCGAACTGCCCGCGTGAACCTGCATGACCAGCCCATCTTCCAGGCTCATGCGCGCCATTTCCGTCAGCATCTGGGCGCGGAAAAGCTCCTGTTGCTGAGCGTCAGCGTTGCCAGCGATCACCCGGCGAAAAAGCTCCGCAGATCCCGCGGTGGGAAGATTCGCGGTTCGCGCAGTGGGATGCCCGTGGTCGGTTGCGGTGCAGCCGAGTTCACGAAACCGGACGCGCGTCACTCGCAGGGCGTTCAAGTAACCCGCCCACGTCGAGGTATCTTCCCCGGTCTTTTCCCCGAGCTTGGCGACATTTTCGATAAATCCGGCGAATTCAGGATCGACAACCGGGTCGGGCCGGAAGGTTGGCAGTATTCTCGCCTTCCAGTTCGATTCGCGGATGGCTTTGTGATCGGCCAGCGAATCGAGCGGAGAATCCGTCGTCGCCAGCACCTCCAAGTTGAAGCGGTCGTATAGAGCGCGCGGCAGAAACTCCGGCGTAACCAGCTTTTCTGAGATTGTGTCGAAGTAAAGGTCGGCCGTCGCCTCTGACAATCGCTGTTGCAGTCCGAAAAGTTCCTGGAAGACAAAGTCGAGCCACATGCGGGTGGGCGTTCCACGAAAGAGATAATAGTGAGTCGCGAAGATGCGCCAAACCTTCCGGGCATCCTGCAACTCTGGCTGACCAATTCCTATATCCTCCAGCGAGACTCCCTGACTGTAGAGCATGCGGAAAATGTAGTGGTCAGGCTGCACGAAGAGCTTTGCCGGATCGGCAAAACGCTCATTCCTTGCAAACCATGCCGCGTTGGCATGCCCGTGAGGACTGACAATAGGCAAGGTTCGCACATACTCGTAAAGCGTGCTCGCAATCTTTCGTGTACCAGGCTCGGCGGGGAACAGACGATCGGGATGGATCAGCATGGCTCCGGCACTTGCCGCTTTCGCATCGGGGAACGGCGATGCAGGAGCGGCGCTGCGGCTGGCCACCAGCATACAGAGGGAGAGCACAGTGCGCCAAGGGTTTGCCTTGCTCGGGTTTGCTTTGACCAACTAGTGTAGTGCGTCATGCAGATTGACGTTTATGCAGTGTGCGGCGAGCGCGCTTGACCTTTTCCAGGATATCGGAGGCGCGAGCCGTCCAGATGAAAGGTTTAGGGTCGTGGTTGTGGCGATCG
>JBARJF010000041.1:0-11884 GCA_049800135.1 Candidatus Sulfotelmatobacter sp.
GGCTGAAGCCGTGCCCTTTCAAAACTTCTGCTGCCGGCAGCTCATACCAGCGAAAAGCTTTCTCCCAGATAGACGCGCCTTACTTCCGGATCGCCGGCCAGCTGCTCGGGCTGACCCTGGCGGAAGATGCGGCCCTCGTCGATGATGTAAGCGCGATCGGTCACAGAAAGCGTTTCGCGCACGTTGTGATCGGTAATCAGCACGCCGATGCCGCCGGCCCGCAGGCTGCTGATGATTTTTTGCAGGTCGAGAACGGCGATGGGGTCGATGCCGGAAAACGGTTCGTCGAGCAAGATGAAAGTGGGATTGATGCACAGGCAGCGGGCAATTTCCACGCGCCGGCGCTCGCCGCCGGATAAAGCGTAGCCTCGATTTTGCCGGATGTGCTCCAAACCAAGTTCATCGATAAACTTCTCCATCTTCTCGCGGCGCTCGTGCCAGGACATGGGCTGCGCTTCGAGCACCGCGAGGATGTTCTCTTCAACCGTGAGTTTGCGAAAAACCGAAGCTTCTTGAGGGAGATAGCTGATGCCATACTGGCGCGCCCGCAGGTACATGGGAACGTCAGTAATGTCGTGGCCGTCATACAACACGCGGCCAGTGTCAGGGGGGATCAGGCCAACGATGACGTAGAAAGTTGTCGTCTTGCCGGCGCCGTTTGGGCCAAGTAAACCAACCACTTCGCCCTGCTCCACCCGCAGGCTGACACCATTCACAACGCGCCGGCCACGATACGACTTGCCAATTTCATCTGTGGCCAGGGTACGCATTTATCTTGCCATTTGTCTTGTTTTACTTGGCCACCCGCGTTTGAGTTACCACAGGAGTACTTGCCTCGCCTTCTACGAGCACCCTATCATCGCCCCGAAAGAAAGTCAACGAAACCCCGGTAATCTTGCCCCGTTCGGCATCAAAAATGCTAGGCGGTCCGCCGGTGAGGACGAATTTGTCCTCGGCCGCGGTATAAACCAGGGTCTGGCCTTCGGCCCGCCGGCCCGGCTGCTGGATGATTACGTTGCCTCGCGCTACTATGCGATCAAGCTGCCCTGGTCCGGCAAGTAATTGATTAGTTGAGGTCTTACTCCGAGCAAGGAGATGTACATCCATGCGGGCGGCTGAAGCGGTGAAGCCCGTACCCTTGGCAACTACTCCTCCCTCGTAGTGCGCAATGCGGTCCGCGTCGGCGTAGGTGAGTCGCGCTGCCGTGATTGCCACAGGGCTAGTGTCGCGTGACTTTTCCTCAGGATTTGCACGTGTCTTCTGGTCGCCTCCACCGGAAATCTTATCGGAGGGAAATGGCCGCGGCTCAGCCAGTTTTGCCTGAACCAGCTTTGCCTGAACCAGCACTGTGGAGACAGGTTGCGCAACCGTGCCCTGGGCCACTAGAAATCGGCGATCCCGGTCGAACCGGATTGAGGGAGCCTCGACGACGTTCGCGTCTTGCCACAGGCGCGCATTTCCCCGGTAGAGGGCGACTGCGGGAGAGTTGTGCTCGGTCATGCTGGCTGCCGTCACATGAATCGGCGACGCGGAAGCCAGCAGCGCCCCGTTCGGTTGCTCCTTGAGTTCGTTATAAGTGCTCTTCACCTCCCCTTCGGCGAAGGCATCGTCGGTGGCGCGATTGATGCGGATTATCCTCGCGGTGGTAACCATGCCGCCGTCGGAAACACGCGGGTTCCCGCTAAGAACAAGAATCCGGTCGGCAGGCGTGTAAAGAGCCGTTTCGGCCCAGGCCTGCGTCCGTTTATCGAGAGCCTGGCCGTCGCTATAAGCAACCCTTCCCTGCTGGACGATGGACGCAATTCCGCCCTGCGGGAGAAATGTGGCATCCAGCGTCTGGCTGGCACTGACGCGGTCGGGCGATCCCGGAGCAAGATTCACGATCTTGGCATCGGGCGCCCCGTGGATCGAGGCCAAACGGCTGGAGCCGTCCGCAGTGGCGGCAAACCTCGCGTCAAAGCGGGCGGCGGTAATCACGGTGCGCTGGCCCGCGGCTTGCGCATGGGCCGCGCTCGAGTTCGTCGCCGGATAGAGCGTGATCTTAGCTGCGCCGAAAGTTTCGGCGCGGTCCAGGCGGCGTCCCTCCGCGACAAAGAAGTCGACCGCCGGCGCGGCAAGATCAAAATTCTCCGGTGTCGAAGCGCTACTGGCGGACTTGCCGGCGCTGGCGGCATTTTGTGCCAGGCGGACTCCATCTGCGGCGTGCACTTCCGTAAGCTGGTTCTGGCCCACAAAATCCAGGATCGCGCGTCCGGCATCGCCCTGCACGGGTTGCGATCCAGCGCGTTCGACGTGGACGTTGCCGGTTAACCTGGCCGTGCGCAGCCGGTTTTGCTTGCCGGTCAGCAAGAACTCGGATTCGTCCGCGCGGACACGCGTCTGGTCGGGCGCTGCTACGGCAGTTTCCGCGTTCACATTTCCTGTGGCCAGGATGCGCTGCACACTGTTATCCCGGCCCAGAAAGAACGTCGCCTGTTCCGCTTGCACCGTTTCGCTCCGCCCCTCGGGACCGGGACGCACCAGGCGGGGATGCTCCAGCACGATTTCAGCGGGCTCGCGCGTGATTCTGCCATGCGTGGCGAAAAGGCTGGCGGCTCTCGGCCCGCCGAGCTGCACATGAATCTGCGAGACCAGCGTGAGCACGTTGCTCTTCCCGGCATACTGCATCCCCACGGCCCACCCGCTGGCCTGCGGCGTGCTGAAATCCACGCGCGCGCCGGTGGAAGCGTCTCCGCTATTTTGGTTGAAGACGAGGTCTCGGGTCTTGAGATGAATGGGGTTCTTAAGTACCTTGGGAGCGGCCTGGTCGGGCCCGGTCTCACCCGTCGGGTTGGCTTCCAGATCGATCTGCACCTCGCCGTGAGCCGTAACGTCGCCTAATTTCTTGTCGTAGCTGAAGTCGTCGCCGTAAATCTGATCGAAGCGGGAGGAATCGCGGCCATAGAGAATAATGCTGACGTGGTGCAATTCTGCGCTCCCGCTCAGTCTGAATTGCTTGAGGTCGCTGGCCTGGATGGTGAACAGGGTTCGTTTGCCGTCGGACTTGGAGAACTGAAAGCCCGTGGCGGTCTGCTTGATGTCAAACCCCAGCTTGTGCGGAATCTCCTTGAGCACATTGCGCCGCCGCAGCCGTGCATAGAAATACATGCCCGCCACCACCGCGGCAAACAGCACCGCGATCACCGCCAGCCAGCGCCGGAGCCGGTAGATGGGCAGGGACATCGCAGCTTCAGTCTAATCCAAACGAAGAGTCGCTTCGGGCGACGAGCGCCACCTTGAAATCCCGCAGCGTGAGTTCCAAGCCCCCGAAATCGGGATGATCGTTGTGCCCGATAGTGAAGGCAATGTCGATGGCATCGCCCGCCAGAAGTGGCGACGGTTGCAGGCGTTCGGCCATGTGCCAGCCCAGGGCGTCGAAAACCTTCCTTCGGGCAGTTCTCGCTTCCCTGCTCTCAGTTCTCGGTTGAAAACCTTTCGCTTCCGCTTTCTCGTCGCGGCGGATGGCTGCGCCATCCGGATGGCAGCTCGGCGTGGCCAGGATCGCCACTGCTGATGGTTCTTGTTTGCCTGGGTCTTCGATCACGGAATTTGCAGGAGAGAATTCGTGCCCGCTCGCGTAGTCTCCCGCCTTCAGCTTCAGCTTGACGTGTTTGTCTTTCAGAATCTTGGGGGGCGCGATCAGACGTACACCGCACGCGGTAAATGCCGGCTCGTGATTGCCCGCTCCGTAGGGTTCCAGCAGGCGCAACGCCTGAAATAGTGCGGGAGTGATTTCGTCCAGATCCAGTTCCGCCTCCACCTCGAGCACCGGATCGAGATCCTCCGGGGTCAGCCGGGCACGCGCAAACGCATTCAATTCAGTTCGCAGTTGGGGCACGTTCGCCGACGCCATGGCGAATCCGCACGCATGCGAGTGTCCACCGTAGCGGGTGAAGAGATGGTGCGACGCCTCGACCGCCTCCAGCAGGTGAAAGGCGCGAATGGAACGGCCGGAACCAAACGCCTCTTCGCCTTCGCGCGCAATCACCATGGCCGGCCGGTGGTAGCGCTCGACTACGCGGGTGGCCGCAATGCCGATCACGCCGCGGTGCCAGCCTTCGCCATCCACGACAATGCAATACGCTTCGCCCAGCGCGGGATCGCCGAGGATGCGCTCGTCGATGGAGCGCAGGATTCGCCGCTCTTCTTCCTGCCGCGCGGTATTCAGCTGGTCAAGCTTGCAAGCCAGTTCGCGGGCGCGGTTGCCATCCTTCACGCTGAATAGTTCGATCACGTCGCGGGCCACATCCATGCGCCCCGCGGCGTTGATGCGCGGCGCAATGCGGAATGCAACTTCGGTGGAGGTGGGCGCACGCTTGGTGGAAATCTGCGCCGCTTCGAGCAGCGCTTTCAGTCCCGGGTTCACCGCCTTGCGCAGAGCCTCGAGGCCCAGCTTGGCGAATACCCGGTTCTCTCCGGTCAGCGCAACGGAGTCGGCGATGGTCGCGATCGCCACCACTTTCAGGAACGAGCGCAACATGCGCGCCTGATCTTTTTCGTCGAGGCGACGCCGCATCAATCCCTGCGCCACTTTGAATGCAACCCCGGCTCCGCAAAGCTGCTTGTAGGGATATTCGCAACCTGCCTGGTTGGGATTCACCACTGCCAGCGCTTTCGGAACCCCATCAGGTCCGGGCAGGTGATGATCGGTAACGATCAAGTCCACGCCCAGGCGTTGCGCAGTCTCCGCCGGAGCAAAGGCGCGGATGCCCATATCCACGCTGATAATCAGGCGAATGCCCGCGTCCGCGGCGCGCTCGATCACATCGTCGCGCAGGTCGTAGCCCTCGCGAATGCGGTGCGGCACATGAAAGTCGGCCGCCCCGCCGCAGAGCTCGATGGCAGTTTTCAGAATGATGACCGCCATCGTGCCATCCACGTCGTAGTCGCCGTAGATGAGGATTGGCTCCTTGCGCTCGATGGCCGCATCCAGGCGCTCGACTGCGCCGCGCAGGCCGGTCATTTGTTCAGGTGCATGCAGATGCTCGACGGAAGGAAAAAGGAAGCGGGAAGCCGCATCGCCATCTGTGATTCCGCGCCGCAGCAGTAGTCGCGCCAGCGTGTGGGCTGGAGTGTCTCTTCTGGTTTCGCACGCGCGATTCGAGGCGTTCCCCGGCAGATAAGGTAACTCACGCAGAGCCGCTGCCAGGTTCCTGACCCGAACTGGATCTTCCCCAGCCAGCTCCCAGCGCACGGTTAGTTCTCGTCGTCCTGGTCGGGTTCGTCGATGGGGATGCCGCCAAAATCTTCCGAAACTTCCAGCAGGCGCTGATACCGGTCGTACCAGTCGGTGCTGACTTCGCACAGGAACATCGATCCCTGGTAGGCCCATCCCAACTGCAGAAATCCGACTTTGCCAATGTGGGCGCGCAGCCAGCGCGCATCCTCAACGTCGTCGCCGTCGGAAAACTCGGAGTGCGCCAGCCGCTCCACCAGCTCATCCAGTTCCTCGCGCTCCAGCTTCCAGGAATGCATGGTCAGGAACGGAGTTCCCGCACTCTTGGCCAGTTCAACGAAGTCCTTCCAGCCCTCGGGATTCGTGCCCATTTCCCACATGACGCACTGCACTTCGTCGTAATCCACGTAGCCGTGGAAACGGCTCATGCCATGACCCTCGATGAAGGCAATCATGTCCTCTTTCACGATGGTCAGGTCTTCGGGCGTCGCAGACATAGCAGATTCCTGGCTAGAGTATTGTATGCCGTTTGCTCACAAACCAGCCAGCGCAGCAGTGGTGCACGTCGTCATCCCGCGACTAAAATGCTGCTGGTTGTGTGGCCAGCCTTGACCGTCTTCGACACGCTGTTCCTGGTAACCGGTCTCCCGCCAGTTCCGCAGATTGGCCGATATCTAGACTGAAATCGGATTCGCGACCATGCCCATCCGCTTTCGCACCTCCGCCGCAAACCTCTGATCCTTCAGCCCAGCCAGGTTGATCTCGACATTAGCCAGCGCGCCGGTAATCGCCGCCCGAGCCAGCGCCTGCGCAGTGCTCAAGTCCGACTTCATGTTGGGATTGCTCATGGCGAACAAGCTCTCGGTGATCTCCGCCACTTCATGCGCCTTCTCCGCCACACTCAGCGGAACCCCGGTAGCCAGCTTCAAACTGGCATCGATCGGCGAGTCTGCGTCGGTCGCGCCGCTCTTGGCTTGCTTGTAGGCCTTCATCACGGCATCGTAAGCCGCTGCGTCCGCATCCACGGCCGCCTTCAACTCCTCCCGCAGCGCAGCCAACCGCCCCATCGCTGCGCTGAGTTGCGATTCATACTGCAGATACGCCTTCTTGCCGCGCGACATCGATGCCACCATCGTGGCCAGCCCCGCCGCCATCGCGCCCGCCGCCGCAGCCGCGCTCCCCCCGCCCGGCGTAGCCGTTGGCGCAGCCAGCTGCTCGATGAACGGCTCAACCCCCGCCCGCAATCCTCCGACGGCCATCTTCCCGCTCATCACCGCCGCCAGACGGTTTTCCAAAATCAAAGAGGAATCGAAGTTCTCCACCTGAAGAAACCATTCCGCCGCCGCTTCCAGCGCCCTCTTCGGAATCAATCCCACGATCTCGCTCGACACCGGCGTCACGCCATACCGCGCCGCCTCGCGCTTCACCATTTCAAACACGCGATGCACCGGCGTCTGCTCAAAATCGGTAAGATTCATCGAGACCTGCGCCAGCCCCCGCACCAGAAATCCCGCGCCCTTCACGAACCGCATTCCGCCGCTCGAAAACCGCACCGCCTTCGCAATCTTCTTCGCGATCTCAACGTCGGGAGTATTCAAGAACACGTTATAAGCGATCAGAAACTTTCGCGCCCCCACCACCGTCGCGCCCGCGCTTGGATGCACTCGTGCGTCGCCGAAGTCGGGCTTCCGCGCCGGGTTCGTCGCAATCTCCGCCCGAATTCCCTCAAACTGCCCGCGCCGGATGTTTTCCAGATTCTGCCGCTCCGGCGTCGTCGCCGCCGCTTCGTACAAATAAACCGGAATCTGAAACCGCTTCCAGATCTCCTCGCCCACATGCCGCGCCATGGCGACGCAATCCTCAATAGTCACCCCATCGATCGGAATGAAGGGCACCACGTCGGCCGCACCCATCCGCGGATGCGCCCCCTTGTGCGCGTTCAGATCAATCAACTCCGCGGCTTTTCCCACCCCGCGAATCGCCGCTTCCTGAATCGCCTCCCGCTCGCCCACCAGCGTGATAACGCAGCGGTTATGGTCTGCGTCCATCTCGCGGTCCAGCAGGTAAACGCCATCCACCTTCATGGCGGCAATGATGGCATCGACCTTGGATTTGTCGCGACCCTCGGAAAAATTAGGAACGCATTCAACCAGCGTAGACATAGGTCAGAAGAATATCCGGGCCGGACTGAATGAGGCAAGGCCGTAGGATCAAAGGCCGTAGGATCAAAGTGAAATTGTCATCCTGAGCGCATGTCGGGGTCGAAGGACCCCTTGCAGCTTCCGTTCAGCATCGGCCTAGCAGGATTTTCCGCCACAGACCAGCACCCGTTGCGAAAACTACCGCCCTCTCCAGAACCTCCCCACTCCCACCCGCACCTGCACCGTATTCAGCCCCGGATTCGGATTCGCCAGCCCAGCATTCGAGATATGCAAATACCGCAACTCGACGCTCCAGTTATATTTCGGGCCCAGCACGTGCATGCCCAGCGCCGCCGCCGAAGTAAAGTTCACCGTGTTCGTATAAGTCGGCACATTGTGATCGCTGAATAGCGTCCCTCCACTCAGCTCCAGATAAGGTGAGCACCGTCCCCGCCGTTCGAAATTCCATTTCAATCCTAGCGGATTGAATCCCACCCCATACGCCGTGTTCGCCGGCTGAAAAATCAGATACGCCGGAACCGCATCCACCGCATACTCAAACCGTCCCCGCAAAAATCCCGGCAGATGTGGTCCCGTAATCACCCATCCATAGCGCAGGCCGAGATCAAAGATGCCGGTGTTTGAAGTGCCACCGGGTACAGAGTGGCCAGCACCAGCCCAGACCTGCACCTCGTGGCCGCCTTCTTCGGGACCGGGCTCCGACTGGGCGAAGGCCGACCCCGTCGTCCCGGTCGCAAGTAACAGGATGAACAACGAAACCAGGAGCGATCTATTTGTACCTTGCATGCACTAGGAGGGTGCCCGACTCGCGGCGTTTTTGCAACTGATCGAACTGGTGTTCGATCTGCTCTTTGGAATCCTTTGCCGCACAGAACGCGGCTAGGATGGGCCCAGCGGTCTCTGTTCCAAACTTTCTGACATTGTATGACAAATACACTTGACATGACAAGCGTACTTGTCGTAAAGTGTGCTTGTCACCAAGGAGGAAGCATATGGGCTGGTGGATCGGTTGTGGCAGCGCGGCGGGAAAGCGCTATCGGCGACGAGTCCTTACGGCGATGTCCCTGTACATCGTCATCCTGTTTTCGTGTCTGAAGCTGGTAAAGGTTTTTCCCATGCACGGCTGGGTGCTGTACGCGCTGGCGATGTTGCCTGCCGTACCTATACTTGCGGTGCTCGTGTTCCTGGCTCGCTACCTCGGGGAAGAGACCGATGAGTATTTAAGGATGCTTACGGTACGATCCCTGCTGATCGCGGCGGGAGCGCTGCTGGCAACGATTGTGGTGAACGACTTTTTGCGCGTAATCGCTCATGGATCCGTGCTCGCGCCATTCCTGTGCTTCGTCGTGTTCTTCATGTCTTTCGGGATCGCGCAGGCGGTGCAGGAACTGATCTCGCGGGGAGCCGGCAATGAATAACCGGCTAAGAACCTTTCGCGCCGAACTGGGGTGGTCGCAGCAAGTCCTCGCGGAGAAGCTGGAGGTTTCCCGGCAGAGCGTGAATGCGATCGAGACAGGAAGGTATGACCCATCGCTGCCGCTGGCGTTCAAGATCGCACGCCTGTTCGGCAGGCCAATCGAGGAAATTTTTATCGCCGACCCTTAGCCCAGATCTGAAGCCTGGGTTCCCTCTCTGAAGTGAAAGCACGTCGGTCGCGTGAAGTTATGAAGCGCCGTGGCGAAATAGGCTTGCGGCGCTAAAGACGAAGTACGTCCTAAAACAGGAAAGGAGCGTAGTTATGACAAAGACGGAGAAGATCCAATGGTTCGCGGCGGTGGTATTCGTGGTGAGCGGGATTCTATTGCTGTGCGCGTCTTCGACGGCACAGCTGAAGGCGGCCTCGCCGACGAGGTTCACCGTGGTGGATGAGGGCACGGAAGGCAAGCCCGACGTGGTGCTGATTCCAGGGCTGACCAGTTCGCGCCAAGTGTGGGCAGGCGAAGCGAAGCGGTTGGCGGCCCGTTACCGCCTGCACCTGGTGCAGGTGAACGGGTTTGCCGGACTACCTGCTGGAGCAAATGCAACGGGCGAGATTCTGCCGGCAATCGTCGATGAGTTGCATGCCTATTGCGCCGGGCTGAACACCAAGCCGGTCGTGATCGGACATTCGTTGGGCGGGCTGCTCACGCTGATGCTTGCGGCGAAGCATCCGAATGACCTGAGTAAGATTGTAATCGTCGACTCCCTGCCGTTCTTGGGAATGATGTTCGGGCCGCAGATGACGCCTGAAACGATCAAGCCGCAGGCCGAGCAGATGCGGGACAAGTTCGAAAAGCAGGATGCGGATAAACGGAAGGCAGGCGCGGAGCGGTCGGCCGAGACTTTGGTACTCAATCCAGAGGGTCGCGTGCTGGTGGAGAAGAACTCGGAAGACTCCGATGCGCGCGTTGTCGCAGAGGCAATGTTCGAGGACCTGCAAACGGACCTGCGTCCGGAGCTGGCGAAGATCAACACGACGACGCTGATGTTGTATCCGGTTGACTCGACGCTCAAGGTGAATGGAACGCAGCGGGTTGACGAGCTGTACCAGCGGGCCTACAAGCCGATGCCAAACGTGATAGTTTTACGGGTCGACGGGTCACGGCACTTCCTGATGCTGGACCAGCCGCGGAGGTTTGATGAGCTGGTGGAGGAGTTCCTGAACCGGTGACGGGTCCCCGCCGGCGCTTACCCTGCACCCATCCCCTTGACAACGGCCCACTCACACCTCTATAATTAGCACTCGATAGGTGAGACTGCTAACAGCACTCACTAACCCTTAACAATTCATAGACTTACAGAGTCTCAATCTCACGATCCACCTTGAAAGGAGTCACAACCATGGCAAAATTCAGCCCACTACATGACCGCATTCTGGTCCGTCGCGTGGAAGAAGCTTCCACCACCCGAGGCGGCATCATCATCCCTGACAGCGCAAAAGACAAACCGCAAGAGGGCGAAGTCATCTCCACCGGCAAGGGCCGCACCAACGATGAAGGCAAAACCTTCCCCCTCGCCGTTAAAGAAGGCGACCGCATCCTGTTTGGCAAGTATTCCGGCACCGAGATCAAAATCGATGGCGAAGACTTCATCATCATGAAAGAAGACGAAGTCCTCGGCATCCTGACCGGCGCCGCCAGCACGGCCAAGAAAGAACTAGCCGGCGCGCGTAAGTAGTTAAGGTTTGTCATCCTGAGCGCGCACTTTGCGCGAAGGATCTCAATCTGATCGGCACTGTCAGGTTCAACTGAGAGCTGACAGCTGATAGTACTCAAAGAAATCCGCGGGTCAGTCCCGCAACAGAATCAAGGAGAAAAATCATGGCAAAACAAATCGTTCACGGCGAAGAGTCCCGCCAGGCAATCCTGCGCGGCGTCAATCTTCTTGCCGACGCAGTGAAAGTCACGCTCGGCCCCAAGGGCCGCAACGTGGTCATCGAAAAGAAATTCGGCTCGCCCACCATCACCAAAGACGGCGTAACCGTAGCCAAGGAAATCGAGCTCAAGGACGGCCTCGAGAACATGGGCGCCCAGATGGTTCGCGAAGTCGCCAGCAAGACTTCTGACGTAGCCGGCGACGGCACCACCACAGCAACAGTCCTGGCCCAAGCAATCTACCGCGAAGGCGTAAAGACCGTAGCAGCCGGTGCCAACCCGATGGCCATGAAGCGCGGCATCGAGAAAGCCGTCTCGCTCGTCTGCGGCACCTTCGACAAAAAGACCGGCGAACGCGGCAAAGGCGAACTCGACAAGTTCTCCAAGCCCGTCTCCGGCGAAATGATCGCCCAGGTCGGCACAATTAGTGCGAATAACGATGAAACGATTGGGCACATCATTGCCGAGGCTATGAAGAAAGTTGGCAAGGATGGCGTCATCACCGTTGAAGAGTCGAAGACACTGGAGACGCAGCTCGAAGTGGTCGAGGGCATGCAGTTCGACCGCGGATATCTGTCTCCTTACTTCGTGACTGATCCTGAGCGGATGGAAGTTGCTCTGGAGAATGCCTACATCCTGATCAACGAGAAGAAGATCAGCTCCATGAAAGATCTTCTCCCGCTGCTCGAGCAGATTGCGAAGAGCGGCAAGCCGTTGCTCATCATCGCTGAAGACGTTGAGGGCGAAGCACTCGCCACTCTCGTCGTCAACAAGCTGCGTGGAACGCTGCAGGTCGCGGCCGTCAAGGCTCCCGGCTTCGGCGATCGGCGCAAGGCTATGCTGCAGGATATCGCGATCCTCACCGGTGGCAAGGCCATTACCGAAGACCTGGGCATCAAGCTGGAGAACGTGCAGATCGGCGATCTCGGCCAGGTCAAGAAGCTCACCATCGACAAGGACAACACCACGCTGGTCGAAGGCAAGGGCAAGCACTCGGAGATTGAAGGCCGCGTGCGTGAGATTCGCAGCCAGATCGATAAGACCACCAGCGACTACGACCGCGAGAAATTGCAGGAGCGGTTGGCCAAACTGGTCGGTGGCGTAGCCGTCATTAAAGTCGGCGCCGCAACCGAGACCGAAATGAAAGAGAAGAA
>JBARJF010000042.1:0-35034 GCA_049800135.1 Candidatus Sulfotelmatobacter sp.
GGATTGCGGTTTGCCATTCGCGAAGGTGGGCACACGGTGGGCGCGGGAACGATTTCGGAGATTGTGCAGTAACAAAAAGCGCGGAGCTCGGCTCCGCGGACAGCCGAGGGCGGCTGTCGCCACATAAACCAGGATGGAGTGAGCGATGCCCCGAGAAATTGTTACGTTGCAATGCGGCGATTGCAAAGAGCGGAACTATTCGACGACCAAGAACCGGAAGACGACGACAGAGCGGCTGGAGTTCAAGAAATTCTGCCGCCGTTGCCGCAAGCACACGCCGCATAAGGAAGTAAAATAGTCGCGAGCTGCGAGTCCCGAGTCGGAGGAGTTCTCCTGGGGCTCGAGACCGCGGACTCGGGACTGACAACAGGGGCGTAAGCTCAACGGTTAAACTGCCGGTCTCCAAAACCGGACTTGGGGGTTCGAATCCCTCCGCCCCTGCCAGACTTTTGGGACGCGGCAAGGGCCGGGAGCAGTTTCAGAAGTGGAGAGACTAAAATGGCTAACTCAATAGCATCGGCCAACGAGAGCTTAGGAGACCGGCTCAAGTCCTGGCCGGAGCGGATCAAGGCGTTCTACAACGACGTGCGCACCGAGATGCGGAAGGTCACCGCGCCGTCGTGGAAGGATGTGCAGGCAACCACAATCGTGGTGGTGTTTACGGTTTTCGTTTTTGGAGTCTACTTTTTTGTGATCGATAGCGTTCTCCAGAAGGCGGTTTCATTCTTGTACAACTCCTTCGGAGGTCTCTAGGAACGCGCGCGGGCCGGAGTTTAACTTGATCATGCAGGATGAAGAGAAAAACGAAGCTGCCGCGGGCGGGGAGCAGTTACCCGGCGCCGACGGCATTGCCACAACCAGCGAGCCACCCCGCAACCCGAACATGAAGTGGTACATCATCCACTCCTATTCCGGGTTCGAGCGCAAGGTGAAGGAGTCGCTGGAATCGCGCGTGCAGGCTTTCGGGCTGCAGGAAAAGATCGGCAAGGTGCTGATTCCGACCGAGTCGGTCACCGAAGTGCGCGGCGGCAAGAAGTACACGTCGGAACGCATGTTCTATCCCGGCTATGTGCTGGTGGAAATGGACATGGACGATCACGTCTGGCATGTGGTGAAATCCACGCCTCGCGTGACCGGCTTTGTGGGCACAGGACAGCAACCCACGCCGCTTTCCGATGAGGAAGTGCAGCATATCGTCTACAAAGTCGCGGACAGCCGCGAGAAACCCAAGCTGAAGGTGAAGTTCGAGAAGAACGAAACCGTGCGCATTTCCGAAGGTCCGTTCGCAACCTTCCAAGGCATTGTGGACGAAGTGAATGAGGATCGCGAGACGCTAAAGGTGATGGTGACGATTTTCGGCCGCTCGACCCCGGTGGAGCTGGAGTTCAACCAGGTGGAGAAGGTGGCGTAAAGGCAAGGACGCAGACGCGCCTGGGTGCTTCGCGAGACAAAGGGCGTCCCGCTCAGGATGACAACACGTTTTTAAGTTTCTTGTGGAAGAGAGATTATGGCAAAGAAGGTTACAGGTTTCGTAAAGTTGCAGATTGCGGCGGGGAAGGCGACTCCGGCGCCGCCGGTGGGTCCGGCGCTCGGGCAGGCGCAGATCAACATCATGGAGTTCTGCAAGCAGTTCAACGCGCGGACGAATCAGAAAGAGATGGAAGGGCTGATCATCCCGGTGGTGGTGTCGGTTTACAGCGACCGCTCGTTCTCCTTCATCACCAAGACGCCGCCGGCGTCGATTCTGCTCAAGCGCGCGGCCGGTATCGCCAAGGGATCGGGCACGCCGAATAAGGATAAGGTCGGCAAGGTGACGTTGAAACAGGTGGAAGACATCGCCAAGCAGAAGATGCCGGATTTGAATGCGGCTTCGATTGACGCTGCGGTGAAGAGCGTTCGCGGAACGGCGCGTTCGATGGGGATCGACGTTGTCGGGTGATCGAGCGATTGAAAAGTCGCCCGATCACTCAATCGCACAATGACTCGATGTCAAATGCACCACGGCTGATCGAATCACCGGTCAGCGGTGGGAGACGAGGAAATTGAAATGAAAAAAGAAGGAAAGAATATCGCCAAGGCGCACGCGGCAGTGGAGAAGCGGCCCTATGTGCTGCAGGATGCAGTTCCGCTGTTGCAGAAGGTCAAATTCGCGAAATTTGACGAGACTGTCGAGGTTACGTTGCGTTTGGGCGTCGATCCTAAACATGCGGACCAGATGGTGCGAGGCACGGTGGTGCTGCCACACGGCCTCGGCAAGTCGAAGAAGGTTCTGGTGATCGCGACCGGGGACAAGATCAGAGAAGCCGAAGCCGCGGGGGCGGATTTCGCGGGCGGCGAGGAGATGGTTGAGAAGATCACCAAGGAGAACTGGACTGACTTCGATGCCTTGATTGCCACTCCCGATGTGATGAAATCGGTTGGACGGCTGGGCAAGATTCTCGGTCCCAAGGGTTTGATGCCGAATCCGAAGACCGGCACAGTCACCGTGGACGTGGCCAAAGCGGTGCAGGAAGTGAAGGCGGGCAAGGTTGAATTCCGCACGGACAAGACTGCGCTGGTGCATGTTCCGGTGGGGAAGATTTCGTTCTCGCCCGACAAGCTGATCGAGAACGCGACCGTGCTGATCACCAGCGTGATCAAGGCCAAGCCGTCGGTAGCCAAGGGAAAGTACATCAAGGGTTGCACGTTGAGTTCGACGATGGGGCCGGGGATTTTGCTGGATACGGGCCCGATTGAGGCCGCGGCGAAGGCGTAGCGGGGAAGCGCGCCGGGCGCGCCCAGGTCCCGAGGCGACGATAAAGCTGTCGCTTCAGGATGACAAGCAAAGGCGGACAATGGCGGCTGTCCCCACACGAGATCATTAAGAGGAATACGCAATGCCAGTTACGAAAGCGAAGAAGAAGGAACAGGTCGAGAAGCTGGGCGCGGACCTGAAGAATGTTTCGAGCGCGGTCGTGGCCACCTACAGCAAGCTGACGGTCGCCCAGGACTATGAGCTGCGCAAGGCTCTGCGGGGCGCGGGCGCGAAATACAAGGTCGTAAAGAACACTCTGGCTGAGCTGGCGGTGAAAGGCACAAGGATTGAGGAAGGGTTGAAGAACCTCTCCGGCGTGACCTCCATTGCTTACACCACGGGTGACCCGGTGGCCATGGCCAAGGCGCTCACCAAATACGCCAAAGACACGCCAGAGTTCACTTTCAAGGTGGGCGTGGTCGAAGGGCGCGTGATTTCGATCAAAGAGATCGAAGCCCTGGCCAGCATGCCGTCGAAGGAAGAGATCTACTCCAAGCTGCTGTTCCTGATCAGCTCGCCGGCGCAGCGGCTGGTAACGGTGATGAATGCCGTGGGGCGCGACGTTGCCGTGGTGCTGGGCCAGGGCGTAGAGAAGGGCAAGTTTGCGACCGATGCGCCTGCGGGGACATAGGTTGGGGAGCCGGCGGAACGCCGGCGCTACAGGTTTCGGGGCGGTGAGCCGTCCGAAGAGATTTGGTTATCGGAAGCCAGGGGGTTGCGCGGTTTAGATCCAGGCGTTGTCTGGCGCCCGGAAGTGAGCCTGCCGCACTGGAAACCCGGCCGAAGATGGCGAAATCAAACAATTCATAACTCGAAGGGTGGAGAACCTAACATGGCAGACCTGCAACAGTTGGAAGATTCAATCGTAGGGTTGTCGCTATTGGATGCGGCGCAACTGGTCAAGAAGCTGGAAGCGCGGCTGGGCGTGTCGGCAGCGGCGGCGGCTCCGGTGATGGTGGCGGGAGGCGGAGCGGCAGCCGCAGCGGCTCCGGCTGAGGAGAAGACGGAGTTCACCGTCGTCCTCAAGGAAGTCGGCGCCAATAAGATCAATGTAATCAAAGCAGTCCGCGAGGTCACCAGCCTGGGCTTGAAGGAAGCCAAGGAGTTGGTGGATGGAGCGCCCAAAAGCATCAAGGAAGGCGTTTCGAAGGACGAAGCCGAGACCATCAAGAAGAAGTTTACCGAGGCTGGCGCAGTCGTCGAAGTGAAATAGCCGGCATCGAAAAATATTCAGGTTCTAGTTGTGAAGCCGGGGCGGCGGTGTTAGCATCTATATAACACCGCTTCCCTTGGCCTCACTCAATCGCGGGCGAGACCCGCAGGGAAGCTTGGGCACTGTTCCGTGGGCAGGCGGAACGGAAACGGCCGAAGAGAACTGGCGCGAAAGAGAACAAATCAAGATTGGCGAAACGCCTTGCACGGCGTCTGCGGGATGTCTTGTCCCTGCAGGCGCCCCGTCGTGTTTTCCGGCATAAACAGGTTCACTGCAACGTCTTAAGCAGCGCGGCGCGATGGGCGCCCCACATTCCGCGGGTTGTCGCAGCGCACGGCTGCGCCTGACATTGGGAGTTTCTTGACGATGAAGAATAATGCCTTCCGTAAACGTTTTGATTTTTCAAAAATTCCAGCCACCATCCAGATCCCGAACCTGATCGAGGTGCAGAAGCGCTCCTACGATCGCTTCCTGCAGATGGACAAGTTGCCCAGCGAGCGCGAAGATGGCGGATTGCAGGCGGTGTTCCAGTCCGTCTTCCCGATCACCGACTTCCGCAACGTATCACAACTGGAGTTTGTGGATTACGCCATTGGTAACTGGGAGTGCAAGTGCGGCCACCTGAAGGGGCTGCATCACCTGCGTACCACTTGCAAGAACTGCGGCAATACGGTGATCACCGATCCGTTCCACCCCGGCGATGTGCTTTGCGGCAAGTGCGGCACCTACAACGCCAACACTCCGGACTTCTGCAACAAGTGCGGCGACCCGGTTGGTTTGCAGTTGAAATATGACGTGGCCGAGTGCGAAGAGCGCGGCATGACCTACTCCGCGCCGCTCAAGGTCACGATGCGCCTGACCATCTTCGACAAGGATGCCGAGACCGGCAATCGCTCGATCCGTGACATCAAAGAGCAGGAAGTGTTCTTCGGCGACGTTCCGCTGATGACGCAGAACGGCACGTTCATCATTAATGGGACCGAGCGCGTGATTGTCAGCCAGTTGCATCGCTCGCCCGGCGTGTTCTTCGAGACTGCCAACAACCGCACCTACTTCCTGGGCAAGATCATTCCCTACCGCGGCTCGTGGGTGGAGTTCGAATACGACCAGAAGAATGTGCTTTACGTCCGCATCGACCGCAAGCGCAAATTCCTGGGAACCATCTTCCTGCGCGCGCTCGGTCTGCGTTCGGGCGAGGACATTCTGCGCACGTTCTACACTGTCGACCGGATTGCGATCAAAGACAAGAAGCTCTACTGGACGCTCGACCCGGCCAGCGAGAAGCCCACGAACCTGCTGGGCATGAAGCTGGCGCACAGCATCAAGAACAAGTCGGGCGAGGAAATTGCGCATTCCGGACGCAAGATCAATGCCCAGATTCTGAAAGACATTCAGAAGGCAAAGATCTCCGAGATCGAAGTGGACGTCACGGACCTCGAAGGTGCGTGGGCGGCCGCCGATGTGGTCGACACGACAACGGGCGAAGTGCTGCTCGAGGCCAACAGCGAAGTGACTGCCGACAAGGTTTCGAAGATTCTCGACTCCGGCGTAGTGGAGATGAGCCTGTTCTTCCCGGAGCGGGATGACGTGGGCACGGTCATCAGCCAGACCCTGAAGCGCGATTCGGTGAAGACGCCGCAGGAAGCGCTGATCGAAATCTACCGCAAGCTGCGTCCTGGCGATCCGCCGACGCTCGACACGGCTACGGCTCTCTTTCACGGCATGTTCTTCGATCCGCGGAAGTACGACTTCTCGAAAGTCGGCCGGCTGAAGTTCAACATCAAGCTGTTCGAGAACCAGGATGCCACCAGTCTCGACAAGCGGACGCTTGATCCCGATGATTTCTACGGGACCATCGCGTACCTGCTGAAGCTGCGGAAGAACATCGGGTCGGTGGATGACATCGATCACCTGGGCAACCGCCGCGTGCGGGCGGTCGGCGAGCTGATGGAGAACCAGTTCCGCATCGGCCTGGTCCGCATGGAACGGGCGATTAAAGAAAAAATGTCGGTGTACCAGGAAATGTCGACGGCCATGCCGCATGACCTGGTCAACGCGAAGCCAGTGATGGCGGCGATCCGCGAGTTCTTCGGATCGTCACAGCTTTCGCAGTTCATGGATCAGACCAACCCGCTCTCCGAGATCACGCACAAGCGGCGTCTCTCGGCGCTGGGGCCGGGCGGTCTGTCTCGTGAACGCGCGGGATTCGAAGTGCGCGACGTACATCCCACGCACTACGGCCGCATCTGTCCGATCGAGACGCCGGAAGGCCCGAACATCGGACTGATCTCGTCGTTGAGCTGCTACGCCCGCATCAACGACTACGGATTCATCGAGTCGCCCTACCGGAAGATCAAGAGCGGCCGCGTGATCGACTACGTTACGGTGGTCAACACCGGGGACAGCGATTACAAAGTCGGCGATCACATGGAGAAGCATGAGATCGAGAAGATCAACGCCGAGTTGAAAGAGAAGCGCAAGAAGCCGGCGCAGATCGATCCGTTCTCCTTCTATCTTTCCGCGTGGGAAGAAGACCGGCACACCATCGCGCAGGCCAACGTTGAGCTTGACGACAAGGGCCGGATTGTGGCCGAACTGGTCAACGCCCGCAAGGCCGGCAATTTCGTGCTGGTGAGCCGCGACGAGGTGGATTACGTTGACGTCAGCCCCAAGCAACTGGTTTCGGTTGCCGCCTCGCTGGTTCCGTTCCTGGAACACGACGATGCTAACCGGGCGCTGATGGGCGCGAACATGCAGCGCCAGTCCGTGCCGCTGTTGCGCGCGCAAGCGCCGATCGTTGGTACCGGGATGGAAGGCGTGACCGCGCGCGATTCGGGCGCAGTGGTTCTGGCTCGCCGTAACGGCATCGTGGATTCGGTGGATTCTGATCGAATCATCGTGCGGGTCGAAGGCGAACACCATCCCACGCAGCTTTCGCGCGAGGTGGGCTCGGACATTTACCAGCTCACCAAGTTCAAGCGCTCGAACCAGAACACCTGCATCAACCAGAAGCCCGTAGTGAAAAAGGGACAGCGCGTGCTGAAGGGCGAGGTCATCGCCGACGGTCCTTGCACGGATCACGGCGAACTCGCGCTCGGACGCAACGTACTGGTGGCCTTCATGCCGTGGCGCGGTTACAACTTTGAAGACGCGATCCTCGTTTCCGAGAAGATGGTGAAGGACGATTACTACACTTCGCTGCACATCGAGGAGTACGAGATCGAGGCCCGCGACACGAAACTCGGGCCGGAAGAAGTAACCCGCGACATTCCCAACGTCAGCGAGTCCATGCTGCGCAATCTGGACGAAGCGGGCGTGATCCGGATCGGCGCCAGCATCAAGCAGGGCGACATTCTGGTGGGCAAGGTTACGCCGAAAGGCGAAACCCAGCTCACGCCGGAAGAAAAACTGCTGCGCGCCATCTTCGGCGAAAAAGCCGGCGACGTGCGCGACGCCTCCCTCTACTGCCCGCCGGGCATCGAAGGCGTGATCGTCGACGTGAAGATTTTCTCCCGCAAAGGCCAGGAAAAAGATGAGCGGGCGAAATCGATCGAAGCTGCACAAATCGGCAAGCTCGAAAAGAACTTGTCCGACGAAATCCGCATTCTTACGGACGAGCGGCTTAAGCGCCTCGAAAACATTCTCGGCGGCAAGGAAGTGCAGGCCGACCTGCACGACGAGCGCACCAACAAGCGTCTGCTCAACAAGGGCAACATCCTGGACCGCGACGCGATCGAGCGCATCTCCACCCGGAACCTGAAGCGCATCAAGTACAACGATAAGGATCCGCGGGTAAACGAGCAGATCGACGAGATCGAGGAAATGACCTCGCGCCAGATCGATGTGCTCAAAAAGATCGTCAACGAGAAAAAGGAAAAACTCACCAAGGGCGACGAACTGCCGCCGGGAGTAATCAAGCTGGTCAAGGTCTACATCGCCATGAAGCGCAAGCTGAGCGTGGGCGACAAGATGGCCGGCCGTCACGGCAACAAGGGTGTGATCGCCCGCATTCTGCCGGAAGAGGACATGCCGTACCTCGAAGATGGAACGCCAGTTGAGATCGTACTGAATCCTCTCGGTGTACCCAGCCGTATGAATGTGGGCCAGATTCTCGAAACTCATTTGGGATGGGCGGGCTACACCCTGGGCGAGAAAATCACCAACCTGCTCAAGGAAAACACCCGCACCGAAGCCGTCCGGCGCGAACTGAAGACGCTTTTCAAAGGCTCGAAACTTGCCGACACCATCGCCGAGATGAGCGACGACGAACTGGAAGCGGTGGCGCCAACCCTAGCCAGGGGCGTCTACATGGGCTCGCCGGTTTTTGATGGCGCGAAGGAAGGCGAGATCAAAGCGCTGCTCGAGCATGCTGGTCTGCCTACTTCGGGCAAGACGACTCTGCACGACGGTATGACGGGCGATCAGTTCGAGCAGCCGGTATGCGTGGGCTACATCTACATGCTGAAGCTGTCGCATCTGGTGGACGACAAGATTCACGCGCGTTCCATCGGGCCCTACTCGCTCATCACCCAGCAACCCTTGGGCGGCAAGGCGCAGTTCGGCGGGCAGCGCTTCGGAGAAATGGAAGTCTGGGCGCTCGAAGCTTACGGCGCAGCGTTCATTCTGCAGGAGCTGCTGACGGCGAAGTCCGACGACGTTTACGGCCGCACCAAGATTTACGAGGCCATCGTCAAAGGCGAAGCCGCCATGGAGCCGGGGGTGCCCGAGTCGTTCAACGTGCTGATCCGCGAATTGCAATCGCTCTGCCTCGACGTGGAGCTGATCAAGACCGGGGAGAAGAAGCCCACGGCCAGCGCCGCAGCAGACTAGTTCGGAGTCCTGAGTTGCGGGCGCCGAGTGAGAACCGGTATCTCGCAACCTGGACTCAGGTGTTTGAAGGATTTTTGACGGAACCGTTTGGCGGATGTTGAGCTCTCAGATTCGCCGGACATGATTTGCAGTTTACCCGGTACTCGGTACTCGGTACTTGGTACTGCCTTTCAGAGAGCAGGAAGCGGAGGAACACCTTGTTTCGTTCGAGCCCGTTTGAAATGCAAAACACGATTGCGGATTTCGATGCCATCCGCATCAGTCTGGCGTCTCCGGAGAAAATCCGGAGCTGGTCGCACGGCGAAGTCACCAAGCCGGAGACCATCAACTACCGCACCTTCAAGCCGGAGCGGGACGGCCTGTTTTGCGCCCGCATCTTTGGCCCCGTAACCGATTGGGAGTGCCTGTGCGGCAAGTACAAGCGCATGAAGCACCGCGGTGTGATCTGCGACAAGTGCGGTGTGGAAGTGACGCTCTCGAAAGTGCGCCGCGAACGCCTGGGGCACATCGAGCTGGCTTCGCCCTGCTCGCACGTGTGGTTCTTCAAGGGCCTGCCCAGCCGTATCGGCCACCTGCTCGATATTTCGTTGCGTGATCTCGAATCCGTGCTCTACTTTGAGGCCTACGTAGTGGTTGAGCCCGGCGACGCTCCGGTGAAAGAGCACGAGGTCATCAAGGACGAGGCCAAGTTCCGCGAACTCGACCAGCAATACCGTCCAGCTGGATTCAAAGCCATGATGGGCGCCGAGGCGATCAAGGAACTTCTCAAGCGCATCGACACTGACGGCCTGGCGACTGAACTGCGCGAGAAGATGAAGAACGAGAGCTCGCTGCAGAAGCGGCTCAAGTATACGAAGCGATTGAAAGTGGTCGAGGCGTTCCGCAAGAGCGGCAACAAGCCGAGTTGGATGATCCTCGACGTGATCCCGGTGATTCCGCCGGAGCTGCGTCCCCTAGTTCCACTCGATGGCGGCCGCTTCGCCACTTCCGATTTGAACGATCTTTACCGCCGCGTCATCAACCGCAACAACCGGTTGAAGAAGCTCATGGACCTGCACGCGCCCGAAGTCATCGTTAGAAATGAAAAGCGCATGCTGCAGGAAGCGGTCGACGCACTGTTCGACAACGGCCGACGGGGCCGGGTGTTGCGCGGTGCAAACAACCGTCCGCTGAAGTCGCTCTCTGACACGCTCAAGGGCAAGCAGGGACGCTTCCGCCAGAACCTGCTGGGCAAGCGCGTCGACTACTCCGGACGTTCCGTCATCGTGGTTGGTCCCGAACTCAAGCTGCACCAGTGCGGACTGCCCAAGAAAATGGCGCTCGAACTGTTCAAGCCCTTCATCTATCACCGGCTGGAGCAGACTGGCAACGTCACCACCATCAAGCAGGCGAAAGAAATGGTGGAACAGCAGGAGCCCATCGTTTGGGACATCCTTGAAGAAGTCATCAAAGATCATCCGGTGCTGTTGAACCGCGCGCCCACGCTGCACCGGCTGGGCATTCAGGCGTTTGAGCCGGTGCTGGTGGAAGGCAAAGCCATCCGCATTCATCCTCTGGTCTGCACGGCCTTCAACGCCGATTTCGACGGCGATCAGATGGCGGTGCATATTCCGCTGTCTCCGGAGGCGCAGGTGGAAGCCAGCGTATTGATGCTGGCCTCGCACAATATTCTTTCGCCGGCGTCCGGCCAGCCGATTACCGTCCCCACGCAGGACATGGTGCTCGGTCTCTATTACCTGACGAAAGCCAAGCCCGGCGCCAAGGGCGAAGGCCGCGTATTCGCCAACATTGAGGAAGTTCTGCTGGCGCTCGAAATGGGCGAAGTGGAAACGCTTTCTCCCATCCGCCTGCGCTACAGCGGCGAACTCATCGACCTGACCACCGCCTACGACGATCAGGACATCATTCACACCGATCCCGTGCAACTGGAGCGTTCCTTCATCAACACCACGGTGGGCCGTGCCATCTTGAACGACCATTTGCCCGAGGGCATGCCCTACATCAACGGCCTGCTCAAGAAGAAGGGTATTGGCGCGCTGGTGAACTACGGCTATCTGCGGTTCGGACTCGAGACCACGGTCAAGATGCTCGATGAGGTGAAGGAGTTCGGCTTCAAGTACGCGACCCGGGCCGGCCTTTCCATCGGCATTGACGACATGGTGATCCCGGACAGCAAGAAGACTTTGGTCCGCGACGCCGAGAAGCAGGTGGTTGCCGTGCAACAGCAGTACTTGGACGGCGCCATCACCAACGGCGAGCGCTACAACAAGGTCATTGAAATCTGGTCGGCCATCACGGAAAAAGTTGCCGACGAGATGTTCGGGCAGATGCAACGGCGCGACAAGGAAGGCGAAATCAATCCGATTTACGTTATGGCCGATTCCGGCGCTCGCGGATCGAAACAGCAGATTCGCCAGCTTTCGGGCATGCGCGGACTCATGGCCAAGCCTTCCGGCGAGATCATCGAGTCGCCCATCACCGCCAACTTCCGCGAAGGGCTGACCGTGCTGGAATACTTCGTCTCGACCCACGGCGCCCGTAAGGGACTGGCCGACACGGCGCTCAAGACGGCGGATTCCGGCTACCTCACGCGCCGTCTCGTCGACGTGGCGCAAGACGTCATCATCAGCGAGTACGACTGCGGCACAGTGGATGGCATCTACGTGCAGGGCATTGTCGAAGCCGGCGAAATTATCGAGCCGTTGCGCGACCGCATTGTGGGCCGCGTATCGCTTGAGAAGATCAAAGACTACGACGGCAATGTGATCGTGGACATTAACAATGAGATCACCGAGGAGCTCGCCGGAGCCATCCAGGCCGCGGGAATCGAGCGGGTCAAGATTCGTTCGGTGCTCACTTGCGAATCGAAGCGTGGCGTCTGCGTCATGTGCTACGGCCGGAACCTGGCCTCGGGACGTCTGGTAGAACTTGGCGAAGCCACTGGCGTGATCGCCGCGCAGTCCATTGGCGAGCCGGGAACTCAGCTCACCATGCGCACCTTCCACATCGGCGGCACGGCATCGCGAGTCTCCGAGCAGTCGCGTCTCGACGCCAAGAACAGCGGCACGGTGCGCTTCATCAGTCTGCAGACGGTGAAGGCGAAGTCGGGGGATCTGGTGGTGATGAACCGCCAGGGCTCGATCGCGGTAGTCGACGACAAAAACCGCGAGCGCGAACGCTATTCCGTGATTTACGGCGCCAAGCTCAAGGTCAACGACGGCGACGTAGTGCAGCAAGGCAAGGTCATGGTGGAGTGGGATCCTTACACTTTCGCCATCCTTACCGAAATCGGCGGCACGGCGCAGTTCAAGGACTTGCAGGAAGGGGTAACACTGCACGAGGAAGTGGACGAGGTCACCGGATTGTCGCGACACGTGGTGGCCGATTCGCCCGACGAGAAGCGCCAGCCCGCGATTGTGGTCAAAGGCAAAGGCAGCAAACGCTACCTCATGCCTTCCCGCGCTCACCTCATGGTGCAGGACGGCGACACCGTTTTCCCGGGCGACGTGCTGGCCAAGATTCCGCGCGAAACCACCAAGACGAAGGACATTACCGGTGGTCTGCCGCGCGTGGTCGAACTGTTCGAAGCGCGCAAGCCGCATGAAACCGCGGTCATCAGCGAGATCGATGGCACGGTGAAGTTCGGCGAGGTTTCGAAGGGCCAGCGCAAACTCTATGTGCAGGCCGACAACGGCACGGAGAAGGAATATTCCGTTCCCCGCGGCGTTCACATCAACGTGCAGGAAGGTGAGCGTGTCAAGGCGGGCGAACCGCTCATGGACGGTCCGCTCAACCCGCACGACATCCTGGCAGTGCTCGGCGAAAAAGAGCTGCAGTCCTACCTGGTGAACGAAATCCAGGAAGTCTACCGGCTACAGGGCGTCAACATTTCGGACAAGCACATCGAAGTGATTGTCCGCCAGATGATGCGCTGGGTGAAGGTCGAGGACGTGGGCGACACCACGTTCCTGCTGGAGCAGCAATTGGATAAGTTCCGCTTCCGCGAAGAGAACGAGCGCGTGATCAAGGAGGGCGGCAAGCCGGCTACCGGACGCCCGCTACTTCTCGGCATCACCAAGGCGTCGCTCTCGACCGATTCGTTCATCTCGGCGGCGTCGTTCCAGGAGACTACGCGCGTGCTCACCGAAGCTTCCATTCAGGGAGCGGTCGATCACCTGCGCGGGCTCAAGGAGAACGTCATCGTCGGCCGCCTCATCCCTGCCGGAACCGGCATGGAATATTACCGGAACGTGCGCCTCTCGCCAGAGATGGAAGAGGCCGCGGCCAAGGTGCAGGCGGAGGTATCGGCGGCGTACGAAGAGGCTGAGCGCGCTCTCGAGATGATGCGCCACGAGGGCGAAACGGAAGAAATGGCTGCGGAGTAGGCCAAACTGCAGTAAGCTTCGGGGGCGAACCAGTTCGCCCCCGAACGTCTTTTTGGCTGCGGAACGAATTCGTCTGAGGGAGAGACGCTTTCTCGACTTCGCTCAGAACCGGTTTCTCGGCTTTCCAATCAGATTCGGCCCGGTTGAGAATGCGGCGGCTGTGGGGCTCCATTTAATCATCCATGCACGCAAACCCAAAGCGATTGCCGACCGAGGAACCTGGCCCGCTTCCCTCGTTGCAACCCGCGGCTTCCGGCCCTAAGCTAGGGCCAGCGATGCTCCGCTTTCTGCGCCTTCTGCGGCTGGCCGTCTGGCGTGCCTTCCAGCACGACGCCTTTTCCATTGCCAAAGCTTCCGCCTATTCTTCGATTCTTACTTTCTTCCCGGCCCTGCTGGTTGTGGGATCGGTGCTGGCCACGTGGCGCAAAGGCGCGCCTTACATGCGGGAAGTTTCTTACGCGCTCTCGCGCATTCTTCCCGCCGGAAGCAACGCGGCCATGAGTTTTTTGCGCGGGGCGGCGCAGCGCCCGGTGGGCCTGCTCGTCACGGCTTCCCTGCTGACCCTGTGGACCGCTTCGGGCGTAATGATCTCGTGGATGGAAGGCTTCCGCCGCTGTTACGAGCTACCAAAAGTCTGGGGGTTGGTGAAGGAACGGATGATCGCATTTCTGCTTGTCATTTTCGCGCTTCTGCCCATGACCTTCGCAACTTTGCTGGTAGGCTTCGGCAGCAAGATCGAAACCAGCATTCTGTTTTACACCGCTCGTGAGTTCAGCCCCTACATCCTGCTGATGTGGACCTCGATCCGCTGGCTGATTGCCACCCTCACCAGTATTGCGGTGATCGCGCTCATCTACCACCACGCGGTCCCGCGCACCCAGCCCTGGCACAGCGTAATCCCGGGTGCATCGCTCGCCACTGGCATGTGGTTTTCAGCTACCCTGCTGTTTGGCCTTTATCTGAAGCATTATGCCGATTACAGCATTATTTACGGATCGCTGGGCGCAGCCATCGTTTTGTTGGTCTGGATGTATATGGTTTCCCTGATCGTCCTGGTGGGAGCGGAATTCAACGCCATGCTGTTTCCCCGCGCCATGCTGGGGAAAGAGTTGACCGCGATAAGTCACTCGAGGGCGTAGGGCACCCTGGAACGAAGTGCATTGCGGGAAAAGCGGAATCTGCCGATCTTCTATTCCTTATTCTTGTATTCTTAACAACGACAATTTTTGGTCTGGAGCCGATGAAACAACGCAAGCCGCAAGCCGCTATACAAAGCCTCCTCAACGCAAAGCACCCCTCTTCATTATTCGCACGCGGTACAGGCGACGCGGTCCGCCGCGCCAAGATCATTTGCACCATCGGTCCGGCCTGCCATTCCGAGGCTGCGATGCGCGACCTATTTCGCATGGGCATGGACGTTGGCCGCCTGAATTTCTCCCACGGTACGCACGAGGAGCATGCCCGCAACATCGAGCACCTCCGCCGCGCTGCCGAACTGGAAAATCGCACGGTTTGCATCCTCCAGGATTTGCAAGGCCCCAAGATCCGTACGGGGCATCTGAAGGGCCACAAACCCGTGCTGCTCAAAAGTGGTTCGAGCGTGACGATTACTCCGCGCAACATCGCCGGCACGTCCGCGCAGATTTCCACGACATTTCCCGATCTCGCCCGCGAGGTCGCCCCCGGCACGCGCATTCTGTTGTGTGACGGTCTGATTGAATTGCGGGTGCGCACTGTGCGCGGCAAGGATGTGGTCTGCAACGTGTTAAACGGCGGTGTGCTCGGCGAGCACCAGGGCATCAACCTGCCCGGCACCGCCTTGTCGATTCCCGCCATGACCGAGAAAGACCGCCAGGATCTCGAATTCGGCCTCAAGCACGGCGTGGATGCGATCGCTCTCTCTTTCGTGCGCTCCGCCGCCGACGTGAATATGGTCCGGCAAATCGTCGCCGGCCGCGGCGGCGATACGCCTTTGATCGCCAAGTTGGAGAAACCGCAGGCCATCGACCACCTCGAAGAAATCATGGAGGCCGTGGATGGGGTGATGGTCGCGCGCGGCGATTTGGGTGTGGAAATGGCCCCGGAAAAAGTTCCGGTCATTCAGAAGCACGTAATCCGCCGCGCCGCTCAGTGGCGCAAGCCGGTGATCACGGCCACGCAAATGCTCGAGTCGATGGTCGAGAACCCGCGCCCCACGCGCGCCGAAGCCAGCGACGTCGCCAATGCCATTTTCGACGGCAGCGATGCGGTCATGCTTTCGGCGGAGACTGCCAGCGGCCGCTATCCCCGCGAAGCGGTGGCCATGATGTCGCGCATCGTGGTCGAGGCCGAGAGCAACATGGGAGAATTCACCCTGCCCCGGCGTCGCGACCGCCGCGGGCTCTCGGTGGCGGAAACCATCTGCGAATCCATCGCTCATGCGGCCGAGGATCTGCCCATGGGTGCAATCGCCGTTTTCACCGAGACCGGCAACACCGTCCGCATGATTTCCAAATACCGGCCGCAGGTTGCCATCTACGCTTTTACTCACAACTTGACCGTGGCCCAGCGCACCAACCTGTACTGGGGCGCACATCCCATGAAATGCGCCCAGGCGCTTTCCGCCGACGACATGGTTCGCGTAGCCGAGCGTGAGTTGTTGGGCCGCGGATTGCTCAAGCCCGGAGATGTGCTGGGCGTGGTCGCGGGCACGCGCCAAGCTTCCGGTTCAACCAACTTCATGCGTTTGCATATGGTCACCAAAGAGGATGCCGGCGGCACCACACGCTCGAAACGCGGGCGCGGTCCCACGCCCCAGAAGCTATAATCGCAAAGTATGTCGCAGGAATACTTGTCGGTTGCGATTTGGGAGCCTCTACCCGGCATGGAGGCTGCTGCGCTCGCGACCATCCGCGAATTGAATGCCATTGTCTCGAACAGAGAATACGGCCGCGATCTTCTTTACCGCAGCGGCGACTCCCACTACGTTCTGCTTCGTTACTGGAACTCCGAGCAGGCTCGCCGAACCGCTTACGAAGATCCGGAAATGCTTCGCTGCTGGGCCCGCTTGGGAAATGAGATTCAAATCCTGAAAGTCTATGAGAAGCTTGATGAAACCCCCTTATAGCGTCGCCGGCATTTTGCCAGGAACCATCCGCCAGACTGCGGAACAGCCACGATTTTGCGTTGCGCCGAGCTTCCTGCGCCGCGATGGGCGTTCGGCAGTTGGGCGAAGATAACCGATCGCAGGCATCCATCGTCCATGTCCGTGGAATCGAGCCCGCAAGTCTTCACCGATGTTTCGGTGGATCCGTTCGTGCGCGGGCTTCTGCATCGCCCTGCCAATCCCAACGGCGACGGGCTGGTTCTGACGCACGGCGCTGGGTCAAACTGCCAGGCTCCTCTGCTGATTGCATTGGCGGAAACTTTTGCCGCGGCGGGTTTGGTCGTGCTGCGCTGCGATCTGCCGTACCGGCAGGATCGGCCCTACGGTCCGCCCGGCCCGCGCGACGGCAAACGCGACCGCGCCGGGCTGGCGAATGCAATCGCGGCGCTCAAAAGCGTGGTCAGCGCCCGCGTTTTTCTCGGCGGCCACTCCTACGGCGGAAGGCAGGCCAGCATGCTCTGCGCCGAGTTTTCAGAGAAACATCCCGAACAGGCCGCGGCGCTGGCGACGGGTCTGCTCCTGCTTTCCTATCCTCTGCATCCTCCGCGCAAGCCTGACCAGCTTCGCACCCAGCATCTTTTCCACCTGCGCACGCCCGCCCTCTTCGTACAAGGCACGCGCGATCCCTTCGGCTCGATCGCAGAAATCGAGCAAGCCCTAAAGCTGATTCCGGCAAAGACAAAGCTCTTGACCGTCGAAGGCACAGGTCACGATTTAGGATTCAAGGGCAAGGCCAGGCGGGAAGAACTACCGCCAAACGTGTTGGCCGGATTTCAAGCGCTTGTCGCGGCGTGAAGAGCGTGAACAGATCATCCTGTGCCTACGCCGTTTGCGCTCGATCCGTGTCAACCGTGAAGACCCGTGGCCAACCGGCCTAGTTCACCCACCCCGACTTCGACCCGCCGTTTCCCTTGCGCGGATCGTCATCCGGCGGGATGTAGTTGCCGTGCTCGTCGAACTGGACGTCGCGGTGGTGCTTGCGCATGTAGACTTCGAACTTCTTGGCCGTCCGCCGCCGTTTCCAGCGGTAATAGTCGTTGCGCATGCCGAAGTAGCTTTCCGAAGCGGAAAGCAGCAGACCTTTCCTGGGCAGAAACTTAAGGTAGAGATAGCCGAACAGCAGTCCACCTAGGTGGGCAAAGTTCGCCACGCCACCGGTTTCCTGGATCGCGCCCACCAGGGTCAGGAAAATAATTCCCCACACGAAATACTTGGCTTTGATCTGAAACGGCAGCGGAAACAACATGACCTCACTCTCGCCATACAACACGCCGAAAGCGACCAGCAAGCCGTAAATTCCGCCCGACGCCCCAATCGTAGGTGTTGCCGGCGAAAGGCCCAGAACCCGGGTGTAGCTCACTGCCACAGTCGTGAGCGCCGCCGCAACCGTACAAAAGAAATAAAACTCGTTAAAGCGCTTCGATCCCCAGTCGCTTTCCAGTTGTGAGCCAAACATCCACAGCGCCAGCGCGTTGAAAAGCAGGTGGAGCAATCCGAAGTGGAGGAAAGAATAAGTGACCAACTGCCAAAGCATCCCGCGCATCACGAGTTTCGGGATCAGACCCAGGTAGACCAGCACCCACTCATGAGCGAAAGGAGACGTGATCTCCGTCACAGCCATCAATAAGTAAATGGCGGCGTAGATGAGGATCAGCCGCTTCACCCAGCGGGTGAACGGGGGCAGGCTCAACGAGATGCTACGTCCGCGGTTCATCCTCACGGTGGGCTCTCAACTTCGGCAAAAAACAGAGGTGCCCCTGAGCAACATGGTAACAGCTTGCAGCCGCGGCGACTCTACCGTTCGGGAGTAGGCACAACCGGCAGGCTGCCGTGCCCCTGCCCGTCGACGGCCCGTACAGCAAAGATGACATTATCCTTCGAGACGTTCAGCGTGGCGCGGGTGGCGTTGCCAACCCTTTGGAAATGTTCCCAATCCGGGCTGCTCGTTGCCCGCCACAGCACCTCGTATCCCGTCGCCAAGCCGCCCGGGGACGCCTCCCAGGTGAGCGTCGAATCGTTTTCCAGATTCTTGGTTAGCAGGTGCACATTCGCTGGAGGCGCCGGCGCCGATGCCAGGGACGCGAGCGTAGCCGCATTCAGCCGCGCCACGTGCGCGACATAGTCGAAGTCCACAAACTTGGGCAAGTCGCCATATTCAATGCCATTCTCGAAGCGCACGTTCTGGTGCTGGTGGTGAAAGTCCTCGCGAAACTCGGTGAAGCGTATCGCGGCATATCCCTGCTGATTGAAGGAATAATGGTCGCCGCCGCGCAAATACCGGTCCAGCCGGAACACCAGCATCGGTTTCACGCCCGCGTCGTAGCTGCGGCCCACATCGGCAATGTAGCGCGCCAGTTGCCGCGACGCGGAATCGTTCTCCCCGCCCAGCGCGCGAATCCGCCGGATCTCCTGCTCGGTGGCCGCGGCCGGCAAGCCCTCGGAAAACACGCGCACCACAGAGTGGTCCTGTCCCGCGCTCTTGTCGCCGCCTACAATGTCATTATTTAGCGCGGCTTCGATGTCCCAGCCCTGTTCTTCAGCCATCTGGGCAAAATGATGGCTGCCGTTCAGTCCCTGCTCTTCGCCCGCAACCGTGAGAAAAATAATCGTCGCCGGAAACTTCATCTTGCTCAGGACCCGTGCGCATTCCAGGCTCACCGCGGCTCCGCTGCCGTCGTCGTTCGCCCCCGGAGCATCACCTTTCACGTCGAGAATATCGCTGTTGCGCGAATCGTAGTGTCCGGTCACCAGCACGATGCGCCTCGCATTCTCTGCATCCGTGCCTCTCAAGACCGCATAAACATTGGTGATTACGGTAGGCTGGGGAATGCGGTCGGCGATCGGCTCGGTAAAACTGTCGGTCTTCACTTCCAGGCAGCCGCCACACTCCTTCGAGTAGAGTTCAAATTCTGACTTGATCCAATCTCGCGCCGCGCCAATCCCGCGTCCCGCCGCGATCGAAGCCGGGTCCTGCGCGGAGATGGTCGACCGTGTTCCAAAGCTCACCAGCTTGTCAATATTGGCCCGAATGCGCTCCGCTGAAACCCCCCGCAGCGCCGCCGCGATGCGGCCATCCACCGCCATGGACTCGGTCGCGCTGCTTTCACGAACATTAGAATCCGGCCGGTTCTGCGCAAGCGCTCCGGCGCTGACAGCCAGCACCAGCGCGACAGCCGCGATCCACGGTCTTTTCGTGAGAGCAGAAGTCATTGAGGCTCCGGCGTGAGAAATGTCAAGGGCGGTACCGGGACACGACCGAATTATAATCTCGTTCTCTACCGCTTTCGCCTCTTGACCTCCGCCGGGGGAAGAATCTAAATATTAACAGGAGTATCTAAGAAGGGTATCTAATGGGAGCGGAGGAAGCATGGTTCTTTGTCCCGAATGCGAAACCGACCTGGATGTGGAAGAAGAAGAGGTCGACGAGGGCGAGATTGTCAGTTGCCCCGAATGCGGCACAGACTTCGAGGTAGTGACCACCAGTCCGCTTGAGTTGAAAGCGCTCGAAGCCGGCTACGTGGAAGAGGAAGAAGAAGAAGTGGAGAGCGAAGACGGTGACGATTCGTAACTCACGTCGCGCGGTTCCGCTTGCGCGCCCGTCCGCTTTCTGCCTGCTGATTGTTGTTCTTCTCACTGCTCTCGGCCTGTCTCCGGCCCTCGCAACTCCCGCGTCTAAGAAGCTGAAACCGGGAGACCCCTATGCTCTTATTTTCGGGACGGTCTGGGGGCCGGATGATCGCCCGGTCTATGGCATTACCGTGAAGATTCGCCGCGTGCCTGACAAGAAGCCCGACTGGCAGCTCTACTCTGATCATGCCGGCGAATTCGCTCAGCGGGTTCCCGCCGGCCAGGCCGATTACGTGGTGTGGGCCGATCTCAAGGGCGTCAAAACCACTGACGGCCACAGCTTGCATCTAGCGCAAGAGGTGGATGTCCACGTAGAGTATGACGAGCGCGTGGACGTGGGTCTGCACCTGACGCAATAAAGCCCGCGCTAACTTAGGGAGTTAGGGTGAAACAATATGAAGAGAATCGACGCATGATTTCCAAACGTGCTCTCAACCAGGCCTCCCTCGCTGTGCTCGCGCTGTTTCTCGTCGCATCCGCTGCCTACGCCGCGCCCGACAAAAAGGACCAGCAGAAAGGCCGGCTGCTGCTCGGCAAAGTGCTCGACCAGCAGGATAATCCTGTGTCCGACTCCGTGGTCTATCTGACCAACATGCGTACTCACGCAGTCAAAACCTACATCGTCGGCCAGGATGGGACGTATCGTTTCCCCGGCCTGACGTCGGCGGACTATGAAGTTTTCGCTCAGTACAAAAGTCGCAAGAGCGACACCAAGTCGGTCAGCCAGTTCGACGAACGGTCCCAGGTCTACATTGACCTCAAGATCGACACCCGATGAGCCGTTGCGCCCGAAAAGACGTTCTTTGCCATACAACTTTTGCGGGGCTCCCGGGTTCAATAGGTACGGATGGTGTGGTTTGGGAGGAGAACCTTGAAAGTATTGCGCCTGCTTCACACTAACAATCGTTATGCTTTAACCGCGGGGGCTGCGTTCGCGGCCCTCATCTTGATGGCTGCCGCGGCGGTATCGGTTTGCGCTCAAAGCGGGGCCATGAGCCCCTATCAGGGCGAAAGCGATGGCGTCAGCGCCGGGGGCAAATGGATGGAGTTCCATTCGGAAGACAAGATGACGGGCGCGAAAAAAGTCCGTTTCGAGCTGCTCTCGAACAATTATTTTCGGGAAGATCCGGATTACCCGCCCCGCGTCGAACTGGTTTGCACCAATGGCAAATATGAGTACTCCGACTTCAATCCCGGCGTCCGGCTTGCTCCGCCCAACCGTCCCGGCTTCTGGGGGCAGCCCCAGTTGGAGGTGATGGTGCGCATCGATGGAAGCCACGATTACAAGGGCTGGAATTGGGTGCGCGGCCGCTTCCTTTCCATGGACAAGGGCACAACCCGCGGCATGCTTGGCGCCCAGGTCTTCAATGTGGAAGTGCCCACCAGGAGTGGCCGTCAGATCGCCGAGTTCTCGCCCGCAGGCTTGAATCTGGGCGAAGTGAGGCAGGTCTGCGACCTGACTCCGAAAAAGCCCTAACGGCGGCTGAGATGGAGTCATTCGAGAACGGCGGCGAGATGGTATTTAAGCCATATCCTGGAAAGAATCGCTGAATCATTCGCTAGTCGTCGCATTGCGAAGGGCTGAACCTACCGGCTCAGCCCTTTTGTGCGGGAACTGCTCTATCGCCTCTTTGATTCTGTGACTTTGGTCGCAGCCCAGTCAGCACTTGCATGGGCTGCCCGTCTGCTGTTCAACTGGGATCATTCCTGCCGGCGAGGTTGAGGCTGAGGTCGAGTCGACGAGGTCAAATCCAAGATGGACAGCAACGTGATCGAAGGGGCGGCGTTCCTGCTGTTCGCGGTTGGAGTGCTGGTTTACGGAGTCATCCTCTACAACGAATTGGTGCGCCTGCGCAACGACAACGACCGTGCCTGGGCCAACATCGACGTGCTGCTCAAGCAGCGCCACGACGAGATTCCCAACCTGGTCGAGACGGTGAAAGGCTACATGCAGCACGAGCAGCAGACGCTGGTAGCCGTGACGCAGGCCCGGGCCGCCTCCATGAATGCAGCCAGCATCAAGCAAAAGGCGACCGCGGACCTGATGATGACGGGCGCGTTGCGCAGCCTTTTCGCCGTCGCGGAAAACTATCCCCAGCTTAAGGCCAACGAAAACTTTCTCAAGCTGCAGGCCCGCATCAGCGAACTCGAAGAGCGCATCGCCGACCGCCGCGAGTTCTTCAACGACGACGTCAACACCTACAACACCCGCATCGGCCAGATCCCCGAAGTATTCGTGGCCAGCTTTATGGAGCTGAAACCGCGCCCCATGTTCCAGGTCTCCGACGACGACCGCAAGCTGGTGGAAGTAAAGTTCCAGAACGCGGCAGGGGCGTAGGTGGTGAGTGCTGGGTGGCTGATTCTGCGCAGACGAGCGCAAAGTGAACTTCCAGCCCACCGTTGCTGGATGAGGCCGAGCTTTCTGAAGCGATTCATAAGAAGTTAACCCGGGCTCGATTGGTACCGACCATCTCCGCCAATGTTTCCTGACTTATCTTGGGAATCACGTTTTCCGATCGCCCTTCCTTTCCGAAACAAGCCAACAGCAGGAGAGTCCGGGCCAACCGCTTCTCGGCGGAGTTGAAGAGCTGATCGACCAGATCTGCCTGAGTTTGGTTGCTTCTCGCAGCGCGATGGTAGCCTCCTTGCCCGCGGGGATAGGACCGTAAGCCGTACCCGACCGGTCTGAACATAGAAAGCGGCACCACATCGATATCCTTGCGCGAAGATTACTTTATTCTTTGGATATGCGGAATCGTTCTTCCCAACCCGGTTTGCGCGAGGAAGGTCTTGGAATCAAATGTGCGTGATTTGGCAGACGATATAAATCCTCCTGGCGGAGGAAACCCCCGTGGGGAAATTGTCCACCGCTGTTGCAGCCACGATAACAAAACAGCGAGTTTGTAACGAAATCCGAACAGGCCGAGCTACTGATCACGTCATTAGTTATGCCCCAGAGCGTGTGCAATTTTGGACAGACAGAGCTGGCGAACCTTCGATATCGTTTTAGTAAACATACGTGCGGGGAGGAAGGAAGTCTCTTGATGGCTAGAGTTTTGCTGGCTGAGGACGATGACGTTGTCCGCGAAATGTTGCGGACAGCGCTGGAACGTGACGGCTTCGATGTGGTTGCCGTAGCGAACGTATGCGAAGCTTTGAGCCACATCGCTAGTCAGGATTTTGACGTATTGATTTCCGACCTGCACATGCCGCAGGCTGGCGATGGCTTCACCGTGGTCAGCGCCATGCGTCATACACACCCCAACGCCGTAGCGCTGGTGCTCAGCGGCTACCCGGAGCTGGACGAAGCCCTCTCCGCCATCCGCCTGCAGGCTGACGAAATCCTTGTGAAACCAATCCCAATCGCATCCTTGCGGGAAATCATCCGCGAAAAATTGGCGCACCCTCTAGTTCGCAAGCCACCGGTGACAGTGACGGTGGCCTCGATACTGGAGCACGACCTCAGGGCTACGATTCAAGCCTGGATGGCGCTGGTTGAGCAAGATGAAGAACTGACCAGCATCCCGTTGAACTTTGAAGAGCGTACGGGGCATCTTCCCAATCTCCTGGCAGACTTGATTTACCGCTTACGCATGCCCGCAACCGAGAAAGCCAATTTCTCTTTTGCCGCACAGGAGCACGGAAATCTGCGGCGTCAACAGGGCTATACGGCGGCGATGGTGGTCGAGGAATCGCGAATCCTACAGGTAAGCATCTTCCGGACGTTGCAAAATAATCTGTCGAGCGTAGACTTCAGCCAGGTCTTGCTCGACGTGATGACGATCGCAGACGAAGTGGACTCGCAACTGAAGCAGGCCATGGTCAGCTTCGTCGGACCCGAAGCCGCCCGGTCGGTGGCCTAGGCGCTCCGCCCAATGCAATCCGCACAAGCCCCGCACACTCAACCTACGCCAACAGTTTGGCAGCGTCCTTCGCGTAATAGGTAAGGATAATGCCGGCGCCGGCGCGGTGGATGCTTTGCAGGGATTCCATCATGACGCGGTCGCGGTCGATCCAGCCGTTGCGGGCGGCGGCTTCGATCATGGCGTATTCGCCGGAGACTTGATAGGCGGCAAGCGGAAGGTCAAAACGCAGGCGTGCGGCGGCGATTACGTCAAGATACGGCATGGCGGGCTTGACCATAATCATGTCGGCGCCTTCTTCAACGTCGAGTTCGATTTCGCGCATGGCTTCGCGCAGATTGGCTCCATCCATCTGATAGGAGCGGCGGTCGCCGAATTGCGGCGCGGAGTCGGCTGCCTCGCGAAACGGGCCGTAGAATCCGGAAGCGAACTTCACAGCGTAGGAAAGAATAGGAGTATTGATGAAGCCGGCTTCGTCGAGAGCGCTGCGGATCGCGGCGACGCGGCCGTCCATCATGTCAGAGGGGGCGATGATGTCGATGCCGGCGCGCGCAAGCGAGACCGAAGTGCGGGCCAGCAATTCGAGACTGGCGTCGTTGTCAATCTCGAATTTGGATTCAACCGCGCGGGCCACGATCGTCGCCAGCTCCTCGATAACTTTTTCTTTCTCCTCGCGGCTCTTCACCGCCACCGCTCCCAGTCTGGCATGCCGGCCATCTCGGGCTGCCGCACCCAGGGATTGCGGCGCGGCTTTCACGATCCCGCAATGCCCGTGAGACATGTATTCGCAGAGGCAGACGTCGCCCATCAGAAGCAGATCTGGAACTTCGCCCTTCATGGCGCGCGCGGCTTGCTGCACAATGCCGTCCTCGACCCAGGCTCCCGTGGCGACCTCATCCTTCTTGTCGGGAAGACCGAAGAGGATCACCGCGGCCACGCCGAGAGAATGAACTTCGCGCGCCTCTTTCACCGCCTCATCCACCGAGAGGTTGAACACGCCCGGCATGGAACGAACTTCCTTGCGTACACCTTCGCCGGAGCAAACGAACATGGGGTAAACGAAGGCGTTGGGAGTGAGGCGGGTTTCGCGCACCAAGTCGCGAAGCTGGTCAGTGCGGCGGAGACGACGAAGACGAGTGACAGGAAAGGCCATGGGAACCACTTTCCAGATTTGATTCTAGCAGGAGTTGGCGAGCCGTAAGACGCCCGGGTCTTGGATGGCAGGTCTCGAGTCTCGGGCCTCGGGACTCGGTTCTCGGGTCTCCAGGCTTTGGCCATTGGCCTCAGGTCTCCAAGTGACGATAGTAACCTGTCGGGCTGGAAGCCAGCTGAGAATCTTCGATCTTATCCATAAAATTGAAGCCACACATAACATGAGAGGGATGGGTCTGTTCGGACGATATCGCTGGTTTGTGCTTGCGGGCGGAATTACGCTGGCGTTCGCGCTGGTGTCGGTGACCGCGCCGCGTGGACCGATACTCGCCGGCGTTTGCGATGTGGGATATCTTCTCCTGACCCTCGCGGTTGGCGTGGCCATGCTGGCCAATGCATGGTCCGGACAGGGCGCCAGCCGGCATTTTTGGGCGCTCATGGGATTGGGTTGCTTTCTCTGGGCTTGCAACGAGGGGGCATGGGTCTACTACGAAGTCTTGCGCCACACGGCTTTCCCGGATCCCTCATTCATGGATGTGTTTTTATTCCTCCATCCAGTTCCCATGATCGCAGCAGTTGGATTGAGTCCGCATCGAGACGAAGGCAGCCAAAAATTGCGCGCGCGTACCCTGGACTTTCTAATGCTACTGGTTTGGTGGGTGTTCCTCTATGCGTTCGTTGTGTTTCCATCGCAGTACGTGTCGCTGAATGTGGCGGAGTATGACAGGACCTTCGCGCCACTCTACCTGGTAGAAAGCGGAGTGCTGGTGCTAGCACTGGGGATTGCCGCCCTTAGGGCGTCTGCCGGCTGGAAGATCGTCTACCTGAACCTGATGGCGGCAAGCGCGGTGTATGCGTTGGGTTCGGAGGCCGTGAACGTGGCGCTCACGAAGGGAGCGTATTACACCGGAAGTCTCTACGACGTTCCGCTGATGGGCGCAGTGATCTGGATGGCGGCGACCGCACTGACCGCGCGGCGGTGGCGGCCGGAAGCGGCTCCGCCCGAAGCGGAAGACAGATGGGGTGCGATGGCGTTGCGGCTGGCCATGGCGGTGATTCTTTCTTTGCCGGTGCTGGGACTGTGGGCTTACCGCTGGGACAACTCGCCGGCTCCGGCGCGGACATTTCGCGTGTTCACCGTGCTGGCGGCGATGCTGGTGCTGGGCGTGTTCGTGTTTGTGCGTCAGTATCTGCAGGACCGGGCCTTGATCCATCTGCTGAAGGATTCGCGGCACAGCTTTGAGAATGAGCAACGCTTGCAGACCCACCTGGTGCAGAGAGAGAAGCTGGCTTCCTTGGGCGAGCTGATTGCGGGTGCGGCCCACGAGATCGACCATCCCCTCACCGCGATCATGACGTATTCGGAGAAGCTGTGGTCGAACGAGCGGCTGACCAGCGAGCAGGACACTCTGGTGCGCAAAATTGTGAACCATTCTCAGCGGACTCGCGAGCTGATCGCGAACCTTCTGAGTTTCGCGCAGCAAAGTTCCGGAGAAAAAATGATGGTGGATTTGCGCATGCTTCTGCAGCGCAGCGTGCAAATGCGCGAGTTGCACCGGCACGATCAGAAGATCCGCATCGAAACCTTGATCGAGCCCAACCTCCCGAAGGTGTGGGGCGACGGACACCAGTTATTCCAGACGTTTGTCCAGATCGTCGAAAACGCGCTCGACGCGCTGGAAGAAGCGGGCGGAGGGTTGCTCAGCGTCAGCGCTCGTGCCCAGGGAGACGAAGTGGCAGTGCAATTTTCCGATACCGGGCCTGGCATAAAAGATACGCAGCGGGTGTTCGATCCTTTCTATACCACCAAGCCGATCGGCAAAGGCACAGGCTTGGGCCTGAGCGCCGTCTACGGCGTGGTGCAGGATCATCGCGGCCAAATCACCTGCCACAACAAACCCGAAGGCGGGGCGGTGTTTCTGCTGCGCCTGCCGATTGCGAGCCATCGCGATCCCCACGCCCTGGCCGCAGCCCAATCGTAGAATCGGTGTAACCGGCAATTCCGCTTCCCATCCCCGACAATCCTGTAACATAAATTCGATGTCTGATCCGCTCATCCACAACTCCGCGCGGGTCCTGGAGTTTGACGCACTCCGCGAACTGCTGCGGGGATACGCATCTTCACCCCTGGGTCAGGCGAAGATTGCCGCGCTTGCGCCCTCGACCGACCCTCTCTGGATCCGCGAACAACAGGAACTGGCCGCGGAGATGCGAGAGTTCCGCCGCGCCGGCGGGCGCTTCGATTTTTCCGGCCTGCTGGATATGACAAAGCTGATTGAGAAGTCCCGGATCGTGGGTGCGACTCTGGAGACCACGGAGATCCGCGACATCTTGCTCCTGGTCGACCGCGCCGCCGAGTGGCGCGAGATTGCATTTCATCCCCCGGCGAATATGAAGACGGCATGGCCACGAACTCGGGCGCTTTCGGAATCTGTCCCTGACTTCACCGAGTTCTTGCGCTCCTTTCGCAACAAGATTCAGCCCGACGGAACGCTGGAGGACCGCGCTTCGCCCGATCTGGCGCGAATTCGCCGCGAAATCGAAAAGCAGCGGCGCACTATTCAGGAATCGTTGCGCGGCTATTTGCGCAAGCTGGCCGAGGATGGCGCAGTGCAGGATGAACTGGTCACGATCCGTGGCGAGCGCTTTGTGATCCCGGTAAAGACTGAGCAGAAACGGCGCGTGCAGGGCGTGGTGCACGGTGCCAGTTCCAGCGGGCAAACGGTTTTCGTCGAGCCGCTCGAAACCATCGAGCAGAACAACGAACTCGTTCGCCTGCTCGACGACGAGCAGGCGGAGATTCATCGCATTCTGCTTGAGATGACGCGGCGCATCGGCGAACAGTCGGAAGCGATTCTGACGTCGGCAGAAGCGCTCGCGGAGTTGGAGTTGCAGTTCGCCAAAGCCCATTTCGCCGAAGACTACAATTGCGTCGCCGTGCAACTAAGCGATGGTTCATGTGGGGACAGCCGCCCTCGGCTGTCCGCGAGCAAAGCTCGCCTGCTGCTGCACAATGCCCGCCACCCTCTGCTTGAGCGAAACCTGAAACTCAACAACATGACGGTGGTCCCCATCAGTGTGGAGCTCGAAGGCTCCCGCCGTCAGTTAGTTATCACCGGCCCCAACACCGGGGGAAAAACTGTCACGCTAAAAACCGTAGGTCTCCTCGCGCTGTTGGCGCAATCGGGAGTCCCGGTCCCTGCCGATCGAGCGGAAATGCCCGTCTTCGATGCGGTCCTCGCCGATATCGGCGATTATCAATCGATCGAGCAGAATCTTTCGACATTTTCCGCGCACGTCACCAATATCGATTTCATTTCGCGCACCGCGACCGCACAGTCCCTGGTCCTGCTCGATGAACTGGGTTCGGCCACCGATCCCGAAGAAGGCGCGGCGCTGGCAGTCGCGATTGCCGGATACTTTGGCCGCATCGGTTGTATGACGGTCACTTCCACGCATCACACGTCGCTGAAAGTTTACGGCGCGAATACGCCGGGAGTCATCAACGCATCGGTGGGCTTCAACGAAGCCACGCTGCAACCCACTTACGAATTGAAGATGGGAGTTCCTGGCGCCTCGGCGGGAATCAACATTGCGCAGCGGCTGGGGCTGAATCCGGCGATCGTCGAAGCGGCCCGGGCGCGCTTGGGCACGCAGGCTCGCGACGTCGGCGAGTTTCTCGACAAACTTCACGCCGGGTTGCGCGAAATGGAAATCCAGCGCCTGCGTTTGCGCACGGGCGAACAGGACCTTGAGCGCGAAAGGGCCCGTTTAGCGGTGGAAGGAAAGAAGGATCAGCAGGCCAAGATCCGCGAGATGGAGAAAAAACTCGAGAGCGTGCTGCGCGATTTCGAATACCACGCGCGCGAGGCCGTGAACGCCATTCAGGACAAGGCAGCGGCGCAGAAGCTTTCAAAAGACGCCGAGCGGCGTATCGCCAAAATGCGCCGCGAGTTTCGCGAGCAGTTCGATTCCACCGTCGTCGCGCACGCTAGCGGCGCCGATGAAGGCGACCCTCACGCCCAGCCGCAGGTGGTGAAGAACATCTTCGAAGGCGATACCGTCAAGTTGAAATCAACCGGTCGCACTGCGACGGTGACGCGCAAGATTGACGACAGATTTTTCGAAGTCGCCATGGGTGCGATGAAGATGAAGATCGCGCGCGACGATATTGCGGAAGTTTTTGGCGGAGCGCGAGCAGTCGATTCTCCGCTGAAGGCTGCACGTGCCCGCAGAGGCGTTTCCGTGTCGCTCGAAAACGAAGGCCACAACGCGGCTTCTGAAATCAATGTGATCGGCTATAACGTGGACGACGCCACACGCGAAGTGCAGAAATTTGTCGACCGGGCTTTTCTCGCTGGCTTGCCGCGGGTACGCGTGGTCCACGGCAGCGGCATGGGCATCCTGCGCAAAGCTCTGCGGCGGGCGCTGGAGCAGCATCCGCATGTCGAGTCAGTAGCCGAGCCTCCGCAGAACGAAGGTGGCGGCGGGGCCACAGTAGTGGAGTTGCGGCTGTAGTTTGTCATGCTAACCGAAGGTAAGAATCGACAATAAAGGCTACTTTTCCTAGCGCATCATAGGGATAGCCACCTATTCCACAGCTTCTCCACAGCAATCCATATCCGGTATATTTCCATCAGCGGCACTCTGGCTCACAATTACGGCGGGGGCAGGTATCGCGCCTCGAATCCGCAACATCCTACTCATGCCCACGGAAGATTTCAAAGAGACGGTGAAGCAGCAAGCGGATATTGTCCGCGTCATCGGCGACTACATCAAGTTGAAGAAGGCTGGGGCGCAGAACTATTCCGGGCTTTGTCCATTTCACGGGGAGAAGACGCCGTCGTTTTCCGTTCATGCCACCAAGCAGTTCTACTACTGCTTTGGGTGCCACGAAAAGGGAGATGTCTTCAAGTTCATCCAGAAGATTGAGAACGTCACTTTCCCTGAGGCCGTGCGGCTGGTCGCGCAAAAACTGGGCATTCCCCTGCCCAAAGCCACGTATTCAAGTCCGGCGGAAGCCAGGGACGCCAAGCTGCGCGCACGGTCGCTCGACGCGCAACAGCGCGCTGCCACGTTTTTCCAGGAATGCCTGAAGAGTCCTGAAGGCGCACGCGCACGTGAGTATCTGGCCGGTCGCGGCTTGGATGACGAGACGATTGCACGCTTTCGCATCGGCTATGCGCCCGATTCCGGCTTTCTCCTGCGCGATCTGCTGGCTGGAGACTTCAGCGAAGAGGCGTTGCGCGAGAGCGGCCTCTTCTCCTGGAAAGATGGGGCCCCGTCCTTGTCCATCCGTTCTTTGGACGGACAGGGCGGGGATTCTGACTCTACCCCGGTACCAGAAGCCGGGGGCCGGAAGACTGGAAACCAGAAATCGTCCTCTGCCATGTACTCCAAGTTCCGCAACCGCGTAATGTTTCCCATTGCCAACGACGCGGGAAAAATCATTGCCTTCACCGCACGAACCCTGGCCGCCGACCAGAAAGCCGGTCCGAAGTACCTGAATTCTCCGGAGACCGGCATCTATTCCAAAGGCCGGGTTCTGTTCAACCTGGACAAAGCCAAAGAAGCCATCCGCAAGCTCGATTACGCCATCCTGGTCGAAGGTCAGATGGATTGCATTTCCGTCTACGCCGCCGGGTTCCACAATGTCATCGCCAGCTCCGGCACCGCCTTCACCGAAGTGCAGGCCAAACTGCTGGGGCGGTTCAGCAAGAATGTTGTGGTCAACTTCGATCCCGATACCGCCGGCGCAAAGGCTACCGAACGCACCCTGGGCTTGTTAGTCGAAGAAGAATTTCACATCAAGGTACTCACTCTGGAACCGGGCTTCGATCCCGATCTCTACATCCGGCGCAAGGGCAAAGATGCTTACAGCGAGGCTTTGCGGGGCTCCCAGAAATACTTCGACTATCTTATCGACTGGGCGCGAAGTCATTTCCCCGTGCGCACCCCCGAAGGCAAACAGAAAGCGGTGAACTATCTGCTGCCGCACATTCAGCGCGTGCCCAGCCGCATTGTGCGCGACGAACTGGGCCAGGAGATCGCGCAGAAGCTGGGCATCGACTCCGCGGTGTTGCGGCAGGAACTGCGCCACGTCGCGTCCGAGCGTTCGGCGGCAACTCTAAAAGTTTCCCCAGAAGCCCAGGCCACCGACGCCGAGCGCATCCTCATCCGGGCGCTGGCTTCGGCCCGCCAGATGCAGCCTGGCGAGCACATCTCCGCACGCAACGGCGCGGAGGAAGAGTTCGATCCAGCGCGGCAGGCTCAGTATGTGCTCCACAGTGAAGGCCTCCACCGTGGTCTGGCCTCCGAGTCCTTGATTGAGGCCCTGCTCAATGCCGCGCCCGAACTTGCCGATGTGATGGAAGTGCAATGCTCCGAGCGCGAGCGCCGCTTGCTGGCTTCCATCCTGTTGAAAGAGGATGAAGAACTCACCGCCGAGCGCCTGGAAGGAGCGGTGCGGGCGCTGCGGCGCATTCACCTGCGCCGCCGCCTGGAGCAGGTGCAGCTCGAACTGAACAAGCCTGGAGTTGGCGACGATAAAGTGCTCAGAAACGGCCTGCTGCTCGAAAAGGATCGGCTAAGCCGCGCCCTGCGCGATCCCAGTCTGGCGGAAGATGGGCTCAGAAACACCCAGCGAAACCGGAAAACTGGGTGAAACAAAACAGCGGTTAGAACCATCTAAGTATTTAGCAGGATTAGATTTAGCGGCGGGTGAGACAGGTATCTACGGGCAAGTAATAGACGGAGCAGTACTTATGTGCTAAACTCTAAAAGTTTGTGTGCTAAGCGCACGACTCCGCGCTGCCCAGATTCCCACCTGTAAAAACATTGCCACACGCTCCCCGCGAGCGAGTTGAAGAATTTGAGGACACCCTTTGGCTCTTGAAGACAAGTACGACGATATAAAAAAGCTGGTCGATGCCGGCAAAGAGAAGGGCTACTTGACCTACGACCAGGTTAACGAGCTCATCCCGCATGACGTGGTGAGCCCTGAAGACCTGGACGACCTGCTCACCACCATTGGCACGCAGGGTATCGACGTGCTGGAAGGCCCCAAGCTGCCTTCCGCCGCGCTCGATAAGAAATTCGATGAAGGCGAAGAAGGCGTGGACGTTGAACTCGACCTTACTCCCGGCGCTCTGGAAAAAACCAACGACCCCGTCCGCATGTATTTGCGCGAGATGGGAACCGTTCCCCTGCTCACCCGCGAAGGCGAAGTGGAAATCGCCAAGCGCATCGAGCGCGGCCAGCTCCGCGTCCTCAAAGCGCTCTCGCGCTCCCCAATTGTGATTCACGAACTTCTCGCTATGGGTGAAGACCTGAAGAAGGGCGTCCGCTCCATCAAAGAGGTCGTCACCTTCGACGAAGAAGAAATCACCGACGAGATTCTGCAGAACCGGTTGAACGAATTTACCGGCAAGATTGACGCCATGGCCAAGCTCTACAAAAGGGCTGGCATTCTGCAGGAAAAGTACGTTGCGATGTCACAGAAGAAGCGGCCCAAGGACCATCGCCGCGCCCGCCGCAACCTGGCGCGCGGCATCGTGCGGGTTTCGCTCGCCGTGCGCATGCTCGGTTTCACCAACGCCGAGCGCAAGCGCCTGATCGAACGGGTCAACAAGACCGTCGACAGCATGCGTTCGCTCGACCGGCAAGCCGGCAACCTCGAACGCAAAGCCGAGGCCACGCGCAGCGAAGATCAAAAAAAAGAATATCGCCGCCAGGCCCGCGCCGTACGAAGCGAGATTGAGAAGCTCGAAGTCGAAGCCGGCCTCCTGTTCCAGGAGATCAAGCGCACCCAGCGCGAGATCATCCAGGGAGACATGGATGCGGAACAGGCCAAGCGCGAGCTCATCGAGGCCAACCTGCGCCTCGTAGTTTCGATCGCGAAAAAATACACCAACCGCGGCCTGCAGTTCCTCGATTTGATTCAGGAAGGCAATATCGGCCTGATGAAAGCGGTCGACAAGTTCGAATACCGCCGCGGCGACAAATTTTCCACCTACGCCACGTGGTGGATCCGGCAGGCGATTACCCGCGCCATCGCCGATCAGGCGCGCACCATCCGCATCCCGGTGCACATGATTGAAACCATCAACAAGCTGATCCGCACCTCGCGGCAACTGGTGCAGGAACTGGGACGCGAGCCGACCAGCGAAGAAATCGCCAAGCGCATGGACATTCCGGTAGCGAAGGTGCGCAAGGTGTTGAAGATCGCGCAGGAGCCGATCTCTCTCGAAACCCCGATTGGAGAAGAGGAAGATTCGCATCTTGGCGACTTCATCGAAGACCGCGCCGTAGTCTCTCCGGCCGAAGCCGTGATCAACGTCAACCTCAAGGACCAGACCGGACAGGTCCTGCGCACGCTGACCCCGCGCGAAGAAAAAGTAATCAAGATGCGCTTCGGCCTCGAAGACGGCAGCGAGCACACGCTCGAAGAAGTCGGGCAGAGTTTCGCAGTGACCCGCGAACGCATCCGGCAGATCGAAGCCAAAGCGCTGCGCAAGCTGCGCCATCCCTCAAGGTCGCGCAAGCTGCGGGCGTTCATGGATGGAGTCAGGGATTGAAAGGTTAGCCGCGAAGCCGCGAGAGAATGCAGCCCAGGGCGCAAGCCCTGGGTTTTCTTTTTTGAAGGCGCAAAATCAAAGCCCCGTAGGGGCGGCATATGATAGCCCAGGACGTAAGTCCTGGGTAAGTCCCCAAGAAATGGAACCGAGTCCCGTAGGGACGGCAGAGAACTCCAACGCCTCTCCAATCGGCACCGCATCTCGGAATATTCCCCTCCGGCAACGAGCATCTGATATTACTGTAGTATTCCTTTTGTCACAACTAATCCTACTCATGATATATTGACGGACTTTGCAAGCCATGTCATACTCCAATATATGAGTACAACTGAGAAGCTGGAAACCGTATGGTTCACGACGAAGGGGCAAGTCGTCATCCCACTACGCCTGCGCAAGCAATTCGACATCGAGGACGGGACCAAGGCCGTGGTCCAAGCCACGCCGGAGGGGATCCTTCTCAAGCCTATGACCGCGGCGCTCATCAAGCGCGGGCGCGGCATCCTCAAGCGCACGCCGGGGGGCAAGGCGCTGACGCTCAAGGAAGACTGGGCCGAGCACAAGAAGCAGGAACGGGCGCTCGAGGGGCGCCATGCCGGCTAGGGTGCTCGACAGCTTCGCGCTTATCGCCTACTTCCGCGACGAGCCAGGTGCAGAAACGATGGAAGATATGCTCGTCGCCGCCGGCAAGAAGGACAGCCCGCTCCTCATGACCGATGTGAACTACGCCGAGGTGAAGTACTCCATTGTGGAGAAAGACGGCGCACAGGCATGGGCGGAGGCCGCAAAGGTCCTCGAGGGCCTGCCGATTGATTTTCATTCCACGACCCGCGCACTGGCCGACACCGCGGCCGATTTCAAGGCACGTTTCAAATTGAGTTTGGCCGACGCCTTCGCCGCCGCGCTGGCAAAAGACAGGAAGACTGAACTCGTCACCGGCGACCCCGAATTCAGGCCCCTCGAAAGAGAAATCAAAATTCACTGGCTGAAATAATCGCAGCCCCAGGAAGACTGTGGCAACCCTCCGGGATTTGTGTCGCGATTCCCATTTTGGGAATCGTTCCCACTTTTTTCTTAGAATTTTCTTGCCTTGGGGTTTTTATTCCTGTCGAATAAAAACATAAGGCGGCATTCGCGAATTTTCTCCGAATGCTGCCTTTTTTCGTTCTGAGGTTGGTTCAATGGGGAAGCGGAAACCGATAATTATTGGCAAGAAACTTCGGGGTGAGTGGGCGGAGATGATTTTCATGCTCCGCGCCACGGAGCATGGTTTGCAGGTTAGCAAGCCCTGGGGCGACTCTAGAAGTTATGACTTTGTGGTGGGACGGCCGCGTCACTTTGTAGCAGTGCAGGTAAAATCCACTATCTTCGAACTGGAAGAGGGTTGGATGTGCACGGTGTGCAGCAGCAGCACTCCGTATCCGCCGGAGTCGTTGGATTTTGTGGCGGCTT
>JBARJF010000043.1:0-2726 GCA_049800135.1 Candidatus Sulfotelmatobacter sp.
ACGCTATGTTCCGCGCGGCGTGAAGGAAGGCCCGATGAAGGGCTATACGCCGCCACCGCGGATGGTGGTGTCGAACGAGCCCCAGCCGATCACGCGCAGCATCACGATTACAGAGGGAATCAGCGTAAAGGACCTAGCGGAGAAACTGGACCTTCGCGCCAAGGATTTGATTTCACGCCTGCTGGCCCGGGGCGTCTTCGCGACGATCAACCAGACGCTGGACGCGGAACTGGCCAGCGAAATGGCACGATTTTTCGGCGCCGATACGAATGTGATCACATTCGAAGAGCAGACCGCGAAAGAGATCGATGCGGCCGCCGCTGGGGAAGAGTTGGCTCCTGAAACTGGGATACGACCGCCCGTGGTTACGATCATGGGTCACGTGGACCATGGCAAGACAACGTTGCTCGACTCCATTCGCCTGACCAATGTGGCGGAAGGCGAAGCAGGCGGCATCACGCAGCACATCGGCGCCTACAAAGTAAGGATTACCGACAAGGAATCACCGGCATATGGACGCGAGATTGTGTTCCTCGACACGCCGGGTCACGAAGCCTTCACCCGCATGCGTTCGCGCGGGGCCAAGGCTACCGATATTGTCGTGCTGGTGGTGGCGGCAGACGACGGCGTTATGCCGCAGACGGTTGAGGCCATCGACCACGCCCACGCCGCGGAAGTTCCCATTATTGTAGCCGTGAACAAGATCGACAAGCCCGACGCTTTGCCCGACCGGGTAAAGAAACAGCTTGCCGACCGGGGATTGGTGCCCGAAGAGTGGGGCGGCAAGACGGTGTTCGTGGACGTTTCGGCGAAGAAAAAAACGAATCTGAATCTGCTCATGGAAATGATCTGCCTCGTGGCCGACCTTGGCGAGTTGAAGGCTACCCCGGAGCGTGCGGCAACCGGCGTGGTGCTGGAAGCGAAGCTTGATCGCGGGCGCGGTCCCGTGGCTACGGTGCTGGTGCAGAACGGAACGCTGAACGCGGGCGATAATTTTGTGGTCGGCAACGTATACGGGAAGGTGCGCGCCATGTTTGACGACCGCGGCGCACAGTTGCAGACGGCTCCGCCTTCCACGCCGGTGGAAATCATTGGCATGGAAGCGCTGCCCCAGGCGGGCGATCAGTTTGTGGTCGTCGCCGATCGGGACAAGGCGCGCGGGATTTCGGAATACCGCGAACAGAAGTCGCGGGAGGCCGCACTGGCCAAGAGTTCCCGCGTGTCGCTCGAAGGCTTGGCAGAGCAGATCAAGGCCGCGGGCACGAAGGAACTGAACGTGATTCTTAAAGGTGACGTGCAGGGATCGGTGGAAGTGATTACCGACCTGCTCACCAAGCTCTCGAACGAAAAAGTGAGGCTGAAGCTTCTGCGTTCGGGCGTGGGCGCGATTACCGAGACCGACGTTCTGCTGGCGTCGGCGTCGAATGCCATCATCATTGGTTTCAATGTGCGGCCTGAGCGCAAGGCGCAGGAACTGGCCGAACAGGAGAAAGTAGATATTCGCCTGCACTCGATCATTTACGAACTGCAGGATGAGATCAAGCGCGCCATGAGCGGCTTGCTCGAACCCACAATCAAGGAAACCTACCAGGGCCGCGCCGAAGTGCTGAATACCTTCCGCATCCCGAAGGTTGGCACCGTCGCGGGCTGCCGCGTGAGCGATGGCCTGATCAAGCGCGACTCGGAAGTCCGCCTGCTGCGCGACAACGTGCAGGTGTTCAAGGGCAAGGTGGGATCGCTGCGGCGCTTCAAGGACGATGCCAGCCAGGTTACGAACGGCATGGAGTGCGGCATCTCGATCTCCAACTACGGCGATATCAAAATCGGCGACGTGATCGAAGCCTTCGCCACCGAGCGGATTGCCGCTGAAGTAATTGCGTAAAACAGTTGTCAGTTCTCGGTTCTCAGTCAGAAAGCCCGGGCAACTGAGAACTAGGAGCTGCGAACTGAATGCCCGTCGCGTTCCTCACCCTCGCACTTCACATCGAAGCTGCACAATCCCTCAAGGACAAGCGCCAGGTCCTGCGCAGCGTGAAAGACCGTCTGCGCGCCAGCTTCAACGTTTCCGTCGCCGAACTCGACGCGAGCCCGGTCTGGAATCGCGCCACGATTGGCGTGGTTAGCATCTCCGATTCGCGCGATTATCTCGATGGATTGATGAAGAACGTCGAACGCCAGGCCACGCGCATCGCCAACAATCACGGAGCCGACGTGGCCGACTCGTTCGTGGAATATTTGTAGTACGGCGCTGACGACGAAACGCCGGCTACCGAGAATCCGATATTCGGTTTGCTTTGACCTTTAATTGGGCGACGATGTCACTCAGATCGTGTTGTACGGTTACAGGCTGGGAAGAATCTTCGTAGGCCTGAGTTTCGTTCCATTGCCCTCTGCTGCCGAAATCGCCGTCGCCGGCTCCGCGCACCGCCAGCAGATATTCGCCTTCCGGAACCAGCACAAAGTGAAACCAGCCATCCGATTCGATTTTTGTATCCGACGCCTTCACTCTATCATCTGCGTAAAGCAGTTCAACGGTTCCACCGTTCAGGGCATGTCCATCGACAAGCGAGGTAACGAGCCCGGACACGCGATGCAGCTTCCCTAGCAGGATGCTGAAAAACGACTCCCAATCCACAGGAAGACGTGTTAGTAGTGGCAGCATGCGTGGAGACGATCAGCGGCAAGACGGGATGTTCAGCTATATTTCACCCGACAAACGAGTACCG
>JBARJF010000044.1:0-14659 GCA_049800135.1 Candidatus Sulfotelmatobacter sp.
CTACCTGGTTGATAGGCGGGAGGTGGAAGCGCAGTAATGCGTGTAGCTTACCCGTACTAATCGCCCGTTCGGCTTGACCATAAAATTTACTCGGTGCAGAAACAGTTGCCAGCTCTCAGCTTTCAGACCTCAGCTAAAAACTGAGCTGAGGCGAGAGCAAAGTTTTCTTCTCGACCGCCAGAATCTGGGCGGGGAAGAGGAAACATGCTGACAACTGTGCGCCGACGCTTTTGAAATTCCAAGACGAAGCTGATTCAGCCAAAGCTGGCTCAGTTTCGAGGACGAAGAAAAAAGCAAAGCCGATGTACGGTGGCTGAAATTGGAACTAAACAATAAGAAAGTAAGCCACACCCAATCTATTCAGTTGTGAGGCATCGCCCTCACGTTCTTTGAAAGTTTGCAGCACAGCTTTGAAAGGGCACGGCTTCAGCCGTGCCGTAAGTTATCCCCCAGAAACGGGCTTTAGCCCCTGCGGGACTCGGCTGCCAGCTGCTTCAAGTTGTCGGTGATCTTACCGCGGGGGATCCACCCGTTCCCATCCCGAACACGGAAGTTAAGCCCCGCTGGGCCGATGGTACTGCACGCGCCAAGTGTGTGGGAGCGTAGGTCGTTGCCGGCATTAATAAAGGCCAGTCTGAGAAATCAGATTGGCCTTTTCCTTTGCGCCTCACGAGTGGTCGACGTTTCAGGGCTCCCAGTGCGCGGCAGGGGCCTCAATTTGTACCTCAATTTCCCCCATCCCCCCAAACCACTTAGCGATCACATACGGCCTCTCTGTCGGTTTCAATTCATTGTCTAACTTATAGACGAGGATTACCTCTTCCTTGTAAGTGTAAGAGCAAACACATGGTTGACATATTGAATCTGTAGCCAGCGTGACTTCGCCGACGCTTGACCGGCAAATTCTCAGGCGGCCAGTCTTCGTTCCTTCGTCACCACTTCGACGCCTGAGTGGTGGTCGGTTTGGGCGGAGTCTTGATCTCCGGCAGCTTCGGAAGTTTTGGCAGGTTCGGAATTGGCCGATTGGGCCGCATTCGCTGATACGGTCTTCGCGCGCTGGATTGCCTCGCTGAGGCGCTGACGGACTTCTCCTCAGCCGGCGCCAGCTTCGACGGCGGTTCATAGCCAATGCGCGCTGTCTCAGGTGCGCCAAAGAGTTCAGGATGCAGATAGTGGCCGCGGTCCTGCGGTGCTTTTTCGACTTCTGTCTGAATGCGATGGGCGTTGGCGAACGCATCCTGGCGAATGCCTGTGACCTGCCACGAAACCTCCACGTTCGGCAGACTCGTCCTGATCTGAAATCGATTATTTTCAATTTTCTGAGCCACGATGGCCTGGGCAAACTGCCCGATCACCGTCAGTTGATAGCGAAAATCGCGATTCAGGGCCTGGAACCAATCCGGCAGGGTCACGGTTGCCAAACCGCTCGCATCCGTGGTGACGTCGCCGTCATAAATGTTCTTCATGTCGGGCGATTCGACGAAGGAGTGGTAGAGGTACTTATTCGCCGGATCGAGGGGATGGTCGATCTTGAACGAACCGGCCGGCTTGGTCAGAGACGACGTTACGTCCAGTGTCGCGATGGTGACCGAACCGTTGTTGTTCAGGATCATCGGCGACGGAGTCGCGTTGTTAATGCGGAAGACGACTTTGCCTGAACTGCTGCCATTGAGGTAGGTGTTGCCGCTGGTATCGCCCTGCAACGTGTAGTTCCCGCAGCTCGAACTCATACCCGATAGACCCAGTTGCAAGCCCATGGTGCCAGAGCAGCCGTCGCCACCAATCCAGCTGACACCTCCGGGGTTGTTGGTAAGGGCTTGAAAGGCTGGCGCGGTCGAGGACGAGGAAGTGTTAAAGGCTATCAGAGTAGGGTACGAAGCCGCATCATTTTCTCCGAATACGGCAAGGGCATTGTCCGCTGTGCCCATCACGCCGATGGGTGTTGGGCCCGAGCCCCCTTCCTGGCTCACGTCGCCCCATGCCCCAATATCGAAGCCGAGAAAGCCGCTTCCGGTGCTACTCAACGCTGTGTCATTGCCAAACACACCCGGTCCGTCTATTGCTGTTGCACTACTTGAGAGTGGCCCTTCCCCAGCGACGCCCGCGATCGGGTAGATAATGCTGCCGGTGCTTGTCCCCGCGACGGCATAGATGCCGTCTCCACCAGTCGCGCCGACCCCACCTGCGAAGTCCGCCCCATCTCCCGCAAACCCTTTGCCGGAACTTCCCCCTCCAAAATCGCCTCCAGCTCCCGCGACGGATCCTGCGGAGCTCGTATCAGCCCCTCCAGATCCCACCACGCCGCGGCCCCCGGCATACAGGCCGCCGCCACTAGATCCCGACGGTCCGCCGAAGAAAAGTCCTCCATACCCTTCAATGCCGGTGGCATTTCCCGAAACTCCGATGCCCCCGAGTCCAGCCGAAGTGCCATAAACGCCGAGTACCCCAGCGTCGGACGACGTGGCCTGCCCTACTACCCCCGTGCCCGACTGGCTTGCTGTCGTTCCAAGAACTCCGATGCCGCTGCCACTGCTAGAGGTAGCCTCGCCCTCAACTCCAACTCCGGTGGGACTGCCAGATAGGCCGAGCACGCCGGTTGAAGTTCCACTGCCGAGGTCTTGCCCCTGCACGGCCGTGCCGTTGGAGGTGACCGCGCTCACTCCTACAGGATTGAGCGAGGCAGTCGCCGTAGCGTAGACGCCCGTGTTGTATCCCGTTGCGTAGACCGCAGTGCCTCCGGACGCGTTTATTCCGGTGAAGGCATTGGGGCTGCTCACGTTGAGGGCGACGCCGCTTGCGGTGTTAGTAATGGTGCCAGATGCGGCGTTTACCGAACCCGTGGCCGTGATGTTGCCCGTGTCGGTGAGATTGCCGGTAATGGCCTGATTGCCGACGAACGTGTTCGCCGAATTGAGTTGCGGAATTTTGGTCGTATCCACATTGAGCGTGACTTTGCCGCTGGTGCCTCCGCCGGTCAGATCCGTTCCTGCCGTTACGCCCGTGATCGTGCCACTGCCCGTGCCGGGAAATGTCTGCCCTGTCGCGAAGGTGAGCAATCCTTTGCTGCTGATTTTCAGTCCGGTCTCGGCGGGAGTTGATGTTCCCGATCCATACAAAATGTTCAATGTGCCGGAAGGCGATGCCGTGTCGTTGCCCGTCGGTTCCGCCTGCAACTGAAAGGTCTGCGCCACGGCTGCTGCGCTGCTGCTGTTGAAGGCCGAAGCCGCGAAGGTTTGCGCCCGCGAGTCTTTGCCTGCGGACGATGTGGCTGTGCCAATGGCCGGCAGGTTCAACTTGCCGCCCACGCTGATTGCCGTCGTGCCGGTCTGCGTGAGCAGCGAGTTCTGAATGTTGGTGGAGGTGGTGAACAGCGGGACGGCATTCACGGTGCCACCTGTGGTGGTGACGTCCGAGGTGGTCAGGGGCGAACTAGACGCCGAAGTCGCCGCAGCGGCAGGTTCATTGCTGTTCGCACTCACGACGCTGTCCGGGGGCGCGGCCAGCACGAAGGCGGAAGGCGGAAGTCCTCCGATGGTTTCCGCGTCTCCGGCCTTCAGTGCGTAGGGTGCGCTCACCAGCAGAACGCGCGGTTGTTCTGCCTGGCCTTCTATTTGCACCCCGAGCCAGTGAGCTTCGCCGGCAACAAAAATATCTGACGGCAATCCCGTGCTGCTGGTCGAACCGAGCATCACCGTGTATTGGCCGGTGCGGTCGGGCTGGACGTTCTGCGTTTCCAACCACAGCGGCGAGTCGCCCTGCTGGTCTTTATAAAGAAGGAAGGTGACGCCGACGATGCCGGTCATCGGCTTGCCGTCCGCGTCAGTCAACGTCCCGCTGAAATTCACCAGCGGTGGCACGGGAACGTTGGTGTTCGTAGACACCGTCTGCTGCGCCTGACCGAAGGGGCCAAGGCACAACAGCATCATCAGCGATACGAAACTCACTCCCACATGAATCTGCTTCATATTGTCCTCCAGGTGACGGTTTTTTCCCTTGGCAGTTTCGCTTGCTATGCCGCCGCAACCACACTTCGGCCAACTCCCGCGAGCGGCTCATCTCGTCGCCACTAAGGTCGCCTGCGATTTGGCCACCTGTGCTTTGACCTGGCGCAGCGACTGGCGGGTCTGGCGAAGCTCGGATTTCAACTGCTGAATTTCTTTCTGCTGTTGCTTCATGCCTTCGATCAGAAGTGCGGTCAATCGGCTGTAATCGACTCCTCGCGCGTCGGTTCCGTTTTCTTCGTAAGTGACGACTTCCGGCACCACCGCCCCCACTTCCTCGGCGATCACTCCGATTTCGTGCTTGCCTGAATCTTTCAGGTTGTAGGAGACGCCGCGCAGCCGCTCGACCTTTGCCAGGGCATCGGGAAGAGTCTGAATTTTCGTCTTCCAGCGCCGCGAGCTGTAAGTGGACCAGCCGTCGGAGATGGCCTTGCCCGCACCGGAGGCGATCGTGAAGACGTTCGAGGGGGTCGTGGTGCCGATGCCCACCTTGACCGTCGCTGTCTGCCCGTTCACGCCATTGATACTGCCCAGCACCAGAGAATTGCTGGCGTCGACTTCCGCGTTAGCGCCAAGCGCGGTGGCATTGGTCAGAGTGCCGGTGCCGAACCTCGTTCCTGTTCCCAGAGCAGTGTTATTCGCCCCGGTCACAAGCGTGCTGTCGCTGGTAGCGCCCGCATGGTTCCCCACGCCGGTAGTGGCCTGGGCGGTGCTTACCATTTGGAGAGCGTAGTTCCCGACGGCTACGTTGCAGCAGCCCGAGGAACTTTGCCCCAGCGCGTCATAGCCAACAGCCGTGTTGGAGCTGCCGGTGTCGTTCCCGATGAGTGCTTCAAATCCAGCGGCGGTATTATTGCTGCCTGTGGTGTTGAGCTGGAGCGCTCCGGCGCCGTTGGCAGTGTTGTCGGAACCAGTGGTGTTGAAGCCGAGCACGCTGGTGCCTTCGCCTGTGTTGTTGTTGCCGGTAGTGTTGCTTTGGAGCGCGGATGCGCCAGTAGCCGTGTTGAGGTCACCTGTGCTGTTGGAGGCGAGCGCACTCTCGCCCGTGGCCGTGTTGTAGTAGCCCGTGGTGTTGCTGGTGAGCGCTCCGTAGCCGCTGGCGGTGCTGGCAATGCCCGTGTTCGAGGAACTTGGATTGCCAGCGAATCCGAGGAACGCATTTAGATTCGCGTAAGAACCGAACGCAAAAAGGTTGCTTCCAATCTGGTAGCTGCTGCCCGATACCACCCCGGTCGCAGTTAGATTTCCGTTCACGGTTTGATTTCCCGTGAAGGTATTAGCCGTGTTCAACTGCGGTACCTTGGTGGTGTCCACATTAAGCGTCGTCGTGCTGCCTAACGCAACCGTTCCACCGCCGGTTAAGTCCGTGCCGGCCGCTACCGTCAGAGACGGATGTGCCAGCATAGCGTTAATGACGCCGGCCGTAGGAATGCTGAGGATGCCGCTGCCAGTGATAGGACCACCGGTCAAACCTGGTCCGGCACCAACACTAGTCACCGTGCCATCGCCCGTGCCCGGGAATGTTTGCCCGGTGGCAAATGTGATCTGCCCATTGCTGGCGATGTTCAGGCCAGTTTCGGTCGGCATTCCTCCCGAACCGAACAGCAGATTCAAGGTTCCCGAGGGCGTGCTGGTGTCGTTGTTGGCCGGTTCGGCCTGCCACTGAAAGGTCTGATTGACCGCGGTGCTGCTGCTGCTATTGAAGGCTGAGGCGATCTGGCTCAGCGGTTGAGAGTTCTTGCCCGCGGTCGCCGTCGCGGCGCCCGTCGCAGGTAGCTTCAACGTGCCACGTACCGTGCTGCCACCTTTTATGTCGAGGGTCGAAGCTGGAGTAGTAGTGTTAATGCCGATCTTGGCGGTCGAACCCGATCCCGACTGGAAGAGCACCGAGCTGATGATGTCGCTGGTTGAATCCCACAGCGGAATGAAATCCACGGTGCCGGTTCCGGTAATGGTGCCGGATGGCGGTGCAGCGCCTTGCGGCGCAGAGGTCGCCACGGGCATTGCAGAAGCAGCATCCGCCCCCGCTGGCGCGGCCAGCACGAAGGCCGAGGGTGGCAATCCCCCGATGGTCGCCGCGTCCCCGGCCTTCAATGCATAGGGCACGCTGAGCAGCAGCACCCGCGGCTGTTCGACTTGCTCAGCGATCCGCACGCCGAGCCAGCGCGCCTCGCCGGTAGTGAACAAAGTTGTGGGTACTCCGTTCTGCTTGGTAATGCCCAGTTGCACGGAGTAATGCCCAGTCGAATCGAGTTGGACATTATTCTGCGTCTCGGTCCACAGCGGCTCGCCACCTTGCTGGCCGCCGTAGAGCGAGAAGGTGATGCTTACTACGCCGCTCAGAGTGTTGCCATCTTCGTCGGCGGCAACGCTGAAGAACTGAATCAACGGCGGCACCGGAACATTCGTAGCCGTCGCCGCGCTCTGCTGCGCCTGACCGAAGAAATTGCACAGTAGTAGCATCAGGACTGAAAGCGTCACTACGCTTATCTGTTTCATACAACGCCTCCCACTTAATTTCTCGCTTCGTCACTTCCGCCTTCGATTCATACGGCTGCGAACGCTCGCCAACTCGCATTGACTTTCACCGAGCAACCGAGATAAGCGCCCGTCTATGGCATCGCCATTGGTTCCGTCATGCCCATGAGTGCCTGGACTTCCGCCGGATCATGAATGAGGGGCGGAAGCGCGCACCGCCCCTTTGCTTGAGTACTGACTTATCGCACGATCCAATTCTGGCTGGTGGCGCCAGTACAGGTATCGATGATGAGTTGGGTGCGTCCGCCGACCGGCGGACCCCCCTTGCTGTCAACACACAGGCCGTCCACTCCGACGATCAGCGTGCTGGTCGGCAATCCGAGTAGAACGCCGTTCTCGATGGTCCAGATCTGGGTCGCCTTGAGCGTGGCGGTGCAGGCGGATAGCACCACAGTGCTTCCAGACGTTTCCCCCGTGGCGGTGAGGCATTTATATTTTTCCCCCGTCCCCGGGTTTGCCGTGCCGATTCCGTCCAGTGTGCCGAAGTTGTAGTCCCACTCGTCCTGGAAAGCGACTGAGCAGGATGTAGCCAGCACCGCCGTGCCACTCACGGTCCGCGCATTATTCACGGCGATGCAACGATAAGGAGCATCCGTGTTCAGCTCGAACAGGCTGCGGCGCACGTTCCAGTTCTGGCTGGTAGCGCCCGAGCAAGGGTTAATTACGAGTTGCGTACCTCCTCCCTCTGACGGTCCGCCGGAGCTATCCAGGCAAAAGCCACTCTGGACGCCAACGATGGCGGTGGTGCCGTTCTCGCCTGCTTTGATCAGCCACTGTTGGTTTTGGCTGCTGTGGCAGGTGTAATAGTCCACCAGAGTTCCCGCCGTGGTCCCGTTGTCCGCCACATCCAGGCACTTGTCTCCAGTGCCGCCGATCAATTGGCCTTCAAGATAGTTCCACTGCTGGTCAAATCCCCCGGAGCAGGAATAGGCGATTACGGGCGTGCCGTTCGCTGTGAGGCCGCCCTCGACGGCGACGCAGGTGTAGGGTGCATTAGTGTTGAGCTGCAGTGCCAGAGCCCGAGCACGTCCGGCGTTAATCGTCAACAGCAGCAGTGTAAGCACGATGGGCATCCAATAATAAGCAGTGAGTGAGTGACTGACTGCTGACTCATTTTGCGTGTTGTTACAGCTTGTCAAAAACCATCTCCATGCTTTCATTTTCATTCTCCTCGTTTGATTTGTTACTCCTCGTTTTTTCGGGAAAATCGAGAATTTGGTTTCAGCACCGACTCCAGGCAGACCTGCGCCGATCCATTCGGGCTGCGACCAACGCCACCTGCCTCCGCCATAAACAGGAAGATTGAGCCGTCACGGTCCCGTTCGCGAGGGGCTCAATCATGCTGTGAGTGCCTGGACTTCCTTGAGTCCCACCATCCCGACGTCACGGCCGAAACTCTGCGGACTCCGAATCTCACTCGTACAGAAAGGCGGAAAGCGCGAGCAAAACGCCTCATCAGGACAAAAAAATTCATCAAGAGGCGAAGTGACGAGCGAGTGGCGCCTACATTAGCCACTGAGACGACTACAGTGAGGATTGACGAGCGTCCGAGACCCGGCTATGCTGGTGACCTTCTGCGGGGGCGTTGTATGCCCGAGAATCAGTCCGGTCAGGTCACTGAGCTCTTACAGCACTGGAAGCAGGGTGACGAGCAAGCACTTCACGCTTTGATTCCGGTCGTTTACAGGGAGCTGAAGCGTCTTGCGCACTACCACTTGCAATCCGAGCGTGCAGACCATACCTTGCAGAGCACGGCCCTGGTTCACGAGGTCTATCTGCGACTTTTAGGAAACCAGCCGCCAGGTCTGCAGAATCGAGCGCACTTTATCGCCGTAGCTTCTCGGCTCATGCGCCAAATCCTGGTGGATTACGCCCGCACTCGACAAGCGCAGAAGCGGGACGGGGGCTGCAAGGTCGTCTTTGAAGACTTGGCGGCCCTGCCCGTCACCTCTGATGCCGATCTGCTGGCTTTGGATAGCGCCTTGGGTGAGCTGTCTCGCATCGATGAACGGCAGGGAAAAATCGTAGAGATGAAATTCTTCGGAGGGATGTCGGCGCCGGAAATTTCTCAAGTGTTGGGAATTTCGCGAGCGACCGTCGACCGCGACTGGACCACCGCCCGGGTTTGGTTGCACCGCCAAATGAGCAGGACGGCATCCACATGACCATTCCAGTGACGACCGTTCAACAGTGGGAGCGGGTCAAAGACTTGCTGCATCAGGCCATGCAGCTCGAGCCCGGGCAGCGTGCTCGCTTTCTCGACGAGGCCTGTTCTTCCGATGTTACGCTGCGTGCCGAGGTGGAATCGCTCCTGGTGGCCGAGGCGGATGTCCGCTCCAGCTTCCTGGAATCGCCTCCGCTCGGCGCGGACTCGCCCGGCGGTGAAGACTCTACCCTGAAGCCGGGGCAGATCTTCGCGCAGCGCTTTCAACTCATCCGTAAGCTGGGCGAAGGGGGCATGGGTCAGGTCTGGCTGGCTGATCAGACGTCTCCAGTGCGTCGCCAGGTCGCGCTCAAGCTGATCAAGGCTGGAATGTACGACGAGGCGGTCGTGCAACGTTTCCAGTCGGAACGCCAATCGCTGGCGATCATGGATCATCCCGCCATCGCCAAGGTGTTTGACGCCGGGACGACGTCACAAGGCCAACCGTACTTTGTGATGGAATACGTGCCCGGCTTGTCGATAACGGAGTATTGCGATCAGAAAAAGCTGACAATTCCGGAGCGATTGCAGCTCTTAATCCAGGTGTGCGAAGGCGTCCAGCACGCGCACCAGAAAGCCATCATCCATCGCGATCTGAAACCGGCCAACATTTTGGTGGTGGAAGTAGACGGAAAACCAGTACCTCGGATCATCGACTTCGGGCTGGCGAAAGCAATTACACCTCAGGCCGATGGGGAGAGCCTATTCACCCAAATGGGACAGTTTGTGGGCACGCCCGGATATATGAGTCCGGAGCAGGCCGATCCCAATGTGCAGGACATCGACACGCGCACGGATGTGTATTCGTTAGGGGTCGTTCTTTATGTTCTGCTCTCCGGATTGCAGCCCTTTGAAACCAAGCAGAAGCAACCGCTCGATGAGTGGCTGCGAAAGTTGCGCGAGGAGGAACCGCCGCGCCCCAGCACCAAGGTCAGCACTGATCGAGACACATCAAACGCCACGGCCGCGGCACGCGGCACCGAGCCCAGGCAACTGGTGAGCTTGCTGCGCGGCGATCTGGACTGGATCACGATGAAGGCGGTGGAGAAGGATCGCGCTCGCCGCTACGGCACGCCTTCCGAACTGACTGCTGACATTCGCCGCTATTTGAACCATGAGCCGGTGGCAGCGCGCCCGGCAAGCGCTGGCTATCGCTTTCGGAAGTATACTCGGCGGCACCGCGTAGGCGTAGCCGTGGCTGCAGGATTGGTGCTGTTGCTGGCGGCGTTCTCTATTTTGCAAGCGGTACAGTTGCGCCGGATCACCCGTGAGCGCATCACCGATTTCATGACGAACATGTTCAAGGTGTCGGATCCGAGCCAGGCGCGCGGCAATAGCGTTACGGCCCGCGAGATTCTCGACAAGGCCTCCAAAGAGGCGGCGAGCGGCCTGGCGAAGGATCCTGAGGTGCAATCTGAGATGATGCGCGTCATGTCCAAGACCTATCAGGGATTGGGCCTGTACCCTCGTGCGCATGAACTGGCGCAGAGTGCCCTCGACGCTCGCCTCAGATTGCTCGGACCGGATGATCCCAAGACGCTGGAATCGATGGCTCAGATGGCCACGGTTCTGATTTACGAAGGACACTATCCTGAAGCAGAGAAATTTGAACGTCAGGCGCTGGCAGGCGAGCACCGCGTTCTCGAACCGGCGGATCCGCTTACCCTCGAAACTATGGATCACTTGGCCGTAATCCTGGAACACGAAGGTCATGACGATCAAGCCGAGAAACTGGAGCGTGAAGTCGTAGACGTCGGCAGTCGCAAACTCGGTCCCGAGAATGAGCAAATACTGCGGGCGATGTCCAACTTGGGTGTTGCCCTTTGGCACCAGTCGCTCTACGAGGAGGCCGAACAAGCATATCGCCAGTTGCTGGATGTCGACCGCCGTGTCCTGGGATCGGATGACCCTCGAACTCTGATAGCCGCGGGCAATCTGGCATTGGTCCTCCAGTCAGAGGGTCGCTTCTCCGAAGCAGAGCCGTTGTATCGCGAAGTCTTGGCCGTCCAGCAGCGCGTGTTGGGAACCGAACATCAGGCCACGCTCTTCACCATGGAAAACCTGGCCGCCCTCCTCATTATGGAAGGGCGTCTAGCCGAGGCAGAAAAAATCTCCCGTGAAACTCTGGCCATTCGCATCCGAATCCTCGGACCTGAACACCCCGACACGTTGTTGTCGAAAATGAACGTGGCGGACGAACTCTTCCACGAGGGCCATGTCCCCGAAGCAGAAAAATTGCAACGGGAAGCATTGGGGACCAGCATTCGCGTCCTCGGGCCGGAAAATCCCAGTAGCTTGGAGTATCAAAGTGGTCTTGCCAGAACCCTGACCAAGGAGGGACGTTATTCGGAAGCTGAAAAGCTCGCCCGGGAAACCTACGCGGTTCAGCTTCGCACGCTGGGCCCACTACATGACGACACCGTAGATACATTGCGGGAACTTGGAAAAGCCCTGGCTTACCGCCATCACTACCTTGAGGCAAGCAAGCTGTTTCGCGACGCGATCGAAAAACGAGACAATTCCAAAGGACAAGGCGCCCCTTTCTCGGTTTGGTATGCCTTCGCTTGTGTTGCCGTCGCGGGCAACCATCCCGATGACGCACTTCGGTATCTGCAGGAAGCTATCAATCGTGGGTATAAAAATATCGATGGTCTGATGGCTGACGGCGATCTGAAGGACCTTCGCCCCAACCCAAAGTTCCAGCAGCTCGTCACGGCCCTCAAACACCTGCCCGCGAAAGCTCAAACTCAATAGCGCGAAAAGCCTCCCGCGAATTCCGGAGTTCCATCGCACCCAAGGGCGTACCCTGCCTCGCGTGTCGCCTGTATGCAAAATCGGGGCGGCATTCCGTCAGAGGAGTTGTTGCCGTCATCCTCGGAGAGAAAGACTAGCCTTCGTCTGGCTGCAGAAGGCCTACGAACAGCATTCGCCAAATATGCTTTCCATACACCAGGATCCGGATTATGATCGCCCCCGCTCCGATCCCCGCTTTCAAGACTTGATTCACCGCATGGGCTTACTGTAAACGAACACGGACTCGCCAATCCCTGCCGACTGGAAACTGACAAATGGTCCGGATCAGGAAGAGGAGAGCCAGGCGCTAGGAGTGAGTTCCGGAAGGCGCCGGATCGGGAGATCGGCGAGCCCAGGAAGGATCGTTGCCAAATAGTCGCGCACTGGGAGTTTCAACCTGCGGCAGCTTTCCACGACCGAGAGAATCGCTGCAACCTTCGGTCCCGCCTGGGGGCTGCCTATGTGTATCCAGTTCTTTCTACCCAGAGCGACTGGTCGCATCGAATTCTCCGCAAGGTTATTGCTCAATTCAAGTTCTGGATATTCCAGGAATCGCGTAAGTTTTTTCCACAGTGTGAGCGCATATTGGCAGGCTTTGGTGAGTGCGCTGGACGGCAATGCGATGGACTGCGCTGCCTCGATCTTCCTTCGGATATCATCCAGAAGAGGTTTGGCTCTCTCATGGCGCCGGACATGGCGTGCCGCAACACTCAGCGCTTTGCACCGAGCTTCTGCATCGACGGCAAACAGTTCGTCCATCTGAGCCACAATCGGAGTTGCAACCGGGTCTCGTGGATTTAACTGCACTGCTTCGAAAAACTGTCTTCTTGCATGAGACCAACAAGCGGCATGCACCATTCTCGGCCCGCCGATTTGGTCATATGCTGCATAGCCGTCGGTTTGGAGAATGCCTTCGAACTGTCCCAAGAACCGCTTCGGCCCATCGCGTCCGCGACCCAAGCGGAAGTCGAACACCACGCTTCCTCCAGGGCGACTGTATTGCCAAAGGTACGCTTGGTGGTTCTTACCTCGGCCCTCGCGTGTCTGCACATCGACTGGGGTTTCATCCGCTTGAATGTAAGTTCCGGTGATCAACTCTCGCCTCATCGCGGCGACCATAGGAACCAGCAACTCGCCGACTTTGAGGACCCAACCGTCCAGCGTCGCCCGGCTGATTTCCAGGAGGAGGTCCCGCTCGAGAATCATGCTCTGCCGATGGAGGGGCGTGTGATTGCAATATTTGCCGACGACCGTCTCGATGACGATCCGGTCACTCGCCAAGCACTTCTCGATGATCCGTGGCAGCAGGGGTGCTGAGACGACGCCGAGATCCTCACACGACCGGCAAGCCCGCTTCTCTCGTTTCGTGACCAATACGAAGTACTTCGCCGGCTCCACGTCCAATTGGGAACTCTCTTCGTAGCCGATCACTACCGTTTCCTTTCCGCAGCGCTTGCACAAGCGCTGATCCGGCGTGCAAGGCAGAATCCGCTCTACTCTCGGGAGTTTCGCAGGCAATTCCTGGCGACCCGGATGCTTGACGGATTTCTTGGTCGAGCGATGCGCTGACGCGTGCTCACTCTCCGCCTGCTCGATCATTTCACTGATGACGGGCTCAAGCTCGAACAATTGCATTTGCGCCTGCGAAAGTTTTTCTCCGCCCGCACCATACTTCTCGATCCGCAGCAGCCGCAGACGTTCTTCCAGCACACGAATCCGCAGCTCGGCGTACTGTAGCTTGCTCTTCAGTTGTCCGATGAGTTCCAGATCGGCTGGTGCTGAAGGAATGGAAGCTAAACTCACAATGAGTTAATGATTTACCAGAGTCGATCGAAAGGTTCAAACAACCCAACAACCACCAAGCAACTTATGCGGCAGCGTGGCTCTCGGGGGAAGCCTTCCGGTACCACCGCTTGTGCTTAATTTTGGTCAGATCGATCCCACCCAACAACAGCGAAAGCTCTTCGTGATTCAGGATGACCTTGCCCTGCGCATCACCGGATTGCGGCCAGGTGAAACGTCCTTTCTCCAACCTCTTGGCACAGACCCAGAGTCCGCTACCATCCCAGACGAGGACCTTCAGCCGATTGCGCTGGCCGTTGCAGAACAGGAACAGGTGCCCGCTCAGAGGCTCACACGACAATCGATCCCGAACCAGACCGTACAGTCCTTCGAACCCCTTGCGCATGTCGGTGACCCCGGCTGCCAGATAGATCCGTGTAGCTGGGCCCAGTCCAAACACGGCCTAAATCCGCTCCAGTGCACGCACCAGGCGCTCGAACGTATTCGTATCAAAATCAGGATGTACTTCGATCCGGCGCCCGCCCGGCAGCACCACCGCCAGCCCACAACTCGGTTCGTGCTGACTCGGCGATTTACTGGCCGCCAATTCCACGGGCACCAAACGACCGGCCGAGGAAATTGGCTTACGCTTTCTCTTCCAACGCAGTTTTTTTAGATGGCGATCCAGTGTGCTGAAGCTCAAACCTCGACTCTGGCAAAACTCGCTCCGCCGCATACCGCTGCTCACAAACTCGGCCACCAACTGCTGAACTTCCGCACGGGTACGTCGCTTGGGCGCTGACAACTCTGTTTTTGCGGTCATCCGGACACTTCAGCACAGACCCCGCCTGTCGAACAGGTGTGTTGGTCAGACACTTACTCTTCCTTGACCCGGCAAGCGCAGCTTGGAGGCCAAAACTTCCAGCTTCGGAGATACTCGATCGCCGCTTCTCGCAAGAGCTTATGGCCAGAGGTTGCCTCTACATCGGCTGTCTCTCCCTTCTCGTCAACCGTGAAGCGCAGAGATACCTTGCCTTCAACCCGAGCCTGGCGAGCCAAGGGCGGGTAGAAGGGCATCCCAGCCGATTTGAAATGCGGGTCCGCGTCTGCCGAGAATAAACTAACGCTCAACAAGAGAAAGAGCGGTATGGATATCCGTCTCATAGTCTCTGTCTCTGCCTCCTCTTCGTCGTGATTGTAGTTCAACGAGAGTACCGCCTAGCAGGACGCTGAAAAATCGTGCTTTGATGCGATTCGGTCCACTTGGTTCGTGATTTTATGGGCGGCTGGAGCTTGTAGATTTGCCAGATTGATCTCGCAATGACTGTTCTCTCGCTTCTTG
>JBARJF010000045.1:0-21135 GCA_049800135.1 Candidatus Sulfotelmatobacter sp.
TGCCCACGGAGCCTACAAGCCTCCGCGGGATCAATGTCCCGGACGCTACTCTCGTTGGCCGGTTTTCAGGTGATAATCAGTGGCCGGTTTTGGGTGATCGCTGAGGTCGTGGATGCCAAAGATGAGGATGCTAAGCAGTTTTATCTGAAATACGGCTTCGCTTCGATGCCAGAGAATGACATGCGTTTATTCCTTCCAATGGCGACCATAGATAAGCTGCCATAACGAGAGATTCAAACTGAGCCACTACCTCAATTTCTAGGGAGTTGCATGGTAGTGTCGAATGTGCTAGTCTGTGTTTGTTGGCTTGCAGTGAGAGGGTTTGCCCTCGGCTGACTAGGCCCCGCCGTACGGCTGAGAACAATGAGCCAGGCAAGACCCTTCATACTGAAGGCTCCAAGGAAGCTGTAAGAGTTTACGGTAGCTTCCACCCGGAGAGGACAGGCAAGTCCTAAAGTGGGAATCCCATTTTAGGAGATGTTGTGTCTTCTCATCCCGTCGTAACAAATCCCCAAAGGCTACCAATCTTTGACCGTTCCCGCCTGCGCAAACCCCCACCTGTGTCGCGCAAAAGCTACACACGGAATAGCGACCGCCTCCTGCTCGACAATCTCAACAAAAGCGTCACTATCGAGCTTCTGTCGGGGGAAACTCTCCAAGGCAACCTGGCCGGTGTCTTCATGTACGCCTTGGAGTTGGCGGAAGTGGAGCGCAATGGTTCTGTCTCACACCTGTGGCTTCCCAAGCACGCGCTGAAGATGATGTGCATAAGCAGGGCGACAAGATGAATCCCCTACTCCCCACATCCGCGAGGACCATTACGACTCCCGCTTCCCGACCCTCGTATCGCTGCGACTTGGCTTTGATTGAGCAGAATTTTCCCGCCGAACTTATCGCCACCAAGGCTTGGTGCCTCTGGCGCTATCTCTGGCGCGACTCTGCGAACGGTACGCCGGGCAAATGGACAAAAGTTCCATATCAACCTTGTGGCGCACTAGGAAAATCTAACGACCGCAGTACGTGGTCCGCATTCGAGGAAGTGAAAGCTGCATATTGTCCGGGCAGGTACAGCGGTGTGGGATTCTATCTGTTCCCTCCCTTGGTCGGCGTGGATTTTGACAAGGTGCGCGAGCCACAAACCGGAGTGATTGAGCCGTGGGCGCAGGACATCATCACCAGCCTCAATTCCTACACTGAGGTTTCCCCGAGCGGAACGGGCGTGCACGTCTGGACAACCGGGCAGCTTTCGGACGAAGCCCGCATCCGAAGCTCGCTGCAGAAAATCAGAAATTGGATAACCGCTATGCGGGGCTAATGAGCATGAGCAATTTACTTCACTTTGAACCGTTGCTCTCTGATTCCCAGGTTTCGCAACTCTTGGGCCTGCACCCGAAGACCGTTGCACGGATGGCGAGGCGCGGACAGGAGCGGGAGGGGTAAGAAAGACAGAATGATGAGCGCAGACTGACAGATGAGCACGTTACTCCAATTCGAGCCACTCCCTGATGCCCCGCACGGTCCGTTCTGGGAGTACATCGCATCCCGGCAGGGATACGGCCCTGAGCAAGCTGCTATAATCCCAATCGCGACGCCGAATCGGAAACGGAAGAAAAGCATGTCGTTCCGATACGGGCAAAGCGGTTCTGTTTCACGTAAGGGTCAAATGTGGCGCGGTCGCTATTACGTCGATGTGCCTGGACAGGACAAACGACGTAAGGTTGCCGTGCAGCTCGGTTCAATTCACAATATGACCAAATCTCAAGCCAGGCGAAAACTTCGCTCGCTTATCGAGGAACGGGGTCTTAATAAAGACTCCCCCCTTGAGCGTGTCGAAGCGGGCGCAAGATCGTTTGCTTCCGAGGTAGCTTGGTGGAGAGAAAACAAACTCGCGGTTCTCAAACCATCTTGTCAGGAAACAATGGGCGGGCATCTTGACAAGTATCTGCTTCCGCGTTTCGGTTCTCTGCCGAGCGCTGCGATTGATGAAAGACGAGTACAGGAGTTTATTGCGGAGCTGGTGCGGACGGATTACGTAAAACCCAACGGCATCCGCAAGAAACTCAGTCCGAAGTCAATTTGTAACATCATCGGTGTTCTGAAGCTCATCTTGGGCAAGAAGGTTTGGAGAGAATGGACTCTTTCTTTGCCCAAGAATCCAGATACAGAGCAACGATGTTTTAGTCCAGAAGAAATGCTGCAAATCATCAATGTGGCAAAAGGGCAATGGAAAGCTCTATTTGCTACATTGGCAAGCACGGGAATGCGGTGCGGTGAGGCGTTTGGACTCCACGTCGAAGACCTTGACCTTCAAGCCGCTCGGATTTTTATTCGCCGGAGCATTTGGAACGGGCAAGAAGTTGCGGTTAAAACGAAGTGGGGATATAGGGCGATCACTATCGAACCCTCTCTCTGTGACATGCTGAACGCACATCTGGGCGGGCGCCGAGGCGGGAGAGTATTTCAGACTCGCAACGGTACGCCTTTTTGCAAGAGCAATGTCAGGCGTAAGCTAAACGAGATTCTGAAATCTCTGAAGCTGAAGCCAGCGGGACTCCATGCGTTCCGGCATGGGCGCGTCTCGGTGCTGCAAGCCAACGGTGTGCCTGGTGATTTGGTGAAAGAGTGGGTCGGTCATTCGAGTTTGCGGACAACATCTCGTTACACACATTTTCAAGATGATTTTCGCAAGCAAGTAGCAACCGAAACGGGGTTGTTCACGCGGTCCAACCAATCGGGAAAAACGATAGTTGGCCCCCTTGGACCCCCATCGGTGTCCTTTGCAGCAAATATGAGTGCTGCATGATGTAGTAAAATAGGGGCTTAGGAAAGTCGGGGAGTGGCTCAGCCTGGTAGAGCACCTGGTTCGGGACCAGGGGGTCGGAGGTTCAAATCCTCTCTCCCCGACCATCTTAGCGACTTCATCTTATTTGGAGCGGGGAGGTCTACAAAAGACTTTGGATGCGGAAGCCCGGAGCGCGCGCCGCTGGAACTCTCTACCAGCATCCAGACCATGCTCCGGCGCGGAACGTGCTGGCGCAATTTCCGCGATAGGGTGATGGAACCAGGTCTCTAATTCTTCTTCGGTGTTTGCGCGGTTAGCAGGTCCACAAACATTTTGTAAAACTTGTCGAGGTCCAGATCGTCCTGCACCTCGACTGGCCGCATCTCGAATGCCGGCTTATCGCCCTGCGTCCAGCTCAGGGTGTCGCCGTATCCTGCGCCGCGGTCAAGGTTTACATCCAGAAAGAGCGTTTCTTTTTTGGTAATGAGGTTTGGATCGAGCCACGCCGCGGCTGCCAACTCATCCCACAGATAATTGTAGGCGCCGCGCAGGCGCGCATATTTGCCGATGTAGCGAGCCGCGGGCGAATCGCCCGCCTTGATGCGGTCGATCAAAGCAGAAGTCAACCGCGTCTTCACGGAAATATCGACCGGCGTGCAGACAATTTTTTCCCACGGCGCAGTGAGGACAATGTGGGCAGCTTCCGGGTCGAACCAAAGGTTGAACTCGTGGGTGGGGGCGTTGGCGAATTCGGGGTCGTCGGTTCGCGGATTGAAGCTGGCGCCCATAAACACCAACTCCTTGGCCAGCTCCGCGAATTCGGGATCGATGGAAATGGCAAGAGCCAGGTTTGTCATGGGGCCACCCTCGTAAATGGTTACCTGGTGGGGAAACTTATGAACCATGCGCAGCATAAAGTGAGCAGCATCTTCGCTGGCGGGCTTGGCGGTCGGGTTGCCCTCCGGCATTTCCCCCAACTGCTCGTGTGGATGAAAGAGCCCAGGCGTCCAGGCGCCCAGCCACGCGACTGAGCCATAGCGCTGCTCCCATTGCTCGGTCTCATCTTTTCGCCTGACCAACGGATACTCCGCTCCGGGGACGACGGGAATGTCGGTTCGTCCGATGAGTTCGAGCATGCGCAAGGTGTGCGCCACTTCGTCGTGGAGCCACTGGTCGCCGGTTACCACGGTGATGCCGAGAACCTCCGTTCGTGGCGATTGGATGAGCAGGAGGATCGACTGCTGATCCGTTCCGGCGGGTCCGGCTGCATCCTGATCGATGATGATCTTGCGCTTCGCCTGGCCCCAGCACGTGAAGCACGACATCAGGAGTATCGCTGCCGCCAGAAACCAAACACGGCCCAGTTTCATCGCTCGCCTCAAAGTTGAATAGAGCCCACGTTGTCTCTGTCATGAACTTAACGTAGAGCTCGCGGAGGTTGCAAGTTTATCGACGGCAGGGATGGTGTGTAAGCTATCTTGTCGAGCGAATCATGGCGTCGAACATTGAGATCAAAGCGATTTTGAAAAACAGGGCGGAAGCGCAGGCCGTTGCGGCCCGGCTCGGCGAAGCGGGCAAGGAGACGATCCATCAAGAGGATTTCTTCTTCAACGCCGGCGGGGCACGTCTGAAACTGCGTATTCTAGCGCCGGACCGCGGGGAACTGATTCGATATGAAAGAGCGGATGTCGCGGACGCGCGTTGCTCACGCTATCTGATCGCCCGTACGTCAGATCCCCGGATCATGCTAAAGATCTTGACGGCTGTCCTGGGCCGGACCGGGGTCGTCAAGAAGACGCGGACTCTATACTTTGTGGGGCAGACCCGCATTCACCTCGACCAGGTCGAGGGGTTGGGAGATTTTCTGGAACTCGAGGTCGTGTTGCGTGCGGGGCAAAGCGACGACGAGGGGAAAAGCATTGCCGCGGCGTTGCTCGCAGATTTTGGAATTCACAAACGGCAATTGATCGGGGAAGCTTACGTCGATCTCTTGGCTCGTTCACCCAAGGTTGGGCCGCCAGGCAAGTAATGGATATCTGCGTCCCGCATGATTCTCGACAGCAAAGTTAAGGGCAGACCGAGTTGACCCCAGGCTGCCCTATGTTAACCGGCTCAACTTCGCCTAGAAATTCAGCCTGAGGGCAAACTGAATCAGTCTGGGATTGTTCAATGTCTGATTGATCACGCCGAAACTGGAGGTCGTATTGATGTCTTGTAGTCCCGTATCGCCGATGCCCCCCATATAGAACTGGGGGTGATTGAACAGATTGAAAAACTCCGCCCGGAATTGCAGCTTCATGCCCTCACGCCACGACAGAGGAAAGTCCTTCATGACGGAAAAATCTGTGTTCACGAAACGCGGACCATAAACCGGCGCGCGCGGTGCGGTACCCAGTTCTCCCGCCGGTGCGTGCCCAAACGCACACGTGTTAAACACCGTGTTGGGCGCGCAGTGGGGGCCGTTGGGGTCGCCCACCAGGACGGGACGGTTAAAGCTGAAAAAGTTGTAGTTGAAATACTGCCCAGTATTCCCCGCTGCCGGGGGCGCACCGAATGTTGGGCCGGTATTGGCGCTGTCGACGACAAACAACGGGAATCCAGACTCCGCTCGCTGGATCAGGTTGACCTGCCAATTCCCCAGAATGGCGTTAGCCACTCCTCCCATGCTGCCGCCGTAGCGTTTACCCTTGCCGACGGGCAGGTCGTAGAGGATGCTGGCGGTAAAAGTATCGTTCAGGTTGAGCTGGGACAATCCCCAATCCAGCCTTTGCGTGCCGGGGAGTGGCCAAAAAATCGCGCCGACATTGGTGCCCAAGCCATCAGTTAGGCCAGAATCGAAGTTGCGGGCCCAGGTGTAGCCCAAAAGCGCATAGATGCCGTGCCGCGCACTCTTGGTTTCCGCCTTAATTTGCAGCGAGTCGTATCTGGCTGCGCCTACGCTGTTGTTGCTGTTAACTAACTGAAAAGCATTAATGTTAGGGGAAATGATAGGGTTGGCACCGCAACCGAGCGTGTAACCAGGCACGGTAAATCCAGTTCCTGGGCAGGCGAGTGGGGATCCAACATTTTCATTGACCTGGCTGACAAGAATGTGGGCGCTCCGCGAACCCGCGTAACCCGCTGTCAGCACAATGTTGCCGGGCAACTGGCGCTCAATGTTCAAGTTGTACTGCTGCACAATGCCCTGTTTGAAATTGCGGTTCATGGATTGGATGGTGCCCGTGTAATTGTCAGGGTTCACCGGTGCATCGTAGATGTAGCCGCCAGGCACGGCCAAGGTGGAGGGAGGCTGGGCGGTTGGCAACAGGAAACCAGCTGAAAGCGAGCCCACGGTGTTGCCGTAACTGAGAGCAAAGGGATTGGGATCCACTTCCGCATAATAGGGCGGGTTCTGCCAGAGTCCCTGTCCGCCCTGATTCCAGGCAGAATCGTGGTAAATCGCATAGCCGAGCCGGATCGCGGTGTTCTGGCTTCCTAGCGGCTTCCAGGCAAGCCCGATGCGCGGTTCGTAGGCCGTTTTGTCGAACTGAATGCCGATCCGCCCGTCGGAAGAGACGCACGGGAAGGGTAAAATCGCGGGCGCGCAACCAGCCGGGCTACCTTTGGGAACGAACCACGTCTGCGAGGCGGAGTCGAAGTTCGCTTGCCGGTTCTCCACTTCGGTTTCAGGCGTAACCAAAGCCCACGCCAGTCCGAGGTTTAACGTCAAATTATTGGTGACGCGCCAATTGTCCTGCACGAACGGGCGAACCAGCTTCCAGCGGCGGCCAACCGTGGCTCCCTGGAAGGTTTGGTCGTGAGCTGCGAAGACTCCCAGGGCGCCGACTAAGACATCCGCAATGTCGTCGTTCGTAAACAGACCAGTCTCCGTAATGAAACCGTCCTGCGAGGCGTTGTTGCGCACGTTCATTTCGTTGGCGCGGTAGACTACGCCGAAGCGTACCTCGTGTTTTCCGCGAATCAGATCGAGCGTGTCGGAAACCGAGTAGACGTTGGTCCCGCCCTGATAAGGTGCATAACCGCGGTCGCCGACCGCATAATAAGCCGACATGGAGAATGAAGTCATGCCGCAGCCAACGCAGTCATTCGTGGCCTGGTTCAGGCTCGCCGGGTATCCGGTATAGGGATCGCACTTGCTGCCCAAATTTGCGCCGGGAATTCCAAGCATCGAAGCTTCGCAGGTTCCGGTTCCATACGAAAGAATATGATTGAAAATCCGGCTGAAGCCGGCATTGAACTGATTGATGGTATTGGGCGAAAACACGTGGGTTTCGGAAAGAGCCAGATTGCGGCCGTGATTGTTGATGAACTGATTGCTGCCGAATGCGGTCGCCTCCGACCAACTGGGTGAGCCGCCGGGAACGAAGAGTGTTGCCTGATCGTAGCTGAAACGAGCAAACGCAGAATCGTTGCTCGAGAAATTGTGATCGAGGCGGAAGTCCCATGTGCCCTCGTTGAGCTTCCTCGTGGGCTGGTCGAAGTAATTGAAGCCGATGGAGCCGGCGGGCGCGTTGGGGGTGGGATAGAGTTGAATCACCTTCGCGCCGACTGGGTTGACCAATGCCGCAGGAATGACGTTGCAGTTAGTGCCGGGGTTTTGGGATCCGTCGGAGTTGATGGGGACAGGAACGAGAGCGCCGCCCACGGTGTTGCACTGGAGCGGAGAGAAAGTGTAAGGGTCGTCGATCTGCGGTGTTCCCAATGGGTTGTTGCTGTAATCGTAATTTCCGTTCGCGTCCGGCGTAGTCATGGCAGTTGTCGGGACGTATCCGTCGAACGGCTGGCCTTCCCGCTCCATTTTGGCCTGGTAGTCTGCGAAGAAGAAAGTCTTATCCTTTCGAATCGGCCCGCCGAACGAGCCGCCGAACTGATTCAGATTGAACTTTTCCTGCGTCCGGGTGAAGTAGTTGCTGGCGTCGAGAGCCGTATTGCGAAAAAATTCAAACAGCGACCCGTGAAACTGATTCGACCCCGACTTCGTCGTAACCAATACGGTTGGACCCGCCCGTTCTCCGTATTCCGCCGAGTAGTTGTAGGTCAATACCTTGAACTCCTGGATGTCGTCGATCGAAGAGAAGATCGCGATCCCGCCTTCATCCAGTTGATTGTTATCGTTGCCGTCGAGTAGCCAGTCAGTGCTCTGTTCGCGAGAGCCCCCCACCGATAGTGAAAAAGATCCGCGAGTGGAAGCCTCGCTGCTGGCAGCTCCATTGAAGAAGCTCACCGGACTGGTTGACGCAGTTGTGCCCGGCGTCAGCGTGGCCAGCTGCACGAAGTTGCGGCCATTAAGCGGGAGATCGGCGACCTCCTCGGAGGTGATGACCTGCCCGAGCGTCGGATTCGCAGTCTCCACCGCTACCTCGGTGGCGCTGACTTGAACGGTCGAGGAAACAGACGCAGGCAGGAGGGTGAAATCCACTTCGCGATGCTCGTCGACCTGCAGACGGATGTCCTTCTGCTCGGCGGGCTGGAATCCCTGCGACTCCACGTGAATCGTGTAGAACGCGACCGGCAGCAGGGGTATCAAATAATATCCTGACTCGTTGGTCTTCGCCTCGCGGGAAACTCCTGTACCTTCCGAGGTGACCTTTACCGTCGCGCCCGAGACCACCGCGCCGGCCTTGTCGGAAACGGTGCCCGAGAAACTGCCGGTCGCCTGGCCGTACATGAGCGGACGGACCAGGAATACAAACGAAAAGACAACGACAACCAGAAGTACCATCTTCTTCCGCATTACAACCCCTTTCGGCGGCCCACACCGAATGATGAAGTGATTTTCGTTACGCATTGAAACTGGGAGGTCTGAACCGTAGAACGGCCTTATAAATGGCCGCTCCTTCCGAAGTCAAGACTTTTCGGCAGCATGTAAATATTGGCTGCTGCTTTTCCTGGCTTTTTGGCACAGGTTCATGAAGGGAATCGCTGTAGTTCTGCTGATGATTGGCTTGGGAGGTCGCGACACGGGCCGAGCTAATGTCTGGCTTGAGTAGTCCACTCCGCATCAAAACGCTCACGGCTGTAGAAAGACTTTTGCGTTCCGATGCCGGTCGTCGAAAGTCCGGCATACAGGTTGGCGCGCCGCACGGCCTCTCGTTCCGGCATTCCTTCGGCGAGAAATACAGCGAAGCTGCCGATGAATGCGTCGCCCGCGCCAGTGCTGTCGATGCTTTTCACGGCAAATGGAGGCACATACTCGCTTACTGCGTCGCCCGCGAGCAGAGATCCGTTGGCGCCGAGAGTAATGATGACACGACGAATCCCTCCCGCAATAAGTTTCTTCGAGCATTTTTTGGCGTCTTCAACATTTCTTACCGCAATTCCGCTAACGGTCTCAGCCTCGCTCTCGTTGGGAACGAAGTAGTCGAGGTCCTTCAGCGCGCGCGCGTCGACGGGCTGCGCGGGCGCGGGGTTCAGGATGCAGCGAATTCCATTCTTTCGCGCAAACGCGATGGTGTGGTAGACGGTTTCCAGCGGAATCTCAAACTGAAGGACGATGCAATCGGCAGCTTTCAGCGTCTCCGCCGCGAGGTCAACGTCGGCTGGTTTCAGCGCGTCGTTGGCCCCCTTCACCACCAGAATACGGTTTTGCCCGTTAGGCTCGACGAAGATTGGTGCAACTCCGCTGGATAATCCCTCGACCTGCTTCACGTGGGTTGCGTCGATGCCGCGTTTCTTGAAGTTCTCGATTGTGGGGGGACCGAACAGGTCGCTGCCAACACGTGCCACCATGAACACATCCGCACCGCAAAGACGTGCAGCTACTGCCTGATTTGCGCCCTTCCCCCCGAATCCGAGATCGAATCTCTGGCCGAAGATGGTTTCCCCAGGTTTCGGGAACTGATCCGTGAATGTTGTCAGATCGATGTTGGCACTTCCAACCACTGCGATGCGAGGGGGCCTAGCCATAGTTTTCTACAGAGAACTCTGAGAACGGCGAGTTTATTGGGTGCTCCCGATTGTGTCAACGGAGCCGCACAACAATTCCGGTCAGCAGTCCGCCCGTGTTATTGAGAAGCTTTTCGACATGGGATTGTTTGGCTTCGTCGAACGCAAACCATCCCAACTCCGCGTTCGGTCCCTCGAAGAATCCGTCCAGGGAGACATTAATCTGGAGAATGAGATTGCGTCGCTGCGTCGGATCTGATTGGTCTGCCACGTTCAACGCTGTCATCATTATAAGTTTATGAGACCAGCTCTAGAGCAGCATCCCTGCGATGGCCGCCGACATCAGGTTCGCCATGGTTCCCGCCAGCATTGCGCGAATTCCCAGCCGCGCCAGTTCGCTCTTCTTGTTCGGAGCAAGTGCGCCGATACCCCCGATCTGAATCCCGATGGAGCTGAGATTGGCGAATCCGCAGAGCGCAAATGTGGCAATGGTGAACGAGCGGGGGGCGAGCACGGCTTTCATCGGCCCAAGCATCGAGAATGCCACTAACTCGTTCAACACCATGCGGGTGCCGAGCAGAGTTCCAATCACGCCGCAGTCGTGCCAGGGAATGCCAATCACCCAGGCCACCGGGGCGAAGACAGTCCCCAAAATCTTTTCCAGACTCTGTGGAACCCATGTCACCCAATGGTGAATTCCACCAAGAATGCCGTCCGCCAAAGCGATCAGGGCAAGGAACGCAATCAACATGGCAGCGATGTTCAAAGCCATGTGGAGGCCGTCGGTTGTTCCTCGCGCGACCGCGCCGAGCAGATTCTCTTTTTTTTCGGATTGCTCTTCGTCTTCGGGCATGACAACTTGTCCCGCGGTCTTTGGCTGCTCGGTTTCGGGCACCAGCATTTTCGCCATCAGCAGCGTGCCGGGCGCGGTCATGATGACCGCGCTCAGCAAGTGTTTGGGCTCGATGCCGAATGCGATGTAGGCAGCCATGATTCCGCCAGAAACGTGGGCCATGCCGCTGGTCATCACGGTCATGAGTTCGGAGTGCGTGAGGTCCGGCAGAAACGGTCGGATGGTAACGGGCGCTTCGGTTTGTCCCATGAAAATGCTGGCCGCGATGTTGAGCGATTCCGCGCCGCTCGCGCCCATCACCCGGGTCATGACCCAGGCGGCAATCTTAATGACGAACTGCATAATGCCGAAGTGATAGAGCACGGCGAAAAACGCGCAGATGAAAATGATGGCCGGCAGTACTTGAAAGGCGAAATAGAAACCGAGATGAGAACCTTGCTTCCCGAGATCGCCGAAGACAAATTGCGAGCCGACGAAGGAATAGCTAAGCAGGCGCCCGACGGCGTCACCGGCCCTCTGAAAGATCCGGCGCCCGGCGTCGACTCTCAACACTGCCACAGCGAAGGCAAACTGCAGCCCTAAACCCCACGCGACGGTTTTCAGGCGAATAGCGCGGCGATTGGTCGAAAAGGCATAGGCCAATCCCAGCATGCTCAAAAGGCCGAGGATTCCAGTGAAGCGTCCCATTCAGTTTTCCTCTCCGGACTTTCCGATTACGCGGTGGATCAAAGGCCTTTTCTCGCACGCTGGCGAATCGGCAATCTGAAAGTTCTCCTCCAGAAGTTGCCGGGCACGGGTGGCGCGCGCTTCCGCATTGTAGTAGATCGTAGCCAGCGGCTCGCCAACCGAAACCGTGTCTCCGACTTTTTTGTGGAGCACGATTCCCACCGCGGAATCGACCGAATCTTCCTTACGCTCGCGGCCGCCACCCAGAATGACACACGCGGCGCCAATCTGCTCACACTGCAGAGAGGTGAGATATCCGTTTTTTGGGCTGGAAACTGGCATCGTATGCCGAGCCTGAGGCAGGTTCCTCGGGTCGTCGACGGCTCGCGGATCTCCGCCCTGCAACTCCACCATCTGGCGAAACTTGTCGAGCCCTTTGCCGGAAGCGATCAGTTTTTCGCTTTGCTTTCTTCCTTCTGCGACCGTGGAAGAGACTCCGCCCAGGTGCAGCATCCAACCCGCAAGCTCCAGGCAGAGCTGGCGCAAATCTTCCGGTCCCTCATCGCGCAGAATCTCTATGGCTTCGACAACCTCGAGCGCATTGCCGATCATGCGTCCCAGAGGCTGATCCATATCCGTGATGAGCGCCACCACTTGCTTGTCCATTCGCTCGCCGGTCTCGACCATAAGCTCGGCGAGAAACGCGGCGTCTTTTTCGGTCTTCATGAACGCGCCGGAGCCAGTCTTCACGTCCAGCACCAGCGCATCGATGCCTTCGGCGAGTTTCTTGCTCATGATGGAAGCGCAGATGAGATATGGGCTCTCCACCGTGCCAGTCACATCGCGCAGCGCGTAGAGCTTACGATCGGCAGGAGCGATTTCAGCCGTCTGACCGATCATGGCGCAGCCACAAGTTTCGAGCACATGACGAAATTGAGAAAGCGGAAGATTCACATTGAAGCCGGGAATCGCCTCGAGCTTATCGAGCGTGCCTCCGGTATGTCCCAGGCCGCGGCCGCTGATCATAGGGACAACCAAGCCCGCGGCGGCGGCAAGCGGCGCCAGCACCAGAGAAGTCTTATCGCCCACTCCGCCGGTCGAGTGCTTGTCAACCTTTTTCGCTGGAAAGGACGAAAGGTCCAACACTTCGCCGGAGCGCAACATTGCGTCTGTCAACGCGGCGGTTTCCGAGCGCGTCATGCCCCGCAGCACTACCGTCATCAGCCATGCCGAGACCTGGTAGTCGGGAATATCGCCACGCGTGTACTCATTCACCAGAGACTCTATCTCGCCGCGCGACAACTCGCCGCCATCCCGCTTTTTGCGAATTATGTCAATGGTACGGAAAGCGTGCGCTGCTGGCGTCGGATTCACCGGAGACGGAATCCTTCCGGAAGCAGTTCGGTGATGTGAGCCTGTTTTGTCCCGTGCGCTCCCTGGAAAAAGATCGTTGCGTTGGGACCGAATTCGTAAATGACCTGACGGCAGGCACCGCATGGCGCACAGGGCGCTCCCATGTCATTCACCACCGAAACCGCTCGGATCTCAATCTCGGGTCCCAGCTGTGCGACAGCCGAAAAAATCGCAGTGCGCTCGGCGCAGTTGGTCATTCCGTAAGAGGCATTCTCCACATTGCAGCCGGAAAAGATTTTTCCGTTCGAGAGAAGTATCGCGGCTCCTACCCGGAACTTCGAGTAGGGGGCATAAGCGTTCTTCATGACTTTCTTCGCGGAGCGCAGCAGCTTTGCGCGTAAGTCAGCAGGCAGCATTTTATTGCGCATGGGGAACAAATCTCGCGACGAGACGGGGAAATCGATGGCTATTGTAAACCCTGGTCGAACGACCCCGCGCTTTTTCTGGAAGCGTCGGTGGAACGCGGCAGGAATCGCGTACGCCGCGATTCGCCATGTAGGGTTTGGTGCCGTACAATTACAGCGCGAGGAAGGCGCGAAATCTGGTGCCGGCTGGACACAACCATCCTGGGGCGACTGATGAAATGCCGCGCCACGCTGGCGGCCAAAAGGTTTGCCTCGGAAGCTCCATGGCGATTCTCGGCGGCCGGACGCTCCAGTCAAATTCCGGAATCCCCTTGGACTTGAATTGGGTGCAGGGAATGCGCGTGAACACGAGCGCGGCGGAACGCCGCGCCCAGACGCAGGTAGCGCGCAGAACCGTGAAAAAGGAATGGCAAGCGGCATGGCTTTTGCGCGCGATCTCCTGCATGGACCTGACCACGCTTTCCGGCGACGACACGGAAGAGCGGGTGCGCCGCCTGTGCGCAAAGGCACGGCAGCCGGTGCAGCACTATCTTGTGCGCGAATTGGGCATTGAAGAGCTCAACCTGAAAGTCGCCGCGGTTTGTGTTTATCACGCGTTCATTGAAACAGCGCTGCACGCCCTGGAAGGAAGCGGTGTGCGCGTCGCCGCGGTGTCCGCGGGTTTTCCGGCGGGTCTGTCGCCGCTGGCGGAGCGAGTTGCGGAAATTCGCCGATCCGTCGAGGCGGGTGCCCACGAGATTGACGTTGTGATCACGCGAGCCCACGTGTTTAGCGGGCGCTGGCAGGCGCTGCATGACGAGATTGCAGTCTTCAAGCAAGCCTGTGGCGCTGCTCACATGAAGGTTATCCTCGCAACTGGAGACCTGTTAACGCTCCGCAACGTGGCACGTGCCAGCGTCGTGGCCATGATGGCGGGAGCCGACTTCATCAAGACCTCGACCGGCAAAGAGCCGATCAACGCCACGCTGCCCGTAGGCTTGGTGATGACCCGCGCCATCCGCGAATACGCCCAGCAGACGGGAATGGCTGTCGGATTCAAGGCGGCCGGTGGGATTCGAACCGCTAAGCAGTCGACTGACTGGCTCGCCATGATGAAAGAAGAGCTGGGACAGTCGTGGATGCGCGCGGATTTGTTTCGCTTCGGTGCGAGTGGCTTGCTGGGCGACATCGAGCGCCAGCTGGCGCATCACGCGACGGGGCGCTATTCGGCGGAGTATCGCCACCCCATAGCGTAGTTGAGGATGTAGTTGTAGGCGTAGTTACCAGACAACGAGGGATTCGAGCCGACTTAGATGAGCATTGCCGAAAAATTTGTCACCATGGAGTACGGCCCCGCTCCCGAAGATTCGAAAGAAGCCCGGGCTTGGCTGGAGCGCCACCGCCACCGCTTCGGACACTTCATCAAGGGTACGTGGCAAGCGCCGGCCACCGGCGAATATTTCGATACCGTCGATCCTTCCAATGGAGAAAAGCTGGCTTCCGTTGCCCAGGGTTCATCCGTTGACATCGACGCCGCAGTGCGGGCCGCACGCGCTGCGTTTCCAAAGTGGCGTGCGCTTACCCCGCACATCAGGGCGCGTTACCTCTACGCCCTGGCGCGATTGGTGCAGAAGCATTCCCGACTACTCGCCGTTTTGGAGACGATGGATAACGGCAAGCCGATTCGCGAGAGCCGTGACATTGATATTCCCCTGGTGGTGCGGCACTTCTACTACCATGCGGGCTGGGCGCAGCTTCTTGCTCATGAGTTTTCTGAATACGAACCATGTGGGGTGGTGGGGCAGATTATCCCGTGGAACTTTCCCTTGCTCATGGCGGCCTGGAAGATTGCTCCCGCTCTGGCGACCGGTAACACAGTGGTGTTAAAGCCGGCGGAATATACGCCTTTGACTGCGCTCGCGTTCGCGGAACTTTGTCAGGAAGCCGGATTGCCCGCCGGAGTCGTCAACATCGTAACCGGAGACGGTTCGACTGGCGAGACATTGGTGAAGCATCCCGACGTGGATAAGATCGCATTCACCGGTTCCACCGAGGTCGGACGCGCCATTCGCAGCGCTACGGCGGCAACTCCTAAGCGTCTGTCGCTTGAGTTGGGAGGAAAATCTCCATTCATTATTTTCGACGACGCGGACCTGGACAGCGCGGTCGAGGGATTGGTTGATGGAATCTGGTTCAACCAGGGGCAGGTGTGCTGCGCGGGCTCGCGACTGTTGATGCAGGAGAGCATTGCCGAAACTTTGGTCGGCAAGATCCGCGAACGCATGAGCAGCCTGCGCGTCGGTCTCCCCCTGGACAAGGCAATCGATGTCGGCGCCATCGTGGCCCAGGTGCAACTGCAACGCATCCAGCGCATGGTGGACCAAGGGATCGCGGAGGGCGCAACCTGCTGGCAGCCCCAGGTCGCGTTGCCGGCGCGTGGATTCTACTATCCGCCTACGCTGCTGAGCAACGTGCATCCGACGTCCATTGTTGCGCAGCAGGAAATCTTTGGACCCGTGCTGGCTGCGATGACGTTCCGCACTCCGAAAGAAGCCGTAGAGTTGGCCAATAATACGATCTATGGCCTGGCCGCTTGCGTTTGGAGCGAGAACATCAACGCGGCGTTGCAGGTTGCGGCGCAACTGAAAGCCGGCGTGGTCTGGGTGAACTGCGCGAATTTGTTCGACGCTTCCTGCGGCTTCGGCGGCTACCGCGAGAGCGGTTACGGACGGGAAGGCGGGCGGGAAGGACTGCCCGAATATCTCCAGCCGTCGTGGTTCAAGAACGCGCCCAGATTGCCGTCTCCGCAAACGGCGGATGTTCCCCGCGCCGGCGAAAAGGTCGAAACCGGCACGCCCGCCATCGACCGAACCGTGAAGCTCTACATTGGAGGCAAGCAAGCCCGGCCGGACTCGGGCTACAGCATGGAGGTGCGTTCCGCCGATGGGCGCTTGTTGGGCGAAGCATCGCTCGGCAACCGCAAGGATATTCGCGACGCTGTTGACGCTGCCCGTAAAGCGGAGGCGTGGGCGAAAGCAACCGCACACAATCGCGCGCAGATTCTTTACTACTGCGCCGAGAATCTTTCCCAGCGGCGCGACGAGATTGTCCGCGGGCTTACCTCGATCACTGGTGCGAAGCAGGCCGCGGCGGAACTTGATCTCGGCATCGAGCGTATCTTCTCTTACGCGAGCTGGGCCGATAAGTTTGACGGCGCCGTGCACAATCCCCCGTTTCGCAATATCGCGATCGCAGTGAACGAGCCGCTCGGAACTATGGGCATCATCTGCCCCAGGGAAGCGCCACTTCTCGGTTTCCTGTCTCTTGCGCTGCCGGCGCTTGCCCTGGGCAACACTGTGATCGTTGTTCCCTCCGAGTTATACCCGCTCATCGCCGCTGATCTCTATCAACTCTTTGACGCCAGCGATCTGCCCGCTGGAGCAGTCAACATTGTTACAGGCCATAGTTCGGAACTCTTGAAGGTTCTTGCTGAACACGACGATGTGGATGCCATCTGGTCGTTCGGCGACGAAGCCAGCGCAACTGCCGCGAAAGCGATGTCGATCGGCAACCTGAAACAAGTTTGGACAAACGAGGGTCGAGCGATCGACTGGTTTAATCCGAAGCTCGCGGAAGGGCGCTGGTTTCTCGAGCATGCCACCCAGGTGAAGAATATCTGGGTTCCTTACGGTGAGTAACCCTCCGGGGGTTCCAGTCCGCGGACGCGTGCAACGCTGGCGCGCCCGAATCGCAATTGCTTTTGTTCTGACTCGGAGCTAGCATACTTCGGGCATTCTTAATCTGCCCGCAATCTTAAGCACCACGTCATTCAAGTCACGCTTGATTTTTCGTTCTTGATTCAAGGAGGATATATGGGCATCGCAGTGTCAGCGCAGATCCATCCGCAGGTTGCGGATTTCATCGAAAAGCCGCGCAAAATGCTGATCAACGGCAATTGGGTAAACTCTATTTCCGGCAAGACCTTTCCCACCTACAATCCAGCCACGGGTGAAGTTCTGGCACAGGTGGCGGAGGGCGATCGCGAAGATATTGAACAAGCGGTGAAGGCTGCGCGCAAGGCTTTCGACCACGGTCCCTGGCGGCGGCTGACCGCATCCGACCGTGGGCGACTCATCTGGAAACTCGCCGATTTGCTGGAGTTGCACACCGAGGAATTCGCTTATCTGGAGAGCCTGGACAACGGCAAACCTCTCACCATCGCGCGCGCCGCCGATGTGCCGCTGGCGGTTGACTTGTTTCGCTACATGGCGGGATGGGCCACGAAGATTGAAGGTAATACGATTCCGATCTCGGTTCCATACACACCGGGCGCGAAATACCTTGCCTATACGCTGCGCGAGCCGGTGGGAGTTGCGGGCCAGATCATTCCGTGGAACTTCCCGTTGTTAATGGCGGCGTGGAAGCTGGGTCCGGCGCTGGCTACCGGTTGCACAGTTGTCTTGAAGCCGGCGGAACAAACGCCGCTCTCGGCGCTGCGTCTTGGTGAGTTGATTACCGAGGCCGGGTTCCCCGAAGGCGTAGTGAACATTGTGCCGGGTTACGGCGAAACGGCTGGCGCCGCTTTAGCCGCGCATCCGCACGTGGACAAAATCGCTTTCACCGGTTCCACGGAGGTTGGAAAGCTGATCGTACATGCGGCTACTGGCAACTTAAAGAAAGTGTCGCTGGAACTTGGCGGGAAATCTCCCAACGTCGTGTTCAAGGACGCCGACCTCGATACTGCCATACCCGGTGCCGCGAGCGCGATCTTCTTCAATCACGGCCAATGTTGCTGCGCGGGTTCGCGCCTCTACGTCGAGAAGCCGATCTTCGACCGGGTCGTGGAAGGCGTTGCCGATTATGCGAAGAAAATAACCGTGGGCTCGGGTCTTGATCCGAAAACACAAATGGGACCGCTCGTGTCCCAGGAACAGTTAAATCGAGTCTGTGGATACTTGGAGGCGGGCTTCTCGGAAGGCGCCACCGCTCTTTCCGGGGGGCACAGAAAAGGCGACAAAGGCTATTTCGTTGAGCCTACTGTTCTCGTCAACACCCGCGAAGATATGAGAGTTGTGCGGGAAGAAATCTTCGGGCCAGTGGTAGCGGCATTGCCCTTCGATGATCCCGAGGAAATCCTGCCGCGGGCCAACGACAGCGAATACGGTCTCGCCGCTGCCGTGTGGACGCGGGACATCAGCAAGGCTCACCGCACGGCAGAAAATCTGCACGCAGGCACGGTGTGGATCAACTGCTACAACATTTTTGACGCGGCCCTGCCCTTCGGTGGATACAAACAATCCGGATGGGGACGCGAGATGGGGCACGATGCGCTCAGCCTCTACACGCAGACCAAGGCGATCTGTACCCGATTGTCCTAGTTGATCACTCCAATAAATAAGGACGGCGGGTTCACCGCCGTCCTTTTTCCTTTTCCAGGTCCAACTTTTTCCGGTCTAATTTCGGTCCTCACCTCTCCATTAGAAGAACCTTCTCCGCATTATCAACCTCGGTCAACTTCACTTCGATCACTTCGTTCAGGGTGGTCTGAACATTGCGGCCGACGAAGCTGGCTTCGACCGGCAATTCACGATGTCCGCGGTCGATGAGCACGCAGAGTTGCACCCGCCGGGGTCTGCCGTGCGAAAAAAGCGCGTCCAGCGCGGCCCGCGTGGTGCGTCCAGTGAAAAGAACGTCGTCGACCAGAACGATGTTCTTGTCTTCAATGGAAAACCCGATCTCCTTGTCCTGCACCACCGGCTTTGGCCCCAGGGTGGAAAGATCATCGCGATAGAAAGTGATGTCCAATGAGCCGACCGGGACTTTAGCATTCTCGATACGAGTGATGATCTTGCCCAGCCGCTCCGCGATAGGGACGCCGCGGCGCCGAATCCCGACCAATCCCAAACCATCGACGCCATCATTTTTCTCGACAATCTCATAAGCCAGGCGGACCAGAGTGCGTTCAATCTCCGATGCCGACATCAGTTGGGCTTTCTGGCGCAGGCCAGTCTCGCGAGAAGTTGTTTTCGCATTCATCTTCGAACCTGCCTCACAGAAGCTGATTTTTGTCGCGGGTTCTGCGGTACTGAGTGTCAACCTCGCATCCCGGCAAGGTGGCTTCTCAATGTATTCAACGCAGCATCGGAGGTCAAGTCACCAGAACTATCGGAATCGGCGAATCACAACCTAGGCGCAGGAGTCTCTGTTCGGGTTTCGCTGTTGGGCATTGGACAGCGAAAAGAAATTAGACATCGCGTGGCTCGCCAGACATCATGTTTTCGGAAAAAGATTGGCCGCTACCGCCCGAATTCTGGACTGTTACAGTGCGCGTCAGCACTCCATCATCGTTCTGCAGGGCTTCCAGTGTAATCGACTGGGGCTTCGCGACGGCGCCATCGCCAGGCAGAATGCCTGCGCCCTGATTTCTCCCTCCGGCCTTCGCCCGGTAGAGCGCGGTGTCCGCGAGTTCGATGACTTCTTCCGCACAAACAGCCTCGTATGCGCCACGGCTCCAGGGGAACGGAGCCCACCCCACGGAACAGGTTTTCCGTACCCGAATGCCGTGTCCGAGGTCGAAGGCTTCCGCCGCGATGACCTCCAAGACGCGCTCGCAGAAGGCAGGTGTACCGAACGGATCCGCGGAACGGGACATGATCAGGAATTCTTCTCCGCCCCAACGAACCAGCACATCCGACTTGCGCACCACCCTGCTCAGCCGATCGGCTACCCGCTGCAGCAAGCGGTCGCCTGCTGGATGACCGTGGACATCGTTTACTTCCTTAAAGAAATCCATATCCACCATGATAAAGACCAGGTCGCGATGATCCAGCTTGCGAATATCGCCGCCGCGTGCGCGCTCGTAATTTCGCAGGACCTGTCCCGCCTCCGCGATAAGAATTTCTTCGAGGTAGCGCCGGTTCCACACGCCAGTCAACGGGTCGGTAAAGGAGATTTCCTGAAGTTCGAGATTTTTGCGCTGCAGCTCCAGACTGTGCCACCGTAGAGACTGTTCCTTGCTCTCCAATTCGTCTTTCAGTTGGCACATCTCATCGAGGTTCTGCCGCGACAGACGCAGCAGGTGGAGCATTTCCCTGTCTACCCCGTGCTGCTTGAGGAGCACGAGCGTGCCCATGAAAACCATTGTCGCCACGGTCAACAAGAGCCTGTAGGAGCGCACCCGCGGCGGGATGCCTTCCCCAAACTCGGCCCATGCCACCATGAGTGGCGTCGAGAATACAGCAATCATCGCCAAACGGGCGGTCCACAGGGTATGGCTTTGGCGGGGCGCCTGGTCAGTGGGCTCGCCGGAGGAAGATTCGCGCGCCATGAACCCCACTGCCGCGAACCACGCCATTGCCGCCACCAGCGGAACGTCGTAAAGGCTGCCTGTGTAGTACCGGTGAAAATCGATCGCCACGCCAGCCAGGGCAGAACTCAAGCTGTAGAACAATGCAGCTTTGAAAAACTCCCCGTAAATTCTATGCCAGGCCCCGTGGCTGCGCTTCCAAACTAGGCCGATGCCCCCAATCAGCACGATGTGTTCACAAGCGTAGAGCAAGTCGAAGCTGCGGCCATACGCAGCCTCATTCGGCGCGACGTACTGCCACGGAATCACAATAAACAGGTACAGGTAGAGCCACCACGTGAGCAGGAGAAAGAAATCGAGGGAGACGAGCCGCAGGGTTTGGTTGTGCCGTTCAATGTGCGGCTGCACCGCCAGCGCCGCCATCATGGGAACCATGTGGAGAAACAGGATCACGTCCCCGACAAATGGGTTCGGCACCTCCTGGCGCAGAAACACCTCGAAGTAGGTCCACAAAACCTGCGTGCACGGCCACATCCCGCAACCGAATGCCATGAGAGCCCAGAAAAGCCGGGCCTTCTTGTAGCTGGTTCTGACGTTGGAGAAGATGGATAGCGTTGCGCAAAGAAGCAGAACAGACTGCGTGAGGTCGCCAAAAGCGGCGAGTTCAATACTGCGTGGAGCCAGCAGAGACACGAAGATGTGAACGCAGACGACTGCGCACACCAATCCCATCCACTTGCTGGGTTGTCGCATGCCCACCCTAACAGCCCGGGGTGCAAGTAGCGGATTTCCTGCAAGTCGGGCGACGTAGTCGGCTACGCGATCTGACGAAGCACTTGGCAACGGACGCGGAGATTCGGCTTCTGCAAAATCGCTTCTGATTCAT
>JBARJF010000046.1:0-41512 GCA_049800135.1 Candidatus Sulfotelmatobacter sp.
CAAGAAGCGAGAGAACAGTCATTGCGAGATCAATCTGGCAAATCTACAAGCTCCAGCCGCCCATAAAATCACGAACCAAGTGGACCGAATCGCATCAAAGCACGATTTTTCAGCGTCCTGCTAGGCGACCTTGCAGAGGATCGGGAGGCAGTTCTTTCTCGCGTTCGCGAAAAAGCCAAAGAGATGGACCCGAGAAAGCTCTCGCGGGCGGTTTCTCTCTACGGCAAATACTCCACGCAGAAAAAATTTCAGGAGATGTTGCAAGATGTCGCCTGACTCTTTTCTGCATGAGCGAAGCGATTTCAAGGCACTTGTCGAGACCGTTGCCGAGAGCGAGAAGATCAATGATCCGGCTCTCGTGGAGAAAGACTACTGGATCATGCACGCCGTCTTTGGGCTCAAACAGCTTGCGTACTCGCCACACAGCAACATCATGATTCCTCGAATCCATGATCCTTAAACTTCAGTGTCCGGCAGTTCTCCGTCACAGTCCGAACTACCTTATCGGGAACTCCGTTCTGCACGTCGGCCGAGATTTCAAGTGTCACATTCACATCCGCACCAACCAACCCTGCTAGATGCGAAATCACCTCATCGGCGATTCGCCCGGCATCGCGTCCTACCCGAGTTGGTTCTAAGGTGACACTGCCGTGAAAACGTCTAGGTTGCACCGCCCGCGGAAACGGCAGACCAACTACCGATGTATTGCCTGCGGCGTTGCCATCACCCGAGACTGTCCGAGGCGATGCCGTCGCGGATGTGGTAGCCGCGCCCCGCACCGCCGTCTCATCGGCCACTTGCCGAGATGCTGCCTCAGCCTTTACCAGCAATCCTGTACTCGTATCCGTGAGAGTTACCCGCTGTCCGTATCGCAGGCCACGATAGCGACGGCTGGTCTCGTCATAGCTGTCGGCATACGCAAAAGAATCCTGCTCCCAAGTAAACAAGCTCAACCCATCGCCGATTGCGTCGAGCAAGACCTTTGTCTCGACCAATCGAGGCAGATACAGATAACGCGCGAAATCCTCAACAAGCTGCTTTACTGCAACGTGATCGCCGCGCCACAGAGGCACCCGATCGAGCGGCATACGCAGTACCGTTCCCGCGAGTACCGTTACCAGCAATTCATCATTCCGCAGTTTCTTACTCGCTCGAACCGCGAGTGGATCTTGACCAGACAACCGGAACGCTTTCCAGTCGATCGTGCTTTGCGGCGACGCCTGAGTCGCAACCAAGAGCCACTGATAGGCCTCGGGGAGACGGGCGCCAACAATGCCGTCAGCGGTCTCTTTCTGCTCTTTCGCCTGCTTAATCTGGTGCGTCGTTAACTCTAACGCGCCGCTTTCCGCGTCCGTGACAATCGATTCCCATGCAAGATATCGTCGTACCGCTTCGTCCAAGTCTTGTAGGCGGATTTGGTCGATTGCCAAGAAAACCAGCGTGTTCTGGAAGAGTCGCGGAGTATTACCACGCATTGCCAGCATGGCTTTCGCCGCATCGAGCGCTGCATTGTCCGCTTCCTTGCTGTAAGCGTGATCTATGCCAACCACCACAAGGCGGGCGTCGGTGTCGTCACCAATTTCCTGGCCAGATTGAGGGAATGGGTGAACGCGGTTAAAGTCTCCACTCTTTCGTACATCCGCTCGCACCCGCTTTTCGATCTCTTTCGCTACCTTCTCTGGCTCTCGAATGAGCTGCTCGGCCCGGTCTTCCGCGATTTTTGTGACCGTCGCCTGAGTCGAAAACCAATAGCGCGCACCGTCTTGATACAGATAGGTTGCGGCTGTGGCCAAACGGCGCAGTGCATCGCCAAACACTGCTGGAGACTCACCGGGCATGACGCATCCGAGTTTTATGCGTCTATCTTCGATGCCTCGATGCGCGGCGGTCGCAGTGGGTGCCGAACCTAGGTAAATCGTGCGTGCCACTCGTCTACATGCTGCGTATTTTCCGAGGTTAGGGATCTCCCGATCTAGCCTCAACGGCAGCGCACTAGGACCGTCAACATCCTTCTCGATGACCGGAACCCAGTTGTCCGAAAGATATCGTGTCAGCTCGAATTGCACGCGCGGGTCGTCGATCGCAATGTTGGCGGGCAGGATAAGAGGATTCCGATCTCCTTTCTCCCATAAACTGTGGATCACTGCTGCCATGAGCCGTAGCACGCCACGAGTACGCTGAAACTTCACCAACGTGGACCAGTCGCTATAGAGCCGATCAAATATTTCGGGATGGATCGGGTAGGCTGCCTTCAGTCGCCTCTCGTAGTCGGAGTCCCTGCAGTCGGGTGGAAACTCCTGTTGTTGCGTGCGATAGAAATCGGAAAATGCCCGCGCTACTGTATCTCGTGCCACGAATTGCGTCTTGTCAACCAGGGGCTCGAATAGGCGTCGCCGTACAATCTCGAAGCCTTCTTCGGCACTCGCCGGTCGCCATGACGCTTCTACACGGCCGACGGCGTTTCGCAGCCGATCAAGTGCCGCGCGACCTCGCTCGCCGCCGACTTCCACATCATCAGCAACGGCGTGGGGCGATCCCGTTGTATCGGAAGCAGGCAAACTGATAACCAGCAAGCATTGTTTTGCGGACTTCGCCGACTCGGTGAGGGCTTGGGCAAACGTGAAATGTGTTTCAAAGCTACCCGCGGGCAGGTCACCTTGATCGTGCAACTGCCGCGCGTACGATACCCATTCATCAATCAGGATCAGGCATGGCGCGTAGTCGTTCATCAGTTCCCGAAGAACGTCGCCAGGACTAGTCGCCTTTTCGTCGTCCGCCTCAATCCGTTTGTAGGCTTTCTTTGCCTCTTTAATTCCACCCGCTACAAACCCCACTTGCCAAGCCAGCTCGCCCCAAAGTGTACGAACCACCGTCCCGTCCGACTTCGTGACCGGATTGCCCGGCGAGATCTTGTTTCCCACAAGAACTACACGATTCACTTTTGGTGGCCGAGAAACGCCTGCTTCCTTCAACACTTCATCAATGCCGACAAGCTCGCCGGGAGTAGCATTTGAGAAAAGGTGGTACAACGCGAGCATCGAGTGAGTTTTTCCACCACCGAAGTTTGTCTGCAGCTGAACTACCGGATCGCCACCCTGTCCAGCCAGGCGTTGCACCGCGCCGATCAGAAGTTGATTAAGGCTTTGAGTCAAATACGTCCGGCGGAAGAACTCTACCGGCTTCCTGTATTCATCGGAACCTTCGCCGAGATGAACCTGCCAAAGATCAGCCGCAAACTCCGCTTGTTGATACCGGCCACTGGCCACGTCCTTGTGTGGGGTCACGACCTCGCGCCACGGTTTTAGATTGCCGGTTGCCTCGCTCTCGATAGCCGTACCGGCAGTCTTTCGCTTCTCGCTGCGGACCTGCTCGTCGAAGCGCACGCGGAGCAGTTCCATCTTGACCTTTTCGACTTCTTCCGCTTGCGGCGCCGAGACAGCGGTCAGGAGGCGTCCTGCAGAATCAAGAGCGCGGTAGGCGTCATCGCTGGAGAAGGGCTTTTGATGCGCCCAACGGTTGCGAACGTCTCGAAGTTCACTCACCAGCGTGCGCTCCGCCTGGCCCAAGGTCTTGCGGAAAACCACGTTCCACTGGTTCCACATCACGGAGAGCAGCGATGCGGAATCCCACTGCGGATCGCCCTTCCCCGAGAACAGATGCGTCTGCGTCTCTGCTACCGATAGGCGTGCCTGATCGAGCCACATCTGCGCATGTTGCGCCTTCATTTCACGCTCGACGAATGGTTGCAACCTGAACTTAAAGAGGCTGTCGAACAGCTCGCCCGCGGGGATGTTCACGGAGCGGTAGCGAATCTCGACCAGCAGGGCCGCGTGCATGAGATTGTGGGCCGCGAAGAGAGGCTCGGTGCAATCGCTCGTGAGTTCGCGCGAGAGCCTCAAGGGACGTTGGTCATTTCACCTGACAATGAGTCGCGACGTGAACTGAACACACTGATCCACCGTGAAATGCAGGCCCACGGCGAGGTGAATCCAGAGGAACACAAACTTCGAGTGCTCGACTCGCGAAATGAAATGACCGGCGCAGATCGGCAGTGGGCCGCGCAATACGGAGAGGGGGACTTGGTGCGCTATACCCGTGGGAGTAAGGTTCTGGGGATCGACCCTGGCGAATACGCGCGAGTGGACCGAGTGGACGCCCACGAAAACCGTATCACCGTCGAGCGCGAGAATGGATCACAACAGACCTACGATCCACGACGGCTGTCGGGTGTGGCGGTGTACCAAGAAGTTCAGCGCGAATTCTCACAGGGCGACCGCGTTCAGTTCACTGCCCCTTCGAGGGAATTACAGGTTGCTAACCGAGAACTCGGCACCATCGAAGGAGTCAGCCATTCGGGCAATCTCGAAATCAGGATGGACTCCGGTCGCGAAGTTCGATTCAATATCCACGAGCATCCGCATCTCGACCACGGATACGCCGTCACCAGCCACAGCAGCCAGGGACAGACCGCGGACCGAGTTTTGATTCATGTGGACACAGACAAGAGCGAACTACTGGTTAACAGCCGTTTTGCGTATGTGTCTGTCTCTCGCGGTCAATACGACGCGCAGATCTATACCAACGACAGAAGCGAACTCGCGCGCGATCTGAGCCGGGACTTGACGCAGCGCACAGCAATTGATGGCCAGGAGCAGGAACCCTCAGCGCTGAAGATCGAGCCAGCAGCAACGCAGCAAACGACCCAAGTACCAGAGCACGACCAAACCCACAGCGTCAGCCACGAGACTGCGATGTGAATGGCACTGTTCCGTAAGGCGTCGCTGGGAAATAGCCCCCGAGCTCCCTCTGTAATGCGTGCGCCTAGGCAAGTTGGTCCTCGTCGGGTTCAGGTGAGCTCGGAGAACTAGATTCCTGCTTGTAGAAGTCCCAAAATCTTTGAATTGCGGAGGCATGCTCCGCACGCCACTGCACCTTGTTTTCTTGGGCCTTTTGTAAACGCAGGATTATTTCAGAGACGGGGTAGAAACCCTCGATGAACTTTATCGCGCCATTCTGATAGCTGACGTTTCCTGGCAATAGCCACTGAAGAAAGACACCTAGATTCTCGACGCTGAAATCGAAAGCAGATCGCAAGAATTCGGTAATATAAGACGTGTCCTCGGGAACATAAAACTTCCATCTGCTAAATGCGAGCGGGTCATCCAGGTCCGAAGTTAGCACCGCCGTTACAGGCTTCTGATGACGTAGGCGCATTCTCTGACCAAAGACCTTCTTGATTTGGTCAGCGTCAAAACCATCCCAATTCGTTACCTCGTCAGCCAAATTCCTTGCTGACACAGACGAATACACGATATCGGAGGCGAACCTATCCGAGCCCGCTTCCTTTACCGCAAGATCCAGCATCCGTTGGAAGTCCTGGCTTCCCTGGGAACGGGCGGCAAGAGCAAAGACGAGGCCTTTGATAACTTGGTAAATGATATGCTCGCCTTGCATTTCCGACGTACGTTTCGCCATATCCACTGCTAGCCATGCCGCCCGCTGGCTGGAGATCTGCGAGGCCCTAGAGACCAGCCTTCTCAGAAAATGTATTCTCCGAAGGTCGTCCCGCTCCGCCGCAGGCCATGTTGTTTCAACGACGGCATGTAGGGCTTCCTCACTCGCGGCACTTTCTATAGAGGACAGAAACTCTGCCATTTCTTTTTCGCCGAACATCGTGGCCGGAACGGTGTAGGAGAAGTACCTAGGGAAGAAGATCGGATCGGAAATTCGTCGCTCCTCATCAGAATCGCGGATGCTCGCCAGCACCAGTCCCTTCGATTTTTCACGGAAGTATTCACGAACTGACGGGAAGATCCGGGACAATAGACCGCGGGCCAGATCGAGATCGAGCTTGGGCAGTCCGCCGAAATATGAGTCAAACGCGTTGTGGATCCTCGCCTTTCTGGCCTCCTCGTCGATTCCAAGAAGGCCCCTGTTCCATCGTTCAATCCCCTTTGGGGGCTCGTGAAAGTACCGCCCGTTCTCGTATACAAATCTGAAGGTCGTGGGCAGGAGCAGCCGGACAGCCTCGATCACAAGCAGATCATAGGTGTTCACTTCGCTCTTCGAAACATGCAGTGAACTCTGGAATCCCCGCACGAACTGCCCAATCACTCGAATATTTGTTAGCTGCTTGTCGAGCGCGTCGTACCAGAGGTCGCCCCGTAACTCATCGAACCGCTTCTTCGCGGCATCTGATGTTAATAGACTCTCCTCTTCGAAAACAGCGGACAACCGCGCGGAAAAAAGGGATTCCCTCAGGTCATCATCAATTCTCGGCAGTTGCAGCTGCACGGGAAAGAACTTGTCGAGGTACCGACAACCAAACTCTGGATCGCCGGGGGAGACGACCCTCGCGAGCGCTTCTTTGCTGAATGCGCATATGTAGCCGACATTGGTCAGCTCAGGAGCTCCGCGCAGAATCTTCAAAAGTACTCTTAACTCCTCTTCATGCATTCGGTCGATTTCATCGAGCAGGAATACAATCCGAATCGGGAGATGACAAAAGAGCTCGGTCAGTTCTTCTATTTGCGTAGACTGCGAATCCGCTGACAAAAAGTCACTCAGAAATCCCCACGACTTTGGGACCACTCCAAGGACGACGCGACCGTAGTTCTTGAATGTTGAGCGCCATGACGGCAGGAAGTACTTCTTCCGAATTGCGGCCGTTGCGGTTGCAAACAGGGATTCAACAAAAGTTTTCTCATTTCCCGGCAACCAGGTCCGAAAAGGCACCGCGATCGCCTTCCCGCCTCGCTCTATGGACGCACGAACTAGATGCAAGACGGAAGACTTGCCCTCGCCAAAGTCAGCCGTAATTCCGAGAGCCGGCTCGCAGTCGCCTAGCACACGGGTCAGAACAGTTTTGACAAATTCACCGCGTCCAACAGCGTCTTGCTCCCAGCTCTCAATGGGTTTATCGAAGTTGATCGCCAAGAGGCTGCTCTGCGAAACCCGCGGCACCCAATTGGCTATTTCCGTTGCACTGCATTGCTCCTGCTTACGGCGCCCTTGAACAATGTCGGTGCAGGAGTGGAAGGCCAGCCCGGCGACGACACACAAAAACAAGTGAGCTCGCTCCGCCCAATAGAATAATGTCACTATGGCCCAGATCAGGCTCGTTCCCCGAACGAGGCCTCCTTTCCAAGACCGAAATAGGCATACTGTTTTGCGTAAAAACCTTGGAACGATGAGAGCGAAAATAGCCAGCATCGCCACAACGGCCGGACCGCGAAAGTTCGGGACGTGCTCGGAGACATCCCCGAGGATCTGCTTGAAGGAGGTGGCGATCCAAGTGCGGCCAGCCGGAAAGAGAGCCCCGGCTATCGATCCGCCGAGAATACCCCAAACAACCTCACGAACGCGCGACTTTAGCCATAGTATCTGCAAGGCTTCTTTGCTCTCGCGTAGAATACTCCCAGTGCGCTCGGCGAGCATTCAGAGCGAAATGCCAAACCCACATTCATTCTCAATGCGATGGGTGATAGAATCTCGTACGGACGCCCCCCTTAGGACTTGGCAGAGGGGCATCTAGTCCGAGGAAGGGCCGCAAAGCACTTCATGGGCAAGCGACACGGACCTGTGGAAATCTGCGAATACTTTCACACTTCCTTACACAGTTTCACATTCGCTGTTTTGGTTGACAAAGCAACATAGCGTGAAATAGTACGTAAAATCAATCATTTCCACGTATAGCCGGGATGGCGGAACTGGCAGACGCAGCGGACTCAAAATCCGCCGGGCTTCGGCCCTTGGGGGTTCGATTCCCCCTCCCGGCACCAGAGATTGCGCAGGTCCTTCGCTGCGCTCAGGATCTCGCCTGCGGGCTCGGACGCCCGCAAAGCGGCTCAAGTTCGACTCCCCTCCCGGCACGAGCCTGAGGCTAACCCGCCCGTAACATGCTTTTTGCATAGCACCGATCTGTTCCGCCATTGGGCTACGTGGATTGCCGATTTCTGGAAACAATTTTAGAGAAAAGCCAACAAAACTTTACAGTGCACGCGGAGCAGAGCGTTTATGATTCGAGCAAGACGGCGACGAAAGTCGGCGCCACGCTATGAGGAGATCTGATCATCGTTGGGTTCTGCGGTCCCGTCTTTTTTCTGACGACCTTTTTTCCGACGGTCCTGGTTCTGAGGATCGCGGCTCTGATGAGCGCGGTTCCGCTGATCTCTTTCTGGATCTGCTGGCGAGCAAAAGCAAGCTGCGGGCTCGGTTCGTCTTTCCGTTCCTTTTTGCGCTTCATCTTGCCGTGTTTCATCCCAATCTATTGCGCGGGCAGGGGGTTGGACAAGCCGCGAATCCTACGGCGGGAGGGCGAACCATCCACGGCGTGGTGAGGTCGGGGAACATGCCGATTCCGGGTGCGGAAGTTTCGGCAACGAATGCGGCCACGAAGAAACAAGTCAGTACGTGGACGGATGTGGACGGCAGTTACGGGTTGCAGATTCCGGGCGATGGACACTATAGCGTGCGGGTGCAGATGGCGGCGTTTGCCGGGAGCGCGCGGGAAGTGGTGGTGGACGCGACGCATCAAGAGGTGCAGGCGAACTTTGAGCTGGAGTTGCTGTCGCGGGCCCGGGAAGTGAGCAGCCAGCAGCGGCAGCGGGCGAATACGGGGGGGCGCGGGTTTCAGAGTCTTTCCGTGTTTCAGAGCGCGGCGGGGCAGGAGGCGGCCAGCGGCGGGTTGAGCGACGTGGTGCCTGCCGGGATGCCGGTTCCGGGGACTGCGGCGGACAGTGCGACAGAATCGGTGGCGGTCTCGGGCAATACCTCCAACGCATTCAATGCCATGAGCGCGGAAGAAATGCAGGAGCGGTTCAATGAGGCTCGGCAACAAGGAGGAGGATTTGGCGGCGGCGGATTTGGCGGGCGCGGAGGCAGAGGATTTGGCGGGCCGATGATTTTTGGGCGGCGGGGCTTTGACATCAATCGGCCGCATGGATCCTTATATTACGGGGTGGGCGATGCGGCGTTGAATGCGTCGCCGTTTTCGCTTACCGGGCAGCCGACGGAAAAGCCGGCATATTTGCAAAATAGTTTCGGCGGGTCGGTGGGCGGTCCGCTGAATATTCCGCACATCTATCACGGCGGGAACAAGACATTTTATTTCGTCAATTACAACGGCAAGCGCGGGGAGAATCCCTTCGATCAGTTCTCGACGGTGCCGACGCTGCTGGAGCGGCAAGGCAATTTTTCGCAGGCTACGTACACTACGGGGCAGCCGGTGGAAATCTTCAATCCAGTGACCAACGCGGCGTTTCCGTGCAGCCCTCCGCAGCAACCCTGCAATACGATTCCGCAAATCAACCCGGCGGCGCAAGGATTGCTGCAATACATTCCGTTGCCGAACCTGCCGGGCGACTATCAAAACTTTCATTATGTGACTTCAGCCACCAGCGACAATGACGATTTGAACGTGCGTTTGAACCACACGTTTGGGGCCGCGCCGATGGGCGAACGCCGGGGCCGAGGGCGCCGCGGTCCGCGCAACAACCTGACTTTTGGCTTGCACTACCACGGGTCGAGCGCGAACCTGACGAACCCCTTCCCGAGCGTGGGCGGGAACACGACGGTGCGCAGCTTTGACGTGCCGGTGGCTTACATACGGAGCATTGGAAAACTGACCAACATTGTTCGCGCGGACTTTAACCGCAGCCGGACGCGCACGCAGAATCTGTACGCCTTCAGCAACGACATTACGGGAACGCTCGGAATCGTGGGAGTTTCGCAGAATCCGTTCGATTGGGGCTTGCCGAATCTTTCCTTCACCAACTTTGGCAGTCTTCAGGATACGCCGCCGGCGCTCACGCGAGACCAGACTTATACGTTCTCAGACAACGTGATCTGGAACCACGGCAAACACACCTGGCGCTGGGGCGGGGACTTCCGGCGGGTGCAGGTGAATACGGATACGGACAGCAATCCGCGGGGTTCGTTCGTCTTTACCGGCCTGAACACTTCGGAGATCAGCGGCGGCCAGCCGGTGGCGGACACGGGATACGATTTCGCCGACTTTCTGCTCGGGCTGCCGCAGCAGACTTCCGAGCAATTTGGAGAAAGCAACCACTTCCACGGCAACTACTGGGATTTGTATGCACAGGACGAATGGAAGATGCGCGCCAACCTGACGCTGAACCTGGGAGTGCGCTACGAATACGTTTCGCCGCTTGCAGAAGAGAATAACCGCCTGGTGAACCTGGACCTTTCTCCCGGGGTGCTGGTGGAGAATCCGGCGCTGGCGACACAGGTCACTCCGATTGAGCCGGGGCAAGCGGGGCCGTATTACGGGCCTTTGCCGGCCAGCCTGGTGCGGCCGGATCGCAATAATTTCGCGCCGCGAGTCGGCTTTGCGTGGAAGCCGTTTTCCGAAACCGTGGTGCGCGGCGGATATGGCATCAACTACAACACGGGAGCGTATCAGGGCATAGCGCAGCAACTTGCGTTGCAGCCGCCGTTCGCGAGCACAGCGACCAACATTCAGACGGTCCCCGGGGAACTGACTCTGCAAAGCGGGTTTCCAGCGGCCAGCGGCATCACCAACAGTTATGCGGTGAATCCGAATTACCGGCTGGGCTATGTGCAGATTCGCAATTTGGACATTCAACAGCAGATTCGCCCGACGCTGCTGCTGAATGTTGACTACACCGGAACCAAGGGAACGGATCTCGACATTCTGGAAGCGCCCAATCGAACCGCGACCGGGATTCGCATATCCGACGTGGACGCATTCACCTACGAAAACTCAGTGGCCGATTCGGAAGCGAACGCGGGATCGGTGCGGCTGCGCAAGCGGTTGGCGGGGGGATTCGCGATCGGCGGCACCTACACGTTCTCCAAGGCATTGGATGATGCATCTTCCATCGGCGCGGGAGCGACCTCGGGGGCAAATACTCCCGGACTGGGGGCGGGCGGCACGGGCGCGGCCGGAGGCGGCGGTTCGTCGGGCGGAGGCGCGGGCAGCGTCGCGCAGAATCCTTTCAATCTGTCTGCCGAGCGGGGGCTTTCCAGCTTCAACCAGACACACAAGTTCACTGCGGATTATTTGTGGGAACTGCCGTTTGGTAACGACAAGCGCTGGCTCACGGGAAATACGCCGTGGCGGGCGATTTTCGGCGACTGGCAATGGAGCGGCGATTGGACCATCGCATCGGGGCTGCCGTTTACGCCGCGGCTGCTGGGCGACATCGACGACGTGAACGCGGGAACGAACGGCACGCTGCGACCGGACTTGGTGCCGGGACAATCGGTGAGCCTGGCGCATCGCTCGGTCACGGAGTGGTTCAACACGGCCGCATTCGTTACGCCGCCGGCAGGGCAATACGGCAATGCACGCCGCAACAGCATCATCGGGCCGGGCAGCAAGGTGTTTGACATGGCGTTCACAAAAGTTATTCCGATGAAGGAAGCGCGCATGCTGGAGTTGCGGGCGCAGGCCACCAACATTTTCAACATACCGAACTATTCCTCAATTGATACCACGGTAAACTCGCCCACCTTTGGGCGGGTTACGGCGGCTGGGGTGATGCGGCAGTTCACGATTACGGCGCGATTTCGTTTCTGAGAAGAATTTCGACAGGTGCGACAAGACAAGTGCGATCAGAGAAGTAAAAACATGACTTTCACTCAACCCCGATTTGCCGATAGGGCTGTCGTGGTGCTGTTAGTGGTCGTGCTGCTGTGCGCCGCATTGCCTTCGCAGCAGGAACCGGAGTACGTGTTTCACGCGGAATCGGATCTGGTGCTGGTGAACGTGACGGTGAGGGATAAGAGGGGAAATTTTGTACAGGGGCTGAAGCCGGAAGATTTCACGATTCTCGAAGACAACAAGCCGCAGAAGATCGTTTCCTTTGACGTGGAGAATGTCGATGCCGTGCCGGCGTTGAACGTGGCCCAGGCGAAGCCGCTGGCGGAGACGGCATCCGGGAAGAAGAGTGCGGCGCCTGCCGCGGCGAATACGGCGGCGGAGTTCAAAGACCGGCGTTTGATTGTCTTATTCTTCGATCTCTCGGCCATGGAGCCGGATGAAATCGACCATGCGGTTACGGCAGCCGAACATTACGTGGATACACAGATGGCGCCCGCGGACCTGGTGTCGATTGTTTCCCTGGGAAGCTCGCTGGAGGTGAATCAGGACTTTACCACCGATCACGCGCTGCTGAAAAAGCAATTAGAGGAATTCAGCACGGGCAGCGGCCAGGGTTTTGAGGAAGGCACGACGGGCACAACCGAAGGAACGCCGGACACGGGGCAGCCCTTTACCGCCGACGATACGGAGTACAACATTTTTAATACTGACCGGCGGCTGGAGGCATTGCGCTCGGTCGCGGAAAAGCTGGCGTATGTGCAGCAGAAAAAATCCCTGATTTATTTTTCCAGCGGCATGGACCGCACGGGGATCGAGAACGAATCGGAGTTGCGCGCGGCGGTGAATGCCGCGGTGCGCTCCAATCTGGCGATTTACACCATGGACATGCGCGGCCTGCAGGCGCTGGTGGCGGGCGGAGAAGCGCAGAATGCCAGTCTGCGCGGTGTTTCGGCGTATTCCGGGCAGGCGACTCTCAACGCGCTGAATTCCAATTTCACGACGCAGGAGACGCTGGTCACGCTGGCCAGCGACACCGGCGGACGCGCCTTTTTAGATTCCAACGACTTCGGCAAGGTTTTCAAAGGAGTGCAGGAGGACACGTCGACTTACTACCTGCTGGGCTATCACAGCACGAACCCGGCGCGGGATGGGCACTACCGGCGCATCGTCGTGAAGACGAAGATTCCCGGAGTGAAGATCGAATACCGCCGCGGATATTACGCACCCGCGGATTTCAAACATTCCACGCCCGATGACAAGGAGCGCCAGCTGGAGGAGGAACTGGCTTCCGAACTTCCGGCCACCGATCTGCCGCTGTATCTGGGCGTGGCCTATTTTCGGCTCGCGGGCAACAAGTTTTTCGTTCCCATCTCGCTGGTGGTGCCGGGATCGCAGATTCCATTCGTCCGCAAGAGCGACCGCGACAAGGCCACGCTGGATGTGATTGGCGTGGTGCTCGATAGCGAAGATCACCCCTTGAATCGATTTCGCGACACCATCAAACTGGCGGTGAACACGACGAGCGAGGTGCAAAAGAAGAATGTGCAGTATGACACGGGCATGAGCCTGTTGAGCGGCAAGTATCATTTGAAATTTGTGGTGCGCGAGAATCAGACCGGCCGCATGGGATCGTTCGAAACCGACATCGAGGTGCCGGACTTGAAGACGATGCCGCTTAAGATGAGTTCGGTGGTACTGGCGAGCCAGATTCAACCGGTAAAAAAGAATGCGACCGTGAACCCCCTGGTCCACGACGGCTCCGAGATCGTCCCCAATATCACGCACGTTTTTTCAGATACGCAGCACTTGTTCCTTTACTACGAGGTATATGATCCGTCGCGGTTGGCTGCCACGAATTCCGCAACCGGCGGCGAGAACAAGCCGGGCATCCGCCTTCTGAGCAACGTGGAATTCTTCCAGGGTAAAGCCAAAGCCTACGAAAGCTCGTTGGTCGAGTTGACCCAACTGAATGAGCGGGCACGAAAGGCCGCGGTTTTCCAGTTAGACGTGCCGCTGGCATCGCTCAAACCCGGTTTTTATACCTGCCAGGTGAATGTGATCGACGACGCCGGCGGGCACTTTTTATTTCCGCGGCTTGCCTTGTTGATCCGCAGGCAACGCAGGGGATGAAATCCGCGAGGGCGGCTCACCGAACGTTCTGTAGCTTGGCCCGACGGATTGCCCGTCAATAGGGACTTTCGTCCTCTGTTGACAGGTTCCGGCGGAACACGCCATACTTCGACCCAAGTGCCGCGCGGATGGCTTGTCCACGCAAAGCCAGGACGGCACACACGGCACGGGTTTTGCCGCAATCTCCCAGGAGGACCACATGCCCGGCGCCGCCCGGTTGGCGCGGAATATTTTTCCGCTTCTGCTGCTCGCAGTCGCGGTTCCGTTCGCTTCCGCTTCTGGACCATATAAGATCGGCTCGGCCAACACTGTGACGGCGGATCCGAATGTGCCACGGCCTGCGACCAAGCCTTGTGTAGTAGAGCTCTTCAGCGGCGCGCAATTCTTCGATTTCAACATAGAGGATTTCACCTACGCGCCGCCCTCTGCGTGTCCCGGCCCCTGGGCTAAGGTGGTGCTGGTGGCGGATATCGACGTGAACCCCGGCATTCAATATGACCGCACTGCCAATTTCTGGCTGGGCCCGGTGAATATTTATTTCGGCACTACGGCCGAACCCACGTCGAGTCTGGGTCCATCGTGGCATATCGAGAACGATCTTACCGATTACAGTTCGATCTTTTACACGGCACAATCCGGCCAGGCGAATATCGGGAACACTTTGTGCTGCGGGCTCACCTCGACGATCTATGCTTCGGCATCGTTGGAGTTCTATCCGCTGGCCAAGGGCCAGCCCGCACCGGTTATTGCCGACGTAGTGCTGCCGCTTTCGGCGGGCGCTTCGGGCGGCACGGTCGGACTGGGATCAACTGCGAGCACGCTCTCCGGCACCTTTACTTTCCCCACGAATGTGCAAAGCGCATATCTCGACGTGTACGCGCAAAGCCAGTCGAACGATGAGTTCTGGTATAGCTGCGTGCCCAACGACGTGGCCACTGAACTGGAGAGCTGCGGAAATAGCGGTTTCCGCGAGACTGAGATCACGATCGATGGCCGGCCTGCGGGCGTGGCGCCGGTCGATCCGTGGATTTTTACCGGCGGCATCGATCCCTTTTTGTGGTTCCCGATTCCCGGCGTGCAGACGTTGAACTTCACTCCTTATCGCGTGAACCTCACCCCGTTCGCTGGACTGTTGAGCAATGGGCGGCCGCATACGGTTGCGCTCAGCGTATACAACGCTGACAATTATTTCTCGGCAACTGCGTCGCTGCTGCTTTATCTTGATCCGGCGACAACTCAAGTTACGGGCGCCATCACCGAAGACACGCTGGCCGGGCCGTCTCCGAAGGTCAAGGAGAACCTGAACGTGCAGCCAACCTTCATCAAGGGTACGGTGGGCGTGAGCTCAAGACGCAGCTTTGTCATCTCCGGCTACATTAATACAGCGCGCGGCAAGGTGACGACCAGGGTTGTGCAGACCGTCGACTTCTCCAACAACCAGTCCTTTAACATTACGGGAACCGAATATGTGCAGGATATTTTGCAGACTTCGGGAGTGTTTTCGACAACCACGACTTCGGACGGTGGCGGGGCGACCACGGTTACCAACCAGTCGTTCAATTTTCCGTTGAGCCTGGATATTTCACAAGTGGTGCTGTCGAACGGAAACATTAATCAAACCACGAACGCCACGCAGAACTACCAGTTCTCAGTGAACCAAGTGCGGAGAAATCGAGTGACCCACGCCAGTTGGCTAGTGAACTCCGGGCAGCACAAGGACACGCTGGAGTTCGACTCGTTGTTCAACTTCCTGGGGAACACCGGACAATCCAGCTCTCAGCAATACAGCTATTCTGATTCGGCCAGCGCACCGTATTTCTGCGCCATCTCGGCGGCTGATAACGTGCTGAAGTGGGTCAGCCCCGGATGCCAGCGGTAGAAGGCATTACTTCGGAGGCCTCGTGATCGCGCCTTGCGAGGCGGACAAGACCAGAGCAGCGTACTTGGCGAATACGCCGGTGGGATAGCGCGGCTGCGGCGGCTTCCACTCTTTCATGCGCTGGCGCAGAACCGCGTCGCTGATCCCAACCTCCAGGAGGCGCTGACTGACATCGAAGCGGATCGTGTCGCCATCGCGCACCGCGGCGATGGGACCGCCGAGCGCGGCTTCCGGCGAAACGTGGCCGGCCATGAGTCCATGGGTGGCGCCGCTGAAGCGGCCGTCGGTCAACAGCGCAACGGAGGATCCCAATCCTTCACCCACGATGGCGCCGGTAACGCTCAACATTTCGCGCATGCCCGGACCGCCCTTGGGGCCTTCGTTGCGGATGACGACGACATCGCCCGCTTGAATTTTCTTGCCGGTGACGGCAGCCATGGCATCTTCTTCCGATTCGAAAACCCGTGCCGGACCGCGCTGCTGCAGACGCTCATGCCCGCTGATCTTGGCCACGCAGCCTTCGGGCGCAAGATTTCCCTTCAGGATGACGAGTCCTCCAGTTTTCTTTAGCGGCCGTTCCAGCGGCGCGATCACCTCCTGCCCGGGAGTTTCAATGGCGCTTTCGCTTTCCGCCTTGATGGAAAGGCCGGTCACGGTTTTCGCGGTGGGGTGAATATGATTGCCGCGCAGCAAGCGCCGAGCCAGCAAGCGCACGCCGCCGGCGCGGTGCATATCCGCGGCCACAAAACGTCCGGAGGGTTTGAGGTCGGCAAGCAGCGGAGTGCGCTCGCTGACCGCCTGGAAATCGTCGATCTGCAGATCAACCTCGGCCTCGCGCGCCATGGCCAGCAGATGCAGAACCGCATTGGTGGAGCCGCCGGTCGCGGCCACGGAGGCGATTGCGTTTTCAAACGCATCCCGCGTGAGAATATCGCGCGGCCGTATTTCCTTATGCAGCAGGTTCAGCACGACTTTGCCGCAATCGAAGGCGACTTGATCTTTGCCCGCATCCATCGCGGGCACGCTGTTGAAGCCGATGGGAGAAAGGCCAATCATCTCCATCACGGTCGACATGGTGTTCGCGGTGTACTGGCCGCCGCAGGCCCCGGCGCCTGGGCAGGCCACGTTTTCGAGGTCGTACAATTCCTGATCGGTGATTTTTCCGGCGGCGTTTGCGCCAACCGCTTCGAAGACATCCTGAATGGTGACGTCTTTTCCGCGATAACTGCCCGGGGCGATGGTGCCGCCATAGAGAACGAGGCCGGGAAGATTCATTCGTGCCAGAGCCATGGCCGCGGCGGGAATCGTTTTATCGCAGCCGACCACGCACACGACAGCGTCGAACAGTTGGCCGCGGCAGACCAATTCAATCGAATCGGCGATCAATTCGCGGCTGACCAGCGACGCGCGCATGCCTTCGGTGCCCATGGTTTCGCCGTCAGAGATGGCAATGGTGTTGAATTCCATGGGAGTGCCGCCGGCGGCGCGAACCCCCTCCTTCACTTTGGCCGAGAGCCGGCGCAGGTGAAAGTTGCAGGGCATGGTTTCGATCCAGGTGTTGGCCACGCCAATCAGGGGCTTGCGCAGGTCGGCGTCGGTGAAACCAATAGCTTTGAACATGGAGCGCGCCGGGGCCCGGTCGCGCCCGTCGGTAATGCCGCGGCTGCGGTGCTTGAGATCCATGAGAAAAGATTACAACAGAGGTCGGAGGTTGAGGTAAAGGCACAGATAACGAAGTTTAAGCCAGGGCCGCGCGCGCCGACTGTTCCCCTCCGCTGGCCGAACCTGGCGGATGCGGCGTCCACCCAGGTTGTTCCAGGTCACGCAAAGTTGCACTCGAACGGACCTCGATCACATCCACGATCGCATACCACTCGCGGCAGAGCTGGCCGATCTGCTTGGGCGTCACCTCGAGCATCAGGGTGACCGCGTAATCCTGCCCAGCGGACTCGGCATGCACCGAAGTGAGATCGAGCCCCCGGCGCGAAACCGCATTGAGGATGCGCATCAGGGCGCCTTGCGCGTTGCGATAACGGATGTGAAAGACTGGCATGGTCATTATCCTCTCTAAATTTTGCGATTGCGCGATTTAGCGATTGGAAAACCTTCTGACCTTGGGGTTTTCAATTGCACAATGCTCCGATCGCCCGCACGCAATTCCTTACTCGTCCCCATAAACCATCTCGGACAATGCCGCTCCCGCCGGAACCATGGGGTAAACGTTGGCCTCGGGAGCGCAATCGAACACCAGCAACTCCGGCCCCGGCGAGCGCAGAAAGTTCTCGAGCAGATCGCCCGTCTCGGCTGCGACCGGATACTCGGCCATGGCGGCCTCGTTCAGCCGACAGGCGTGAATCTTGTAAGCCTTGGCAATCTCGACGAAATCCGGGTTGTCGCTTAAATCGGTCTCGGCATAGTTGCGGTCATAGAAGAGCTGCTGCCACTGCCGCACCATGCCCAGATACTTGTTATCGACGATCACCATTTTTACGGGAAGGCCGAGGCGGCGAACCGTGGCCAGCTCCTGAATGTTCATCTGGAAGCCGCCATCGCCGGAAACGCAAAGCACGCAAGTTTCCGGCTTCGCCAATTGCACGCCGACCGCCGCCGGCAGCGCGAAACCCATCGCTCCCAAGCCGCCGGAAGTGATAAATCCGCGTGGTGAAGAAGAGCGGTAACGTTGTGCCGCCCACATCTGGTGCTGGCCGACATCGGCGATCACAACGTTGTCTTGCGGCAGGCGGCTGAAAAGCTCGTCGAGAAAACGAATTGTCGGCTGGGCCAGTCCGCGCGGATCAAGCTCGGCGCGCTCCGGCCCGCAGGCCACCGCGCGCCAGCCGCTCCAATCGGGAAGGGAAGCTTTGCGCAACTCGGCGTGAAATGCCGGAATAGTCTCCGCCAGATCGCCAATCACCGGCAACTCGCAGGCCCGCACCCGGTCAAGCTGCGCCGGATCAATTTCAAAGTGAACGATCTTGGCATCGGGCGCAAAGCGCGTGGGATCACCGGTTACGCGATCATCCAGGCGCGCTCCGAAAACCATCAGCAAATCAGTTTCGTGCAGAGCGGTGTTGGCCGCGCGAGTTCCGTGCATGCCCACCATCCCCAGGTAATACGGAGATTGCGGTGGGACAGCGCCTAATCCGTGTACGGTAGAGAACGTGGGAACATTCAAATCATCGAGTAGCCGCCGCAATTCCGGGATCGCACCCGAAAGTTTTGCCCCGGCGCCCACCAGCGCCACCGGCCGGGTTGCCTGCTGCAGCAAGGCCGCAATCGTGGCGGTGAAAGAACCTTCCGCTTTGGCATCAGCGGGTCGGGCTTGCGGGGAGAACTTCGCTGGACCGGAGAATTCCTTCTTCGCCTTCAGAATATCGGTGGGAATGTCGATCACCACCGGCCCCGGCCGTCCGCTGCGCGCCCAGTAGAATCCCTCGGCGATTACCTCCGGGATTTCATCGATGGTGCGCACCAAGCGGCTCCACTTGGTGAGTGAAAGGGTCACTCCGAAAACATCGGTTTCCTGAAAGGCGTCGGTGCCGATCATGGCGGTCCGCACTTGTCCGGTGACGCAAACCAGAGGAACGGAATCCATTTTTGCATCGGCGATGCCGGTGACCAGGTTGGTCGCGCCGGGGCCGCTCGTAGCCATGGCCACGCCAACCTTTCCCGTAACACGCGCGTAGCCTTCCGCGGCAAACACCGCGCCCTGCTCGTGCCGGGTGAGAACATGCCGCACGCCGCTCCCCTCCAGGGCGTCGTACAAGGGCATGATCGCGCCGCCGGGGTAGCCGAACACCAGGTCCACCCCTTCGGCGCGCATGCACTGCAGAACGATCTCAGCTCCCTTAAGCATTCACGGCCTGTTTGGCCGGCGCCTTCGGCGCCTCGGCCGGTTTCTTCGGTTGCTGGCCGGGCAGCCAGCTCATCATGCCGCGCAGCTGCGCGCCCACGATCTCGATCGGATGCTGCTGCTCCTTCTCCCGCAACTCGGCGAAGTTGTAACCGCCTTGCTTGTTTTCCTTGATCCATTCGCGAGCAAAAGTTCCGTCCTGAATGTCGGCCAGAGTTTTCTTCATTGCGGTGCGCGTGGCGTCGCCCACAATCTTCTCGCCGCGCGTCAGGTCGCCGTATTCGGCGGTGTTCGAAATCGAATAACGCATGCGCCCCAGGCCGCCTTCGTAGATCAGATCGACGATCAGCTTCATCTCATGCAGGCACTCGAAGTAGGCGATCTCGGGCGCGTAGCCGGCTTCGACCAGCGTCTCAAATCCCTTCTTGATCAGCGACGTCAACCCGCCGCACAGCACGGCCTGTTCGCCGAAAAGATCGCTCTCGGTTTCTTCCTTGAAGGTGGTCTGCAGAACGCCGGCTCGGGTTGAGCCGATGCCGTGGGCGTAGGCCAGGGCATATTCGTGAGCCCGCTTGCTCGAGTCCTGCTGAACGGCGATCAGCGACGGCACACCGCGGCCTTCGGCATAGACGCGGCGCAGCAAATGGCCGGGGCTCTTGGGCGCGATCATCACCACGTCCACATCCGCAGGCGGGACGATCGTCTTGAAGTGAATGCTGAAGCCGTGCGAGAAGCCGAGAATCTTTCCGGGATGGAGGTAAGGCTGAATGTACTGCTCGTAGACGGCGGCTTGGGTCTCATCCGGCGTGAGCACATGAATCCAGTCAGCACGCTTGGCGGCCTCATCCGGCGCGACCACCACCATGCCATCGGCGCGGGCTTGCTGCGCGCTGGGGCGAGTCGGCTCGAGGCCCACCAGTACTTTGTAGCCGCTGTCGCGCAGGTTCTGCGCCTGCGCGTGTCCCTGGCTGCCGTAGCCCAGGATGGCGATGGTTTTGCCCTTCAGGGCATCAGGATTAGCGTCGTGTTCGTAGAAAATAGTGGCCACCAGAGTGCTCCTCTCGTCTCGTAACACAAGGGAGGAAAGATGCCCTTGCTTTTGGGGATGATTCCAGCCAAACGGTGAAGCCGGAAAGGCCGGGATCTTGTTGCGTACCGACCGGTCGGTCGGTTGCCAACAAAATGCTACCTTCGCCGGTGCTCCGTGTCAAGCAGGAAGTCAGGTGCCTGCCGTAACCCTCTGGGGCGTGCCAAAGGTTTGGGCCGGCCCGGCAATCGAATTCAAAAGGTTGCCCGACGGCGGCATTCCACCGCGCCTTTCTGGGCAGACGCAAGACGTTGGCATTCAGGCTGCCGTGCCGTTACCATGTCACCCAATGGCTCGCGAGACCGTAGTCGATTCCCGGCAGGAAATCCTGCGTACCGCCGCGCGCCTGTTTCAGCAACGCGGCTACGACGCGACTTCGATGAACGATGTCGCGGCCGCGCTGAGGCTCAGCAAGGGCGGGCTCTATCATCACTTCCAAAGCAAAGACGAGATCCTTTTCGAGATCATGAACCACGCCATGGAGATCACGCAGGAACGAGTTCTGGATCCTGTGCGGGGCATCGCCGACCCTGAGGAGCGCCTGCGCGCCCTCATCCGCCTGCACATCGAGGTCGTGCTCAGCCCCCGCGATCGCGAGATCACGGTAATGCTGCACGAGAACCATCCCCTGCCGCCGGCGCTGCGCAAACGCATCAACTCCCGCAAGAAGGATTACATTCACTTCCTGGAAAACTTGATGGCGGAAGCGCAAAAATCTCATCCCGCCAAAGGAAAAGTCAGCCCGCGCGCCGCAGCCTTCGCCCTGCTTGGCATGATCAACTGGATCTACCAGTGGTATAAGCCGGAAGGCGAACTGCAGGCGCAAAACCTGATCCCGCAATTTACCGAACTCGTCTTCGGGGGGATCTTCGCGTGAAAGCCCTTTTCACCAGTCTTCCCGAGATCGAGGAGCAGCGTGCTGGGAGCGGCAGGCCCTACCGCGAGTTCCTCCGCGTGCCAGCCATAAGCACGGGGTTGTACGTACTGCCCGTGGGAGGTACGGACCGGCAAAAACCGCATCGCGAAGACGAGATTTACTATGTGCTTCGCGGCCGTGGCCGAGTCCGTGCCGATGGCGAAGATCGGGAAGTCTCCACGGGCAGCCTGATCTTCGTGGCCGCCGAAGTCGAGCACCGCTTCTACGACATTACGGAGGAACTTGCTGTGCTGGTCGTCTTTGCGCCCGCCGAAAGTTGATCTGCGGCTATCTCGGCGGTACCCAGTAAACCTCTTCCTTGACGCTTTTCCGGTCGAGAAAGCCGCGCCGCTTCAGAATCGCCTTGCTGTTTGCAATCATGTCCGGATGCCCGCACAGGTACGCCGTCGTATTTGTGGCGTCGAGTTCCCAATGATCGGCATATTTGCGCAGCACATCGTCGGCCCGTCCGATCTCGCCCGGCCAGTCCGCGTGATCCCACGGCCGGCTCACCGTGGGCACGTACTTGAACCAGGGCAGTTCCGCAGCGAAGCGGACCAGTTCCTCTTTGTAGCCAAATTCCCAGGGACGGCTGGCGCCGTTGAGCAGGTACAGCAGGTGGGCGCCGTCGAAGCGGCCTTCTTTCCAGTCTTTGGAAAGCTGGCGGACAAAACTCACGAACGGAGCGACTCCCGTCACCGTCGAAACCAGTAAATGATTCTTGCGCCCGCTCTCCGTATCCAGAATGAATCGGCCTTTGGGCACCTTGCGCATCAGTAATTGATCGCCCGGCTGCAGCTTATAGAGCCGCGGAGTAAGCGCCCCTTCCGGCACCAGCTCGAGGAAAAACTCGATTTCATCTTCAAACGGCGCCGAGGCAATCGAATACGGACGCTCCGTTCGCTTGCCGTCGTGTTCCAGCCCCAGCGTCGCGTACTGCCCGGGAATAAATTTGAACTCGCCGCCTGGCTGGATGCTGAACTTCCATAGATCGGGGGCGATATCCACACGTTGCGTGACACGCGCTCGGTAAAACTTGTCGTCCAAAACCGTCATGAATTTCAAAGCCTCACAATAGCCATACCAACTAGATGCCACGGTGAAAGCGGAGATGCGGGGCGGCAAAAGTGGAGAGATAATACACGCCGAGGAGAAAGATGACAACCGAACGGTCGTTCTACCTTGCGGCTCCGCCAAAATATGGAAGGTGAGCCCGCACAAAGTGGTTTCGAAAGGTATTCTTCACGAACAAACATCCCACGCGCTAAGGCAGGAGAATGCCGGGCATGAAACCGAGGGCTTACGTCTTTATTTTTGACGGGCTGGCGGACTGGGAGCCGGTGCTGGCTTTGTGCGAGATCCGCAGGTCCGGCAAGTACGAGGTGCTGGCGGCGGCAAATTCATCCAAGACCGTCGTGACCAGGGGCGGCCGAAAGTCGTGCCTGACATCGCCATTGATCGGATCGAGCCCCAAGAAACGGCGATTTTCATCCTGCCTGGCGGCAACCGGTGGGAAGAGTCGCCGGCCCCAAGGTGGACGATCTTCTCCAGCGGACTGGGAAGCGTCGACTTCGCCCGCGAGGTCATCCGAGGGCTGGAGATCTGAAACGAAGCCACCACCTAGATGTGGTTTGACATGTTCAAGAACGGCGTAATCCCAGCGGGCATACACTAAATAAGGTGCGGAAGCCGTCCTTCCACACCAGACCAGAACCTCTCGAAAGCTGCTTCATTTACCCACCACCAGCACCACAAAGCTATCCGGCAAAATAGTCCGCCGGGGATGTGGATTATCCGCCGTGGCCGCTGGAGGCGGGCCAAACTTCGCTGTCACCAGATACACGTTGTGTGTCTTCGAGTCCAGCGCCATCGTGCGCGCTCCGGGCTCCGTCGGAACATTTTCCGCCACGCTGAATTTATCCGGCGACTCCTCGCGCACCACCGTGAGCACGCCGTCGCCGCACGAGGCAAAAGCCAGTCTGGTTGCGTCGTCGAACCGGGTCGCGTCCACGCCGTCGCCGATCGCCGGCGTAGCCAGAACCTTGCCCGTATCGGCATTCACCACGGCCATCATCTTTTCGCAACCCACAAACAGGCGACGATTCTTCCGGTCCATCGACAGGCCCGTGGGCGATTCGCAAGGGGCCAACGGCCACGTCGACTTGACCGTCAGCTTGTTCGCATCAATCGCGGTCAGCTCGCTTTTGTCTTCGATGTTGACAAAAATCTCGCCCTTGCCGTCGCTGGCCGCGAATTCCGGCTTGCCATCCAGTTTGATCGTGCCCAGCACCGTCCCTTTGTCCGCATCGATGGCCGTGGAATCATGGCTGCGGCCATTGAAGGTGAAAACCCGCTTGGTTGTCGGCTCGTAAAGAATCGCATCCGGATTTTCGCCCGCCTTCGCTTTGCTGATGGTTGCCAGCGTCTCCGTATCAAAAATGCTGACCGTGCCTTCGCGCCCGTTGCTGACGAAGCCGCGCCCCAGCTCCGGCGCCAGCGCGATGCCATGAACTCCCGGCGTGTCCGCAATGTCGCCGACCAGCTTGCCGGAATCGAGATCGAGCACGATGACGTGGGTGCCTCGCGAAATGTAAAGACGGCGCGCGGCCGCGTCTGCGGTCAGATAGTCCCAGCCGCCGTCTCCGCCGATCTTGTAGGTCTTCACGATTCTATATCCCGGCCCGGCCCCGGCCAGAGCTGGAGCGGCGACTAGCATAACGAGCAATACCGGAAACCAAATGCGCATAAGAATTCCTTCCGTGGACATGATTCCGTTCCAAGATTTCTGGTTTTCGACGTTGCGTTTCACCCTCGGTCGCGGGAGAACCTGCATCGCATCTCGGTTGGACCGGGTCCCGAAGTAACTTTACCCCATTTTGTGCCGTCCCTAGACTGTTGCGATGGATGTATTTCGATCGAATATGCCTGAGCAAAGCGCGCCAGGACAAGACAGACGCTGGGCAACCCGCGCTCTGGGCCCGCGCCTGCGACCGGTGGCAGATTACGGCGCGCTCGGGCCGAATTCCAAATTTGCGAAACTTGTTTCGCCGGCGGCGGCGGCCACCAATTGTTCCGACTCCAGGCGGCTTCCGCGCAGCCTACGCCTGCTTCACTTCGCCGCAATGATGGTGGGTACAGGAGCTGCGCTCCTGTTCTCCTGCGGAACCGCGGGCGCCGCATGGGGAAAAATCACCGGCATGTTCTCGGTGCAAACCCATTCTCCGGCGTCGCCCGCCGGGTTTTCGGAACACGATCTGGATGGCCAGAAGCCGCAGAAACAAGCCGAGATCCTCCTGGAACGCGCAATAGACCACTCCGCTGGAGCCACAAACCAGAGCGAACCTGAGATCGAAGCGCGCGTCGATGGCTGGCGGGGCAAGCTGCAATGGGATTCGCAACTCGGCGACCTTACCACAGTCGCGCTCAACTCCACGGATCAGAGCGTGCGGGCTTCCGCCATCGAAGTCCAACTGGCGGCTTACGGACTTCCTAAAAGCGAGTCGAGTGTCGACGCTCTGGTACGGCAGGCCGATGCCTCCGATCACGGCCGAATGGTGTGGGCTTTGTGGGCTCTGGGCTTGCTGGGTAACCGGGGCGTTGAAACGGATCACGTGGTCGAAGTGTTGACCAAGCACTTAAAAGATTCTGCCGAAGACGCGCGCCGTCGGGCCGTCGAGGGCCTGGCTTTGGTAGGAGCCACTTCCACTATCGCGCCCTTGCTCGATGCCATGCGCAACGATCCCTCAGCCATAGTGCGTGAACACGCCGCCAGCAGTCTGGCGGGATCCGGCATGTTGAGCCGCCAACAGCGGCTCGCCGCTGTGCCGCAACTGATCGACTATTCCGACGATCCCGCTCTCGATGCGCAGACCCGCGCCTGGGCTTTCGAGGCCCTCAGCAAAATCACGACACAACGCCTGCCCAACAACTCCGTCGCCTGGCGGAACTGGTACAGGACGCGCAGCCCGGAGCACTGAGGGCCGCCTTTCGTCGCTGGTTGAAAACTAAACACCGATCATCCGTCCCGCCGCTGCGGGAAAAACGGCGGTCCTTTGCAGCGAAAATTAACCTTGCAAGCGTTTAATAATTGGTAGCATCGGGGAAGGGCTCGACGTACTCTTTCTCTTCTGATGCGTGCTATGAAATCAACCTCCGCCCAAGTGCAATCGGCAGTCAAAGACCTGCTGGCGGATTTGCACGCGAAAAGCGGTTGCGAGAAGATCGGCTTCGCCCGTGAATCGTTAGCCGTGGTTCTCTGCGATGTGGCCACGAAGCACCTGCCGGCAGGCGCGAGCCAGGCGGAGGCTCGCACCTTTCTGCTGACCCTGCGCATCGAGGAACTCGCGCTGGCGCGGGCTTGCGCCGCGGGTAGTAACTCCGCCTGGGAACTTTTTCTCACTCGCTACCGCGAAAAGCTTTATCAGTCCGCGCTGCGCATCGCGCGCGAGGATTCAGCCGCCCGCGACCTGGCCGACAGTCTCTATGCCGAACTGTACGGCACGACCAGGCGCGACGGCGAACGGGTGTCCAAGCTTGCTTCCTTCACTGGGCGAGGCTCACTTGAAGGCTGGTTGCGCACCGTGCTGGCGCAGGAATTCGTGAATCGCTACCGCCGCACCAAACGTCTCGTAAGTCTCGATGAAGAGGGTGAGGATGGCGCCCAGTTCGCCGCTCCCGATCCGGAGCCGCTTCGGTCCACGGACTCGCGCCTGGAATCTTCCACCGACGCGGCCCTGGCTGCGCTTTCCAGCGAAGACCGCCTGGTGCTGGCGGCGTACTATCTCGATGGGCATACCCTGGCTGAGGTCGCCCGCATGCTGGGTGTGCATGAGTCCACCGTAAGCCGGAAGGTTGATAAGCTCGCTAAGTCGCTGCGCAAGAAAATCCTGGCTGGCATGATGCAGAAAGGCATGGCCCGCCGCCAAGCCGAGGAGGCCTTGGAGGTGGACGTGCGCGACCTGCAGGTGGATATTCGCCGTAGCCTGACGCAAGAATCCGCGGCGGCAACGTTCTCAGAGAAGAAGGAGGCGCTGTCGCTTCAGCCAAAGGTGGCGCCAAGAGCGAAAAGTTAGAAACTCGAAATTAGAAGCCGCCAACAGAAGTCAAATGCGAAATATCTCCAAAGTCGTGCGAGCGAGGTTGCCGCGGTCGACGTCGGCTGCGGCAGAATTCCATCCTGATGCCGACCTGCTTACCGCGTTCGCCGAGCATTCTCTGGCCGCCCATCAGCGAGATCACGTGCTGGAACACCTGGCCCGCTGCGAGGATTGCCGGGACGTAGTATGGCTAGCTCTTTCTCCGGCGGTGGAGACGCAGCCGGTGGTGAAGGACAGCACGCACTGGCTTCGGTGGCCGGTGTTGCGCTGGGCTGCAGTCACCGTGGGTGCGGTGCTCATCGTTTCGATAGGAAGTGTGCAATACCGCCGTCAGCATGCCCGGAGGATGGTCTCCAGCATATTCCACGAGATGGACGTTGCCCGCATTCCGCTTCCGTCTCCCGACACTGCGGCGAGGCCGCAGCCATCTCCATCTCTTTCAGAGACGAATACGGCACTCAAGAGGCCGGATCGCCTCACTGCTGCGGCGGTTCCTCATCCACGGGTTACGCACACGAAGACTTATGCCGAAAAAACGAAGCAGGATCAGTCAGTGGGCGACCAGTCAGAGTCCGTGGGCAAAGCCAAACCTGCATTGACGCAAGGTTCTCCTTTCACCTTGGCCCCGGCACCTTTGCTGCACACCGATCCCAGCCTGATGGAGAGGGCAACGGCACCTCGCTGGACGATCAGTGCCAGCGGCGTGCTACGGCGTTCCCTCGATGGTGGCAAGACCTGGCTGAATGTGGACGCCAACGAATCGACGAGCGCAAACCTCGATCAGACTCAGAAAATTGGACCGAAATCCGACGCTCAGGCGGTTATGAAGTCCCGGGCCGGAGCGTCAGCGGTGGCCTCGCCCACGACTTTTCGTGCGGTTTCCGTGCCTTCCAACGGCTTCGAGGTCTGGGCGGGCGGTTCGGGTGGCGCGTTGTATCACACTATCGATGGCGGCAATCGCTGGACCCGCGTGACCCCCTCCGCGGACGGCATGGCTCTTACTGGCGACATCGTCGGAATAAAGTTCCCCAATCCGCAGAACGGAACCGTGATCACATCGAACGCCGAAGTCTGGACTACCCTCGACGGCGGCCAAACCTGGCACAAGCAATAATAATCCCGAGACGCAGACAGAATTTTGATGTTTCTAGGCGCTTTTTGGGTTGCGACGGTCGTGTCGTTGGGGCCCGCTCCCTCGGGCACGCCGGGGCCGTGCTGCGAAAAGAAAACGTAGATGGGCGTGCCGATTCGGCAGGTGCTCACAAATCCGGAAAAGACTGATTACCAAAGTGACGTTTACACCCAATCTGTAGTTCACTACTATCCATTTCGTGGTTTGGCAGTTCTGGGGGAGGGCTGCCGAGGCGTCCTGAACTGAAAAGTTCGGGGCGCTTTTTTGTTGTCCCGCGAGATGCGAGTCGCCCTTTTTATTTCGAACAGGCGGAACAGTATCCACCAATTTCCAGCCGCGACACGACAATCCGGAACCGGCAGTCTTTCTCCACCTGCCCCTTCAGTTTCTCGAAAATGTCGCTGACGAACTCCATGATCTTGCCACAGCGCAGACACGCCATGTGGATGTGATCCCGGTTTAGCCTGCGTTCATAGTAGTGTCCCTCGCCGTGGATGTGCATCAGATCGAGTTCATCAATCAGACCGTGCCGCTTGAGCAGCCGCAAGGTTCGGTAAACCGTGCTGCGATCGACGCTGGCATCCAGCTTCTGTGCCTTGCGCAAAAGCTGGGCTGCATCCAGATGTTTGGTGGCCGTCTCCATCACCCGCAGAATGGCCCGCCGTTGCTCGGTCATGCGGATTCCGCGATCGGCCAGATGGGACTGCAAGCGTCCCGGGATCTCAGTTTGGGGTAGTGGCATGGAAACCTCCTCCTCCGTCGCAACTGGTCGCAACCACGCTGCGACGAAATGTTTCGCCTGCGCTTGACGGAATACAGGCACATCCGTCAGACTCGGAACTGCGGCTCAGATGCGACTAGATTGCAAGTAGCCCTCAATCCCCCTCATCCCTGATGACAAAGAAGATTCACGACCGAGGGACAATCTTAACCGCAGATGCGACTGGATTGCAACTGCGACGGCCTCCCACCGCCCTCAAGCCATGGGTCAAGATTGCCATGACCCTGCAACATCTCTCCAAACTATCGGGGCGTCACCTGTGCCTTTTCCTCTGCCTTCTGGGGACGGCCTGGGCCGGGGTGGGCGGCAGCATCTCCGGCACGGTCAAAGATCCGTCGGGTGCGGCAATTGCCCAAGCGTCCGCTACTTTGGTCAACAGCAGTACGGGTGTCCGGCACTCCACCACCACCGACACCCATGGCACTTATACGTTCCCCGTCCTTCCCGTCGGCAACTATGTTCTAGAAGTAAATCACCCTGGCTTCGAACCCTACCGCCGCACTGGAATCGTGCTCGATACCAACAGCGTGCTTCTGGTGGATGTAATCCTACAGGTTGGCGAGCGTACCGACGCGGTGACGGTGAGTGACAGCACGGTTCATCTGGAAACCTCCAGCAGCCAGATGGGCGAGGTCATTAACAGCAAACAGATGAGTGCCGTGCCCTTGGACGGCCGCAGTTATACCGACTTGCTCTCACTTCAGCCTGGAGTTGCGCCCGCAACATCCATCACATCCAGCACGGTTCAGGACGTGGGAGCCAGCGCGCTCTCGCCTTCGGGAGATCTGAATCCAGGCACCATTTCCATCAACGGCCAGCGGGAATTCGCCAACGCTTTCATCGTGAATGGCAGCGACTCCGAAGAAGACGTGAACATGGGGACAGCGATCATTCCCAATCTTGACTCCATCGCCGAGTTTCGTATTCTCACCAGCAATTTTGACGCGGAGTACGGCGAATTCAGCGGAGGCCAGATCAACGTCATTACCAAATCAGGCAGCAAGGTATTTCACGGAGACCTTTTCGAGTTCCTGCGAAACACAGATCTGGACGCGCGCAATTACTTCTCCCCCACCCGCGGCACGTTCATTCAAAACCAGTTCGGCGGAACCTTCGGGGGCCCCATCCGGCGAAATAAAATCTTCTTTTTCTCCGACTATCAGGGCACACGCCAGCGCCAGGGCGTGGATACTGGCTTGATTCCCGTACCTTCTAACGCGGACCGGGATGGCAATCTGTCGGACCTGGCCACATCCTTCTACACGACTCAAATCCTGAATGGGCAATCGGTTGTGGTGCCCACGACGGTGAGCGGGCCGGCCTGGGCCACTACCCTCTCTCACAATTTCGGTTATCAGATTTACGCCGGTGAACCCTACTATTTTCCAGGTTGCACTAACACCCACTATTCGGCGGCCAGCACCACCGCTTGTGTTCTTCCTACGTTGCGAATCCCGACCAGCGCGTGGTCCAAGCCCGCCCATCATCTCTTGCAATACATTCCGGCACCGAATGCTTCCGGCAATGGGTTTGCAACCTCGGCCTACAACCAGGCGCTGCGCGACGACAAGGGGTCTGCGCGTATCGATGCGAATACGGGATGGGGGCTGGTCTCCGGATATTATTTCCTCGATGACTATTCGCTGAACAATCCGTATCCAGTGGCTCAAGGCGGAGCCAGCGTGCCGGGATTCAACGCGCTGTATCTGGGCAGGGCACAGCTGTTGAGCGTAGGCGATACGAAGACACTGAGCACAACGTCGGTCAACGAACTCCACTTCAGCTATATGCGGACCTTCAATGACCTGGGCGAACCGCAAGGCGGACTCGGCGTCAGTCTGGTATCTCAGGGTTTTGTCACGCCCTCGGGAACCCCTACCATCGTGGCGCTTGATCCCAAAGGCGAAGGAGTGGAAAATCTTGTCTTCAACAACTTCTCCACCGGTACCAACACCAATGAACTGGAGCAGGCGAACAACACGTTTCAGTGGCTCGACAACTTTTCAAAGGTCTGGGGACGCCACACCATGAAATTCGGCGGCGAGTTCCATTACGACCAGGTCAACGTCAATCCGATCGCCCAGTTCAATGGCAACTTCCTGTTTACCGGAAGCGAGACCGGCCTCGATTTCGCCGATTTCCTGCTCGGGATTCCCAGTCAGTACAACCAGAGCCAGCTGAATCCCTTTTATGACCGGAACAAATACGTTGGCATCTTTGCGCAGGACAGCTGGCATTTAAGACCCGATCTCACTCTCAATTACGGTTTGCGCTGGGACCGCATCGAGCCTTGGTATGAAAAGTACAACCAGATTTCGACCACCGAGCCGGGCAAGCAGTCTGTGGTCTTCCCGGGCGCGCCTTTGGGAATCCTGTACCCCACCGATCCGGGAGTGCGGCGAACGCTCGCGCCTCCCGGCGATGAATTCTCGCCGCGCTTTGGTCTGGCCTATTCGCCCGATCTAACCATCGATAGTTTTCTCGGCAAGATCCTGGGTGGTCCCGGCAAAACCAGCCTTCGGGCCGGCTTCGGGATGTATTACACGTCCATCGAAGCCCTGACCGTTGGTGTCCTAGCGGCCAATGCTCCCTATGGAACCACGTATAGCAGCCCCGCTCCCCCGCTGTTTTCGAACCCGTTTGTGACGGCTTCCAATGGACAGAATCTAGGCCAGTATTTCCCTGTCACTTTTGCTCCGTTGAACTCCTCCAGCAGCCACCCCGATTCCGATATCGATTGGTCGCAATATGTGCCCATCAGTGGTATTCCTGCCTATCCCGTCAGCAACCGTATTCCTTACACCGAGCAATACATGTTCTCGATCGAGCGCCAGTTGGGAAACAATACCTTGTTCAGCGCCAGCTATGTGGGCAATCAGTCTCATCGTCTTCTGGTGTTGGTGGAATCCAACCCCGGTGACCCCGCTCTGTGCCTAAGCCTGAGCCAGACGAGCCAGGTAGCCCCGGGATCAGCCGCCTGCGGGCCTTTTGGGGAAAGCAACGTATACACCACGGCTTCAGGACGAACGGTGAACGGAACCCGCGAACCTCTGGGTCCGAATTTTGGCAGCAACGCCAACCAGTCGACGATCGGCAATTCCAACTACAACGCCCTCGAACTCAGTCTCCGCCACACCAGCAAGGGCTTGCAATTGTTTGCCGGTTACACCTTCGGCAAATCCATGGATCAGTCTTCGAACGTCGGCGAAGAAGTGAACCCGATCAATCCCGCGCTCAGCTACGCTTTGTCCGCCTTCGACGTGAAGCACAACTTCGTGGTGAGCTATGCCTACGAGCTTCCCTTCGACCGTCTGTTCGGCGCTTCCAATCGTTGGGCAAAGGGTTGGACGATTTCCGGCATCACCCATTTCAGCAGCGGTTTTCCGGTGACGCTGCTCAACTACGGCGACAATTCCTTGCTCGGAGCGGAACCCAACGGCATCAACAACTACGGCGTCGATGAACCGCAATACACTCCGGGACCACTCGACCTGAACCGCAATCCTCGCAACGGGCAACCCTATTTCAATACCAGTCTTTTCGGTCTCCAGTCTTTGGGCACGCCGGGAAACGCTAAACGCCGTTTCTTCTGCGGTCCTGGGCTCGACGACTACGATATGGCCCTGCTGAAGAGCGTGCCCCTCACCGAATCCAAGTCTCTGCAGTTCCGTTTCGAGGGCTTCAATATCTTCAACCACGCCCAGTTCTACGGGCCAGCCTCGGTGAACGGCAACATCAACAGCTCCTCGTTCGGAGACGTGGTCAGCGCTGCCGCGCCCCGCCTGATGCAGGCTGCGGTCAAATTCATCTTCTGATCTAGCCTTCTTGCAGGCTTACTTTTGGCGCTGATCCCTTGACGTTGGCAATGAAATCCGCGGGGTATGGCCGCCTGGCTCCATCCTTTATGCGACCGTCTACCCGGCCCCTGCATCAAAGGTCATTGGTGCGATAATAAAGGTTGCCTAAACTGGGCAAGCGCCTTACAGTTCGTGCGGGCACCGGCTACGACCGCTCGGTGGAGCGTCCGCCGACAACGCGACGTTACAGCGAGGAGAACAAACAATGGCAGGCAATGGAATCGTCGAAGTGACCGATGCAAACTTCGACCAGGACGTTTTGAAATCAGACAAGCCCGTGCTAGTGGACTTCTGGGCGACGTGGTGCGGTCCCTGCCGCGCCATCGCTCCCATCGTCGAGGAGCTGGCCAAGGACTATCAGGGCAAGATCAAAATCGGCAAAATGGATGTCGACGCCAACAGCTCTACTCCCATGCGCTACAAAGTCACCGGCATTCCCACGCTGCTGGTCTTCAAGGGCGGCCAGGTGGTGGAGCAGATCGTCGGCTATCGCCCCAAGGAGGCCATCGCCCAAGCCCTCGACCGGCACGTTGGGTAAGGTGGCCAGCCAGGATAACGCCCGGGAGCAATCCCCGGGCTGGCAGCGCATTCAGTACTTCCGCAGCACTCCGATCACTCGCCCTTGAACTTCCACCGATGCTGCGGGCACGATGATCGGCTTCATTGTTGCGTTCGAGGGTTGCAGTCGAATGTTTTCGCCTTCGCGGTAGAAGCGCTTCAGCGTGGCGTCGCTCGAATTCACCAGCGCGACCACGATGTCGCCGTTGTGGGCTGTCTTCAACTTTTCGACGAGAACGTAGTCGCCGTCGAGAATGGCTTCGTCCTGCATGGAATCGCCGCGGACTTCGAGGACGAACACTTCCTTGGAGCGCACAAAGTCTGCGAGCGAGATGGTCTCGGGGTTCTCGACGGCTTCGATGGGCTGGCCAGCCGCGATGCGCCCCACCAGCGGCAGGATCACGCCCGTGTTCACGCTCATGGACTGCTTGAGGCGTCCTTTGGGTGGAATTAGGTCAATGGACCGGCTGCGGTTGTAATCGCGGGTTAGCAGTCCCTTTTTCTCGAGATTGGTGATGTGCTTGTGAACCGTGGCCAGCGAGTTTAGATGAAGGCCGTTGCCGATCTCTTCAAATGACGGAGAGTAACCGTGCTCCGCCACGAAACGGGAGATGAAGTCATAGACTTCGCGCTGCCTGCGTGTGATCGCCATACCGTTATTGTTGGCGAATATAAGGCGAATGTCAAGGGGAATCGGGGTTTAGCGGAGCGCAGGTCTAGAATCATTTGTTTGCTCTCACACATCTCTTCTAACTGTAAGGAGCGCTTCATTGCCAGAAACCATTTACGATGTCGCCATTATCGGCAGTGGACCCGCCGGTTACACTGCCGCTATCCGCGCTGGCCAGTATGGGCTGAAAACTGCCCTCATTGAAAAGGATGGATTCCTCGGCGGCACCTGTCTGCACGTTGGCTGCATTCCGACCAAAGCACTGCTGTTCAACGCCGAACTCTGGGACCATCTCAAAGACGCCAAGGAATTCGGCATCGAGGGCGTGGAGGCGCGCAAACTGAACTGGGACGCCGTCCAGGATCGCAAGTCGAAGATCGTAGCCAAGCACGCCAAAGGCCTCGAGTTCCTGATGAAGAAAAATAAAGTCGAGACCCTAAAAGGCTACGGAAAGTTAACTGGCCCCGCGCAGAATGGTTTGTTGACGATTGAAGTCGTGAACGACAGTAAGGCCATCCATCCCAAGGCGAAGAACGTCATTCTCGCAACCGGCTCCGAAGCTCGCATGCTGCCCGGCCTTGAGGCCAACGACCGCGTTCTCACCAACATTGAGATTCTGAGCCTGAAAGAGATTCCGAAATCGCTGGTCATTGTGGGCGCCGGGGCGGTGGGAGTGGAGTTTGCATCGATCTATCGCTCTTTCGATTGTGAAGTCACCATCGTTGAAATGCTGCCAAGGCTTGTTCCAATCGAAGACGAAGAAGTTTCGAAGGAACTGGCACGTGTCTTCCGCAAACGTGGTATCAACTTCCACACCAGCGCGAAGGTCGACAAGGTTGAAAAGTTCAAGGCTGGGATCGCGGTCACCATCACCGTCGACGGGAAGCAGCAAAAGATCGAGGCGGAGAAAATCCTGATCGCGGTGGGTCGCAAGCCACGCACGCAAAACATCGGCCTGGAGCGCACCAACATCAAGCTGGAACGCGAGTTCATCAAGACCGATTCGTGGATGCAGACCGCCCAACCGGGCGTCTATGCGGTTGGGGACATTGTCCTGGGAACGCCGCAACTGGCGCACGTCGGCTCCATGGAAGCGATTGTCGCGGTTGCCAAGATCGCGGGCAAACCGGCGAAGCCGATCAATCCCGAGCACATTCCTGGAGCCACTTACTGCCATCCTGAAATTGGCAGCGTCGGCCTTACCGAAACTCGAGCTCGCGAGGCCGGATACAACGTAAAAGTCGGTAAGTTCCCCTTCACCGCAAACTCGCGCGCCTCGATCGTCGGCCAGCATGAGGGCTTCATCAAGATCGTTTCCGACGCCGAGTACGGCGAAATCCTCGGCGTGCACATCATCGGCCCCCAGGCGACAGAACTGATCGCCGAAGCCGTCGCCGCCATGGAACTCGAAGCTACCGCCGAGGATTTGATGTGGACGATCCATGCCCACCCGACCCTGGCCGAAGCCATGTTGGACGCGGCGAACAGCGTGTACGGGATGGCGATTAATGCGTAGGATTCACCACAAGGACACACGGAGGATTTTTCTGGTTTTCTCTGTGACTCTGTGTCTCTGTGGCGAAAAGTTTTGATCCGCGGATCCGTAGCAGGAAGATTGTGATCTCTCTAGTCCAACTCGGCACCGTTGACTACGCCGCGGGCATGCGGCTGCAGCGGCAACTGGTCGATCTGCGGAAGGAAGAAAAGATCGGCAACGTACTCCTCCTTCTGGAACACAAGCCCGTAATCACGCTGGGCCGCAACGCCAAACCCGCCAACGTAACTGCCTCACCCGAACTCCTTGCCCAGCGCGGCGTCGAGCTTTTCGAATGCGACCGCGGTGGCGACGTCACCTTCCACGGTCCCGGGCAGATTGTCGGCTATCCTATCTTCGATTTGCGCGGCTTCGCCGCGCCTGACGGGAAGCGCAAAACGCTAGGTGCTGTCGAATTCGTCCGCCGCCTGGAAGAAGTCCTGATCCGTGCCTGCGCCGACTTCGCGATTGCGACGAAACGAGTGCGGGGCCTAACGGGAGTCTGGACTGATTTGAAAGGGCCCGACTTTAGTCGTGCTGTAAAGACTTCAAATTGGAACGGCGCTTTAGTTCCTGAGGTTCAAGCGGAGCGCAAGATTGCCGCCATTGGCGTCCATATCTCCCGCTTCGTCACCTCGCACGGCTTCGCCCTCAACGTGAATACCGATCTCACCTTCTTCAACCTGATTGTCCCCTGCGGCATCACTTCGAAGCCAGTCACTTCGATGCAGCAAGTGCTGGGCAAGCTACTCGACGTCAACGCGGTCGCCGAGTCCATCTCACGTAACTTCGGCACAGTTTTTTCCAGCCAAATGCTCTGGGTCGACACGGTTGACGCGCTGCTAGGCCGCACTGTCGGCGTCCCAATGAAGCCGCCGCTAGAACTTCGTCGGCTTCATGGGGACGAAACGTATCGGGCGTAATTGGTTCGGCGCGGCTATGGTATGAACACGACGCGTCGATCTTCTTTTTTGGTCCACGCGGTTTCAACTTCGGAGAGCGGCACTTGTTTCGTCTCCAATTTCAAATCTCCGCGAGCCGCATGTTCCAGAATCTGCGGAATCGCTTCCAGGATGGCCTTCATACCCACGCTTCCGCCACCGCTGCCGTAGATTTCAAGGCCGGAGCTGCGCAAAGCCGCGGCCGGCAAAGAAATCGTCGGGCCCGCGACGGCTCCAATCTCGATAAGCCGCGTAACGCGGGGTTCCGCAGTAAAGTCGTGGCCCGTGAGCGCCTCAACCAGAGCTTCCGTCGGCGCGCCCCAAAGATAGTCAAGGACTACGTCCATTCCATCCTTGGCGGCGGCGGCGAAAGCGTCCACCAAATTCTTCCCCGGTTCGTCGATTCGAATTGTAACGTCAGCCCCCAGCGACCGCACCGTTTCCAGCGCCTGCGGGTTTCGGCCCGCCGCGATCACGCGCCCTGCACCGAGAAGTTTGGCGATCTGTACCGCCAGCTTGCCGGAAGCGCCGGTCGCGCCCAGCACGAGGACGGTTTCGCCCGGCTTGAGTTTCGCTCGCCATTTTAGCGGTAACCACGAGGAACCAGCAGGATTCGGCAGTGCCGCTGCCGTGGCATCATCAAGCCCATCGGGAACTGGAAAGCAAAATGCGCGTGGAGCGACTGCTTTTTCGGCCATCGCGCCGAAGGGCCGCCGAGACCCGCCAAATAAAACTCGCGCTCCGTTTTCTAACGTTCCTACGCCGTCCACTCCGCACACAACGGGGAGCTCACCAAAGCTGGCGTAGTGCGATCCGCCGGCCATTGCCTTATCGATTCGCTTGAGGGAGGCGGCGCGAACTTCTACAAGGACCTCATTCTCTCCCGCAACCGGGTTCGCGAATTCCTCAAAGCGCGGGGGCGATCCCAGTTGGTGCAACACGGCAGCTTTCATCGCGATATCCTTAAGACTAAGTTTCAGAGCGGCCTCGCCGCCGGATTGGCATGTGGAGGCACGGCCGAAAAACTCTTCGATCTTCCATTTTATTATGCTATCGCGTTAGCATCTATGGTCGCCCTGATTCATGTTTTTTACCATGCCTGAAAAGAAGATAAAATCCAGTTCCAATTCCAGCGGCAAGCGCAATGGGGTGTTCCGCGCGGCAGTGAAATCGAAAGCTGACAACCACCTCCGCACCTACTCCATCCCTGACACGCGCCTCGAACACCCAAATTTCACTGTCTGCCAATCTACAGAAAAAGACAAAGACGGCATCGAGCACGTCCGCTACGAGGTCACCGGCAACCTCAACGCTCCCGTCCCGCCGATTCGCGACTCCAAGTATCTGAGCAAGCAGCAAGCCATCGAGGTCTACCGTTACATGCTGCTCAACCGCAAAATGGAGGTCGCGCTCGAAAATCTCTACAAGCAGGGCAAGGTTGTCGGAGGAGTTTATTTCGGTCTTGGCCAGGAGGCCTGCTCTTGCGCCTCGGCCTATGCGCTCGATAAGGACGACTGGTTCGCGCCCATGATCCGCAACCAAGGTTCGCTCCTGGTGCGTGGTTTCCGCGCCTCGGACACCATGATGCAGTACATGGCCAAGGCGGACTCGCCCACGCGCGGCCGCGACGGCACCTCGCACTTCGGCGACATCGAAAAGCGCAACATGGTCTCGCCGATTTCGATGCTTGGCGATCTCATTCCCGTGATGTCGGGTGTGGCGCTGGGCGCGCGCCTGCAAGGGCGCAACCTCGCTGTCATGACCTACATCGGCGACGGCGGCCAGTCCACCGGTGTCACGTACGAAGGCATCAACTTCGCCGCCGTACAAAATCTCGGCCTCGTGCTCTTTCTAGAAAGCAATCTCTGGGCCTATTCAACGCCCTCGGAAATGCAGTACCGCTGCAAGGATCTCGCCGAACGCGCCATCGGGTACGGCATCCCGGGAGTCATCATTGACGGTACCGACGCCTGCCAGGTCTACGACGCTGCCCGCGACGCCGTCGAGCGCGCCCATCGCGGCGAAGGCCCCACCATGATCGAAGCCAAGATGATGCGCATGAAAGGCCACGCCATCCACGACGCGGCCGCGTATGTGCCGAAGCCGATGTTCGATTTCTGGAAAAAGCGCGATCCGATTGCGCGCTTTGAGAATTACCTGGTGAAAGAAAAGAAGTGGCTGACGGCGAAAGAAAATGGGGAATTGATTTCAGATGTTGAGCGGGTTATAGAAGCCGAACGCGAGATCGCGGTGAACTCGCCGATGCCGACGCCGGAGTCGGCCGAAGGCCGGGTCTTCTGCGAAGACGGCTGTCATGAGATCAAGCCGAAGTACGGAATTCCGAAAGTGAAGAAGGGAACAAGCGGGTTCAAGCAGACTGAAGCGGCTGTGCATTTGAAATAGAAAATCAGCGTTGATCCCTGTAAATCCGTGCAAAGAATCTTATGCAACTCACCTACCTCGAAGCCATCCGCCAGGGAATCTGGGAAGAAATGGACCGCGACCCGTCCGTCTTCTGCCTCGGCGAAGACATCGGCATCTACGGCGGCGCCTTCAAAGTCACCGACGGCTTCATTGACCGCTTCGGTCCTGAGCGCGTCATCGACACGCCCATCGCCGAATCCGCCATCGTGGGTGCGGCCTTCGGAGCGTCGCTCACCGGCATGCGCCCGGTCGCCGAGTTCCAGTTCATGGACTTTATCGGCTGCGCCTTTAACCAGATCAGCAATATGGTCGCGAAAACTCATTATCTCTGGGGCGCGCCCGCTCCGCTCGTGCTTCGCGGCCCCAGCGGCGGATACGTTCACGGTGGCCCTTTTCACTCCCAGAACCCCGAGATGTGGTTCGTTCACAATCCCGGACTCAAAGTCATTTGCCCGGCCACGCCTTACGATGCCAAAGGCCTGATCAAAGCTGCCATCCGCGACAATAACCCGTGCATCTTCTTCGAGCACAAATATCTCTATCGCCGCATCAAGGGCGAAGTTCCCGCCGAAGATTACACAGTACCGATCGGCAAAGCGAACATAGTCCGCGAAGGCCGCGACCTGAGCATCATTACTTATGCTGCCATGGTGCACACTGCATTAGAGGCAGCCGAGGTTCTCAGTAAAGATGCGATCGATCTTGAGATTCTTGACCTGCGCACTGTTTCTCCGCTCGATCGCTACGCCATCGCGCAGACAGTCAAGAAGACGAATAAAGTTATCATCCTGCACGAGCATTCCCGCACCGGAGGGCTCGCGGGCGAAGTTGCCGCCATCATCAACGAAGAAGCCTTCGATGACCTCGACGGCCCTATCGTTCGGATCGCGGGATTGGACTCAGCCATCCCGTTCTCTCCGCCGCAGGAAGAATATTATCTGCCGAAAGTGAGCGATGTAGTCCGCCAAGCGCGCAGACTGAAAGCATATTGAATTTGGAGGACGAGAGAGAAACATGTGGACAACCGCCACCTCGGCTGTCCCCGAACGAATGGAGGCCTCAGGCACAAAAACTAGCGCCGCACCCACTCCTTCTGCCACAATAGTCTCTGCCGGAGGCAACCCATGGGTAAATTCATTCTCGGCGTCATCGTCACTCTTCTTGTGCTCATCCTCGGTGGGCTCGGCTTCGCCATGCTCGGCTTCTGCCCTACCACCGCAAATGTGGCCCCGCCTCGCTTCGAGCACCACATCGCCAACGCGGCTGTCGACGCGTCCATGGAGCGCCACGCTCCCCACGTCACCGATCCCTTGCCGCCCAGCGACCAGAACTTCGAGGATGGCATGAAGCTCTATACGATGAATTGTGCCGTCTGCCACGGCTCATTCGATCGCAAGCCAGCAACGCTTGCGAAGTCGCTGTACCCACCCCCTCCCAATCTCGTCTCCGATCCGCCCGACGATCCCGAGTGGCACATCTTCTATACCATCCGCACCGGCATCCGTTACACCGGCATGCCCTCGTGGGAAAAAACTCTAAGCGAGCAGGACATGTGGAAGATCACCAGCCTCCTCTCGCACATGGACAAACTTCCGCCCGCCGTTCAGGACTACTGGAAGACCAGCTTCGGCGTAGCCGCCCCCACAGGCGAAGACGACAAGGAGAAACACTAGGGCGATTAGAACCAGCGCGTACTGTATGTATGAGAAACAACCTCGACAAATGCCGCTCAAGCACGATCGATGAGAGCTAAGAGGCTACGGACCACCTCAACATGTCGCGGTATGCTCTTTTCTCAGGGAGCATCTAGGGCGACACCTCCAACAACCACACTTCCTCCGCCCGATCCGAGCGCGAAGTACCAGAAGACCCCCATCTACATGGCGGTCCTCAACGAACTGAACGCCAACATAGATCAATTTCACAAGCGCCAGAGGTTGATCAGTGACATTGAGTCTGCACTCACAGCACGTTATGGAAGCGCGAACCGCCTCATAAGCTACGTCTTGCGGTTTGGGCACGCCAGGGCAGTAATGCATACCTCGGACATCCCCAACTTAGAAACAGTTCTGAACTCCGTTACTGGCGCAGACCAGATAAATTTACTTCTTCACAGCCCCGGAGGGGACGGGACCATCGTCGAAAAAATGGTCGACATGTGCAGGTCCCACCTCTCCGGGCAAAATCGCAAATTGCGTGTGATCGTTCCAAATATTGCCAAAAGTGCCGCGACCGTGCTCGCGCTAGGAGCCGACACGATCCTAATGGGCTACTGTTCCGAGCTCGGTCCGATAGACCCACAGGTGACGATAGCTGTCTCCGGTATCTTCCAATGGGTTTCAGCATTCGCTTTTGTGGAAGCGCGAGACAAGCTCATGGATCAGATCGCGCAGGCGCTGAAGAAAAAGGAACCAACCGTTGGGCTCCTCCAGCAGCTTGCCGGCCTAAATATTCCATTCACCGACGAAATGGAGAACCAGATTGGCTTCGCGAAGAAGACCGCCGTAACCCTGCTCGACAAGTACATGCTGAAGCCTAAGTACCCTCAGGCGACGAAACGCTCCAAAAAAGCCAAAGACATCGCCGAGAAGCTGCTGTCGAAGCAACTGTTCCCAGTCCACGGTCAGTACATCGATGCGGCGACCGCGCAAAAACTGGGATTGGAGGTGGAAGTTCTCGATAAGGATGACCTACTCTGGAAGCAAATTTGGGATTACTACATCAGGTGCGAAGTGCAGATGAATATCCCGCTTCAAGCAGGTTATATCAAGACCAAGCTCTTCGAGTCGGGGAATCAGGTATCGCTGGCCACCCAAGACACACCCTGACCTATACGGCACACTGAGAACTCGTGGGCACCGCCACAACTTCCGTCGCGGCTCCTACGTCTCGCGGAGGCACCATGGCCTCCGCCTCGCGGGCGCGTGCAGCGATGTCGAGAACTAGTGTAGTGCGTCATGCAGATTGACGTTTATGCAGTGTGCGGCGAGCGCGCTTGACCTTTTCCAGGATATCGGAGGCGCGAGCCGTCCAGATGAAAGGTTTAGGGTCGTGGTTGTGGCGATCG
>JBARJF010000047.1:0-24678 GCA_049800135.1 Candidatus Sulfotelmatobacter sp.
CAAGAAGCGAGAGAACAGTCATTGCGAGATCAATCTGGCAAATCTACAAGCTCCAGCCGCCCATAAAATCACGAACCAAGTGGACCGAATCGCATCAAAGCACGATTTTTCAGCGTCCTGCTAGGAGTTGCCCGATGAAGCACGTCATTCTTTTTCTTTTTCTGACTACCGTCATGGCGGTAGCGCAACCCAAGGCGCTTTTCTATATGACGGACGACCCCAACTCGGTCAAGTCATTCGCCGAACACGCCGACAAAATCGACATTCTCGTGCCCGCCTGGTACGGCGTCGACGGCAACGGGCTGATGTGGGGCGGTCCGAACCCGTATGTCCTCCAGACGGCGGCACAGCACCATGTTCCGGTCATGCCCATCGTCGCCACCACCGCCCAGGCGGAACTGCACCAGCTCTTTGCAACTCCGGCGGCGCGTACCGCCTTAATCGGCTCGATGCTCAGCGAGTGCAAGAAGCACGGTTATACCGGCTTTCAAATCGACTTCGAGAATGTGCTGTGGACCGATCGCGATCTGCTCTCGGAGTTTGTTGCCGAAGCGGCGGCGGCGCTGCACAAGCAAGGCCTGCAACTTACCATCGCCACCGTGCCCAACGCTCCCGGCTCCCCCGGGGAAAGCGGTTTCTCGCGCTGGTTGTATGCCAACTGGCGTGGCGCATACGATCTAAAAGCCTTGGCCCAGTCCGCCGACCTGATTTGCCTGATGACCTACGATCAACACACGCGATGGACAGAGCCCGGACCGGTCGCCGGCTACCCCTGGACAGTGCGGCAGCTGGAATACGCGCTGCAGTTCGTTCCTAAAGAGAAGTTGTCGCTAGGCATTCCGCTTTATGGCTATCATTGGTTCGCTGGAGATCCGGGCAAGGACAATAAGCCGAACCCCAGCGCCGACTACATCGGACAGCAGGAGGTCGATCAATATGTGGCCGCCTACCATCCGCATCCCGAGTGGGACCCGGTCGATCGCACGGCTTGGTTCTATTTTTACCGGGACGACGCACGCGAGTGGGTCTTCTATACCGACAAGCGTGGATTCCAGGAGCGCCTGAATTTAGTGCGCGATCATAACCTGCAGGGTTTTTGTTCGTGGGTGCTGGGGACCGAGGACCCCGATATCTGGACCGTATTGCCTTCCCACACATGAAAACCTACGGCTTCGCAAACGCCTGCTTTGCCGCCGCAATTGTCTGCTGAACGTCTTCCTCCGTGTGCGTCGCACTCAAGAACGCCGCCTCGAACTGTGACGGCGGCAGATACACTCCACTGTCGAGCATGCTGCGAAAGAAGCGGCCGAACGCTTTAGTGTCCGATCTCGAGGCCGAATCCCAATCGGTCACCGGCCCTGGCGTAAAAAACCAGGTAAACATCGAACCCACGCGGTTGTAACAGAGAGGTACGCCGGCATCTTTCGCGGCAGCAGCGACGCCCTCGACCAATGCTGCGCTCAACTTCTCAAGTCGCGGATAAATTTCCTGCTTGTGATCGCGCAGATTCTTCACCATGGCGCATCCCGCCGCCATCGCCAGCGGATTGCCCGAGAGCGTGCCCGCCTGATACATCGGTCCCAGCGGCGCCACCAGATTCATAATCTCGCTGGAACCACCGTACGCTCCCACCGGCAAGCCCCCGCCGATGATCTTCCCCATCGTCGTCAGGTCCGGGCGAATGTTGTAGAGCTCCTGCGCTCCCCCGAAGGCCACGCGAAATCCAGTCATCACTTCATCGAAAATCAGTACCGACCTCTCTCGCTCGGTGATCAAGCGCAGAGCAACCAGATAATCGTCCGCGCCAGGAACGCATCCCATGTTTCCCACCACCGGTTCCACGATCACGCAGGCAATCTGGTGTTTAAATTTCTGGAATGCGTATTCGACCGCCTTAATATCATTGAAGGGTAATGCCAGCGTGAATTGCGTGAATTCCTCGGGAACACCCGCCGATCCCGGAATCCCCAGGGTCGCCACTCCCGAACCCGCCTTCACCAACAGAGAATCGGAATGCCCGTGGTAGCAGCCTTCAAACTTCACAATATACTTGCGCTTCGTATAAGCCCGCGCCAGGCGGATCGCCGACATCGTGGCTTCGGTTCCCGAACTCACGAAACGAACCTTCTGCATGGGCGGAAACGCCGCCAGCACCAACTCCGCCAGATCAGCCTCGGCGGGTGTGGAAGCTCCAAAGCTGGTGCCATTGCAGGCCGCGCCCACGATGGCATCGAGCACATCTGGCGCGGCGTGGCCGAGAATCAGCGGCCCCCAGGAACCGACGTAATCGATGAACTCGTTTTCGTCGGCATCCCAGATATGCGAGCCCTTTCCGCGCACGACAAAAGGTGGATCGCCGCCAACTGAACCGAAAGCCCGCACCGGCGAGTTCACTCCACCGGGAATCATGCTTTCGGCGCGTTGCTGCAGGCGGCGCGACTGTTCGACTTTTCGAGATGTCGTGGACGGCATCGAGGCTCTCGCGGCAGATAGATGTCAACCGGCAATACCGCGCGCGACTACTATAGCAGCGCTATCGCCGACAAATTAATCAGATATTCACGATTTCGCCATCATTTTGCAACATCGCGACGCTAACTTGAAGTCATCAAGTTGCCCTTCTAACCGGGAGGGTTCCAGGGACAGCTTCGGGGGCTCCGGGCTGTCCTGCTTTATTTTTTACTGCGCGTCGCAATGGCCACGGGAAAATCTAATCACTTGAGATACGACCGTACGATCCCCATCAATTCATCGGTGGCGTTCGCCTGCGCAGAGGTCATTTTGCGCGATGGATCAAGCACATGAAATCTGACGTGATCTTCCAGCAGTTCGGCCATCAGCCCGTTCATGGCCCCGCGCGCGGCAGTAATGAGTTGCAATAGCTCTCCGCATTCCTTGCCCTCGTCGAGTGCGCGCTCCATCGCGTCAATCTGTCCTCGAATGCGCCTCACTCGTAGTGTAAGTTTTTCTTTTTCCCGCAGGGTATGAGCTGTACCGCTTCCTCGTGTATTCTTCACTGGATGATACTATACGGGGGTATGCTATAAAAGCAAGAGACAGGGGAATGCTCAAGTTTATCTGTAATACTCCGAGCTTGATGTCGCGAAACCGTAGTCCCTTTCCTCGAATATTTGCGTTGACTGAGAATGAAAAGGCAAGCCCAACTCGTGCAACTCGCTGCGCGATTGCTGCTGATTGCGTTTTGGTCCGCCGCCGTTGGTTTGGTGGCGCCGGCAGTGGCGCAACTGCCGGACACCCCCTCTGCGACGAAATCCCAAGCCGCCCCCCCGCCGGACGCAGCCGCCGCCAACCTGGCCGATTCGCCACCGGACCATGGCACCGAAGCCATGTTTCCCCATTTTCAAGACGCGCGTTTCTGGCTCTCCGGCCAGGCAAATTTCATTTTCCAAACGCATCCGCCGTTCTACGCCGCTTACAGCGGCAAAAACAGTCTCAGCCCCAACTATGAGAAAGCCACGTCGCGCGTGATGACGCTTTACACGGGCGTGCGGCTCAATGATTCCACCGAGCTTCTGGTTGATATTGAAGAAGCCGGCGGAGCCGCCCTCAGCACGGGCCTCGGGCTCGCCGGTAACACTGATCTCGATATCGTGCGCAATCCGCTGTTAAGCAAAGCGCCCTATCTGGGGCGGGGAATGATTCACAAAGTATTCGCCTTCAGCAAAGATAAAGTAGAAAATCAGCGCAGCTTTCTTTCGCTGTTCAGCGAACTGCCGCGCCGCCGCCTGGAAATCCGCTTCGGCAAATTCAGCATGCCGGATTTCTTCGATGTGAATTCCGTGGGATCCGATACGCATTTTCAATTCATCAACTGGACAACCGACAACAACGGCGCTTGGGACTACGCGGCCGATACCCGCGGCTACACCGTCGGTGCCATCGCCGATTATGAAGACTGCAACTGGGGATTCCGTGTTGCCGAGGTGTTAATGCCGAAGGTCGCGAACGGAATCGATCTGGTGTGGAAGCCTTGGCAGGCCCACGCGGAGAACGTTGAATACGAGCTACGTCACGGCCTGGTTCCGAAAAAGTCGGGAGTGGTGCGTCTATTGATCTACACCAACTACGCCAACATGGGGATCTATCGCCAGGCTGTCGCTAACTTTGAAGCCGGCCTCACGCCGATTCCCGAGATCACCGACCACCCCTGGCACATCACGCGCAAATATGGGTTCGGCATCAACCTCGAGCAGAATCTTCTCCCCAACCTGACAGCCTTCGCCCGCTTCGGTTGGGATAACGGCAAGACCGAATCCTTCGCCTACACGGAAGTAGATCAAACTTTTGCTGAAGGATTGGGGGCGAACGGCGCCTGGTGGCATCGCAAGCAGGACCGCGCCGGCGTTGCCTTTGTGACCAACGCAATTTGCAAGGATCACCAGACCTACCTCGCCAATGGAGGCCTTGGCTTTCTTCTCGGCGATGGCGCGCTCAATTACGGGCGCGAGAATATTCTCGAAACCTACTACACGATCCACCTGTGGCGAGGTATCTATCTGGCTCCCGGCCTGCAACACATTGCCGATCCCGGCTACAACCGCGAGCGCGGGCCGGTGCTCGTGCCTTCATTCCGCGCCCACGTTGAGTTCTAGCAGTCCGCCAAGAACCCTCAAACTTTGTTGCTCGAGAGGACATGGCTTCAGTCCTGCTGTAAGCCGCCATTCCCACGCGGTTACTTCTCCACTTTCACGCCCTTCCAAAACGCCACATATCCCTTGATCTGCTTCGCCGCCGCCTTTGGTTCGGGATAAAACCATGCCGCGCCCGCGTTTGATTTCCCGTTGACTTCAACGTCGTAATAGCTCGCCGTGCCTTTCCAAGGGCAAACGCTGTGCGCTTGGCTCGGCTTGAAATATTCCCTGCGAATCGCGTCGGGCGGAAAGTACTGATTGCCTTCCACCTCTACCGTCGCATCGCTGTCGGCCAGTACCGCGCCTTCCCACGTTGCTTTTGCCATAATGCCCATATAGATTCGTACCGGGTGCACCAGTTTCAGAACCTTTGGAGGATGGCATGCCCGAGACCGCGACGAAAACGCACTTCAACGGACATTCCATGGTCGGACCCCTGGAGCGCGTGCTGGTGTGCCCTCCCCGCAGCGCCGGCTGGAACCAGTCGAATCGCGCCGCGCGCTGGCAAGACCTGGGCTTTCACCATGCACCCGACTTCGAGGCGGCGCAATCGCAGCATGAAGCCCTCTGCCGCGAGTTGCAAGCCGCCGGCGTTGAGGTTATCGAACTGCCTCCCGATGCCGGCCTGACTCTCGACGCCGTCTATGCCCACGATGCATCCCTGCCCACCGACTACGGCGTGATCGTGATGCGTCCCGGCAAACCGAACCGCGTGGCCGAAGGCCCGCATCAGGACTCGTTCTGCAAGGCCCTCGACGTTTCGACCCTGGGCATCATCACGCCTCCTGGCACCACCGAAGCTGGCGACATCGTTTGGCTCGATCCCGAGACCCTGCTCATCGGCCAGGGCTACCGCACCAACGTCGCCGGCATCCAGCAGATGCGTGCTCTGCTCGCTCCGAAAGCCGTGGACGTCCTTTCCGCTCCGCTGCCCTATGGCCCCGGCCCATCCGCATGCCTTCATCTCATGTCGCTCGTCAGTCTCCTCGACGACCACACCGCTCTCGTCGATCTGCCCTGGCTCGCTGTAGAAACCGTCGAACTTCTCAAATCCCATGGCTTCAACTTCATCGAAATCGACTCCTCTGAGCGCGACACGCTCGCCTGCAACGTCTTGGCTCTGGGCAACAATCGTCTGCTGGCGATTGCTGAAAACGAAAAGACCAACGCCCGCCTCCGCCAGGCCGGATTCGATCTCCGCACCTTCCCCGGCGGCGAGCTCTGCATCAACGGCAGCGGCGGCCCCACGTGCTTGACGCGCCCCCTGCTGCGTCGGTAGTGCGAGTCACGTGGAGACCGCCCTTGGGGCTGTACCGGCAAAGCGAAGCTCGCCGGTCCCGCCTCCGACTCTCGCCACTCCTGCTAAAATAATCCTGCATGCTTCTTCCCTTCGTCCGCGAACTCTTCACGGACGTCGAAAAGCTTCCCGCCTTTGCGCGTGTAGCCTCCCACCTCAAGGAGGGCACGGGGCGTATTCGTGTCTCCGGTCTCACTCCTACCGCGAAAGCCTTGCTGCTCGTGCTGTTTCAACGCACCGCCGGACGCCCGCTGATCTTTGTCGTCAACGACAACCGCTGTGTCGAAGATTTCATTCCTGTTCTTCGCGGCTTCTGCGAACTCACCGCCGCCTGCGCTCCCGATTCGGTCATCTCTTTGCCGGCGCGCGACGTGCTCCCCTATCAGAATCTTTCCCCGCACCCCGAACTCCAGGAAGAACGCGCCACGGCCTTGTGGAAGATCGCTACCGGAACCGCATCCATCGTGGTCTCGCCGGTCGCGGCCACCGCCATTCGCCTGCGCTCCAGCGATTACTACACCGATCTCGCCCGCACCATCCGCCGCGGCGAATCCTTCGATCTGGAATCCCTGCTCGCACACCTGAATACCGTCGGCTACGCCTCCACCGACGTGGTCGAAATGCCCGGCCAATACGCCGTGCGAGGCGGCATTCTTGACGTTTACTCCCCCGAAGCCGACCGTCCCCTGCGCATCGAGTTCTTCGGCGATGAAGCCGACTCTATTCGAAAATTCGATCCCGCCTCGCAACGATCCTCCACCCCCGTGGATGAAGCCCTCCTGCTTCCGCTCACCGAAACGCCGGTCAGCGAACAACTGCTCGGCGCCATTCACACCCGCCTCAGCGGCAGGCGCATTGCCGGTAACGAACAGATCGTCGAAGCCGCCGTCCGGGCCGGCGGCGTGAACATTTTTCCCGGCTGGGAGTTTTATTCTCCGGTCGCCGGCGCCGACAGCACCATCTTCGACTTACTCCCCCGCGCCTCCGTTCTGCTCGACGAGACCGATCAGCTCAAGCAGGAATTCGACCGTTTCTGGACCCGCGTCACAGAAGCTCATGAGCGCAGCGGCGTCGGCAATCTGGTCCGTCCTGAAGATCTCTACCTCCCGCCTGACGACTGGTGGACAAAAATCGCCACTCTTCCCGGCGCCGATGTTGAGCATCTCGGCATCACCCGGAGCTTGCACGATGACGCCAACTCCGCCATCGCTTTCCTCACCCAGCCTGCGCCCCGCTTCCATGGCGCGGTTCCCGCCATGCTCGCCGAAGTGCAAAAGCTCAACGCCGACGGCAAACGCGTACTCTTCGCCGTCCCCAACACCGGCGAGGTCGAGCGCCTGGCCGATGTCTTCACCGAGTACAACGTTTCGTTTCGTCTCGGAAGCCGCACCCGCAGCGGCGAAAGCTACGCCGATGAAACCAGCTACTTCGCCGGCGAAGTCCTCACCACCACCCTGGCCGCGGCCTACGTTCCCGATGGCGTGCTTCTGCCCGACGCCAACCTCGCTGTCTTCGGCTCGCGCGATCTCTTCGACGAATCCGATGCTGTCGCCTCGCGCCCGCAGCGATCAAAATCCAAAGTCTCCGCCTTTCTCTCTGACTTTCGCGATCTTCAAGTCGGCGACTACGTCGTCCACGTGGAGCACGGCATCGGCCAGTATCAAGGTCTGAAAGAAATCAACCATGGCGACGGCCCCGCCGAATTCATGCTCCTCGAATTCGCCGAAGCCGCCCGCCTCTACGTTCCGCTCACCCGCCTCGATCTGGTGCAGAAGTACCGCTCCTCGGAAGGCGCCAAGCCCGCTCTCAGCCATCTCGGAACCCAGTCCTGGTCGAAGACGAAAGCTCGCGTTCGCAAGGCCATGAAAGATATGGCTGACGAACTTCTCAAGCTCTACGCCGAGCGCAAAATGGCCGTCGGACACGCCTTCCCACCCGCCAACGAATGGTTCCGCGAATTCGAGGACGCTTTCGAATTCAACGAGACCGAAGACCAGGCCCAGGCCATAAAAGACGTTATTCGCGACATGGAGTCCTCCCAGCCCATGGATCGCCTGCTGTGCGGCGATGTCGGCTACGGCAAAACCGAAGTAGCCATGCGCGCCGCCTTCAAGGCTATCGCCGATAACAAACAAGTAGCCGTGCTCGCCCCGACCACCGTTCTGGCCTTCCAGCATTTCGAAACCTTCAAGCAGCGCTTCGCCCCATTTCCCGTCGCCGTTGAAATGATCAGCCGTTTCCGTACGACCAAACAGCAGAAGGAAATCCTGCAAAAAACCGAAGCCGGCAAAGTCGATGTCCTCATCGGAACTCACCGCATTCTCTCGAAAGACATCAAATTCTCTGATCTCGGCCTGCTCGTGGTCGACGAGGAACAGCGCTTCGGTGTCCGCCATAAAGAACGCATCAAGCAGATGCGCAAGCAAGTGGACGTGCTCACCATGTCAGCCACGCCCATCCCGCGCACCCTGCACATGTCTCTGGTCGGCCTGCGCGACATGAGCGTGATCGAAACTCCGCCCAAAGGTCGCATGGCCATACAAACCGTAGTCGCCAGTTGGGACGAAAAGCTAATCCAGTCCGCCATCGAGCAGGAACTCGAGCGCGGCGGCCAGGTCTATTTCGTCCACAACCGCGTCGACACCATCTGGGAAATTGCTGCGAAACTTCAGGCGCTGGTTCCCCCAGCCAAGATCATCGTAGGCCACGGACAGATGTCAGAAGGCGAACTCGAAAAAGTGATGCTGAAGTTCATGCATCACGAAGCCGACATCCTGGTCTCGACCACAATCATCGAAAACGGCCTCGACATCCCGCTCTGCAACACCATTCTGATCAACCGCGCCGACCGCCTCGGTCTTTCCGAGCTTTACCAACTCCGCGGCCGCGTCGGCCGCTCCAACCGCCGCGCCTACGCCTATCTGATGCTCCCGCCGGAAATCGAGCTCACGCCCATCGCCCGCCGCCGTCTGGCAGCCCTCAAAGAATTCTCAGATTTAGGCGCGGGATTCAAAATCGCCGCCCTCGATCTCGAACTCCGCGGCGCTGGCAATATGCTCGGAGGCGAACAGAGCGGCCACATCGAAGCCATCGGCTTCGAGCTTTACACCCAAATGCTGGAGCGCGCCGTCCGCGAAATGAAAGGCGAAGGCGCCCCCGACGAAGCCGAGACCCAGCTTAACCTCGGCCTCAACATCCGCATCCCCGCCGATTACGTCCCCGAAGAGAACCAGCGTCTGCAGATGTACAAGCGCGTGGCCCGGGTCGAAACCGAATCGCAGTTGAGCGATGTCGGGTTGGAATTAAAAGACCGCTACGGCCCGCCTCCGCCGGCAGTCCGCAACCTGTTCGACTACGCCTCGCTAAAACTGTTGTGCATGAAAGTAGGCGTGAACGCCATCGAGCGCAAACGCGACTTCGTGACATTAAAGTTCCGCCAGGATGCGACCGTCGACCCCGAGCAGTTAGCCCGTTTCGTCTCCGCCCAGCGCGGCGCCCAGTTCACCCCAGACGGCATGCTGAAATTTGTTTTGAAGGCAACCACAGCAGAAGAAGTCCTCCGCGCCCTGCGCACCGTATTGGAGCAACTGGCAAATGCGGAAGCAGCATCAGAGGTTCGATCCGCCGGACAGGCGCTGCTTTGAAAGGGCGCGGCTTCTAGCCGCGCCGTAAGCGCCAGGGAAATTAACAGCGGCTTTAGCCGCCGAGGTCGCCACCCTCAAACCCCAGCAGGTACAATTGTCCGGCGCCCGAAATCGCACCGCCAACGATTACGATCACGACCTGCCTATGCCCATGAAAGTCCGCAAAGCCGTTTTTCCCGCAGCCGGCCTCGGCACCCGCTTCCTGCCCGCAACCAAGGCCCAGCCCAAAGAAATGCTGCCCCTGGTGGATAAACCCATCATTCAATACGGCGTGGAAGAGGCCATGGCCTCCGGTTGCGACCAGATCCTCATCATCACCGGCCGCGGCAAGCAGGCCATCGAAGACCACTTCGACGTCAGCTACGAACTCGAAAGAATGCTCGAAGACCGCAAAAAGCTCGACCTGCTGAAGATCGTCCGCAACATCTCCGACATGATTCACGTCGCCTACGTCCGCCAGAAAGAAGCCCTCGGCCTCGGCCACGCCGTGCTCATGGCTCGCGAACTCGTGGGCAACGAGCCCTTCGCCGTGCTCCTCGCCGATGACGTAATCGACGCCGAGGTTCCCTGCCTCAAGCAAATGGTAGAAGTTTTTAACCAGAAGCAGTGCTCCGTCCTCGCCACGCAGATCATCGAAGGGAAAATGATTTCTTCCTACGGCGTTCTCGACGTAAAGCCTGTCGAAGAGAAACGCTTCGGTAAGCGCCTCTTCGAAATCAAGAACATGGTCGAGAAGCCCAAGCCCGAAGACGCCCCCTCAAACCTCGCCATCATCGGCCGTTACATTCTCACGCCCGCAATTTTCGATTGCCTCGCCAACACTAAAGCCGGTGCCGGAGGCGAGCTGCAGCTAACTGACGGCATGCGCCTGCTCCTGCAAAAAGAAAAGATGTACGCCTACGTCTACGAAGGCCGCCGCCACGACACCGGAGACAAACTAGGCTTCCTCAAAGCCACGGTGGAGTTCGCCCTCAAACGCGAAGACCTGGGGAACCCATTCCGCGAGTACCTAAAGGGATTGAAGCTGTAGTTTTTTCAATGCGTGTGCGGGGACGGACGCATTCGTCCGTCCCGCCGAGCGCAGCGAGGTGCGGCACCATCACGGGCGGGTGCCCCATCCTTGTCGCGTTCTATGCGACAGGGTGGGGATTTTGACTTCTTTGCTCTCTCAACTTCCTCGACTTCTCCTCCACCCCGCGAGCCAGCTTCTCCTTGTGAGAGACAAGCTTCTCAGCAACAGAAGCATCCCTTAGCGCAATCATCTGCGCCGCAAGGATCCCGGCATTCGTCGCCCCCGGTTTCCCGATCGCCACTGTCGCCACTGGAATTCCCGCCGGCATCTGTACCGTAGCCAGCAGAGAATCCATCCCCTGCAGCGCCGTCGAAGGAATCGGCACGCCAATCACTGGCAAAGTCGTGTGGGCCGCAATCACTCCCGCTAGGTGCGCCGCCCCTCCAGCCCCCGCGATGATTACCTGAATCCCCCGCCCCGCCGCCTTCCGCGCGAAATCGGCCGTGCGCTCCGGCGACCGGTGCGCCGAAGTAACGTCGATCTCATAAGCGATCCCGAATTCCTCCAGCGCCTTCCCAGCCTCGCGCATAATCTCAAGGTCAGAATCACTCCCCATCACAATCGACACCAGTAGCTTTGCCACGAATTATGCCTCCTAAGTTTTGCTGTTGGATTTCTTTCGTACCCAAGCTACAAACGCCCCGAGCCAACCGTACAACCCGACATTGGCAACGACAGCGAGGCTTAAATTCGCAACAATCGCAAAGTTCGAAGGGCGACCCGTCAGATCCGTCAGAATCAATGCCGCAGGCCAAACAAACATTGCTTCTGTCACAAATTCCGTACGTGTGACTGCATACCTACCTATAAACACAATTGGAATGACCAAACCTATTAAGGCGAACCAAGCAATTAATTTTTCTCTGGGCGTCAATCGGCGGCGATGCATCAACCAGCGAGGAAAGTAGACAAACACAATCGCAATCCCGCTCACGAGTAACAGGAGGGCCAAGATCAGGAAGGCGATACTAAATAAAGTCACTTTAAGCTACTTTCTGAACGCTCTGTTCGCAATGTCCTTCCGATAATGCGCGCCGTCAAAATGAATCTTCCCGCAGGCCTCATACGCTTTCGAAACCGCCGTCTCCAAATCAGCCGCCCGCGCCGAAACCCCAAGCACCCGCCCACCCGCGGTATAGAACTCTCCATCGCGCTTCGAAGTTCCAGCGTGAAATACCTTCACTCCATCGATTGCCCCAGCATCGTCAAGTCCCGTGATCCTCTTCCCCACGTCATATGTCCCTGGATATCCTCCCGAAGCCATCACCACGCACACCGCTGCATCCGCTGACCACTTGAAATCACCCTCGCTGACCCGGCCCGCAATCGAAGCTTCCAGCGCATCCACCAGATCGCTCTCCAGCCGCATCACGATCGGCTGCGTCTCCGGGTCGCCAAACCGGCAATTGAACTCCAGTACCATCGGACCGCGCGCCGTCATCATCAGCCCGCAGTAAAGTACGCCCTTATATTCCGCGCCCTCCGTCTTCATGCCCGCAACTACGGGCTCGGCAATGTGATGCAGCAGCCAGTCGCGCATCTTGTCGTCAACCAGATCGGCAGTCGAATACGCGCCCATCCCTCCGGTATTCGGACCGGTATCCCCATCGCCCACGCGCTTGTGGTCCTGCGCCGCCACCAGCGGTGCAACCCGTTCCCCGTCGCTCAGCACCAGAAACGAAAGTTCCTCGCCCGTCAAACATTCCTCCAGAACCACCCGCGCGCCCGCCTCTCCCACCATCTTGCCGCTGAACATTTCCGCCGCCACGCGCGCCGCTTCTTCCTTGCTGGCCGCGATCACTACGCCCTTGCCGGCCGCCAGTCCATCGGCTTTTACCACCACCGGAGCGTGAAAGTGCGCTAAAGCCGCGCGCACCTCCTCGACCGAATCACAAATCGCATAGGCAGCCGTGGGAATCCGATGCCGCTGCATAAATTCCTTGGCGAAACTCTTGCTCGATTCCAGTTGCGCCGCGGCCTTCGTTGGACCGAAAACCGGCCACCCCCGCCTCGTGAACTCATCCACCACCCCCAACGTCAGCGGCAACTCAGGACCCACCACCGTCAGATCCGCCTGCGCTTGCTGTCCCACCGCCACGATTGAGTCAATGTTCTTCAGATCAACCGGCACGCATTCCGCCTCATCCGCAATGCCGCCGTTTCCTGGAGCACAATAGACCCGCGAAACGCGCGACGATTGCCGCAGCTTCCCTACCAACGCGTGCTCGCGTCCGCCGCTGCCAAGAACCAGAACTTTCATAGCCGGAGAAACTCAAGGTTAGGGTCAGAGCAGGAAACCTGTCAAACGCCGGCGCTCTATGCCAAATGTAAACTCGCTTTTAAAGATATATCTCCATGTCATCAACCCTGAACGAAGCGCTCGCTCAGGCGGAGCCACGGATCTCACGCGCAGTTCCCCCAGAGCCCACGCCCGGCCACGTAACACCATGATTTCTCCCTGCCTCCGTGGTGAATCAAGTTAACCAGACTTAACTCCATCGTATAATCCTCCCAGATGATTACCGTCTCCAAGGAAGACTATCTCAAAGCCATCCTCGAGGCCGAGAGTGAAGGCGAATCCGTCATCTCGGCTCGGCTCGCCGACTGGCTCAAAGTCTCGGCCCCCGCCGTCACCATGGCCCTGCGCCGCCTCAAAAAAGACGGTCTGGTTCGCGTTCAAGCCAACGGGCACGTGCGCCTCACCGCCGCCGGCCGCAAGATCGCCCGCAAGCTCACCCTCCGCCACCATCTCATCGAACGCATGTTAGCCGAGCTTTTCGGCATGGAGTGGTGGAAGGTCCACGACGAAGCCGAAAGACTCGAGCACGCCGTCTCGCCCGACTTCGAATCGAAACTCCTCGCCAAGCTCGGCAAGGGAGGCATTTGTCCCCACGGCAACCTCAGCGAAATGGAAAGTCCCGCCAGCCGCCGCCGTCGCGGCCTGCTTCTGCTCGCCGATGCTTCCACCGGTTCCGCCTACGCGGTCAGCGGAATCTATGAGCGCGACCGCCGCCTCCTGGAATTCCTCGAAGCCCGCGGCATCCGTCCCGGCTCGAAACTCCGCATCCTCGAACGCAATTACGACCAGACCCTCACTTTATCCACCACCGCCGGCGCCATCTCCCTGGGCCGCGCCGCCGCCGAACGCGTCTGGGTTTCTCCCGCCGACCAGCGCCCCGCCCGCTAGCCTGCTCTCTTGTTAACCATGGTTTATTCAATCGTGTATACTTGCGCTAATCCCGCCGAGTCCGTCCCCCGTCGGACCCATCGCCGGAGATTAACGTCGACCCCCTAAAGCGCTCCGAACCTCAACCGATGAAGCCGCCCGCCGCCCAAACCGAAGACGAAGCCTTAATCATTACTCACGAAGACGTCGATCGCGCCCATGATCGCGTCCGGGTTTCAGAAGCCCGTTCTCATCGCGGTCTTTCCTCCCGCGCCCGCCTGCTCTGGCTGCTGGTCGGCCCCGGCGTCCTGGTCATGCTGGGAGAGAACGACGGCCCCAGCATGCTCTCCTACGCGGCCACCGGTGCCAAGTTCGGCATCGGTTTTTTCATTCCCTTCGTGGCCCTCACCTTTTGCATGGCAATCGTCGTCCAGGAAATGACCGTCCGCCTCGGCGCCGCTACCCACCGCGGCCACGCCGAGCTCATCTTCGAGCGCTTCGGCCCCTTCTGGGGATGGTTCTCCATGATCGACCTCGGCATCGGAAACTTCCTCACCCTCATCACCGAATTCATCGCTGTCCGCGCCGGCCTCGGCTTCTTCGGTGTTCCTCCCTGGCTGGCGATTCTCATCGCCCTCGTCATCCTCTACGGCGCGCTCATGAGCCACCGCTATTGGACCTGGGAACGCATCACTCTCGCCGCCGCCCTGTTCAATCTGATCTTCATTCCCGTCGCGCTCATGACTCATCCCCATTGGCGCTCTGTGGGCCACGCCTTCATCACCTGGCAGCCCCTCCCCGGCTTCAATAAAGATGTTCTCCTGATCCTCCTCAGCAACATCGGCGCCACCGTCACTCCCTGGATGCTCTTTTTTCAGCAGAGCGCCACCGTCGACAAAGGAATGACCACCAAGGATATCCGCTTCGGCCGCATCGACACCGTGCTGGGCGCCGCGCTGGCCACCGCCGCCGCCATCGCCACCATCCTCGCAACCGCCCCTCTGTTCGCCCATCAGATGACGGCCGGCAATTACCAGGCAGCCGAGTTCGCCGAGGCTCTGCAGCCTCTGATCGGCTGCTTCGGCGCCTCGCTGTTTGCCCTGGGCATGGTCGAAGCCGGCATCGTAGCCGCCATCACCATTTCAACTTCTTCCGCCTACGCCTTCGGAGAAGTAACCCACAAACCCCACAGCCTGAATCTGCCTATGGGACAAGGCAAATCGTTTTACGCGGTTCTCACTCTGTGCGCCGTGGCCGCCGCCGCCATCGTCCTCATCCCCGGCCTGCCGCTGGTCTACGTCGTTCTCTTGGTCAACGTGGTCGCGGTTCTGGCCATGCCCCCCGCCCTGGTCTTCCTCTTCATGCTGGTAAATGACAAGGAAATCATGGGCAGCCTGGTCAGTCCGCTTTGGGCAAACCTTCTGGCCACCGCCGTAGTATTTATCCTGACCACCGCCGGCATACTCTTCGGCATCAGCATCATCGCCCCCAATATCTTCGCCGCTCTGGGAGGAACCTAGATGCCGAAGCCGGAAACTTTGAAAGAGCGCAGCTTCAGTCGCGTCGAGAGTTCGGGAAGGGCACGACTTCAGTCGTGCCGCCAAAACCTCGCAGATGAGATGGGCTTTAGCCCCTGAGGAAGCTTCCCAACCGTATAGTCGTTTCTGAATTGGGAGAATAAATTTCGTGATCAAGAAACCACAACCCTCGCCCTCCGATCAAACCTGGGTCCTGTCTTCCCTCGAACACGATCAGCTTGCCAACGCCAAAAAACATCCCATCCCCCGCCGTCGCCTCAAAGGCCCGGAACTACTGGTCCTCTGGGCCCTCCGCCTCTACCTCCTGTTCATGATGACAGTCGTCGCCTACCAGGCCTGGATCGCCGCCCGCTGAACCCCCTCGTTCGATTCCTCTCTACGCAATCTCCGCCAGAACGGCTAAACTTACGGGTTGAGATACTTGCATTCATCGGGAAGGCCATCATGTCGCTGAACAGTTTCAACGCCCGCTCCACCCTGAAAGTCGGCAACCTGGAATATGAAATCTACCGCCTCGATGCTCTCGACCAGCAAGGCATCTCCACCCGGCATCTCCCCTATTCCCTGCGCATCCTGCTCGAGAACCTGCTGCGCACCGAAGACGGCCGCAATGTGAAAAAAGAAGACGTGCGCTCCATGGCCGCCTGGAACAAGCATTCCAAGCCCGACCAGGAAATCGCCTTCACTCCCAGCCGCGTCCTGCTCCAGGATTTCACCGGCGTTCCCTGCGTCGTCGACCTCGCCGCCATGCGCGACGCCATGAAGGAACTGGGCGGCGACCCTGCCCTCATCAATCCTCTGCAGCCCGTCGAACTCGTCATCGACCACTCCGTCCAGGTCGACGAGTTCGGCACCGCCAGCGCCTTCGACGTAAATGCCTTGCTCGAGTTCCAGCGCAACAAAGAACGCTATTCTTTTCTGCGCTGGGGCCAGACCGGTTTCCGCAACCTCGCCATCGTCCCTCCCGACACCGGCATCGTCCACCAGGTCAATCTCGAATATCTCGCCCGCGTCATCTTCGTAAGCCAGTCCCAGGGCGGGCGCGCCGCCTATCCCGACACCTTGGTCGGCACCGATAGCCACACCACCATGATCAATGGGCTCGGCGTGCTCGGCTGGGGAGTCGGTGGCATTGAAGCTGAAGCCGCCATGCTCGGCCAGCCCGTTTCCATGCTCATTCCGCTTGTCGTCGGCGTCAAACTCACCGGCCGTTTGCGCGAAGGCGCTACTGCCACCGATCTCGTCCTCACCATTACCGAGATGCTGCGCCGGCACGGTGTCGTCGGAAAATTTGTCGAATACTTCGGCCCCGGACTGCGCGATCTTCCTCTCGCCGACCGCGCCACCATCGCCAACATGTCGCCCGAGTACGGCGCCACCTGCGGAATCTTTCCGGTGGATAAAGAAAGCCTGAAGTATCTGAAGCTCACCGGCCGCGGCGCCGAGCAAATCGCCCTGGTCGAGGCCTACAGCCGCGAGCAGGGACTTTTCCACGACGAGAAAACGCCCGAAGCCGAATATTCCGAACTCCTCAGCCTTGATCTCGCGACCGTCGAGCCCAGCCTCGCCGGCCCCAGGCGCCCGCAAGACCGCGTCACCCTCTCGCAAGCCGCCGAGTCATTCCAAAAAGCTTTGCCTTCGCTCATCAAGCCCAAAGCCGGGACCAAAACGGTCACCGCCGCGGCCAACTCCGCCCGTTGGGAGCAGGAAGGCGGCAGCCCCGGCGCCATCGGTGTCGAAGATCCCAACGTCCACGAGCACGTGCCCCAGGATGTGCGAAGCGCGCTGCAGCACGGCAGCGTGGTCATCGCCGCCATTACCTCCTGCACCAACACCTCGAATCCTTCCGTAATGATCGGTGCCGGATTGCTCGCCAAAAAAGCCGTCGAAAAAGGTTTGCAAGTCCCGCCCTGGGTGAAAACTTCGCTCGCGCCCGGATCGAAAGTCGTTCGCGATTACTTGGAGAATGCGGGCCTCACTCCCTATCTGGAGAAACTGAAATTCCACATTGTCGGTTACGGCTGCACCACCTGCATCGGCAACTCCGGCCCGCTGCCCGAAGAAGTCTCCAAGGCCATCGACGAAAAAGATCTGGTTGTCGCCTCGGTGCTTTCCGGCAATCGCAACTTCGAAGGCCGCATCAACTCCGAAGTCCGCGCCAACTATTTAATGTCGCCTCCCCTCGTCGTCGCTTTCGCCCTCGCCGGTCGCATCGATACCGATCTCCGCAAAGACGCCATCGGCAAAGGCAAAGACGGCATGCCCGTCTACCTCGCTGACCTCTGGCCCACCCAGCGCGAAGTCGAAGAGGCCATTCAGCAGTCCGTTACTTCCCAAATGTTCACCCGGAGCTACGCCGAAGTTTTCCAGGGCGACGAGCGCTGGCGCAGCCTCGATGTTCCCCAGGGCCAGACCTACGCCTGGGAGAAAGATTCCACCTACATCCGCCGCGCGCCTTACTTTGACGACATGAAGCTCAAGCCTTCGCCCGTCGAAGAGATCAAGCACGCGCGCGTGCTCGCCCTGCTCGGCGACAGCGTGACCACCGACCACATCTCTCCCGCCGGCTCCATCAAGAAAGACAGCCCCGCCGGAAAATACTTGCAAGAGCACGGCGTCAAGCCCGCCGACTTCAACTCGTACGGCTCGCGCCGCGGCAATCACGAAGTCATGGTCCGCGGCACTTTCGCCAACGTCCGCCTGCGCAACAAACTGGTCAACGTGGAAGGCGGATTTACCCGCCACCTGCCCACCAGCCAGGAGATGTCGATCTTCGACGCTTCCCGGAAATATCAGGCCGAAGGCACGCCGCTGATCATTCTCGCCGGCAAGGAATACGGCTCCGGTTCCTCCCGCGACTGGGCCGCGAAGGGCCCGCGCCTGCTCGGTGTCGAAGCCGTAATCGCGGAAAGCTACGAGCGCATTCACCGCTCCAACCTGGTCGGCATGGGAGTTTTGCCTCTTCAAGTTCCAGCGGGAGAAAACGCCGAATCGCTCAAGTTGACCGGCGAGGAAGTCTTCGAGATCACCGGCATCCGCGAAGTGGTCGAACACTTCGCCGCCGGACGCACGGTAAAGGTCCGCGCTGCGGCCAACGGCAAAATCATAGAGTTCGACGCCCTGGTACGCATCGACACCCCGCAGGAAGCCCTCTACTACGCCAACGGCGGCATACTCCAGTACGTCCTGCGCCAGTTGCTTGCCACCAAGCCCAGCGCGCGGACTGTCAGCGCTTAGGGTCGCGAGTCATGAATGGTTGGCGGGAAAGCTTCGCCCGCTGCGCGAAGCCTTCGGGAATGCGGGCGGCGCCGCGTTCAGCCTCGTCGAAGTGCCATTAGCGGTCCGCGCTCTGTTCCTCATCCCCCGCGGGCCGCAACTCAACGCGCTCGCACCAGCTCAGCAAACCTGCACTATTCACCAATGGTGCTCTCCCGGTCGGCACGAAGACCCCGCTCCCTCAGGTGCCGGGTACAGCGCCTGAGCATCGACAGCGCACCCCCGCATATCGATCGTGATGTCGAGTCCATGCCATAGTGCGAGCCGGCTCCCACGTCCCAGCCACGACGCCCGACCCCAAGTCGCAGCCCCAAGTCGCAGCCCCAAGTCGCAGCCCCAGGTCCCAGCCCCAGGTCCCAGCCCCAAGTCGAGCCGCCCCAAGGTGCCCCCACGTCCAGCCCCACGTGCCGCCCAGTCCCAACCACCAGAATTTTGCCGTAAAATAATCCCGCGCGCCTGTAGCTCAAGTGGATAGAGCATCTGCCTTCGAAGCAGAGGGTTGGGAGTTCGAGTCTCTCCGGGCGCACCATTCTTTCTTCGCTAGTGCGTGCGCTCTTCGCCAGTGTTTGCTACGCGAATGCGCGTGGTTAGAACGCGCCGCCGCCACCGCCACCGAAGCCGCCGCCGGAGAATCCTCCGCCGCCGCCGAAGCCGCCGCCGAATCCCGATCCGCCGGAACTGGCGCGAGGAGCGGAGACGAACACCTGGTGCATATCCGTGGCCATGCCGTGCATCGCCGAGGAAAAAAGAACGGCATCGAACAGCATGCCGGATCCAAAGCCGGCGGGCGCGGCGTACCAGCTTGGCGGATCTTTTACGATGCCGGCGAAAGCCTGCGCCCAGTGATGTTCCACGCCCAGAGCCATGGCATAAGGAAGAAACTTTTCAAAGGTGTCGGGCGGCATGGTCTTCAACCGGTCGGCGTCGACACGATTCATGAATTCCTGAAATCCCAGCACCGCAATGTGGATTCGCGCTCCCTTGAGAGTCTTGGCCGTCATCTCGCTGGCAAAAAGCCACCAGATGGCGGCGGCGATCAGCAGGCTCACGATGAGCACGAGAGCGGAACTGAAAAAATCGGCCCAGCCCAGGTATTGCAGTACGGCGAACGGGATGAGGATGCAGACCGCGGCCGCGAGGCTGTAGGCGTTGGCCGACTCGGGGTCGAGGGTGTAAATGCCTTTCAACTTCAGCGCCGACATAATATCTTCGCGGATGACGGGGACGGCGGTGTAGAAGCGGTTTTTCAGGCTGGATAGGCGGGTGTCAGTGGCGCCGTCCGCGAAAATGCTTTCGAGCATGAGCTGCTCGTGCGGAGCCAGGACGCGCCAGTCGGGGCGCGGCCTGAGCAGATGAAAAATGTAGTCCTTGTGGCTGAACACGACGCCCTGGTCATTGGTCTGCTCGATCTTGATATAACCGCGCACGGCAAGATCGACGATGGTCGATGTAATATCGCGGGGATGAATGCGGTCATCGAGCAAGGTTCCGGCTTCCGCGGGAGAGAGCCCGGCCGGCGGCTCATACATGGGCGCAACCGACATGCCAGGGTTGGGGTCGCGGCCGGCGTACCACCAGAGCGCGAACATGGCCACGAAAGTGGCCAGCGGCAGAAATACCGCCGGGTTGCCGCCGATGAACCAGAACAGTTTGGTCAGCCCGCTGGGCGGGATGAGAATGCCTTTGGGAATGTAGACATCAATGGTGAGGCCGCCGCGCATGGGCAGCGGATGATTGGTTTCGAACCCGGCGTCGGAGCCATCCACTTTCGCGGTCGCATCCTGCTCGGTTGAGCCGTAGACGCCGGTGAACGCCTGGGCGCGCAGCGATCCGGCGGCGGCGGCGGGGAAGTGCACGGTGGCGGTGGCGTGGTCGATGGGCACGGGCCAGTCGTTGCCGGTTACGTTCCAATAGAACTCGTCGTAGCTGTCGAAAAAACGCGTGCCGTTGCGCACGCGGTAGGCAATCTCGACGGTGCGGGTGGCGTCGACTGCGTCGGGAAGGTAAATTTTGAGATCGCGATAGCCGCCGGAAGTCGAGGAATCGTATTTGAGTTTGACGCCGTTTTCGGTGACGCTGGTGACATTCAGGAAGAGTTGATAGTTGCTGCCGTTCGGTCCGGGATATTCGATAGGGATGGTGCGGTGAATGCCGTGCCACTCGCCAACGAAGTCGAGGGTGATGGCTTCGTTGACCAGAGCGCTGCCATCGGAGTTGACGGTGATCGTGTCCTGAAAATTGGAGACGCGCCAGGATTTCGCGAAGAGCGGAGAGGCGAGAGCGAGAACGGCCGCGACGACGAGCAGGAGCGGTCGGGGTGGTGAGGGAAATCCCCAAGTGCGACCACGGGAGCTAAAGCCCGCACCGGTGGTGGGAGTTTTACGCGGCGCTGAAGCGCCGCTCTTCCGCGTTACTGCCGGGGTTCCCGGGCTGGCCGGGGTCGGGCGTCCGTTTATGCGCCGGATGCGCTGGTCATGATTTATGGTCCCGATCATAGGATCAGAACTTTACGGCGACCGGCTCGCGGTCGGCTTCGCCGGTTTCGAAGTACTGGCGCGGGGTGAAGCCATACATGCCGGCGAGAAGGTTGGTGGGGAAGACCTGAATCTTCGTATTCAGGTCGCGCACCACCGCGTTATAGTAGCGGCGCGCATTCTGGATGGAATCTTCGGTCTGGCTGAGCGATTGCTGCAACTGGGTGAATTGTTCCGAGGCCTTCAAGTCGGGATAATTTTCGGCCACGGCGAACAGGCTCTTGAGCGCGCCGGTAAGCTGATTCTCGGCCACGGCCTTGGCTTCCGGCGTGGTGGCCTGCATGGCCTGGGAGCGGTATTTGGTTACGTCTTCGAACGTGCCTTTTTCGTGCGCGGCATAGCCTTTGACGGTTTCGACCAGGTTGGGGATGAGGTCGTGGCGGCGCTTGAGCTGCACGTCAATATCGGACCAGGCCGAGTCGCAGCGCACGCGCAGCTGCACCAGGCTGTTGTACATGCCGACGAGCACGACGGCGATGACGACCAGGATTACCAGAATGATGATGCCGACCATGAGCGTCTCCTTGGGGAAACCTTGATCTCGATGTGTTCTCTCGAAATTAATGGGACGTTAGCACAGCGGCGGCGCGGGCGCAAACGAGTCTGGCAGGATACCCCGGATGCCCACGGCGCGAATCGCAGGGTGAGTGAAATTTGGACGTTACGTCAGCTCAACCTGCGCGGGGCCTGCTACCATCGCTGAATGTTCAATTTTGGAAAACCGAAAACAGTTGGTGACTGGATAGTTCACATCGCCGGGGCCATCGTCGCGATATTCCTTGTCTGGTGGATGCTACGGATGTACGTACTGTAAAAACCCGCCGGGCGCGGCCAGTGAGTGTGATGATTCCATAACAATGTCGGCTCCCAGGTCCGAGTAAACTTTGGAAGCGCTAACAACCAAAGGGCTCGGAGGAAAGGAGCCGAACATGCTGATTATAGGTTGTGACTATCATCCGAGCTTTCAGCAAATTGCCTTTGTGGACACAGAAACCGGGGAGTGCGGCGAACGGCGACTAACCCACCGCGAAGAAGCCGAGCAGTTTTATCGCACCCTCCGGGGACAGAACGTGCGAGCGGGGATGGAAGCCAGCGGGCACGCACGCTGGTTCGAGCGGTTGCTGCGGGATTTGCAGTTTGAATTGTGGATCGGGGACGCCGCCGAGATCCGCACCAAGCGAGTGCGCAAGCAGAAGACGGATCGACAAGATGCGCAGCTGTTGTTGCGGTTGCTGCTGGAGGACCGCTTTCCGCGGATCTGGGTGCCGGACGCGGCCAATCGTGATCTGCGGCAACTGCTGTGGCATCGACATCGTTTGGTGCAGATGCGCACGCGAGTGATGAATCAGTTGCATGTGGTCGCGCTCAACGAAGGCTTGCGACGCAAGAAGGCGCTGTGGCGACCAGCCGGCCGCAAGGAACTGGAGTCGATCGGGTTGGCTCCCTGGGCCACACGGCGACGCCAGGACTTGCTCGACTTACTCGACCAACTCACGCCGAAGATCCAGGAACTGACGCGGGCGTTAGAAGAAGAAGTGGAGAAGCGTCCGATAACGCGGCGGTTGATGACGCATCCCGGAGTCGGTCCGCTGACGGCACTGGCGTTCGAGTTGGTGGTTGGAACTCCCGAACGCTTTCACTGCGGCAAACAGATCGCCAGCTATGTAGGTCTGGTTCCGACGGAAGAGTCCAGCGGAGATCGTCGTCGACTTGGACACATCAGCAAACAGGGCAACGTGCTGCTGCGCTTTCTGCTGGTGGAAGCGGCGCAAGTCACGGTACGTAGCCAAGCGGAGTGGCGCAGCAAGTTTTTCCACCTCGCCATGAGACGTGGTCGGAAGATCGCCAAGGTTGCGATGGCCCGGAAACTGGCGGTGCATCTGTACTGGATGTGGCGTCAGAGCCGGGACTACGGCCAGTGGCAGAAGCTCGGTTCGCACGCGGGAGAGCCCGGAAATCCCGATGGTGTGCAGTAAATCACCGACGTAATGATTGGGCATCCCGCTCCCCATCACAGGGGAGTCTGAACACGTAATCATGATCGCAGTAGGTGATCGAAGAGATGGCTGGGTCGGACCGAGTTCCTGACCCCGACGATTAGAAGCGAGCCCAAGGTTGGAAAGCGCAAACCCACTACGAGAGCGAAATGGCGCTCCTCTTAGAGTGCGCATGCAGCAGTGTGCTCGAAAAATGCTTGACACCGCCGACATTGTTAGAGATCGGGATGTTACACCAACCATCCGGTCACCCCACAATCCGGCGTGGGTTTAGCTCAGGAAGAACCAGCCGAGCACCATTTGCGGGCACGACGGAAGAGTTTGCGATTCCCCCACACGTCACTCGACCAGTTGTCGCCGATCAGCGCGAATTGCTGGCGGGCGACCGTGGCATCGCGCAACGTGTAGGCCATAAGAGCTAGTTCGTTCATGGTGCGGTGGGAAATGCCGTACCGCGCTCTCAGGGCTTTATACCCCCGCTGGATGCGACTCCAATCCATTTGGTGGGCGCAGTTTATGTGCGCGGCAGCAATCTGGAAATAGAGCAGATCGCCGCCGTCACCGCCAAGGCGATCAGCGGAGCTTTTGGCGAAAGCGGCAGCCTTGCGCAGGCGCTGGAGATACTCAGAATAACAGCAATCGGGTTCCCCGGCCCCAGGGGAGCCTCCCGAACCACGGGGCTCGGCATACGACCACGACATGGGTAAACTGGGGCCAGGCTCCGGAAGGGGTATTAGCAGGAACTTAGCGTACTGAATGTAGAGGTAGAAATAACCAGGCTCGAGCTGGACGCCTCGATCAAAGAGATCCTTCATGCGAGCAGCAGCGTCAGCCTTCGGCACGTTCCCGGGCCTCAGCTCGATCGCACCGACGGTCATCATTTCCGAATACCACTGGGGGCACATGCTGCCGATGTTGGCAGCTTCCTCAAGCACAGTCTGCGCCTTCTTGATTCGCTCGTCGAACAGGCCCATAGGAGCGGTCGCCGCGTTAAAGCCGTGATGGAGGACCATTGCCCAGCGAACAATGCCGGCAGCGAGAGCCACACGGGCGGTGATGGACTGCGGCCTTTGTTGCACCCAATGATTTAAATGCGTGAGTTGGTCACTTACTTCCCGGTCGGTCTGGTGAGGAGGATCGAGGGCAGCGTAAAAGAGCCGAAGCCGCCACTCACCCCCTGAAAGTCTTAACTTCTCCTCCCGATATCGATTGGCCATGCTGTCGAGGTCGTCGAATTTCTCACTGACGAGATCGGATTCGATAGAGCGCTTCCACTGGCTCCCGTGGGGCGCGGCGGCGTCCCCATCGGCCGACCCGTTTGCAGTGGTGTTAACTTCCTGGGCGAGCGCAGCGATTGAGGCGGTGAGAAGCACGGCTAGCAGGACGCTGAAAAATCGTGCTTTGATGCGATTCGGTCCACTTGGTTCGTGATTTTATGGGCGGCTGGAGCTTGTAGATTTGCCAGATTGATCTCGCAATGACTGTTCTCTCGCTTCTTGCAA
>JBARJF010000048.1:0-68795 GCA_049800135.1 Candidatus Sulfotelmatobacter sp.
TTTACGAATTCGGAGAGGAAAGGAGGTCGCGGAGAATCGCCAGAGCCATTGTCCGGTCGCGGCCGATACGATCTACCGCACATCTTGCGGATGTCATATCAGCCGCGGCCCGGCCAATGAATTCTGAGCAAAGGCGAATTCATCCAGCGACCCGAACCTTTCAGGCCCTCCGAATCTTCGTAAACCGTGAACTGGACGATCTGCGGGCGCTGCTGGATGCGGCGCCCCGGGTTCTAAGGCCAGGAGGACGCGTGGTGGTGATCAGTTTTCATTCGCTGGAGGATCGCATCGTAAAAGATGCCTTCCGCGAAGCGGCGAAGCGGGGCTCCATCAGTTTGCTAACGAAGAAGCCGGTGACGGCAACTGAAAGAGAGATCGATCGCAATCCGCGGGCACGCAGCGCGAAGTTGCGGGCGGCGGAAAAAGTTTAGGCTCCGGAAAACCTGCCGGAGTCCCCGGCACAGCTGTAGAAGGCGTGCCGGGCGTTCAGGTTCTGAAAACAGCGGACGGTAAAGATCCGCGAATTAAAGAAGGCTTCAAGGTTCACAAGCCAGGTTCCGGGTGGGAATTCGAGTTGGAAGGTGCGCGATGTACACAGGAACATTGATTAAGGATCTGATGGCGATGGTGGAGCGGGCCGAGCGGGGCGCGCAACAGAAGCGGCTGGTCGAAGAAATGGAACTGATGCGGATGTTCGAGTTACAGGCTTCCCAGATGCACAGCGAGCCGGTTTTCGCGGGGGCAGCGTAAATGGCGGCGGCCGCGGCGACAGTTCGGAGCGCAATTCCAGCGGCGCGGCGAAATACCTTCTTCACCGGAACGCCGGAAATCTACTTTGCCAAGGCCATCGACAACTCGCGCCTGGTGAAAGTGGAGGATCCCGCGCGCAATCGCGAGATGAAGCATTTTGGCACGGCGCTCGCCCTTCTGTTTCTGCTGGTGTTCACCTATGCCTGGCAGCACTTCCGGGCGATTGAATATGGCTACCAGATCGAGTCGGCAAAACGGGAACTCAACAATCTGACGGAGATGAACCGGGCTCTGCGTCTGGAGGATGCTTCATTGCGCGATCCGGAGCGAATCGATGTGTTGGCGCGACGCATGGGCCTGGTGCCGCCCGACCCGGGGCAGGTCATCCGCATGGATAGCACGCCCGGGGATTCGAATGCGCCTGTGATGGCCAGCGCGGCTCCGGTCATGGTGATGGAAGGGCGTTAGCGTGGAGCAACAGCCGAGCTTCGCTCGGCTTGAACTCTTCGGCAGCGCTGCGGGCAGGCCGGCGCGTCGCCCGTGCCCACACGAACTTATCTGGCGGTCTGCCTAGACGGTGGGCCGCCATGTTTGTCTGAGGAGCAAGCAACTAACGACTGGCGATCAACGACGTTTCTCTTATGGCGACTGACTCTAGGCTCGGCAGGAACGCGCGGCTTTACCTGCTGGGCGCGATGTTCTTGTTCTGGTGCCTGGCCATTTGTGGTCGTCTGGTTTATCTGCAGATTTTCTGTTACGGCAGTTTTGTGAAGCAAGCCGAGCACCAACAGCAGCGGGAGATTCCGCTTTCCCCCAAGCGTGGCGTGATTTATGACCGGGCGGGCCGCGAGTTGGCGATGTCGGTGCTGGTGGAATCGGCCTTCGCGGTGCCTACCGAAGTGAAGGACCTGCCCACTGCAATTTCGTTAATTACCCGGATCACTGGCGAGGACCGCAACGTAGTGCTTGCCGACTGCCGCGCCCACAAAACTTTCTGCTGGGTGGCCCGCAAAGCGGACGACGACACCATCGAGCGCATCAAGTCGCTCAATCTCCAGGGTATCCACTTTCAGCAAGAACCGAAGCGGTTTTATCCCGCGCGCGATCTGGCGGCGCAGGTATTGGGGACTGTCGGGATGGAGGATTCGGGCCAGAGCGGCATCGAGCACGAGTTCGATGATGAACTGCGCGGGCGCGCGGGCAAAATGTTCATTTCGGTCGATGCCCATCGGCAGTGGTTTTCCGACGTCGAGAAGCAGCCCGAGCCGGGCGAGAACCTGGTGCTGACCATCGACAAGAACATTCAATACATCGCGGAGAAAGAATTGGATCAGGCCATTCACGATACCCATGCCATTGCGGGCACAGTAATCGTGGAGAATCCGCACACCGGGGAAATTCTGGCGCTGGCCAACCGCCCCACTTTCAATCCAAACCTGCGCAGGGAGATTACGCCGGCTGCGCTCACCAACCGCGCCGTCAGCGACATCTACGAGCCCGGCTCCGCATTCAAGATGGTTACGATTTCCGCCGCGCTCGACGAAAAAGTCACCAACCCCAACGAAATATTCGATTGCCAGATGGGGTCGATCGTCTACAACGGTATGCGCATACGCGACGCCGAGCCGCACGGGCTGTTGCCGGTCTGGGGAGTGCTCGCGAAATCAAGCAACGTAGGTGCGATCAAAATCGCGCTGCGCCTGGGCGAAGATCGCTTTTACAAGTACATCCGCGCATTCGGATTCGGCCAGCAGACCGGCATCGAATTACCCGGAGAGACACGTGGCATTACAAAGCCTCCCAGCCGCTGGTCGAAGGTTTCGATTGCCGCAATTGCAATGGGCCAGGAGATCGGCATCTCTCCGATTCAGTTAGCTGCCCTGGTTTCCACGTTTGCCAACGATGGCGTGTGGGTGGCGCCGCGCATTTTAATGGGCACAGTCCAGCCGCCAGGCTCGCTGCAAACCGTGTCTTTCCATCCCGGACCCTCCCACCGCGTTATTTCGAGTTACACGGCTGGCGAGATGCGAGCCATGATGCAGAAGGTGGTGCTGGAAGGCACCGGGCGCAAAGCGACTCTCGAAGGCTACTCGGCGGCGGGCAAAACCGGAACGGCGCAAAAAGTAGACCCCGCAACCGGCGCGTATTCGAAGACGAAGTATATCGGGTCGTTCGCGGGATTCGCGCCGGTGAACAATCCGCAGATCGTGGTGGCGGTGATTCTCGACTCAGCAGTGGGACCGCACCAGGGCGGCCAGGTGTCGGCTCCTGTGTTCCGCCGCGTGGCCCAGCAGGTGCTCGAGTATCTGCACGTCCCGCATGATCTGCCACTCGCGCCCAGTCATCGGCTCTTGATGGCACAAGAGATGATGAAAGACAAGGATTTCGAGGAAGGCTCACCGGATCATCCCGGCGAACCGCTGGAGACGGCGGATGTCGATGGAGATTCTTCACAGTCCTCCAGAACCGATCTTGTGGCGAGGGCGCACGCGAATGGCGGCACAAGTGACAAAGCTGTGACCCAGGCGGCGATGCGGCAAACTGAGCCCGTATCGAGCATCTCCGTGGGAGCTTCGGGCGGCGAACCGGACCCAAACAAGTCCGCGGATTCGACCGAAGCAGCGGATGCGGCGCAGTCGAAAGTTCCCGCGACTGGAACTGTGGTCCTGGACGTTGAACAAGGTGGAATTGAAGTGCCGTCGTTTGTCGGCAAAACCGTGCGCGGAGCCGTGGAAGCTGCTGAGGATGCAGGCCTGGAATTAGAAGCCGTGGGCAGCGGCGTGGCGCAGCAACAATCTCCGCCAGCCGGCACCCACGTGGCCGCGGGCGCGCATGTGACCGTGCAATTCAGTTGGTAGCGTCTCCACCTTCAGCGACAAAGCCTCACTGCCGACCGCCCTGGAGTGTCAGAGGATTCTTCATGCTAGTCTCGCGTGGTTCCTTTGGAATCTCCGCGTCCTCTGTGGTAAAAAGCCCCCGGTTTGACCGTCCGAAAAAGCGCGTGTTAGGGTAAACAGGCGTCTTATCTTGGCAGACCAGCCGCTGATCGAGGTTCGATTTGTCTTTTGTTGAAGCGATGCCCGCCAACCCCGTTCCCGCTGTCCGCAAAACTGCGTTGAATGCCGTCCATCGCCAGATGGGCGCGAAGATGGTCGACTTCAACGGCTGGGACATGCCGGTGGAGTATCCCGCGGCGATCGGCTGCGGCATCATCAATGAGCACATGGCGGTGCGCACCGGGGTGGGTATTTTCGACGTCAGCCACATGGGCGACATTCGCCTGGCGGGGCCGCAGGCGCTGGCCGCGGTGCAGCACATTTCCATGAACAACGCTTCTCGCCTGGCGGTGGGGCAGGCGCAATATTCCGCTCTACTCTATCCGCAGGGAACGTTTGTCGACGATGTGATCGTTCACCGCCTTGGAGAAGAAGAGTACTTGCTGGTAATCAACGCAGGCACGCGTGAAAAGGATTTCAACTGGATACACGACAACACGCGGCATTTTGATTGCTCTGTGGACAATCAGTCAGATGAGTTCACGCAGATTGCCATCCAGGGGCCGAAGGGCGTGGAAGTTCTGCAGAAGTTGACCGACTCTGACCTGAGCGCGGTAAAGCTTTACTGGGTGATACGCGGGTCTGTCTGTGGACTGAAGAATATTCTTATCGCGCGCACGGGATACACGGCCGAAGATGGGTTTGAGATTTATGTTCCGGCGGATGAGGCTATCAGCGCGCGGGTTTGGAATGAGATTCTGAACGCGGGCAAAGAATTCGGTATTCTCCCATGCGGCTTGGGTGCGCGCAACACTTTGCGGCTCGAAGGCAAACTCCCACTCTACGGTCACGAGATTTCCGATACGATCAATGTTTGGGAAGCTGGTCTCGACCGTTTCTGCAAAATGGAGAAGTCGGAGTTCGTCGGCCGCGCTGCGCTCGAGAAGACGAAGACGGAACGCGCAAAGCGGACGCTAGTCGGTCTTGAGATGACGGAGCGTGGCATCGCGCGCGACGGATATAAAGTGTTGGACGACGGCGGAAACCAGATCGGATACGTCACCAGTGGGTCGCCCGCGCCGTTCCTCAAGAAGAACATTGCCCTGGCATACGTTTCACCCGAGTTTGCAGCGGTGGGCGCGCCGCTGAAAGTCGAGATTCGCGGGCAGGGCGTGGAATCTCAGATTGTCCCGACGCCGTTTTATAAGCGGCCGAAGACCGCGTAACACAGGGAACGCTGTGCAACGCAAAGGATTTCGCTAGCAGCTATAAGTCAGGAGCTGGAAGCCACTATGGCCTATCCGACGGATCGGAAGTACACCAAAGAGCACGAGTGGATTCAGGTCAGCGGGACGGTGGCCGCCGTCGGCATCACCGACCATGCACAGGAGTCCTTGGGCGACATTGTGTTCGTAGAGCTGCCCAAGGTGGGGACGGAACTGACGGCAGGTAAGGCGTTCGGCACGGTCGAGTCGGTCAAGGCGGTGTCCGATTTATATGCTCCGGCTTCAGGGACGGTCACCGAGACCAACGGCGATCTGGCCACTGCTCCGGAGAAGGTGAATAAGGATCCCCACGGCTCGTGGATGGTCAAGATTGCGTTGACGAGTGCGGGCGAGCTGGATGGACTGCTCTCGGCTGCGGATTATGAGAAGTTCGTGGCGGAAGAGGGCGGCCACTGAAGAATTGCCGATTCTCGATTGCCGATGGACGAATGAATTACGCGCTGTTTTCTCGGAATCAGAAATTGGCAATCGGCAATCGTGTGATCCTGAACACAGCGCGAGCCAGCGGATGACTGTCACAATCGAACTGGCGTCACCTTACATCTAATCAACTTCCTATGCGCTATTTACCGAAATCTCCTGCTGACCGCGAAGCCATGCTGAAGGCCATTGGTTTGCGCTCGGTCGATGAATTGTTCGCGCCGATTCCAGCCGAATACCGGCTGAGGCGCGATCTCAAAGTTCCCCGGCAGATGGCGGAATCGGAAATCGTGGACTATTTTCGCCAGCGCTCACGCGAAAGCGGCGAGGGCTATACCAGTTTTCTGGGAGCCGGCGCCTATTCTCATTACCGGCCTGTCATTATTGATGCTTTGATCTCGCGAGGCGAGTTCCTCACCGCGTATACACCCTACCAGGCCGAGATTTCCCAGGGCACCCTGCAATCTATTTTTGAATTTCAGACCATGATCTGCGACCTGACGGGCATGGAAGTAGCTAACGCTTCCATGTACGACGGTTCAACCGCCGCGGCTGAGGCTGTCATGATGGCAGTTCGGCTCACGGGCCGAAGATCGGTGGTGGTGGCGCGCAGTTTGCATCCGGAGTATCGCGAGGTGTTGGCAACCTACGCGACGCATCAGGGGATGCCGCTTTCCGCCACGGGTTTTGGTGCTGACGGGCGAGTAAATCTGAAAGAGCTGGAGAAGTCGATCACGGCGGAGACGGCAGCCGTGCTCATCCAGTCGCCAAATTTCTTCGGGACGATTGAAGACGTACCGGCGATCGCCGAGATCGCTCACAGACACGGCGCAATGCTGGTGGTTTCGATTGCGGAAGCGGTGTCACTGGGAATCGTGGAACCGCCTCGCGACGCGGACGTCATCGCAATGGAGGCGCAGTCGTTCGGCGTTCCCATGGGATTCGGCGGCCCATACTGTGGCGTCATCGCGACGAGGGAAAAATTTGTGCGGCAGATGCCGGGGCGGCTGGTGGGTCAAACCCTCGACAGGCAGGGCAAGCGCGGCTTCGTCCTCACCCTGGCTACGCGCGAACAGCACATCCGGCGCGAAAAGGCTACGTCGAATATCTGTACCAACCAGGCGCTGATTGCGTTAATGGTTAATATTTTTATGACCGTGTATGGCAAGGTCGGGCTGAAGGAATTGGCCAAGCAGAACTTGGCGAAAACAGCCTATGCGGCCGGACAATTCGCGAAGCACGGCAAGTTGCTGTTTGCCGGTGCGCCCCGCTTCAATGAGTTTGTGGTCGAGACCGAGGAAGATCCGCATGCCATCAATAGCCGATTGCTCCGCGAGAAAATTGTCGGAGGGTTGCCCTTGAAGAAGTTGTATCCCGAACTGGGAAATGCAGCGCTGTGGTGCTGCACCGAGCTCACCACGCGCAGTGCCATCGATACGGCTGCGGGATTGGCCGCCAAGCGTGAACCCTCGCTGCGATCCGCCAAAGAGGAAGCAGAAGAGGTGGTTCTGTGAAGCACATGACACGCAAAGCCACCCGCCACGTCAATCAGAACGAAGGTCTGATCTTCGAGAAATCTTCCGCTGGAAAAGCCGCGTGGAAGCTGCCACCGCTGGACGTTCCCGAAGTCGATGCTTCGACGCTGCTCGGTTCCGTGGAGAGAAAAGATCTCGGAAACATGCCCGAGGTGAGCGAAATCGAAATCATCCGCCACTTCACGCGCCTTTCGACTTGGAATTACGGGATTGATCTGGGCATGTATCCCCTGGGCTCGTGCACCATGAAATACAATCCCCGAGTGAATGAACTCGTCGCGCGAGTGGAGGGACTCGCCAACGGCCATCCCTACCAGCCGGAGAAGATTTCGCAAGGCGCGCTGCAGATTCTAAGGACGCTGAGCGAGTGCCTGATCGAAATCACAGGTATGGATGCGATCACGCTGCAACCCGCGGCGGGCGCGCACGGCGAAATGACCGGACTGCTGATGGTGCGGGCGTATCACCAATCCAAGGGAAATGCGCGGAAGAAAATTCTAATTCCCGACTCGGCGCACGGCACCAACCCGGCGACGGCGGCCATGGTGAACTATGCCGTCGAAAACCTGAAATCCGACTCGCGCGGCATGGTGGATATCGCCGCCCTCGAATCGCAAATGAGTGAAGATGTCGCCGCGCTCATGCTCACCAACCCCAACACACTCGGAGTGTTCGAGCAGCAGATTCACCAGATTGCCGACATTCTTCACGCCAAGGGCGGCTTGCTCTACATGGACGGCGCCAATATGAACGCGCTGGTGGGCAAAGTGCGGCCGGGAGATTTTGGGGTCGACGTCATGCACTTGAACCTGCACAAGACGTTTTCCACTCCCCATGGCGGCGGAGGCCCGGGGTCGGGGCCGGTGGCGGTCAAGAAGATCCTTGAACCGTTCCTGCCCACGCCGGTAGTGGTTACCAGGGCCGACGGCACGCTCGGTTTTGAATACAACCGTCCGCAGTCGGTCGGCCGCGTGCGCGCTTTCTACGGAAACTTTGGGATGTTTGTCCGAGCCCTGGCCTACATTCAGGCGAATGGACCCGACGGTTTGCGGCAAACCACCGAGGACGCAGTGCTGAACGCCAACTACATTCGCAAGGGGCTCGAGGGCACCTACGACCTGCCGTATTCCACGCCGACCATGCACGAAGTCGTGTTCAGCGACAAGCGGCAGGCCAAAAAAGGCGTGCGCACCATGGACCTTGCCAAACGGCTCATCGACTACGGTTTCCATCCCTATACGACGGCGTTTCCCTTAATTGTGCCGGGTGCGCTGATGATCGAGCCGACCGAAAGCGAGTCGAAGGAAGAGATGGATCTGTTCATCGAAGCCATGAAGTCGATTGCGGAAGAGGTGGAAGAGGATCCGCAAACGGTACTCACCGCACCGCACTCAACGCGGGTTTCGCGGCTCGACGAAACGGCGGCCGCCAGGAAGCCGGTTCTGCGCTGGAAGCCCTGAGTTCAGGCCGTCGATTCACTTGACCACATAGGTGCCAGCGCAAACCCTGCTACGCTTCTGGTTGCCGTATGTGGTTAAATCTTGTTAGTTGCCTCCCAAGAATAAATCTTCACCCGTCGCGGCATCGGCCGGACTGTTTGCTGTTCCGGAGAAGCGCAAGCCGGTCTTGTGTCTGCTGCTCGCGGTTATCACGCTGGCGCTTTACAACCCGGTCAACCGGCATCCCTTTGTGAATTATGACGATGACGGGTACGTTACGGCAAATGCGCATGTGCGCGCAGGCCTGACTTGGAGCACATTCACTTGGGCGCTTACTTCGACCGAGCAGGGGAACTGGCATCCCCTGACCTGGATGTCGCATGCGCTCGATTGCTCGCTGTTTCGCTTGAATCCGGCGGGACATCATTTCACCAGCGTCCTGCTCCATGCGGTGAACGCGATCTTGCTCTTCCTGCTGCTGGCGCGGGCAACCGGGCGTGTGGGGCCGAGTCTGTTTGTCGCGGCTGCATTTGCGGTGCATCCCATCAATGTGGAATCGGTAGCTTGGGTCGCCGAGCGGAAAAACGTGTTGTGCACAATGTTTTTTCTGCTCACCCTGATGGCTTACGGCTGGTATGCGCGGAAGCCGCACTGGAAGCGCTATTTGGCGGTTGTGGCATTATTTGCGGCTGGGCTTGCTTGTAAGCCTATGGTGATTACCCTGCCCTTCGTGCTGCTGTTGTGGGATTACTGGCCGCTGGGAAGAGTGCGGGGACATGATTCCGTTTCCGGCGGTTCGGCCACGACTCATTCCTGGCCTTGGCTGACTCTGGAGAAGCTGCCGCTCTTTGTACTCTCCGCTGCCAGCGCCGTGATCACCATGCGAGCCCAGCAAGCCGCGGGTGCGGTTCGTTCGATCACACAGTTTTCCTTCGGGTTACGATTTGAAAACGCGATCTGCGCCTATGCCGAGTATTTGTCGAAGATGGCATGGCCGGCACGGCTGGCGCCACTGTATCCGCATCCCGGAGGTTCGCTGGCAGCGTGGCAGGTTGCAGTATCCGCGCTGGTGCTGATCGCGATTACAGGAGTGGTCTTCGGTTTTCGGGCTCGCCGCTATTTGCTGGTGGGCTGGCTGTGGTTTCTGGGAACCCTGGTTCCGGTGATTGGACTGGTGCAGGTGGGAGATGCGGCCATGGCGGACCGCTATGCCTATATTCCGCTGATTGGAATCTTTGCGATGATCGCTTTCGGTGCGGCCGATCTTGCGGCGGCGAAAGACATCGGGTATGTCTGGCAGGCAATTCCGGCAGCGGCGGTTTTGATTCCTCTCGCGCTCATCACGCATCGCCAGATTTCATATTGGCAGAGCAGTTATGATTTGTGGGCGCATGCGCTTGAGGTCACGCAGAACAATTTTGTGGCTGAGGACAATCTGGGAGGTGCGCTGCTGTTGGAAGGCAAGCCGGATGAAGCTTATCCGCATTTCGAAGCGGCGGCAAACATTAATCCGCGTGACCCCATGAGCCGCAGCAATATGGGCACATATCTTGAGACCCATGGCCGCATCGCGGAGGCGATTACTCAGTACGAGTCGGCGATTGCGCTCACCTCCGATCGCGGGTTACTGGCGCAGACCTATGCCAACCTGGGCGCGGCGCAGCGAACACTGGGAAAAGATGAGCTGGCGCAGCGGAGTTTTGATGAGGCGCTGCGATTGAATCCAAGTCAGTCCACTGCGTGGCTTGGCATGGGACGGCTGGCGCAGAAACAAGGCAGGCTCAACCAGGCAATCGACGATTTTTCCCGCTCGATTGCCTTGCAGCCGACCGGCGAAGGCTACCTCGATCTTGGGCGAAGCCTGCAGCGGGCCGGGCGCGGCCCCGAGGCGCTCACTGCTTATCGGCAGGCATTAAAACTGTCGCCTGACTTGGTGGAGGCGCAGCAGGCCGCTGCCGCGCTCAGTGCGCATTAGCTCCAGGGACTGTTCCCGCCCGCCGCCGTCTATTTCGCCGAGATGTCAACCGATGCGCGCGTGATTTCCCAATCTATGCGCAGCGTGCAGCCATCCGCAGTCTTGTCGTAGGCGATCATGAAGTCCTCGACGGGCGACGGTAGTGTGGAAACCTTCATATCAACGCGCGCCAGTTCGTCGCTCTCATATTTGTACGGGATGCCCCACTCGCCAGTCTTTTTGTTGATGATCAGAGTCCACTTGTCAGCCGTGGGCACGGTGAAGATCGTGTAGCTGCCCGCGGGTACCGTCTTGCCGCCGACGACCACGTCTGTGCTGGTGACGAAGGTCGTGGCCTCGTTCGCACCGGTTCGCCACACTTCGCCGAAGGGGACGAGTCCACCATAGATCTTACGGCCTTTCATGCGCGGACTGGAATAGTCCGTTTTGATGGTTTTGCCGGCGCCAAGATCACAGGTGGCGGAGGCCGCGGGACTGGGCCTGCTTTTGCCCATCTGAGCGAAGGCAGCGGTCGTGAACAGGATACTGAGAAGCGCGGAAAGCGCGATTCGTTTTTGCATGGTCTCTCCTTTTGAGCACCTCGAAACGGCTCGGAAACGTTAGACGCGATGGAAAAAGATAGGTAAGCAGACCCACAATTATGCTCCATTGCCCGCCACAGTTACAATCATCCGATGCCGGTATTCGATGACAAGCAGGATGAACTGGAACACTACGAAACCATGATGGGTGTGCCGCGCGGGCGCCTGGCCGTGACCATGGATACGATCACCGATGCTATGGCTCTGGTCGGCCAGCACGGTGTCTATTGCCAAAGTCAGCGCTGGCCGGGCAAGCCGGTCATGGACATCCAGATCATCATGAAGAGTCTGACCGACGCCAAGGAATTGATCCAGAGCGTGATGGAAGAGTTGAAGAAAAAGGGCTGACCACACACCGTGCCGAGAACTTCTTACTCCCATTTCCCGGCTTTGGCAGCTAACTATCTACGCCAGTGTGTACTTCCCGCGCTCAATCACCTTTTGTGCGATCTGCTGGCGCAATTCGATGGTATTGAACGGCTCATGCTTGGCCAGGCGGCGAAGAATCGCCAGCTGAGTGCGCAGCATGTCGCCATCGGCGACCGCGGCGAGCACTTTCTTCGCTGCGGACTCAACCTTCTCCATCGCCTGCGAGAGATAGACGCGTGTCATCGCAATCGGAAGAGCGGCAGCCGCTTCGCCCATCGTCTGTGTTATTTTTTGTGCGCGCAAGACCGCTGACTCCATGGCGTAAGTTTCGATCGTCATATCGGCGATGGCTGCCATGATCTCCTGCTCGTCCTGAATCGACTGCATGTATTTCTGTGTGGCTGCCCCGGCGGCGAACAGGCCGAGCTTCTTGGCTTGGCCGGCTAGTTTGCGCTCGTCGGCGAGCGGACCACCAAGATCTTCGCTCATCGAAGGTCCAGAGAGCACTTCATCCATCAGCTTCTTAATGGCGGGCATCAGCGGCAGCTGACCGCTCATGGCGCGCTTCAGCAGGAACCCCGTAATGATGAGCCGGTTGATTTCGTTGGTGCCTTCGAAGATGCGGTTGATGCGGGCGTCGCGGTAGGCGCGCTCGGCCGGATACTCCTCGACGAAGCCGTAGCCACCGTAAATTTGCAGAGTCTCATCGACTACGTAACCCACCATCTCGGAAGCCCAGACCTTGATGATCGAGCACTCCACTGCGTATTCCTCGATGGCCTTGCGAGTTTCCTTCATCGCGTCCCCGCCGGATTTGTCGACCTCGTTGAGTGCGCCGTCCATCATGCCCACGGTGCGGTAGACGAGCGATTCGCCAACGTAAATCAGCGTCGCCATGTTGGCAATTTTCTCGCGCACCAGGCCGAAGTCGGCAATGACCTTATTGAAGGCCTTGCGCTGCTTGGCGTAGGAGATGGCATGTTCGAGCGACACCCGGCCTCCACCCACGCACATCGCGCCCAGCTTGAAACGGCCGACGTTCAGAATATTGAAGGCGATGATGTGTCCTTTGCCGATTTCGCCCAGCAGATTTTCCACCGGCACCTTGCAATCGTTCAGAATCACCGGACAGGTAGAGGACCCGCGAATTCCCAACTTGTGCTCTTCGCCGCCTATCGACAAGCCGGGAAATGTTCTTTCCACCAGGAACGCGCTGAACTTTTCACCGTCGACCTTGGCAAAAACCGTGAACAGGTTGGCGAAGCCGGCGTTGGTAATCCACATCTTTTCGCCATTGAGGATGTACTGCTTGCCATCTGGTGAGAGCTGCGCGCGGGCGCGGCAATTCAGGGCGTCAGACCCCGAAGAGGCCTCCGACAAGGCGTAAGCGCCAACAATCTCGCCGGCTGCCAGACGCGGCAAGTATTTTTTCTTCTGCTCCTCGGTGCCGAAATAAACCAGCGGCAGCAGGCCGATACCGCTGTGCGCCCCCCAAGTCGTGGCAAAGCCGGCGTACTGCGCGACGTGGTCGGCGATAATGGCGGCTGTTACTTTATCCATTTCGAGGCCGCCGTAGGCTTCGGGCACTTCGACGCCGGTAAGGCCCAGGTCACCGGCCTTTTTCAGGAGATCGCGCGAAATGGAGAAATCTTTGTGTTCCATCTTCTCCACGTTCGGCAGGATTTCGTTGACGGTGAAGTCTTCCGCGGTCTGCCCGATGAGATGGTGCTGCTCGGTGAAGTCCTCGGGTGTAAAGACCTCGTCAGTGCGGCGTTCCTCGAGCAGAAAACTGCCGCCGGAAATTCTGGTCTTGCGAACCGCCGTTGTTGCAGCCATGTTTTAATCCTTGTAAACGAGAGCGCTCGTTTCATTAGGCGCGGAAGACGGTACAACTCATTTTAGTTGGGGCGGAGTTGGAATGATAGGGGCTCAAACCTGCGGTATTGTCAAAAGTATTAGCTCAATACTCTGGCAAAGTCCCCGTCTTGATGGTGTGCGTCCGAAAGCGCGTCGCAGCCTGGCACGTCGAATATCCGGCTGCGTGCGTGGAATCCGAGTGGGGGTTGTCGCGAACAACTTTATAGCTGCGCATCGCATAGCAGAGAGTGTCGCCATCCGACGACTGGCGATCCCCCTTCCTAAGCCGCTCCGCGTCAGCCAGCAGGTGCTGCACACTCGACTGGCTCGCCCGCGCACCATAGTTTTCGGTAAGGATGCCATCCATCGGCTCTGCCAGGCGTTGCTCAATCTGCGGATTCGGAAAGAGGAGGAGAATATCTGGGTTCGTGGAAGGATCTTGCTGTACGGAACGTACAGACTGGATTGCGCTGGAAGTTTTCTCCGGCGATGACTGCGCTGCCACCGGCGCCGCGCACAATGCGATCAGTAGAGAAACGGATAACAGGTGGGAACTCAGCACGGGGATCCCTCCTTGCGCCACATTATAGCCCGTCAGTTCTAATTTGTGGATTACGAAAAGAACGCGTGACGTTGCCCTTGGGCCTTTTTTAAATCTTCGTCAGTTAATTCAGGTTCTCGAAGATCCCCGCCGCACCCATGCCACCCCCGACGCACATGGTCACCATACCGTAACGACCGTTGCGGCGTTTGAGCTCACGGATGATGGTTGCCGTCAGTTTGGCTCCGGTGCAGCCCAGCGGATGTCCTAGAGCGATCGCGCCGCCGTTGGGATTTACCTTCTCCGGATCGAGCCCGGCTTCCTTGATCACCGCCAGCGACTGCGCGGCGAAAGCTTCGTTCAACTCGATCACCTCGATGTCGGAGAGCTTCAGCCCAGCCATCTTCAAAGCTTTCGGAATTGCGAATACCGGACCAAGTCCCATCTCTTCCGGTTTATACCCAGCGGTAGCAAACGAAACGTAGCGGGCCAGGGGTTTGATGCCCAGCGCTTTCGCGCGCTCGGCGGAAATCACTACCGCCGCCGCCGCGCCATCCGACATCTGCGAAGAATTTCCCGCCGTCACTGTCCCCTTCATATGGAACGCTGGCTTCAACGCGAGCAGGGCCTCGAGCGAAGTGTCGGCGCGCGGGCCCTCGTCCATTTTGAAAACAATTTCCTGCCGCTTTGGCTTCAAGCCATTCGGAGCCGTGAAGCTGACCGGCACGGGCACAACTTCCTCGTCAAACTTGCCGGCCGCGATCGCCGCCAGCGCCTTCTGGTGGCTGCGCAGAGAGAATTCGTCCGCCGCTTCGCGCGTGATGCCGAAGCGCTGCCCTACGCGTTCGGCAGTGAGTCCCATGTTGAGATACGCATCAGGATAGTGGTCAACGAGCCAGGGGTTGGGAGAAACCTTGTGCCCGCCCATCGGGATCATCGTCATGGACTCAGTGCCGCCGGCGACGATTACCTCCGCGCCGCCGCTCATGATGCGTTCGGCAGCCATGGCGATCGCCTGCAGTCCTGAGGAGCAGAAGCGGTTGATGGTGAGCGCCGAGACCTCAACCGGCAGTCCAGCGCGCAGCGACGCGATACGGGCTACGTTCATTCCTTGCTCGGCCTCAGGCATAGCGCAGCCGAGGATTACATCTTCGATTTCTTTGGGATCCAGCTGTGGCACGTGTTCCAGCGCGCCCCTGATGGCGATGGCCGCCAGTTCATCAGGGCGAGTAGCGCGAAGCGTGCCCTTGTAAGCGCGTCCCACGGGCGTGCGGACGGATGAAGCAATAACCACTTCTCGCATCATAGAGCTCGATTCTGCTTTTCGGTTCCGCGTGAATCGATTAACAACCAACCATTTGGATGCGTCGTGAGCTTCGCCAGCTTCACTTCGCGGGAGCGTAAAAGTAATAGTCCGCCGTATAACTGCTCCTGGTCTCGGCGTCCTTGTGAGCTGCGTCGCAGCCCCCGACCGGAGGTTGCCCGCCGCGCGTGTGCACGCGCTGAACGGTGGTAACGTCCGCAAGCAGACCTTTTCCCGCGTGGCTCACAACCTTCACCAGCAGCCAGGGAACTGACTCGCCATCGAGCGAGTCCACATGGGCGACAGCCTTCCCCGTCACTTCGCTGCCATCTTTAAGTTTCCAGGTCGGACCGGCAAAGTGTTGTCCGATCACTTTGTCCTTTCGATCATGCAATTCCGCGTCGGGCGCCTTAAGCGTCCAGCTATACTTGCCATCCGCACTCGCCTTGCAGGTATAGATTTGCGATCCACTAGCGTGGGTGTAAAGGACAACCTCTTCGCCCGCGGGTGCCTGAATGCTATCCGGCACATCCGGCGGGACTTCTTTTTGGGGAGCATCCTTCTGCCCATTGGCTTGGGCATTGCCGAGCGAAAATCCGAACGTGAAGAACAACAACCCGATGACCACGGCGACCGCTAACAGAGCTCTTCGCATGAACGAAATTGTAGCAGGCAAAATCTTTGGTGATTTAGAAAGAATCTAGTTCCTCAGCGTTTTCCCCGTCTTCAGGGTGTACTGAATTCGCTCCTGCGTCTTCCTCTCGCCGCATAGAGATTTGAAGCCCTCGCGTTCCAGGTCGAGTATGTATTGCTCGCTCAACGGCGTGCCAGGTGTGACGTTGCCGCCGCACAAAACCTCCGCGATCTTTGCGCCCAGCTTCACTTCATAGTCGGTGATGTATTCACCCTGCCGCATCATGTGAACGCCCATTTTCAGCGTTGCCAGCAGGCTTTCACCAGGAGCGGGGATGCCGGTGCGCGCAACCGGAGGTTCGTATCCGCCACGCACAAGTTCGAGAGCACGGGCTTTTGCATCCGACACCACGAGCTCGCGGTTCATGGTGATGCGGTCGCGCTCAGCCAGGAAGGCGAGTCCGCGGGCTTCGTGCGCGGACGTGGAAACCTTAGCGGTAGCGATCGTTTCAAACGCGCGCTTCATGGCTTCCAGCATCTCGATCGAACCGGCAAGCGCGTCGCCGGAACCCTTGCCTCCGCGCGCGGCAACCGCGCCATCCACGGCGCGCAGCAGCATTTCTTTGCAACCTCCGCCGCCGGGCAGCAATCCCACGCCAACTTCGACCAGCCCCGTATAAAGCTCCGCGTGAGGCTGGCGTGCTGCTGCGTGCAGCGAAATTTCCGTCCCCCCGCCCAGGCATAATCCAAAAGCTGAAACCACGACCGGCTTGGGAGAGAACTTGATGGCCTGGGTCATTCCCTGGAATTGCCGGATCGCGAGGTCCACGTCGTCCCACTCCTCATCCTGCGCGCTCATGAGCAACAGCATGAGGTTGGCACCAACGGAAAAATTGGTCGCATCGTTCGTGATTACGAAAGCGTCGAAGTTGTCGCCGGGGCCGCCAGGTCTGAGAGTTTGCAGAATAAGTCCGACGATGTCCGCCCCCAGTGAGTTCATCTTCGAGTGAAACTCGATGCAAGCCACACCGTTGCCGAGATCGACCAGCGACGCCCCGGAATTGTTCTTGACCACGCCATTCGACTTTTTTGCCACCGTGACCGACCATACGCCGGCCGGAACCTCGACTGGTTTCCATTTTCCGGTTTCCAGTGCCCAGTATTTGCGCCCGGATGCGATTTTTGGATCGTCTCCGTACCAGGAGTTCTGTCCAGCCGCGAGCAGCTTCTCGACATTCGCAGCCACCGGCTTGCCCTCTTTTTTCATGCGGCCGACCGTGGCTTCGACGCCAGCCGCATCCCATAGTTCGAAAGGCCCAAGTTCCCAGTTGAAGCCGAGCCGCATTGCGCGATCGATTTCGACAATTGAGTCGGAGATCTCCGGCACGCGGTTTGCGGAATACGTCCACAAATCGGAGAGAGCCGACCACAAGAACGCTCCTGCCTTGTCATCTTTCTGCGGACCACCTTCCAAACCGAGCAGCATGCGCAATCGCGCGCCCGTGTCTTCAATGTTCTTCGCCATATCGAGCGCCGCAAATTTCGGTTTCTGGCGGGGATGGTATTCGAGCGTCTTCCAATCGAGAGCCAGGCGTTCGTCTTCGCCGCCTGCACTGCTTTTTACTTTCTTGTAGAAGCCGCCCTTGGTTTTATCGCCCAGCCATTTGCGCTCCAACATTTGGCCGAAGAAATCCGGCAAATGAAGATCGCTGCGTTCGTCGCGAACATTCGCGGTCATATTGCCCACCACATGGCTGAGAATGTCGAGCCCGACCAGATCGATAGTGCGAAACGTGGCCGACTTCGGCCAGCCCACCGCTTGCCCCGTCAGCGCGTCCACTTCTTCGATGCTGAGGTCCATCTCCTGCATCAGGCGCATCACGTTCAACACCGAAAATGTGCCAATGCGGTTGCCGATGAAATTAGGTGTATCTTTCGCCCGCACCACGCCTTTTCCAAGCCTCACCTCGCAGAATTGCGAGATCGCGTCGATGGCTGCTGGGTCGGCGTCCGGCGTCGGAATGATTTCCAGCAGGCGCATGTAGCGCGGCGGATTGAAGAAGTGCGTGCCAAACCATGACCGTCGAAAGTCCTCGGAGAAGCCCTCCGAAATCCTGCCCACTGGCAATCCGCTGGTGTTGGTCGTGATGATCGTACCCGGTTTGCGGAGAGCCTCAACTTTGCGCAGCAGAGCGCGCTTGATCTCGAGATTTTCGACGACGGCCTCGATAATCCAGTCGGCCTCCGTCAACTTCTTCAGGTCGTCGTCAAAGTTCCCGATGCTCACCAGGCGGGCGAGTGAAGGTTCCATAAAAGCGGCCGGCTTCGATTTTATTGCGCTATCGAGACCGGCGGCCGCGATCTTGTTCCGCCCGGCGGCAGCCGCGCCGGAAGCAATCTCTGCCGGAACCATATCAAGCAGGTAGCTGGGGACGCCGGCGTTGGCAAAGTGCGCGGCGATGCGCGCGCCCATGGTTCCGGCGCCGAGAACGGCGACTTTATTAATGCGTTTCATGATCGAGCCTCGATAAAAACTAAACCCCAGAGGACGCGGAGAACGTTAAGCAATCGATCCACCTATGGCAGTTTATCCACCGCCCAGTCGCTGTGGCCAGTGTCCACCATCACAATGCTGGAGAAGCGCCGGCGCGCATGGACATTTTTCAAAGCCGTGCTGACCAGAACAATCGGAAACTCGTAGCGGCCGGGCCTCAGCAATTTGCCACGATCAATTTCATAGCCCGAGGTTCCGTCGTTGGAGAAGAATTGCTCGACGCCCTCCGTGGTAGCCGCTTCCTTGGCATGGCTCGTCAGCAGCGCCATCCCGTCTTCCACGTCGCCAGACTGCCAGGCTTGAAGAAAATGATCGGCTGCGGCCAGGGCGGCCACATAGCCGCGGTCTAGAACTGCACCCGGCCGGGACTTCGCGGCCGAAGGCATTGAGAAAGAAAGGCACAGAACCATTAAGAGCGCTGCGGGACCCGTGGCTTGGCGAACAGGCATGGCAGCATTATGCGCGCTGAGGCGGCATCGAAGAAATTCGCAACTACCTCGCCTGGAGTTCGGCGTGCGCATTTACGTACTCCAGAGCGCGCCGCGCCATTTGTTTTTCCCCACCGTAAGCGAGCAGCGTCGGAGCATCGCCCAGCCGCACCCAACGTGCGCGCGCCACTTCAACTCGCATCGCGGGCGCAATATCATTGATCCGGCCGGAGCGGTAGTGCAGCAGGTAGAAGCTGACAATTTTGAAAACGCGCGCTCCATCGCCCCAGGTGCGTGAGTACACATACTTGCTGTCGCCCAGTTTGGTGATGAGGGCGGCAGTTACTCCGGTCTCTTCGTGAACTTCGCGCAGCGCGGTTTCGAGCGGCTTCTCGCCGGGATCCACCAGGCCCTTGGGCAGGGCGAGCACGGTTTTTGGCGGGCTGGCGGCACGCACGGAACCGCCGGCCGGCTCAATCACCGCCATCCGCCAGTCTCCGTGCTGCTTCCGGATTACCACCCCGCCCGCCGATATTTCCCGCACCATGTTTGCAAGTTAGCAGGATTACAGGAGTTAGTCATCTGCGCCGGGCAACGGGTAACACCCGGTAACCGTGATCTCGCTCGCCTTGCCTCAGATGGCACGATCGTACTCTGCAGCATTCCCCGATACCGTGGCATCTTAATAAGTAAGAGATAAGTCGGGTTCCCGTCAATCGGGGACGTGGAGTTCCGGTGAGGAGTCTCGGCAAGATCATCCGGTCGATGCAGGCCTTAGGACGGGAACTCTCCCGCAAGGGCGCTGCCGCCGAGCTGCGAGTTCCCGCCATCGGCTTGGCGCTCGGCGGCGGTTTTGCACGCGGCATGGCTCACATCGGAGTCCTGAAGGTCCTGGAAGCGGAGAGCATTCCGGTCCGCTTTATCGCGGGCACCAGCGTGGGCGCACTGATCGGCGCTACCTACTGCAGTGGACTCTCCATCGAAGAGCTAGAACACGTCGCGCACTCGGTTCGCTTCACCACCTTTGCCCGCTGGACCGTCTCGCGTTACGGCTTTGCCTCCAACGACCGCATGGTGCAATTCCTGAACCGCACCTTGAAGGTGAAGACGTTCGAAGAGTTGCGCATTCCTCTGGGCGTCGCAGCAACCGATTTCAACAGCGGCGAAGGCGTGGTCTTTCATTCAGGTTCGATCGTCGATCCGGTACGCGCCAGCTGCGCTTATCCCGGAATGTTTCTTCCGGTCGAGATTCGCGGGCGCTGGCTGGTGGATGGCATGCTCTCCCATCCCGTGCCCACCGCGCCGCTGCACGAAATGGGTGCCGATCGCGTGATCGCCGTGCATTTGAAGGGACAGTGGTCGAAAAATGGCGCTCCGCGGCACCTCTTCGATGTGATCGGACAATCCTTCGCCATCGCCCAGGACCAGATGAGCCATCTCTGGCGAGGTGCTGCCGACATCATCGTCGAGCCCGACGTTTCAGGCTTCGCCTACGACGACTTCAAACGCGCCGGCGAACTGATGACCGCCGGAGAAGCGGCGATGCGAAAAGTCCTGCCCGAAGTTCGCAAGTGGTTGGAAGTGGCTGAAACCTCAACCTCGGCGAAAGCACGTCCCGCGGTAGCACGTCCCACTCCCATGCCGGCGGACTGAATGCGCCGACGGTGCCCTCTAGATGCTCCTCATCCTCCTCCCGTGTTTCGTTGACTCGCTCCTCTGACACACGTAATATTCAGCGCTAAGTGATCGGCCAAACCATTTCGCACTACCGCATGATCGAAAAGCTCGGTGGCGGCGGCATGGGCGTGGTCTACAAAGCCGAAGACGTCAAGCTGCACCGCTTTGTCGCCTTGAAATTCCTGCCCGACGAAGTGGCCAAAGATCCCCAGGCCCTGGCTCGTTTCCAGCGCGAGGCCCAGGCCGCTTCCGCTCTGAACCACCCCAACATCTGCACCATTTACGAAATCGACGAGCACCTGACCCAAGAAAACCAGGCGCAGGCCTTCATCGCCATGGAGTTTCTGGATGGCGTCACCCTCAAACACGCCATCGGCGCCCGTCCGCTCGATACCGACACTTTACTGCAACTGGCCATCGAAATTGCCGACGCGCTTGACGCCGCCCATGCTGAAGGCATTGTTCACCGCGACATCAAGCCGGCAAACATCTTCGTCACCAAGCGCGGCCACGCCAAGATTCTCGACTTCGGCCTGGCGAAAGTAATAGCTGGCGGTACGTCCAGCAAGATCGTAGGCGCAACCCAAACCATGGACTCCGCCCACCTTACCAGCCCCGGCACAATGATAGGCACGGTCGCCTACATGTCGCCCGAGCAGGTGCGCGGTAGGGAACTCGACGCCCGCTCCGATTTGTTTTCTTTCGGCGCGGTGCTCTACGAGATGGCGACCGGCGATGTTCCTTTCCGTGGAGAATCTTCGGCGGTGATTTGCGAAGCCATCATGAACCGGGCCCCAGTCGCGGTCGTGCGCCTGAATCACGATGTTCCGCAAAAGCTCGAAGACATCATCGACAAAGCTTTGGAAAAAGACAGCAACCTGCGTTACCAGCACGCCTCGGAAATGCGCAGCGACCTGCAGCGCCTGAAGCGCGACACCGACACCGGGCGAATCGCTTTGCCGGCGGTCTCGGAAGCCGAGCCATCTGCATCCTCCACCGCCCCAGCGAGTTCCAGTCAACGGAGCGCCGTAAGCTCCTCCGCACCGGCCGCGCCTTCTCCGCAAAGCCGTTCGTATACGGGGCTGGGTGCAGCTGTGGTCGCCGCAATTGCACTGGTCGTGCTGGCTGGTTTCTTGTGGCGGGCCAGACAGCGCCCCGCGCCGGCGGCGCCGGCAGCGACTCAAAAAGCGATTGCCGTTATTCCATTCCAGAATATGGGATCGGATCAGAGCCTGGATTTTCTGCGGCTCGCCTTGCCCGATGAAATCGCCACCACTCTTACCTACGTTCGCTCCTTGTCCATTCGCCCCTTCGCCACCACCAGCAAGTACAACCCCGCCAACCTCGATCTGCAACAGGTCGGAAGGGAAATGCATGTCTCCGACGTCGTCACCGGAGACTATCTGAAAGAGGGCGACCAGCTTCAGATCACCCTGGAAGCGATTGATGTCGAGAACAACCGGACGCTGTGGCGCGACACCATGACCGTTGCCGCCCCCGACATGATCGCCATGCGCGGGCAGATCACGGCACAAGTTCGTCAGGGACTCGTTCCCGCCCTCGGTGCGGGAACCGACTCCGCCGAAGCCGCCACTCATCCCGAGAATGAAGAAGCCTACGACATTTACCTGCGCAGCATCGCGTTGCCGCACGATCCTCAGCCCAACAAAGATGCCATCGCGATGCTGGAGCGCGCGGTAGGACTAGACCCAACTTACGCGCCTGCGTGGAACGCGCTGGGATTTCGCTATTACTACGATTCGCAATATGCGGGCGGCGGCGAGGCCATGTTCCAGCGCGCGAAAGCCGCGCTGGAAAGAGCCCTGGCACTGGATCCGAATTTCGTCAGCGCGGCGGGTCAGTTGATCGACATGCAGGTCGAAAGAGGGGAGTTGATCAAGGCCTACCAGGAAGCCAAGGTTCTGGTCGAGCGCCATCCAGAGAGCGGCGCAGCCCACTTTTCCTTGGCCTACGTTTTGCGCTACGGCGGAGTGCTCGACGAATCCGCGCATGAGTGCGACTCCGCCCTGGCCCTCGATCCGGGCAACTATCAGTTCCGCTCGTGTGCCTTCACCTTCGATGAAATGGGGAACTACCCGAGGGGGATGGACTTTCTCCAGCTCGACGCTGGATCACAGTGGGTCTCGGCCAACCTCATCCGCCATTTCATTCGCACCGGTGACCTGGCGCAAGCCAGAGAAATGGCTGAGAAGTTGAGCAGTGCCGCCCGCAACACGCTGATCGGGGCGTGTCTGAACCACGCGCCGCCTTCCGAGATCGATAGCAGCGCAAGAACGTTGGAGCAGGAGATTTTGGCCAATCCTGACCCTGAGAACAGGTACACCGCCGCGCCCATCCTCGCATTCTGTGGCCAGAAAGATGCTTCCCTGCGCCTGCTCAAGAGCGGCGTCGAGGGCCACTATTGCGCCTACAGTGCAATGCAGAATGACCCGATGCTCGCCAGCGTAAGAGGTACGCCGGAGTTCAACGAGATACTCGCCACCGCCAAAAAATGCCAGTCCGATTTTCTCGCCCAGCGAACCCAAGCCCCACAGTGAGGCTGCCGCACGCCTATTTCAACCAGGTCACCACGTACGCTTCCGAAACAATCTGCACGTAGAGATAGGCGTAGGAGTTTCCGTCGCTTGAAAGATGAGGTGCAGCCACACTGCTGACTCGCGTGCCGATCTGCTCGCCGAAAGTTTTCCACGGTTCCATTTTTCCCGTCTGTATATTCACGCGGGAGACTTTCGATGACTTCGCGCCCCGTTGAATGGGAGCCACATAGACCGACTGCCCGTCCGGCGTCCATCCAATAACCGAGTAGTTCGATTCGAGCCCCGGTATGGGACGAAAGCCGCCGCCCCCTTCCAGTGGCCAAATTCCGCGTTTTCCGTCGGGTCCGCGCACCGCAACGCTGCGGCCATCGGGAGAGACGACAACTCCAGCAAAGCCCTCGGGAGTTACCGGCTTCGCGTCGCCGTTGCTCACATCGATTAGATAGTCACGGCCACCGTGCCCGGCTTCTATGCCCCAGGCGATCAGCTGCTTTCCATTCGGAAGGAACCGGGCCGTCTCATAGGTCACGGCGTCGTGCGTCAACTGTTTTGATTCCCCCGCCCCGGTTGGCACCAGCTTCAGCGGTCCGCCCTTGGCATTTCTGGTGACCGCCCATTTCGCGTCGGGCGAAATTGCGATTGCCAGCCCCTCGCCAATGCGCGCCGGAGGCGATCCATCCGTATCGCGCAGGAACACCGTGTAATTCGGTCCGCCGCCGTCGCCTTCTTCCTCGAACAGGATCTTCCGGCCGTCCGGGCTTATATCCCGCAGTTCCGACCATCCGAACCACCCCAAGTCGTGCTCTTCTTTTCCACCTGGCGCCATGCCCCGGATTCCGAGCCGCATGTGATTGGCTACGGTCAGCACCTCGCCGTTCCGCATGTCCTCCAGCCACATCCCTCCCGGCACGTTGGTGATCGTGCGCAGCTTGCCGGAAAGCGTGACTGCCCGCGGGTTCGAAGCCACGCCCGTGTTGGTGCAGGTGAACCAGATCTCATCGCCCGCGCGAGACCACAGAATTCCCTGGAGTGAAGTCCAGCCGGAAGAAAGTTTCCGTTCCGGTTCCTTGCCATCAGCGCCAATCACCGCCAGCGAGCCCTCGTCGTCGCCTCCTGGATTTTCGTGGTCGGCAAAGGCGATCCACTTGCAATCCGGCGAAATCTTCGGATGACTCAGCCAGTTGATGCTGTCAAGCAACACCTTGCCGATGGGATACTCCAAACGCCAGTGATTGTTTTCCGGAACGTAGCGGATAACGGCGAGATTATTCCCGTCGGCGGCAAAGTCGGCGTCGCCGACATTGTCGAGCACCTCTCTCGGTGTGCCTCCGCTCAGCGGGACCAGCGCCAGCGTTCCGCTGCGCGAATAGCCGCCGTGATACTCGGTGCGGAGCCGGATCGCCAGTTCCCCGTCCTTGGAGATCGAGAGCAGCTCGGCATCCTTGATTCCCAGTTCACGCGAACCCGGATCGTCCGTGCGTGACAAATAGAGCTGGTCGTCGCCGCCCTCCCACGACGCGCTGTAAACGATGCCGCCGTCAGGCGTGAACCGGGCGTTCCCGATGGAACCAGTGCGAAACGTAATCTGCTTATATTCGGCCAGAGGCGCCGCGCCGCCGCCCCGTCCCAGCCACCAACCGAGACCGAGCATCACAATCGCGAGCCCCGTCCCACCTGCAATCGCAGCCCACAGTTTGCCCCGCGGTGGCGCGCTCGCAACCGCGGCCATCTTTGCCGTGCCGGAAATCCCGGTGAGATGCTCCAGATCGAAAGCAATATCGCTGGCCGAATGAAAACGCGCTTCGGGATTTTTCTCCAGGCAGTGCTGCACCATGCGCTCCAGCGCCGGTGAAACGTTGCGGTTGGTCTCGTTCAACTCCGGAGGATCTTCCTTCAGAATCGCGCTCATCGTATCCGCGGCCGTCTCGCCGTGAAATGCGCGTTTGCCCGACAGCATCTCATAGAGAATCGCCCCAAAGCTGAATATGTCGGAGCGCGCATCCACGGCCACGCCGCGCACCTGCTCGGGCGACATGTACCCCGCCGTGCCCAGCACAACACCCGCTTCGGTGGCGTGGGTCATGGTGGGCAGTGAAGTGTGATCGTCGGAATCGGGCTGAGTCAGTTTGGCCAGTCCGAAATCCAGAATCTTGACTCGCCCATCTTTGGTGATGAATAGATTTTCCGGTTTGAGGTCACGATGAATGATGCCTTTTTCATGGGCTGCGGCCAGTCCATGCGCGATTTGCAAGGCGTAATCCAAAGTCTTTCGCGTCGCAATCGATCCCCCGCGCAGCCGTTCCCGCAGAGTCTCGCCCTCCAGTAGTTCGGAGACGACATAAGGCGCACCCTCGTTCATGCCAATATCGAAAACTGCCAGAATATTGGGATGGTTCAGGGCGGCGGTCGCCAGAGCTTCTTGTTCAAACCGGCGCAGCCGGTCCACGTCCAAAGAAAATGCCGGAGGCAAAACCTTGATCGCGACTTCGCGCTTAAGCCGGGAGTCGCGGGCGCGATACACCTCGCCCATCCCGCCCGCGCCCAGAGGCGCGACAATCTCGTATGGACCAAGCTTCGTGCCAGAGGTCAGGTTCATCGGTGGGCAAATTATAACCTACAGGTCTTCACCAAGACCTATGTGGGAACAGCCGCCCCCAGCTGTCCGACGGGCGGAGCCCGTCACCTGCCCAACCTGACATTCTCATGTGACGCCCCCAGCCTCTCCGCTTCTTCACAAATCCTCTTCCAAGCCCGCTCCACGTGCCTCGCCTCCGTGTTCGTCTGCCCTACGCACAGACGCAGCGTCAGCTTCCCGTTCAGCTTAGTGTGTGTAAGAAATAAATCCCCGCTGCGGTTCAGTCGCTCCATGATGGTCTGATTCGCCGCATCTCCGCCCTTGTGTCGAAAGCACACCAGGTTCAGCGGCGTCGGCGCGGCGAGTTCGAAGCGCTCATCTTTGCCAACCCACCCGGCAAATTCCTGCGCCAGTTCCACGTGACGGCGAATGTGATATCGCAAGCCTTCCACGCCGTAGTGGCGGATTACAAACCACAGCTTCAGCGACCGGAAACGCCGCCCCAGCTGAATGTGCCAGTCGCGATAGTCGATCACCGCGCCCGATTCCGTCGCCTGGTTGCGCAAATACTCCGGCAGGATGCTCAACGTCTGGATGAGTGCCTTGCGCTCCGCCACCCAGAAACAGTCGCAATCGAAGTTCGTGAACATCCACTTATGCGGATTAAAACTGTAGCTGTCCGCAAACTCAACTCCATTCTGTAAATGACGAAACTCCGGGCAAAGCGCCGCCGTGCCCGACATGGCTGCATCCACGTGCAGCCACAGATTGTGCTGGCGCGCAACCCGCGCGATCCCGCCGATCGAGTCCATCGCGTTCGAAGATGTGGTACCCACCGTTGCGCACACAAAGCACGGAACCAGGCCGGCGCTTTTATCGGTTTCAATCTGGCGAGCCAGCGCCTCGGGCCGCATCGCGAAGCGATCGTCCACTTCGATCAGCCGTAGGTTGGAAACTCCAATGCCCGCAATCATCGCCGCCTTCTCCAGAGACGAGTGTGTCTGGGTCGACGCATAAGCCACTATGCGCCCGTCGCAGCCCTTCCGGTTGCTGGAGTAATTGGTGGCCCGTTCCCGCCCCGCCAGCAGAGCGCACAGCACGGCGCTCGAAGCGGTGTCCTGAATCACGCCGCCTCCGGTACTCGACGACAGAAACCTTTCCGGCAATCCCAGCATGGGCACCAGCCAGTCCAGCACATGCGTCTCCAGTTCGGTGCACGCGGGGCTCGTCGACCACAACATCCCCTGCACGCCCAGTCCAGAAGAGAGAAGATCCCCAAGAATCCCGGGCCCGGAGGCGTTGCAAGGAAAATAGGCGAAAAAATTCGGCGACTGCCAGTGCGTAACCCCTGGCAGGATCAACTTCTCTACATCTTTCAGCAACACCTCGAACGGCTCGCCCTGCGCCGGAGGATTCACCGGCAAGGAGGCCCGAATCTCTCCCGGCTTTACCTGCGAGAGCACCGCAAACGACTCGATGCGGGAATGATAGTCGGCGATCCAATCCACCACCGCGTGGCCGCAGCGGCGGAATTCGTCGGGCGTCATGTGAAACGTTTTTTCTTCAGGCATTGTTCTCCGGAGGCTGAAACAGATGTGAACCTGGAACGCTACTTTTATCCCAACCGGCCGAAATACAGCCGTGTCTTGTATTTGAACTCAACCCGTCCCTCGATGGCGCATGCCTCGAAGATCCGCCGCAACTCCCGCAGCATCGGCACATGCCATGCATGCTTCGGCCCGGGCGCATACGACGACGACAACAAACGGCCTTCCACTCCGCCGTAATCGAACTCCTGCCGCATCTCGAACACCCGCTCCTGAAACGGATTGGGATCGAAGAATTGGTTCACCGCCAAAGTCGTGTGCTCGTGGCGAATCTCCCGGTAGTCCGTGCCGTAGGTAAGCAGCAGTCGCTCGTAATCGCGCAAGAATGCCGTCGTATCCGTGATGCGCTCGTTCCACACCAGCGCCAGCCAACCTCCTGGCCTCACCATGCGAATCCACTCGCGCCTCGCCCGTTCGCGGTCAAACCAGTGCGCCGCCTGCGCCGCGGTCACGAAGTCCACGCTCCCATCCGCCAGCGTGGTTGCTTCCGCGGTTCCCGCGACGCTCGTGAACTTCGGGAACGCCGTCAGCAGCCGCTCACCCGCTTCCCGCATCTCAGAGTTGGGTTCGATACCGAAGACCGGGTTACCGTTTTCCAGCAACATACGAGTCCAGATCCCGGTGCCGGAGGCAACATCCGCAACCACATGACCGGGCTCCAGGCCGCACTCAGTCCTTAGCGTCTCCAGCGCTTCCGGTGGATATCCCGGACGATAGCGCACGTAATTCTCGACTCGATCCGAGAAGCGGCTGGTGGCGTTGGCGGCAGGCACGGGCTTGAACGTGGCAGACGTTTTCATCTTGCCAGCCATCCATTCTAATGGCAGGATGGGCGCGTTGTCCCCATCCTCGCGCCCCAAAGCCCGCGCGATTTTACTAGGGTCGATCTCAGTAGAAAACGATAAGGGCCACTGAGGAGAAATCCTTTGCCCCGTCAAGTGCGATACCATTCCAGCTGAGCTGAACACGTTTCTATTGCATGAGAGTCGTCATCAAAGTCGGCACCAGCCTGATCGCTCCCGCCGGTCAGATTGACGCGAACCTGCTGCGCGCCCTGGTGGACCAGTTTGACCTCACCCGGAACGAATATCTGATCGTCACTTCCGGCGCCATCGCTGCGGGCATGTCGGGGCTGGGACTGCGCCAGCGGCCCAGCGCCGTGCCTGGCATGCAAGCCTGTGCCGCGGTAGGCCAAAGCCGGCTCATGCACACCTACGAGCGCTTGTTCTTCGGCAAGAAAGTTGTGGCGCAGCTCCTGCTTTCAAGTGACGATTTCACTTCTCCCGTCCGCTACCGTAACCTGCAAAACGCGTTGGCCGAACTTCTCTCGCTGGGCGTTGTGCCCATCGTGAACGAAAACGACAGCGTCTCGGTGCGCGAACTCGAGGGTGCTTTCGGTGACAACGATGAACTCAGTTCGCTGCTTGCCACCGCCGTCAAGGCCGACTGGCTCCTCCTGCTCACCGATGTCGACGGCTTCTACATCTCCGACCCACGGAAAAAATCGCGCCGCAAGCCTCGCCTGCAACGCGTGGTGCGCAAGCTCACCCCCGCACTGGAAGCGCAATGCAATGGCAAGAGTGCGCTGGGACGCGGAGGCATGATTTCCAAATTGCGCGCCGCCAAGCTGGCCAGCGAAGCCGGCGTGCATGTGGCCATTGTGAATGGCCGCCATGCCCAGGGAATCAAGCTGGGCATCGAACGCAAGATCGGAACATATTTCCCTCCTCGACAGGCAAAGAACTGATGACGGTGGTCATTGCCAACTCGGCTTCCACGCGCCAGAAGCTGCTGCGCGCACGCCAAGCCTCCGCCCAGCTGGCCCTGCTCTCCACGGACGAGAAGAACGCGTTGTTGCTGGCCATGGCCGATGCAATTGAAGCCCGTGCCCAGTCGATTCTGGCGGCAAACCTTGAAGACGTGGAAGGCTCCGGTCTCGAAGGCGCCATGCGCGACCGCTTGCTCTTGACCACGGATCGAATCAAAGATATGGCGCAAGGCGTGCGCCAAGTCGCGGCCCTCGCCGATCCCGTTGGCGAAACTCTGGCCGAGTGGACCCGTCCTAACGGCTTGCGCATCCGCAAGGTGCGCGTGCCGCTCGGCGTGGTCGGAATCATCTACGAGTCGCGGCCAAATGTCACGGTCGACACCGCCGCGCTCGCCCTGAAAGCCGGCAACGCCATCGTCCTGCGTGGCGGCAAAGAAGCGGCGCGCAGTAATCAGATCCTGGTGGAAATTCTTGCGGCTGTGACGGGAGTGCCCCAGGGTGCAATCGAGCTGCTCGATTCGAGCACGCGGCAATCGGTGACCGAACTCATCAAGGCGCGTGGGCTGGTCGACGTGATCATTCCGCGCGGCGGCGCCGGGTTGATTTCGTTCGTCACCGAGAATTCCTCCGTACCGGTGATTGAAACCGGAGCGGGGAACTGCCACATCTTCATCGACCAATCCGCCGACTTCGAAATGGCCGACCGGATCGTGGTCAACGCCAAAACCCAGCGCCCGTCGGTTTGCAACGCCGCCGAGAAGCTGCTGGTGCATGAAGGGATCGCGGCCAGGTATGTTCCCCGAGTCGTCAAGAAGCTGATCGCGGCTGGAGTGGAAGTTCGCGGCGACGGGAAGTCGCGCAGCTTGGCGGCTGGTCTCAACGTCGTCGCCGCCGCGGAGCAAGACTGGCACGAAGAATATCTGCGGCTCTGCATGGCGGTTCGCGTGCTGGCGAACGTCGATGAGGCGATTGCTCACATCAACTGCTATTCTACGAAGAACTCGGAGTCTATCGTGACTTACGATGAGGCCAACGCCCGCAAATTTCTTCGTGGCGTGGATTCGGCTGCGGTCTATTGGAACGCTTCCACTCGCTTCACCGATGGCGCGGAATTCGGCTTCGGCGCCGAGATGGGCATAAGCACCCAGAAGCTGCATTGCCGCGGTCCTTTCGCTCTGGCCGAACTCACTTCTTCAAAATATGAGATTGTCGGCACCGGGCAGGTGCGGTGAATCTCTGCCTGTAGCCGGGCCCAGCCTGAGTGGTTTTGTGAGCTAAGAAGTAGGCAGCCAGCCAGACACCTGTGCTACCTTACTTACTTCACTCTCGGAGCCCGATGAAACTATTCTCCGCGTCGCTTCTTACCTTGGTCGTTCTGCTCTCAAGTTTTCCCATGACTGTCAGCGGCCGTGCGCCCGCCGCCGCGCCTCAACCCATTTTCGGTTTTCGCGATGCCGGCGCCGAAATCGCCGCCGAGACCAGCTTCCTCGCCGTGCCCGATCCCAAGCTGGCGGAAGAGCACCTGCGCACCCTGACGCAAGCGCCGCACATGGCGGGCACGCCCGAGGACAAAGCTACCGCCGACTACGTCGCGCAGAAATTTCGCGCGGCCGGGCTCGATACCGAGATTGTCGAATACAAGGCCTGGTTTAACTATCCCTCCGAAATCAGCGTCGATGTCACCGCGCCCGCTGGAGTCGAAATGCACGGACCCACGCGCGAGCATGTCGAGGGCGATCCTTTCCAGGACGATCCCCGCGTGGTAACGCCGTTCAGCAGCATGTCCCCGTCAGGCGATGTCGAGGCCGATGTGGTTTACGCCAACTACGGCACCCCGGATGATTTTGACAAGCTGGAAAAATTGAACATCGATGTTCGCGGTAAGATTGTGCTCGTGCGCTACGGCCAGAACTTCCGCGGCGTCAAAGTATTTTTGGCGCAGCAACACGGCGCCGCGGGCGTAATCATCTATTCCGATCCGTTCGACGATGGCTGGCGGCGCGGCGATAAATATCCCGTCGGCCCGTGGCGGCCCGATACCGGCGTGCAGCGCGGATCGGTGGGATACATGTTTGAGTTTCCCGGCGATCCCACCACGCCGGGATTTGCTTCATTGCCTTCGCTGCCGGAAAGCAAGCGCATTTCTCCGCAAGAGTCCGCGCAACTGCCCAGGATTCCAGTCACCCCGCTTTCCTATCACGATGCCTGGCCCATTCTGCAAAATCTCGGCGGCCCGGACTCGCCGCGCCCATGGCAGGGTTCGCTGCCCTTTACCTACCACGTGGGACCGGGGCCGGTGCGGGTCAAGATGCACCTCAAGCAGGATTATCAATTCCGCACCCTCTGGGACGTCATCGGTCGCGTGCCGGGCAGCGAGTCGCCGGACGAGTGGGTGATTGCGGGCAATCATCGCGATGCCTGGGTGTTTGGCGCGGTCGATCCCAACAGCGGCACCGCGGCGATGCTCGAAACCGTTCACGGAGTTGGCGAGCTGCTGAAATCGGGCTGGAAACCTAAACGCACCTTGATTTTTGCCAGTTGGGATGGCGAGGAAGAAGGCCTGATGGGTTCCACGGAATGGGCCGAGCAATTCCAATCCCAATTGGCCAACGCTCCGGCTTATTTCAACATGGACGTGGGTGTCTGCGGCAGCAGGTTTGGCGCCTCTGCCGTGCCCAGCCTGAAGCAGTTTTTGCGCGACGTGACCAAAGCAGTGTCCAGTCCCAAGGGCGGAACCGTCTACGAAGAATGGCAGCTGAGTGATCAAGCGGACGAGTCGGCCGCCGACGCGGCCGACCATCTCCACATGCCCAACGCTCCCGCGCCGGGCCATGTTTCGGTTGGCGACCTGGGCAGCGGCTCCGATTACAGCGCTTTCCAGCAACACCTCGGAGTGCCCTCGACCGATATCAGTTCCACCGGTCCCTACGGCGTATACCACTCGACGTTCGATGATTTCACCTGGTTCAAGAAATTCGCCGATCCCGATTTCGTTTACGAGCAGCAGATGGCCAGGGTCTTTGGCTTGGAGGCATTGCGCATGGCCGACGCCGACGTGCTGCCCTACGACTACGAAGAATACGGCAAGGAAGTCGCGGCATACATTGATGCGGCAAAAAATCGGGCGGAGGATAAGTTCGGCGCACACGCCGTCGATTTCGATGCCGCGGCTGCGGCTGCCAAACATTTTGAGCAGGCGGGGGCGAAGATTCTTGCCAGGCAGAAGAATCCGCCGCGCGATCCGGCGCGCTTGAACCAGGCGCTGCTGAACGCCGAGCGTGCTCTGCTGGTGCCGCAGGGCCTGCCCCACCGTCCCTGGTTTCGCCATGCCATCTATGCTCCGGGCGAATACACGGGGTACGCGGCGGTCGTAATTCCGGGAGTGAATGAAGCTCTCGACAAGGGGGATATGGAGCGCGTGCGTCAACAAGTTGCAATCCTCGCGGCCGCGCTGAACCGCGCGGCCAAGGCCCTGGACCAATCCCGGTAGACGCATGAATGCCACGCACGCTCTCGGGCAATTCCTGCGCACGCTGCCGCACTCGGCGGAGGCCACCTTTCTTGCCCTGTTTCCCATCGTCGATCCCTTTGGCGGCATTCCAATTTTCTTCAGCATGACTTCTTCCTGGACCGCGCGGGATCGCCGGAACACCGCTTTCAAGACCGGTCTGTGGGTGTTTGTCATCCTGGTCACGTTTCTGTTTTTTGGCCGCTTCGTGCTGCATTTCTTCGGCATCTCCCTGCCCGTCCTGAAAATCGCCGGCGGATTAATCGTCGCCAACACCGCCTGGGGCATGGTCACCTCGCACTCGCGCATCACGCCGGAAGAGAGCCATGAAGCGCAAGGGAAGGAAGATATCTCGCTTACTCCGCTGGCCATGCCGCTGATGTCCGGTCCGGGAGCCATTGGCGTGGTGATGGGGCTGGCGGCGAACGTGGATAGCTCTGCGTCCTATCTGGGCATGGTCATCGGTATTGCCGCAGTGGCGCTTTCCGTGTTGCTGTTCTTCTGGCTGGGAGGACCGCTGGTCCGGCGCTTGGGACCCAATGCAGTCGGAGCCATCAACAAGATTTTCGGCTTCCTCATTCTAGCCATCGCCGTGCAACTGGTATGGGATGGCGTAGCCGACTTCCATAGCTAGCGTTCGCGCAGGACTGAATTGCAAAGCGCCTCCGTGGAAATCTGCTGAAAAAATAGTGTGGGACTGGCCTTCGAGCGCCGCTTTTGAGGGCGTTTCATTTCCGGAAAATCTGGGTTTTCGAGGATACCCCCCTCCCCCCACCCTCTGAATACCCTTGACTGGCGCGGGGTCTGCAAAAAGTGTCCGCAAAATCTTGATGTCAAAGAGCTTAGAGGTCAAAATCTTGACAACAAAGGACTTGGACCCTTTGTCGCGGTGTTTATCCATACCGCCTCCGCCTTGACTATGGTCTGCCTATTTCGTGAGGGCGGCAAGGTTGGATGTCACATGCCACCTGTGGATTTCGGGTTCGGCTCCCACTTCTCGCAAAGGAGGCGAGGAGTGGGCACGTATTGCTTATAAGGGGCTACCTAGTTCTGATTTGCCTTTGCCCAACCTGGAATAGGCTTGAACCACTGACTTCCAGACGGCCCGAGAACCGCTACAAGCCGGTAACCCTCTTCGGTTGAGTTGTCGAACAGGATGGTGTGGTCGGCGCGCTCCATCGCTGTCGGAAGATTCTTGAAGCTTCGCTGGTAACGCCGGCGGACATCGCTCTCCGGGACATCATGGCCACCCGCTAGCACTCGATCTCTGATTCGAGACAGGTTGATCTCAACATCTTCTGTGCCGATGTAGACCAGCACGACCTCGAAACCGCAAATTCGCGCATCGGCCATCATTTGCAGATAGTGCTTTCCGGCCAGCGTGGTTTCGACCGCGAAGCTCTCGTGCTTGCCGATGTGTTCCTTCGCGGACGCCAGAACCTGACGCGCGGCCGCAATCGGAAATGCTGCGGGCGACGTCAGCTGTAATGCTTTCGCGATTGCGTCCGGATCTAGAATGGGAATCGCACGGAAGACATCCGAGTTCCAGCCTGTCAGGGTTGTTTTACCGGAACCGTTGGCTCCGGCGACGATGGTCAGTCTGGGACGTTTCAACGGGAGGGCGAGGAAGACTGGAGCTGCTGTTTCCGCTGACGCTCAGCAAGGATTTCCTGCAAGCGCTTTCTTTCAATAGCCACGCCTGCGCGGGCAGCCTGGGCCATCTTCTGCGCGAGTTCGACCCAGTTCACAGCCATACTCATAGGATACGCCCATCATGGTCCCGGTTGTCGGTGCTTTTTTGAAAGGGAGGCGATCCCACTTCTCCCGAAGGGGGCGCGAAGTGAGGCACTGGACGGTTCAGAAGTAGTTGTCCAAGAATTCCTCACGGAATATACAGGGAAGCCCGGCTCTATCCAGAACCTGGCGAAGAGGGGCGTCGGTCGTGACAATGATAGCCCCCTCCACCGCGAACTGAGCCTGAATCAAATAGTGGTCGTCGGGTTTTATAGCTGCAGCAAGTTCCGCGGGTAGCGCCGTCGCCGCTTGGGGTTTCAGGATGAGACACCGATCGGAGTTCTGCCGGATGTTCACCACAAAGGCCACGACGGCCTGGACGACCATGTGATTCGTGCTTTTGCACAGACTCCATGCCTTGCGATCAAATTGGCTGCCTTCGATTACCACTATTTGATGGTTCGACTGGACGAGATTCTCGATCAAGGTGACGGTCTTGAGCTGATGGCCCCTACCGTTTTCTCCCGACAAGTCCGCCCACAGCCACTCGTTGATAACGAATACTGCCACGTTTCAGTCATTCGTGAACTGCAAGGAAAGATTTGATGTCCTGAAGTTCGCCTTCCATGAATGAGGATAGCCCACCTGAGATCTGCCCATCCCCTGATACGGGCTCGAGATTGAATGTCGTGTGTTTTTTTTCTCGAGTAACGTGATAGCACCGCAGCTGGTCCGGCCTAAGAAGCTTCTCCTTCACGCATGCCAGTATAGACAAGAGGAACTGTTCGCTGTGTGTTGTGAAAAGAAGCTGTTTGTTCTCCTCGGCCGCGAGGCGAGCCAAAACGCGAGCGAATTTTCTTATGATCGTGGGGTGTAGATGTATTTCTGGTTCCTCAATAAGGACGGTTTCCACGTCCTGCCTCTGAATCTTCGCGAGCATATAGACAACTTGGTTCACGCCGAAGCCATCGTTTACTAGCAATCCTGGAATACGCGCCCCAGTTTGTTCAGTTGTCTGCAGGAAGGTCGTCGCCGTGCCAGGTGCCGTGTAGGTCCGGAAATCACGATCGAAAATCTCTACGGTGTTGATCGAAATGCGAGGAGGAGCGTTTTGATCGTTGATTATCAGCGTTGCAACCTCGTCCTCGCTCGTTGGCGTCGGAGTGAGGGGCGTGGGTGAGTAGGTCGGTTTGAAGAAGCCTCGCCGTTGAGGACATACGTCGATCTTCTTGATCGCCTCGACCGGTGCATTTAGCGATTGGGCCAACTTGACCGCTTTGGCTTGACCCTCCGGTGTACCGGATTTTGCCGCGACCGTGGAGGCAAACCCATTCCAGTTGATGGTGAATTCCTCGTCATTTTCAGAGTATGTGAATGGCCAAGACTGATTAGCGCCATAGGGGATAGGTACGTCGGCAGTCAGTTCCAGTTCCTCGCTGCTCGCGCTGATTTTCCCTGCCACCTTCCCCAAACGCAAGCCGTAGCTGCCGTTCTGACCGAAGTCAGCCGTGATGTCAATAGTCTTTGAGGCAGCGTGGTCAAAAATACAAGCTTCAAATCCACCGAGGTTTTGGAAGCCCAAATTAAACAGCCCGTCCAAGGCCTGACTGGGAGTTAGAACGAAGTTTCGAAGCACGAGCAAAGCATAGAGAAGCGTCGATTTTCCAGCCGATGTCGGGCCAAAGAAAACTGTTATCGGTGCGAACTCGACGTCGCACCTCTGGATGCTACGAAAGTTCTGAACGCTCAATTTAGTGAGCATTTTGGTGTGTCCTCGCTGTTGACGCCGGTTCACGCAGGCAACGATCATCGTAACACGGTGGCCCACGCAACGACTCCCCCCCCGTGCTACTTGATCGATACCAGCCTATCCACCAGCTCCGAATAATCCTTCTTCTCGATGCCATGCACCTGCTTGTTGTACTCGTCCACCGTCGACGAGTAATTCATCGAGCAGAATTTCGGGCTCATCCAGCACTATTTCTCTTTGACTTTCTCCGCCAATTCGCGAAACTCTTTGGCTTGCCTGTGGCTCGCCTTTATTTGCAACTGTGCGAGCTGTCGAGAGTTCTCGGTTGTCAGGATCGGCGCCAAAGCCTCCAGCTCGGTCGCCACTTCGCGCGCGCGATCGGCCTCTTTCAACATCAAATGTTCAAATTTCCGGACTGCCTCGTGGTGGTCCATAGACCTCGCTTTGGGTAGATTCAAAGAGGTGCTTTACTTCAGCGACACCAGCCTCTCCACCAGCTCCGAATAATCTTTCTTCTCGATGCCGTGGATCTGCTTGTTGTATTCGTCAACCTTCGACGAATAATTCATCGAGCAGAATTTCGGGCCACACATGGAGCAGAAGGCTGCTTCTTTGTAGTAGTCGTCGGGCAGAGTTTCGTCGTGCATCGAGCGGGCGGTCTCGGGGTCGAGGGAGAGTGCGAACTGCTTTTCCCAATCGAATTTGTAGCGGGCGTAGCTTAGGGCGTCGTCGCGGTCGCGGGCTCCGGGGCGTCCGCGGGCAATGTCGGCGGCGTGGGCGGAAATCTTGTAGGCGATGATGCCGTCTTTCACGTCTTTCTCGTTCGGCAAGCCTAAATGCTCTTTGGGCGTGACGTAGCACAGCATGGCTGCGCCGTACCACCCGATCATGGCCGCGCCGATGGCTGACGTGATGTGGTCGTAGCCGGGTGCGATGTCGGTGACCAGCGGCCCCAGCGTGTAGAACGGCGCCTCGTAGCAGAGTTCAACTTCTTTTTCGACCTGCTCTTTGATCTTGTCCATGGAGACGTGGCCCGGACCTTCGATCATCACCTGCACGTCGCGCTGCCAGGCTTTTTTTGTTAACTCGCCAAGCGTACCCAATTCGGAGAACTGAGCTTCGTCGCTGGCATCGGCGACGCAGCCCGGACGCAGGCCGTCGCCGAGCGAAAAGCTGACGTCATACTTTTTGAAAATTTTGCAGATGTCGTCGAAATGTTCGTAGAGAAAATTTTGTTTGTGGTTGTAGGCCATCCACTGCGCGAGAATTGCGCCGCCGCGGCTAACGATGCCGGTAATGCGCTTCGAGATCAGCGGCAGATACTGGATCAGCACGCCGGCGTGGATGGTCATGTAATCGACGCCTTGCGCGGCCTGCTCTTCGATCACTTCGAGCATGACTTCGGCGTTCAGATCTTCCACGCGCTTCACGCGCGCGATGGCCTCGTAAATCGGAACCGTGCCGATGGGAACCGGCGAGTGGCGCAGAATGGCTTCGCGAATTTCGTGAATGTTGCCGCCAGTGGAAAGATCCATTACTGTGTCGGCGCCATAGTGTACGGCGGTGTGCAGCTTTTTCAGTTCTTCCTTGATTTCGGAAGTCACTGCCGAGTTGCCGATGTTGGCGTTGATCTTGCACAGCGAGGCCACGCCGATCGCCATGGGCTCGAGTTCCGGATGATTGATGTTGGCGGGAATAATCATGCGGCCGCGAGCCACTTCGTCGCGCACCAGCTCAGGCGTGAGTTTTTCGCGGTGGGCTATGTAGCCCATTTCTTCGGTGACCACGCCCTGGCGCGCATAGTGCATCTGCGAGAAGTTGCCATCGTTGTTAGCGCGCTTGCGCCGGGCCAGCCACTCTGCGCGGGGCTGCGGCGCGCTGTAGCCGTTGCTGCCATTGCCGGAATTGCCGTTCGCGGGGGTCATGTGAGAGCCAGCTTTCGTGAGGATTCGACAAGTGCGATTATACCCGCGCGGGCTGGTCGCGTGTTGCGGCGAACGAATCCGCGTACCTTTTACCACGGATTCATTCACGGCGCAAAGAACGCTGGTTCAGGATGACAAGCAAACTGCAGCACCGCGATATCGCAGAGAATCTTGATTCCCGGCGCGCGGCCGAGTAAAGTCGTGGGAGGATAAAGACTGCTCCGGGAGGCTTATGTCAAGCCAAGCTAAAACCTATCTCAAGTTCGGTTCGGCGACTCTTTTGATTCTTGCTCTGATGGGATACCTCGCGTATACCGGGGTGCAGGACAGCAAGAGCTACTACGTCACCATCAGCGAATTGCACAAGATGGGTAACGGCGCCTACTCCAAGCGCCTGCGAGTGGCGGGAAATGTGGAGCCGGGCTCGATCAAGCGCATCGGAACCCACGTGCAGTTTGTGTTGATGGAGCGGGATCAGGTGCTCCCGGTGGATTACACGGGAACCGAAGCGCCTCCCGACACTTTTAAGGACGACTCCCAGGCCCTCGCCGATGGCAGCTTTGGGCGTGACGGCGTGTTTCATGCCAGGGAGTTGCAGGCCAAGTGCGCCTCGAAGTACGCGCCGAAGCAGCCCGGCACTCCCGCGAACGGCGCGCCCTCCAGCGCACCGGGAAAGAGCGTCACGCAGGTGCAACGCAATACCGAGCCCGCCATGGCCGCAAATTAAGCCTGACCTCGCCGGTTTGAATTGCAACCCCGGCTGTCCTCGCGTCCTCGACTTCGCCGCAGGCTTTCGCTATCTTCTATCTTTCGACGGAATGCCATGAGCGTGAGCGCCCCCGAAATCCCGGCCGCCGCCGGGATCATCAGCATAAGCAACCTGGTCAAGCAGTTCGGGCGGTTCGCCGCGCTGCGCGGCGTGACCGCCGAGTTCGATGCGGGACGCTTGCACGTGATCCTCGGCGATAACGGCGCGGGGAAGACTACGCTGTTGCGCGCGCTGGCGGGGTTGACTCATCCCACGCGCGGCTCGGTTTCGGTGCTGGGCAGGACTCCACGCGATGCCTGCCGCGACATCGGCTACATGGCTCATCCGTCGTTGCTTTATGACGAGATGAGCGGGCTGGAGAACCTGCGCTACTTCGCGGGTCTCTATGACATTGAAGGGGACAGCCGCTGCGAAGAGGCGATTGGCTCGGTGGGACTTGACCCCGGGTTACGGCGGCCTGTGGGAAATTACTCGCAAGGCATGCGGCAGCGGATGTCGCTGGCGCGGGCGATTCTGCATGACCCCGGAATCCTGTTGCTGGATGAACCGTTCTCGAACGTCGATGCGCATGCGGCGCGGGAGATGGTGGTCTTGCTCAAGGGGATGCGCGACGCCGGCAAAACTGTTTTTGTGGTCACGCATCAGGCCGCGATGCTGGAAGGCGTGGCCGACGAGTTTGTGTGGATGCAGGCCGGGCGGATCGTCGACCGAACCTTGGGACTTACGCGGGAGCTTAGGCAAGCGGGGGAACCATGAGCTCGTTCTGGGCGATCACGCTGGCCACGCTGGCCAAGGATATCCGCCTGGAGTGGCGCTCCAAGGATGCGCTAAACGCCATGCTGTTTTTCTCTCTGCTGGTGGTCGTGATCTTCATGTTCTCGTTCGATCCCCTGGCGGAAGAATCACGCCACATTGTGGGAGGCTTGGTGTGGGTCGCGTTCCTGTTCGCGGCGGTGGTTGCCCTGAACCAGACCTGGGCAAGGGAACTGCGCAATCAGGTGCTTGACGGCTACCGCATGTCTCCCGCGCCGGCCAATGCCTTGTTTGTGGCCAAAGTGCTGGGCAACTTCATTCTGGTCAGCGTGCTGGAAGCGCTGATGGCGCCTCTGTTCGTGATCTTCTACAACCTGCGCCCGCTTGGTCCGGCTTGGGAATTGATTCCCGTGGCGCTGCTCGGGACCTGGGCGCTGGTGGTGAACGGAACATTTTTTGCCGCCATGTCGATCCGCACCCGCAGCCGCGAGCTGATGCTGCCGCTGCTCTTGTTTCCTGTATCCATTCCCGCGGTGTTGGGCATGGTGGCGGCCACCACAAACATCCTCACGGGCGAGGATCCCGCTTACTTCTACATCGTGTTGCTTCTCACCTACGATGTGGTGTTTACTACTGCTTGTCTCGGTTTGTTTGAAACAGTGTTGCAAGCGGAATGAAAAGGGCCTTCCCCATCCTGGCAGTTCTGACGGCGCTTTTCCTGGTCTATGCGTTGTACATGGCTCTGCGGGCGGCGACGCCCACGGACGCCCTGCAGGGCGACGTTTACCGGATCATTTATTATCACGTGCCTTCGGCATGGACTGCATTCCTGCTGTTCTTCATCAACTTCATCGCGTCGGTCGAATACCTGGCGAATGCGAAACCGTCAACCCAGCGCGCCGCGAAGTGGATCGTGATTGCGATCGGGATCGCGGGATGCGTTGCGGCCTACACCGTGCCCTTGCCCGCGGGCATGCGGCCGAGCGCGATCGCGACCACGGTTCTGGCGGTTCCCGCCTTTTATTTCGTCGTGGGAAAATATTTTCCCGGGCAGGATCTTGACGTGCTGGCGGTGACTGCGGCGGAAGTGGGCGTGGTTTTCTGCACCGTCGTACTGGTGACCGGCCCCATCTGGGCACGGCCGGTGTGGGGCATCTGGTGGGCGCCGGGCGACATCCGCCTCACCTCGACGCTGGTGTTGTGGCTGATTTACGTGAGTTATCTGGTGCTGCGGCGTTTCTCCGACAGCGCGCAGACTCAGAAGCTGGCTGCCGTTCTGGCCGTATTTGGAGCGCTTGACGTCCCGCTGGTTTATTTTTCGATCTGGTTCTTCCGTACGCAGCATCCGCAGCCGGTGATCGGAGGCGGCGGCTCGATTGATCCACGGATGCTGCACGTGCTGCTGATCAGTTGGGCGGCGTTTCTGTGCTTCGCGTTTCTGGTTTGCTGGGCGCGATTCCGGCTGGAGAAGCTGCGGCGCGAAGTGGAGGAAGCCGAGGCTCTGGAATCGTTGCTGGAGCCCGGAGAGATGGCCGCGCCGACTGCCAAAACCAAACTTCCTTCAGGCCGGGGGTCGCAATGAATTCGGCAAGCTCCATCAAATTCCTCTATGCCGCCTACATTGCGACCTGGACGATTCACGGCCTCTATATTGGGAGTCTGGTGCGGCGCTATAGCCGCTTGCGGCAACGGATGAAGGATTTGGGGAAGTAGAGGCTCTCGGCGGTTGCAATCGTGCTTCGGCGAAACCGGCTTCTGGCGACGAGCAATCAGCCATTGCTCGCGGTCGATGTTTAGATTTCTGAAAAAGATGTGCCCGGGTCGCCTTGATGCAACTGGATTTGCGGAAACCCGAAAGCGGCAGCCCGCCGCTAGTTCGATGCTCCCTGCTGCAGCACGCTGAGGAAATCCGTGGTGCCGCCGGAGCGGAGAAATTCGTAGTCTTCAATCATGGCCGCGGTTCCGATGCGCAAAGAGGGTAGCGGTGATTCCACGCGGATTACGCGCGCCGTGAAGCGCACCCGGACTGCATCGGTCAGGGTGATGTGAGGGGGGAAAGTGAGAGTGACTTCACACGGAGTTCCCGCCGGCACGGGCCGATCGAGATAGAAGAAAACCCCGCGGGCGCTCACATTCTGGGTTTCGGTCTGGAATTCGTTGTTTGGATCGAGACGGACGACGGCCGGCAAGCGCATATCGAAGCGCCGCATTGTCCGCCGTTCCTGAGAGTCTGGTTGCATCGGTGGCGCATTTTCCGAAAGCATGCTTCTCAACGAAGGCCCATCCGCGGCATTACGGAATCAACTTTCAGGCTGAAAGGGACAAGATCCCGCTGCCCGTCGGCGGGCCCCACTATCACCCAACTGTATAGAATTGCGGTTGGTTTGCAAGAGCAAAAAGCCTTCGGAACTGATTCGGTAAATGCTCGAGCAGCCCGCCGGGGAAGAGGCGGGACAATCCCGACCCTGATAGGACGAGCAATCTCCGGGCCATCCGAACTGCGTTTTTAGCTCCCAATTCGCGGGAAATCAGCGCTTTTGGGACGGCGGCGCCGGCGGCCGGTGCAAGGCTTTGCAGAAACGGCCGCGCCGCTGTCGTCTGCAATTCGCTTGATTCCACTTTCGTGGCAGGCTGCGGCATCTTTCCACACTTCCCTGTGCATCTGACAACTCCGGGAGCGCGCGTGAGGAAGCAGCCTCGCTTGACTTGGCTGTCCGTCAGATGTTTAAGTAGTTGTTTGTTTTCCGCCAGTTCCTAAGGGCACGTCAGCAGCAGGCGGTTTCGCCGGCGCCGGGGCAAGCACTGACTCGGACGCCGTTTCTATTCTCTCCAAATTAAGCGGTGTGCATCGGAGGAAAAGCGTGATGGGAAATGGCCGTTGGTGGTCGGGTAGCAGCGGAGTGTGGGTTCGTGCAATGGGCGCGCTGTTGGTGATGCTGTTAGCGGGTTTCGTGCTGCTCGGATCAGGTTCCCGTCGCTACGCTCAGAAGGCCACAGTACAGGTTCCAACCCCTCCACTCCCGAACTCCTCGAGATCCGGGCTGCATTCGAAGCTGGACGCGCGGGCCATTCTTGGAGAGTTGCCGCTGATCTTCGAGCCCAATCAGGGCCAAGCCGACGCACGGGCAAAATTCCTGGCGCACGGGCCAGGATATAGTTTGTTCCTGGACGCCACCGGAGCGGTGCTGGCCATGCAAACTGCGCGTTCGTCGTCGTCCTCTGCGGGGCCGGCCGAACAATTCGTGCGCATGAATCTGGTGGGGGCCAACCCGGCAGCGGCCACCACCGGAACCGACCCCCTGCCGGGCAGAAGCAACTACTTCATCGGCAACGACCGGCGAAAATGGCATAGCGGGATTCCGCAGTTTGCCGGGGTTCGCTATGAGAATGTTTATCCCGGAATCGATCTGGTTTTTTATGGAAACCAGGGCCGTTTGGAGTACGACTTCCGGGTTGCGCCCGGCGCCGATCCGTCACGGGCGGAATTGCAGTTTAACGGCGCAACCACACTGAAACTGAGCGGCGGCGACCTGGTTTTGACCGGCAAGGAAGACGGCGGCTTGCGCTTGCAGGCACCTCACGTGTACCAGCGCGAGGGAGACCGCCACAAGCCGGTTGCAGGACGCTTTGTTCTGCGCTCCGCCAACCGCGTGGGTTTTGAGATCGGTCCTTACGACCGCGGCCGCGAACTGATCATCGACCCCCAGCTGGTTTTTTCCAGTTACTTTGGCGGCAGCGGTTCGGAAACCTCGCCCTCGGTCGCCGTCAATGACAACGGCAACATCTATCTCACGGGCACGACCACCTCCCCGCAAAGTTCGTTTCCTTCCAATAGTTGGACGTCGATTCCGTCGACGCTGCAAATCGCTGCGACCGGCCCGAGCCATATCTTCGTCGCCGAGATCAATCCTTCGTTGCCCGCGGTGGTGTACGAGACTTTCATCGGCGGCAGCAAATCCGACACCAGCGTCGGCATCGGCGTGGATAATGGCGGCAATGTTTACCTGGCGGGAAACACCAGTTCGCCGGACTTTCCAACCAGCGGCACTCCTTATCAAACCGCGCCTGAAACCAAGGGCGCGCAGTGCGCTTCGATTACCTGCACGTCGGTGTTCGTGAGCGTGCTCAATCCTCTGGGCTCGATTCTCGGTTACTCTTCCTATCTCTCGGGCAACGGCGACGACCGGGCCAGCGGGATGGCGATCGACGCGGAGGCGGATATATTCGTCACCGGCACGACGACTTCCAACGACACGCCGAGCCTAACAGACGCGTTTCCCGCGACCGACCTGCCAGTGCCGTACCAATCCGTGCCAGCTTCGAGCATCCAGTTCTTCGTCACCAAGGTGGATACCAGCATCCCGGGGGTGTCAAGCATTGTGTACTCCACGTACTTTGGGGGCTCCGTGCCGAGTGGCGCGGTTGCCACCGGCGGCGGCATCGCGGTCGACTCAACTGGCAACATCTACTTCAGCGGCACGACGAATTTCTACAACAGCGGCTCGGGCGTGTATGGTGACAGCGGCCAGTCGGGAGATTTTCCCATTCTCAACGCGTACCAGCCCTGCCTGGATACGCCTCCGCCGCTTGTGCTCTCGAATCCATACCCGTGTACAGCTCCAACCACCACGCCATATCCGACGGATGCTTTCGTGGCCAAGCTGAATCCCAACAACGCTGAGACCGGGGGCGCCCAGTTACTGTTCTCCACCTACCTCGGCGGCAGCGGTACGGATTCGGGTGCTGCGATTGCCGTTGATGCCGGGGCTGCCAACATTTACCTCACCGGAGCGACGAATTCGAGCGATTTTGTCATGCCCATCGGTGTCGCACCCTTCCAGTTGTGCCTGGATACTCCCCCGGTCACCCCACCCAATGTGCCGCCGTGTCCTGCCATTGCGTCTCCGCCCACTGATGCCTACGTAGCGCGCATGAGCAACCCCACACTGAGCACGACGGGAGCGCCCAATGACGTGGCTCTGACTTATTTTTCATATCTAGGCGGAGGGGGAAACGATAGCGGCGTAGCGATCACCACGGATACTTCGGGCGATGCGCTGGTCACCGGAGCCACCAGTTCGACAAACTTCCCGGCCACGGCCGGAGCAATCCAGAGCAAGCTCAAGGGCACGCAAAACGCTTTCTTTGCCCAGATTAATACGACGACGGTTACGGGTCAGAGTGGGACCAGTTCGTACGTCACTTATTTTGGGGGCAACGGTGTGGATCGCGGCACCGGCATCGCCGTCGATCCTTTCCTGAACACCTATTTTGCCGGCGGCACCACATCAAACGACAACACCTTCGAAACCGAGAATCCGCTGCAGGCAACCCTCAATGGGGCTCGCAACGCGTTCGTGGCCAAGCTGGGTCCGGCGACCGATTTATGCATTACCTGCGTGGCGCCAGTTGTCTCCCCCACCGGACTGGTGAGTGCCGGCAACCAGGTCACGATCATCTTCACCGTCGCCAACGAGGGACCGGACCCGGCCACTAATATTTCCGTGAATGGCACGGTTCCTACGGGAGTGACTTTCAACAGCGCCACCGCCGGTTCGGGCACTTGCAGCGCGCCCAGCAACAACGCGGTGGTTTGCCAGATCCCCACACTACAGGCCGGTTCCACCTCGCTGGTCACTTTCGCGGTGACGCCGAACCAGCCGGGCAGCTATGAGGCGACGGCGCAAGTGTTCACGGTTAACAATACGGTCACGAACATCCCGGCTTCTGCTTCGTTTCAGGCGGTCGGCTTTTCCGTGTCTGTTGCGCCCTTCGCTCAGACGGTGACTGCCGGTCTGCAGGCGCAATACTCGGTGGCGGTATTTCCAACGAACGAGGTGTTTGGAGCCAACGTGTCGCTGAGTTGTGGTGCTCTGCCCACGGGAGCCGCTTGCGATTTCGCCAACAGCACGCTGACGTTGAACGAGGCCAGCGGTAGTTCGACCACCCTCAACCTGACCACGACCGCCCAGCCGGTGAATACCATCGGTTTAGCCGGGTGGCGGCGTCTGCTCTATGCCCTCTGGCTGATGCTTCCGGGGATGGCTGTGCTGGGCCTGGGTGGCGCCGGCAGACGCCGCCGTTGGGGGAACGGGAAGAAGAGCCGCCTGCTGGTGCTGCTGACGCTGTGCGTGCTCTGCGCGCTGGTTCTGCTCCAACCCTCCTGCAGCAGCAAAGTGACGCTGCCGACGGTGAGTGGAACGCCCTCGGGTACTTACCCGCTCACGATTACGGCGACTTCCGGCTCGTTCACCCAAACTGCGCAAATTAACCTGACGGTGGCGCCCACCGATTAATCTGAGGTCCGGCGGCGCAGTGAAGTACGAACTTGCAGGGTGAGGCGGTCTAGGCGCCGGCGGAAAGTTTGTGGTGGCTCTTGACCTCGGCGATTCCATATTGCCGAATCTTGTAAAGCAGAGCTTTGTAGCTGATCTGCAGGAGCGCCGCCGCCTGTTTGCGGTTCCAGTTGGTTTGCTCGAGCGCTTGCCGGATGGCTTCGCCTTCGGCTTCGTCCTTGGCGCTGCGCGCCAGAGATTTCAATCCGCCACCGGCTTCTCCGCTTTTCGTTCCGAGGTCTCCCCTGGCACCGCCGCCGTTCCCGTCGTTGCGGGGCTGCAGTTCGGCTGCCGCCAGAGTTTCGTCGCCCAGAATTAAATAGCGCTTCAGAAAATTGGTCAGCTCCCGTAAATTGCCGGGCCAGGAATGCGCCTGACAGGCCTCTAGCAGCTGGGGAGAAAGCGGCAGCTGAGGCCGCGCATAACGTTCCGCCATGCGTGTCATGAAATGCTTCAGCAGTACCGGAATTTCTTCCTTCCGTTCGCGCAGCGGCGGTAGTTGCAAAGTAAAGGCGTTGAGGCGGTAGTAAAGATCTTCGCGCAGCCGCTTGGCCGCCAGAGCCTGCGGAATATCAATGTTGGTGGCCGCCAGGATGCGCACGTCCACCTTAATGACCGACCTGCTTCCCAGCCGCGAGAATTGCTGGTCTTGCAGCACGTGCAGCAGCTTGGCCTGCAGCGCCGGCGACATCTCGCCGATCTCGTCGAGCAGGATCGTGCCCTTGTTGCACAGTTCGAATTTGCCCGGCTTGGCGTGCGTCGCCCCGGTAAACGCGCCGGGCTCATAGCCGAACAGCTCGCTCTCCAGCAGATCGGCGGGAACGGCCGCGCAATTTACCTTCAAGAACGTACGGTGTGCCCGCGGCGAGAGCTTGTGAATCAGCTGCGCCAGCACTTCCTTGCCGGTGCCGCTCTCGCCCAGCAGCAACACCGGAATATCCACATTGGCGACCAGAGCGGCTTGCGACCGGATCTTATGCATCACCGGACTGGCCGCGATGAAGAACACATCGTCGCCGACCTCCTCGGCTTCGCCGCCAACCGGCCCTTTTCCCTGACCCAGGCACTGGTCGATCACGGCATCCAGTTCCGCCTTCTGAAAGGGTTTGGTCAGATAGTCCTGCGCCCCCAGGCGCATGGCCTGCACTACCTTCTTGGTATCGTTGACGCAGGAAAGCATCACAACCTTCACTCCGGGCCGCTTCTGCCGAAGCTGCTCCAGGGTTTCCAGTCCGTCGATTCCGGGCATCAGCACATCCAGCAACACCAGGTCGGGCTCCATGCCTTTGTCCAGGCGCTGCAGAGCCTCTTCCCCGGTCGATGCGGTCTCCACTTTGTAGTCGTCGACCTCTAGCAGCGTCCGGATATAGCGGAGCATCGCCGGCTCGTCATCCACCAGCAGAATCTTGGCGGTCTCGCTCATCGCCTTCTCGCTCATCGGGTCTTTCCTTTGCCCGCAGCACTCGGGACCGGCTTGAAGGGAATCAGAAATGAGAACTTGCAACCTGCGCCAGGATCGCTTTCCACCCAGATTTTCCCGCCCATGCCGTGCACCATGCGTCGCACAATCGCCAGTCCCAGGCCCATGCCCTCGTGGTTTTCGTTGCCCGGCGGGCGGAAGAAATCGTCGAACACTTCCTGCTGAAACTCCGCCGGGATTCCCGGGCCAGTATCCGCCACGCTGACCTTCACGGAATTGGGCTGCGCCGTAGGCTGCCTGCGCCGCTCTCCCGATGAGGCCGGCTGGTCTGCCGCGCGGCGCTCCCACATGTAGGGTTCCGCGTGCAACCAAACCGTTCCGCCCTGGGGAACAAACTTAAAGGCATTCTCCAGCAGGTTTGAGATTACCCGCTCCAGCTTCGGAGAGTCGAATGGAAACACCGGCAGCTTGTCGTTCGCCAGAAAGTAAAGAGCCAATCCCTTTTCGTGAAAGCGCGCCGACCACAAGCGGCAGACGTCGGACAGGCAATCGTTAATGTTGCCGGCTTCGAAGTGCATCTTCAGTCCGCCGGTTTCGAGAGCGCTGTAGGTCAGAAAATCCTGGATGAACTGTTCCAGACGTTTGCCGTTCGACTGCATGTCGCCGAGCACTTCCCGCTGGCGCGTATTCAACGGTCCCAGTTTCTCGCTTTGCAGCAATTCGACGTACCCGTTCAGAATCGCCAGCGGTGTTTTCAGGTCGTGTGCCGCGGAGCCGAGGGCATTGGTGGTGCGCTGAAATCGCAGCTGCAGGTCGGAGTAGGCCTGCAAAACGTCCGCCGGGCTGGATGTTTCGTCCCCCAAAGCCGGATGCACCGCCGCGCCCGTCTTGCCTTCTGCGGGCTCGGAAACACACATATTCTTTTGCACGGTGTCCATAAGGGGCACGACAGTCTTGGATCTAGAGGGGGGGAATACCGTACCAAAATCGTATGCCAGGCCAGTTTTCCTTGTCAACGAAAAATGCAACTCGATTACCCAAGTGTAGCAAAACCTTGCAGTTACGAAACGGCCAGGGTCGTGTGCTGACGCCGCTCCTTTGACCCGTCCCAGCGCAGCCGCAAACCATGAAATGCCTGCACTTCAACGGCTTTGAGGCTCTGAGCTTCGCGAATTGACCCTGTCTCTCCGGGCTTTGCCCGGTCTCTTTCTGGATTTCGCCCCGAAACTCAGGATTTGGCCACCAAGGTGCTCGAAACGCTGGATTAAGCGGGGCACGAAGGGGTGTGTGTGAAGGGTGAGACTCGATCAGTGGAGCGTCGGCGGTGGGCGCGCTTGCCTCTGGCCATCCCGGTCTTTGTCAGAAGTCGGGTCGAGACAGACAAGGAAATCCTGGAGTTTGCCACCGCCCTCAACGTCTCCGCCGGCGGCATGCTGGTTGCGGTGCGGCGCTCAATCCCGTCCTCCGCACGGGTTTTGCTCGAGATCCCCAGTGCTCCCCTGGCCGCATTGACTGATTTGCCTCGCGCCACCCGCAGCCTGCGCGCCAAGGTCTTGCGTCTGGAGCGTGGCGAGGGCTACAGCCTGGCGGGTCTGAAGTTCTCCCGCCCGCTGCTCAATTTCCACCAGCCCGCCAAGCCGCTCCGGAGGAAAGTCACTTCTTCCGTGTGAAAATCTTTTCCCCTGCCTTTCTGTCATTCTTCTCAGCCTTTCAGCCCAGCCGATTATCCCCCGTTATCCCTCCCAATCTTTGGTAAGTTGCTTTTCCTCAATCAGATAGAATAGGTTAATCGTATACGTGCCGGTCCCCCCCGTGTTTGGCTCTCCGGATGCACATCAGACCATCAACCGGTGCTGCGGAAGCCAGGATTCCGAGCTAAGGCGCACTTATGAGCACTTCCACTCCAGTCAATCCGCTGATTCAGCCCTTGGGTGAGATGCCGCACGAATCGGTCGTGTTTGGGGGCACCGAGGCCATGCGATCGCTTCGCGAACGGCTGGCCAAAATAGCTGGGGCTAACGTTCCCGTCCTGATCCAAGGCGAGAGTGGCACGGGCAAAGACATTATCGCGCGCATGATTCACGCCACTTCCCCGTGGAAGACGGGGCCCTGGGTGAAGGTGAATTGCCCGGCGATTCCTGGCACGCTGCTCGAAAGCGAATTGTTCGGCTACGAAAAAGGAGCCTTCACCGGCGCCTACGGCACCAAGCCCGGCCGGGTCGAGATGGCGCACCGCGGTACCCTGTTCCTCGACGAAATCTCCGAACTCGATATGGGCTTGCAGTCGAAGCTGTTGCAACTCTTGCAGGACGGCCAGTTCTGCCGCATCGGCGCGCAGGAAGACAAAAAAGTGGAAGTCCGCGTGGTTTGCGCCACCAATCGCAAACTGGAAGAGGAAATTGCCAACGGCGCTTTCCGCGCCGATCTGTTCTACCGCATCAATGTCGTCAATCTCCACATGCCGCCGCTGCGCGAGCGCGCCTCCGACATTCCTCAACTGGTCGGCTACTTCCTCGAGTATTACAACCGGAAGTTCAATGCGCGCGCCAACCCGCTTTCTGTGGAGTTGATGAACGCATTCCGGAAATACCACTGGCCCGGCAACGTGCGCGAGCTGGAAAACCTGATGAAGCGCTACGTAATTCTCGGCACCGAAGATTCCATCTCCGGCGATCTGCGCCCGCAGTCTCCGGATTTCTTCAGCGCCGACATTGCCGTGGACGGGCCGGTTTCGCTGAAAAAAATCACCCGCCAGGCAGTGCATGAATTGGAACGCAAGATCATCCTTAAAGTCCTGCAGCATCATCACTGGAACCGCAAACAGGCCGCCCGCGCCCTGAACATCAGCTACCGCGCCCTGCTGTACAAGATCCGCGACGCCGGCCTGCCCTCCAACCGCACTCCCCGCCAACCGCAGCCTGATGGCACCGTGAACCCCGTCGCCGCCGACTGACTTACCATCCGCGGGTGAATGACGTGAAGGCCGTGGCAGCTTCCCATTAAAACATTTTGATTTGAATATGTGACTGAGAACCTTAGTGAGCGGTGGCCGGGGGTTGTGTCTGCGCCAGCACGTGGACCCCGCTGGCGTTGAAGACGTAGGTCTTGGCTTCTCCATCGTTGCCTTCCGCGGGAATTTCCTTGCCGTTTAGCAGAAAGCTGACTCCGGCGGCGTTTCCCGCCCGCACCACGATCTCGTGGCTCGCCCGGACGGAGGCGTTGCCGGGCGCGATCAGGGTTTCGTGGGCCACGGGTTTGCCATCCGCCGTGATCGCGACCCAGGATGTCTTGTCGGCGCGGATGAGCAGGTCCAGGGTGCTGGGCGGCGTGCCGGCGGCGACATTGGCCGTTGCCGGCGGAGTGATCGAAGCACGGCTGGGGGGCGTGGTTCCTGCCGAGATTGTTCCCGCCGGAATTGTTCTTTCCAGTGATTTTCTCGCAGGCGATCTTCCGGCATGCGGCGAATCGACGGAAGCCGACGGCGGCGTCGAGGCTGGCACTGGGATTGAAGGCGGAGATTGATTCGAAGAGAGTGCTGAATGCAACCCGGCCGTGGGAGTGGCGTGGCGACGGGAATTCCACAGGGCCAGGGCGAAGACCACGAGCAGCAAGGCCACTGCCAGTTTGCCCCAGGGGATCCGGGTTGCAACATCACCGGCGGGACTGCCCGCGGGATATGCTTCGCGGATACGCGGCGCGGGACTATCGGCCGCGGAAGTGAAATCAGCCGACGCGGAGAGATCTTTGTCGCGGCGATCCTCGCGGCGACGACCGTGCTTGCGGCGATCTCCTCCAGGGCGATCAGGGTTGCGAAGATCGTGGCGGGAGTCCGGCCCCGCGACCGCACCGGGTTTGCCGGCGGGAGCGTGGAAATCCGGCGCGACGGACTGTGTCTGCACTTGAGTGTCGCGCAGAGCGGAAAGATAGTCGGATACCGCTTCTTCCTCGTCGAGCCCGACCTGGCGCGCGTAGGCGCGCACGAACCCTTTGTTGAAGACACCGCCAGGAAGCTGGTCGAAGTGTTCGTCTTCGAGGGCGCGCAGCATGCGGGTACTGATTTTGGTGGTGTTAGAGATGTCGTCGAGCGCCATGCCGCGCTGCTCCCGCTGTTGGCGAAGTTTTTCTCCAAACGCTCCCACGACTGGCTCCAGCCGGCGCGTTGCTCGGTCTCGCGCCCATCGAGATGAGATTAATCATAGGCGAAGGCGGGGCCAGATGCCACAGGGTTTGGTGCAAGAAGGTTGCTGCAGAGTAAGGTATGGCGGGCGAAAGCCCGTAATCTGCCCTTTCCAAACCGTTACTGGGACTTTTTCTCCAGCGCGATGGTGAGTTGCACCTTGCAGGTTTTGGCGGGATCGTCGAAGGCGTCGCCTTCACGGTTGCCCTGGGAGGCGCGGAAGAATAGTCCTTGCTTGGTGCGGTCGGGCAGTCCGGTGAAGCGGGCCTTGCCGGCGGCATTGGTTCCGACTTGAAGGTCCAACTTCCGGACGTACATGAAGCCGTAGGCGATGTGGACCTGGATGGTGGCATCATAGACCGGCGCACCCGAGGCATCGGTGATGGTGAAGTCGGCGGAGCAGGGGCCGATTCCGCCGTCGATGACGGGAACATTGTTGGCATCCGGCGCGGAGCCGTTGGCGGACTGTGCGGCAGCCGCGCCGATAAGGCTAAAAAGGCATGCCAGCACAGTGGTGAATTTCGAGATCGCTCGCATTTGTGACATGTATGAAAGGATACGCCGAAACCGGAGACTCTTGCCAGAATCGGCGCACCTTAAGTCATGCTCATTGTGCCGGAGCGGGAGGCGACAACTCAAAGATCACCGAGCCGTGTGAGGGGCCGTAGAGATTTCCCGCAGAATCCAAGATAACGCCGCCAGTGAAACTCCCCAGATCCGCGCTGCCGGCCAGGAGGATGGTTTCGCTCCAACTGCCTGCCGACGGCGACAGCTCGAAAACCGAGCCTTCGACTTTACCTCCAGACCAGGTTGTGCCGAAGAGATTGCCGTCGGCGTCGGCAACCAGGCCTGCCTGGGGCCATGCTCCATCCTCGTTGGGTTGGAAGATGCGGAGGATCTGTTCCCGGTAACCGGGGGCTAACAATTCGAAGACGATGCCGCAGCCACCATACGGGGCACACGTAGAAGTCTGGCTGCCGCCGTACCGTGTGGTGCCGTAGAGGTTGCCCGCCGCATCGACGATAAGGGGAGCGAAAGGACCCGCTCCCTTTTGCCCTCCGAAAAAGGCATGAATCCAGCCAAATCGCAGCCCCCCGGCGCCGTTCGGAGTGAGCTTAAAGACCGTACCGTAGCCGTCCTCGCCGCCGTCATTAGTAGTGCCGTAGAAATTCCCGCTCGCGTCCATGACCAGGCCGGCCGCGGGGCCTTTTCCATCGTTTCCGCCCGTGAAGCGGTGCAGGATTATGTGGTGCCAACCGCTGGCATTGTGAGTCAGAGTGAAGACCGTACCGAAACCGCAGCAGGTTGCCGAGCCTCCGTAGTTGGTCGTGCCGTAGAGGTTGCCGGCTGAGTCGAGGATTACCGCGTTCGGATAGGCTCCGTCGGGGCCTTCGAAGGAGTGGATGGTGGTGAAAGTCCATCCACCGGAAGACGGCGATAATTCAAACACCGTGCCGCAACCGCGCGGCTCGCCCGTACAGTAGCCTGTGCCGCTCACGCCCCCGTAAGTCACACCATAAAGATTCCCCGCGTCATCGATGGCCAAGGGGGATCCCAACGTTGACTCGTCACTAAAGCTGTAGAGGGTCGTTTCCGTCCATTCGCCGCCGGTCGTTGGCGACAGCTCAAAGACCGTCCCGCAGAGTTCGGGGTTGCCACAGCTGCCGTAGAAGTTGGTCGTGCCGTAGAAATTCCCGGCATGATCAGAGATCAAGCCAGAAGGAGATGGCGGGGGAGAGTCATTAATCAGCGGGAAGGTATATAGAGTCGTTTCCGTGTATTGCGCTGCCGCCGCGGCGGTCAAGGCAAGGCTTATCGTGATCACTGTGATGGCCGCTTTCGTGGCTGACAAAAGGCTCTTCATGTTCATGGAATATCCTCTCGGTAGGGCTTCGCTGCCCGAAGCGCAGAATCCTTCGACGGAGTGAGGGATGGTCGGGAGACAGCAATTCTGGGCTCAAACTATACCACAATGGGGTGGGAGTCGATGCCGCCGGCGAACCCGGCCGGCGAACCCGGCCAGGGATACCGGTCCGGCTCGACATGATTCCTCCCCGGCGCCACCAAAGGACTGGCGGCATTGGCTTTAGGGGTTCCTATTACCAACGTTCATTGCCCCAGTCGCGATGCGCTCCTATAATTTTTGGAACTGTCACTCCGTCCGGCTAAGATCAGGAACTGAGATCGGGAAACACCTATGTCCGAGGCCATCGGCACCCAATTGACGCGCCAGAGCCAGGAGCTGACCATCTTCCATGATGTGGCCAAAGCGCTCACGTCGTCGCTGGACCTTGATTCCATCCTGCAGACCATCATGGAAAAGATGGCGGAATACTTTCGTCCCGACACCTGGTCGCTGCTGATGGTGGATGAGGAGCAGGAGGAACTCTACTTCGCGATTGCCGTGGGCGATGCCGCCGAAGCGTTGAAGAATGTTCGCTTGAAAGTGGGGGAAGGCATCGCCGGCTGGGTCGCCAAGCACGGCGAGCAGGTCATTTCGGCGGACGTGGAACACGATCCGCGCTTTGCCAAGCGCATCGACCATGCCACGCAATGGGAGACACATTCGGTGATCTGCGTGCCGCTGCGCTCTAGGTTGCGCGTGCTGGGCGTGATCCAGTTGGTGAATGTGGACCTGTCGCAATTCAACGAACCCGAAGTCTTCTTTCTGCAGGCATTGTGCGACTATGCCGCCATCGCCATCGAGAACGCGCGATGGGTCGAGAAGATCCAGGAACTGACCATCACCGACGACTGCACCGGCCTCTACAACGCCCGGCATTTATATAAGACGCTCGAAACCGAGGTTTACCGCTCGTCACGTTTCGGCTACGAGTTCAGCGTGCTGTTCATCGATCTCGACCACTTCAAGTCGGTCAATGACACCCACGGGCATTTGATTGGCAGCAAGCTGCTGGCGGAAATCGGTTACCTGGTGAAGGCGCAACTGCGCTTGATCGACTTTGCCTTCCGCTACGGAGGCGACGAATTCGTGGTGCTGTTGCCACAAACTGGGAAGGATCAGGCGCTGGTGGTGGCCAAACGCTTGCGCGATGCGCTGCGCGCCAGCAGTTTCTGCCGCGACGAAGGCTTGAATCTGAATGTGAGAGCTTCGATCGGTCTGGCCACTTATCCGCACGACGCGCGCGACGCGCACGACATCATCCGGCAGGCCGACGAGATGATGTATCTGGTGAAGAACACGACCCGCGACAACATTGGGATTGCGCAGCGCGGAGTGATGAAGTAGCGCAGCCGCCGGTAATGTCCGGCATCCCTTCAATCTATATCCCAAGCTGAGCACTAGAATTGACATCAATTGATGCTATAATCAGTGCCTGGAATTCTTATGAGAACAACCCTTGCGCTTGACGACGATCTGGTACGCATCGCCCAGGAGTTCACCGGGGTAGAAGAGAAGACAGCATTGGTTCGAGAAGCACTGAAAGCTCTCATCGAGCGGGAGAGCGCCCGCAGGTTGGCATTGCTGGGAGGCACGATGCCCAAGTTGAAGGAGATTCCACGCCGCAGGCGGCCGAATTGATTCTCGCGGATACCTCGATTTGGATTGACCACCTACGCTCCGAAAACAAGGAATTGCGCAAACGTCTTTACCAAGGGGACATTGCGATCCATCCGTTCATCATTGCGGAACTTGCCCTCGGATCTTTGCGGGAGCGCGCGAAGACGGTTGCCCTGCTGGACTTGTTACCGCAGGTGCGCATGCCACAGCTGACTGAGGTGCGGCTCCTGATTGAGGCTCGCCGTTTGTATGGCATGGGCATTGGTCTGATTGACGCGCACTTGATAGCGTCCGTCTTGGTCAATTCGCCAACGCTCTTGTGGACACAAGATAAACCACTCCGCAAGGTTGCTAAAGCTCTCGGCATTCACGTCAACCTGCCTTAAATTGCCCGATTACAAATTTTCCTAGGGCTTCTGCGGCTCGGCCGTCTTCGCTTCCGGCTTCCACGGATTGGCGTTGGCGGGGGCCTTGGGGTTTACGCCGAAATCCCAGACGTAGAGGTTCATGCCTTCATTTGCCTCGGTCTCCACCACGGCATATTCGCCGGGCGCGAGATCCGCGGTGGGAGTTAACCTCAGCCAGCCGCCGCCCACCCGGTCGATGGTGGTCTTTACGTAACTTTCCTCCGGACTGACCTTGCCGGTGACGTTGCGCCTCAGATTGCCGACGATGCGGTTTCCACCTTTCGCCCTGGCGCGCACGATGTGGAAACGATCGAAGGGGACGACCGCCTGTTCGGCTTGCTCGGGCTGCTCGGGTTGTTCCGGCTGGCTGCGCGGAGCGTCAAGGCTGGGCTGGGAGGGTTGGGCCGAGGCGGTTTCGCCGGTTGGCCGGGCGTTGACCGGAAGTTCGTCCTCGACCTTGATGTAGATGGAGGGCAAACCCACGTGGGCATGGACTGCGGCGTGTTCGCCCTCGAGTTCCACGCTCAGTTTGGCGCCGCCGCCCACGGGAATGATTCCGCGCAGGATGTTCAACTTGGTGTTGCTGTTGATGTCGCTCTCGGCTTGCTGGATTTCAACCAGCTGCGGCTGACCCTGAAAATTATCCAGCAGGAACACGCCGGAATCTTCCGGAAGGCGCAGTCCGGGGGCAACTTGCGGAAGATGAGCTTCTTCGGCGGCGCGGTCGGCGTCGGTTTCCTTATCCAGAACGGCAGCCTCGGGGATGGCGGCAGCGGCGGTGCGTTCTTTCTCGTACTTCTCCGTGGCCGGCCAATCCACCAGCGACGTGGGCAGTTCTTCCCATTCGTTCCTCTCGGCGCTCATGTAGCGCACCCGGTCGCCCTTGATTTCATATTTGGTGACCAGCTGGTAGGAGCCGTCTTTCAGGATGAGGCGCTTGGCCAGTTCCTGCGCGGGGGCGTGAAGCGTGAGACCAAGCACAGTTACGGTGATGGCGATGGCCATGGCAATGAACAGCGTGCCGCGCGGGAGCGATGAGTTAGCCCGGTTCATGCTTCTAGTTGGATGCTTTCATCTGGCTCATCTTTAACCAAACTATTATCGTCCGCGGCGGGGTCTATCTGCCAACCGGCCAGCCCGGCGGAGGGTTGCCCGGTGGGGATTGGCGCCAAAAGCGATGCATCAAGGAGAGCTTTCATATAATAGTTCATCCCAGGAAGTCTGAGGGGTAACCGTGAAAGACCTTTTGCTGGTTCTCAAATTCATTCCTCTCGGGTTCAGCGCGCTGCTTCCCGTCATCAACCCCATCGGCTCGGCCGTGCTGTTTTTGGGGCTGGTCGGGAACGCTGACCCTCCAACCATGAGGGTACTGGCAAGAAAAATCGCCATCAATACAATCTGGTTCCTCCTGATCGTGCAAATTGCCGGAGGCTACATACTTCGCTTCTTCGGGATTTCTCTGCCGGTCGTGCAAGTTGCCGGCGGTCTTGTACTCGCCATCATGGGTTGGGGTTGGCTGAACCAGCAGGAACCGGAGAGCAAGACTGCGGCCCCGATCGCAGTATCTCCCGACAGCCTGCACGACAAGATGTTCTATCCGCTCACCTTTCCCATCACGGCCGGCCCCGGAACCATCGTTGTGGCGCTAACCCTGGCCGCACACGCGTCCACACCATCGCTGCTCACTTCGGCTCTCGCGCACCTCGGTTTGCTTTTTGCCACGCTCCTGATCGGTATCGTCATTTACTTCAGTTACGGGTATGCGGATGTGATGACGGCCAAACTGTCTCCCACAATTACTCAGGGCATCCTGCGCGTGATGTCTTTTATTTTGCTTTGCATTGGCGGCGAAATCATGTGGAACGGTATCCAGAACCTGCTAAAGAACTAGGCTTGGCGGATTAAGCCTTGCCTCTGGTAGAAACGTAACCAATGGGCAACTGTGAAAACCACGATAGCGCCCATTGGCCGATTCTTGCGGCGATCGCGTTGAAACCCACAGAAGCGATGCGCGGGCTTGTAGTATCCTCTGCTTATCTATATTCTGTTCCACGATTCTGTTGCACGCATCAGAGCCACCGACTTCAGACGCAATGAACCCTAAGCTCATCTTCTGTTGTTTCGCGCTGTCTATTCTGCCGTGGACGGCAACTGCTTTAGGCCAGACCCTTGCCGCGCCGGTTGCGGCCGTGGCTAACGGTGATCCTCAATATTCGGTGCAGGGAAGCGCGGCGTCCGCGCCATCGCCGCCCCAGGGCGCGCCGGTTTCTTACGCGTCCATGACGCAGTTGAACGGTTTGCTGTCCCGGCTGGAGGCCACGTCCCAGACCACGCAGGCCGACCTCATGAACCTGCGCATTGAACGCTGGAGGACCGCTGCCGCCTCGAAGAAGCAGTCGCTGGATAACGTCGATTCCATTCTGCGCAATCTGCAGGATGCCTTGCCCGAGATCATTGGGCAATTGCGCAACGCGCCGGAAGACATCCCTGCGACCTTCAAGCTGTACCGGAATCTGGATGCGCTCTACGACGTGCTGGGAAGCGTGGTGGAATCGACGGGAGCGTTCGGATCGAAAGATAATTTTCAGTCGGTGGCGAACGATCTTGACAGTTTCGAAAGCACGCGCAGGCAACTCGCGGAACGCTTGGAGAACCTGGCCACCGCGAAGGAGCAGGAGATCGCGCGCCTGCGTGCGGAGTTGAAGACGGCGCAGGCGGCCATTCCGGTCGCGCCTCCAAAGAAAATTATCGTGGACGATACCGAGCCGGTTAAAAAGCCGGCGGTCCGGAAGAGGCCGCTGAAGAAGAAGCCGGAGGCCGCGAAACCCCCGGCAGCAGCTACGCCACCACCGGCTCCTCCGCAGTAGCCTGGCCACCGAAAGCCCGGCCTGCCCGAATCTGTTACCCTTCCCTACGCATCAAGATTTGCGACGAACCGGCATGACCTTTCATGGCAGCATTCCCGCGGCGATCTTCGGCATCATCATCCTCTGCGTGGTGCTGTTGGATGCCTTCGAGACGGTGGTGCTGCCGCGGCGCGTTACGCGGCATTTCAAGCTGACGGCATGGTTCTACCGGCGCACCTGGATTCCGTGGAGAAAGATTGCCGGCCGCATTAAGACGCCGTCCCGGCAACAAAGTTTTCTCGGATACTTCGGGCCCCTGTCGCTGATTATGCTGCTCGAGTTCTGGGCCGCGGCCTTGATCTTTGGCTTCGCCCTGCTGCAGTACGGCGTGGGCGAGCACGAACAACTGGGCAATGAACCGGTCACGTTTGGAAAGCTCATCTACCACAGCGGCGAGACTTTCTTTACGCTTGGCTATGGCGATATTGTGCCTACCTCGACCACGGCGCGCGCCTTATCGGTGCTCGAAGCGGGAATGGGTTTTGCCTTTCTGGGCGTGGTGATCGGCTATCTGCCCGTGGTATACGCTTCGTTTTCCCGGCTGGAGATTCAGATCTCCATGCTCGATGCCCGCGCCGGATCGCCGCCCACGGCGGTCGAATTATTGGTGCGGCTGGCCGGAAGTTCAGAGAATCCCAAGATCGATCAGATCGTTCTCGATGGAGTCTTGCGCGACTGGGAGCGCTGGGCGGGAGAATTGCTCGAGAGTCACATTTCTTATCCGGTATTGAGTTTCTTCCGTTCGCAGCACAGTAACCAGTCGTGGCTGGGCGCTCTGCTCACCATGCTGGATGTGACCTCACTGATGATCACCGGAATCGAAGGCATTCATCCCGCGCAGGCCCGTCTGACTTTTGCCATGGCGCGTCATGCGGCCGTGGACCTGGCGCAGGTGGTGAATGCGCGTTACGATCCGCAGGCGCCGGAGCGACTGACCGATGCCGGCTTTGACTCCGTGCGCGACACCCTTGCGGCAGCGGGATTGAAATTGCGCAGTACAGATGAAGGCCGGCAGAAGCTGGCCAGGTTGCGGTCGATGTATGAACCGTACGTGTTCTCAACGGCGCGGAATCTGATGGTCACGCTGCCTCCCTGGCAGCACCCGGCGAAGTTGCGCGACAACTGGCAGGGCGGCCCCTGGGACCGCATGATCCAGGCCAAAGGATTGGCCGTGCTGGGGCAGAAGCCGGTGCAGCCGCAGGCCAGCGAGGATCATTTCTAGAGCCTTCATGAAAAACATTGGCGAGAACGTAGTGCGCATTGAAGCCGAGGCGCTGCGCGCGCTGGCCGACCGCATCGGCGGGCGGATGGCGCCGGCGTTTCTGCGCGCCGTGGACTTGATGTTCGTTTGCGCCGGCCGCGTTGTGGTTACAGGAATGGGAAAGAGCGGCCTGATCGCGCGCAAGATTGCGGCCACGCTGAGTTCCACCGGAACGCCGGCATTGTATCTGCATCCGGTGGAGGCGTTGCACGGGGATTTGGGAATGGTGGTGCGCGGCGACGTGGTCCTGGCGCTTTCCGCCTCGGGTGAGACCGAGGAGATTCTGGCCCTGCTGGCCACCATCAAGCGGCTGCAGGTGCCGCTCATTGTGATGACCGGGGATGAAATCCGCGAGCCCGCGCTCGGGAAGGGCACGAGTTCAGCCGCGGCAAAAAGCGATCAAAATAAATCAGGGCTTCAGCCCGCGAGGGATCGCCAGTTGGGAATCTCAACTCTGGCATCCGCTTCCGACGTCGCCCTCGATTGTTCGATCGCCGAAGAAGCTTGCTCGCTGGGGCTGGCTCCGACGGCTTCGACCACCACGATGCTGGCATTGGGCGATGCTTTGGCGGTTACGCTCAGCCAGAAGCGCGGGTTCAAGGAAGAGGATTTCGCCAACCTGCATCCCGGAGGAAAGTTAGGCAAGCGGCTGGCGCGGGTGGAGTCGCTGATGCACGCCGGTGACGCCTTGCCGCAGGTTGCTCCCAATACAAGGATGCCGGATGTGATTTATGAAATGTCGCGTAAGAAGCTGGGCGTGACGGCGGTAGTCGAAGGCGAGAAGCTCGTAGGCGTGATCAGCGACGGCGATTTGCGCCGGCTGCTGGAGAAGCGCGGGAAAGACGTCCTCGATCTCACGGCGAGCGAGTGCATGACGAACAATCCCCGCACCATTGCGGGCGGGGAATTTGCCGCAACTGCCCTGGCCTTGATGGAGGAGAAGAAGATTACGTCTTTGATGGTCGTGGACGCGGCCGGCAAGTTGGAGGGCATCGTCCATCTGCACGATCTCTGGACTACCGAGTTGCTGTAGCGCCGGCGTCCCGGCGGCTGATGCAGAGCTACAATATCGTTATGTACCATTACGATCCCAATACCGCGCTGGAAGAATTGTCTGAAGACGCAACCCTGCCCAACCCAGTGCATGTCCGCGACATGATGCTCCGCAAGAAGCTCTCGGCCGACAAATCGCTGGAAATGAACCGGCTGTTTGTCGAGTATCAGAAGTTTTTCGGCGAGACGCAGAAGCTGGGGAAAGAGATACTGCGGAGGCTGGCTTCTTAGTTGCGACTGGCTGGGAATGCTGGGCGTCATCTACCGCCCAGAAAATCGACCAGCTCTTCGCGAGCGAATCCCGCCTCCCTCAGCAATGACATCAGAGTTCCCTTCGGCAGGTCGCGATTGTGGCTAGGAACCACGGCGCGGCGACGAGAGGACGGGTGGTAGTAAACGAAGTGGCTGCCCGAAGTGTGATCCAGGACGAAACCGCTTTTCTCCAGGAAACGGATGACCTGGCGCGGCCTGACTGCGGGTAGTTTTGCCATGTGAGCGCCTCCTGAGAGTATGAAGAGTCTCGGAGAGCCACTCCTCAGCGCGAATATTCCAAATCCAAAGAGGTAACTAGTGTGTTTTCATCGCTCGGAACAGGATCGTTATGCCGGCGAAGGCTGGCGACATAGCCCGAGATGGCATCCCTAGCCATCTCCCGGGCCTCCTCTAGGGTGCGTCCGTACGTGACGCAGCCCGGCAGCGCCGGAACCAGCGCGGTGTATCCGCCCTCCGGTTCAGGTCGGAGCATGATGTTGTAACGGTAACGAGCCTTAGCCATGAGACTGCCTTCTATTCTAGCAGGGGTTGGAAGCAGTCCAAGAAACTCGCTGCTACAATAGTCAATTCTCCCGAAGGATTAGCGGATTTCCCGGCTTGGTCCTCGCAACCCGGTACTCGGTACTAAAAACTCTATGCGTCGATGGTCAGAACTCTTTATTCCTACCCTGCGCGAGGCTCCTGCCGACGCCGAAGTGGCCAGCCACAAATTTCTGGTGCGGGCGGGCTACATCCGGCAACTTGCCGCGGGAATCTACTCGTATCTTTTTCTGGGCAACCGCTCGTTCCAGAAGATCATGGCCATCGTGCGCGAAGAGATGGATAAGATCGGGCAGGAATTTTATCTGCCGTTGCTGCATCCGCGCGAGCTTTGGGAAGCCAGCGGCCGCTGGACCCTGATGGGCGAAAACCTGTTTCGTCTGAAAGACCGCAAGGGCGCCGACCTCTGCCTGGGCATGACCGAAGAAGAAGTGATGACCTCGATTGCCATGAAAGAGTTGCGCAGCTACAAGCAGTTGCCCCAGATCTGGTATCAGATCGCTCCCAAGTTTCGCGACGAGCCGCGGCCCAAGTCAGGCCTGCTGCGGGTGCGCCAGTTCATGATGAAAGACGCTTACTCGTTCGATATCGACGCCGCCGGGCTGGACGTTTCCTACAAGAAGCATTACGACACATACCGCCGCATTTTCGACCGCTGCGGTTTGAAATACATGGTCGTGGAGGCGGATTCGGGAGCCATGGGCGGAAAGGAATCGCACGAGTTCATGGTGCGCACCCCGGCGGGAGAAGATCAGATTGTGAGCTGCGACGCCTGCAACTACGCGGCGAACATGGAGAAAGCTGCCTCGAAACTCGGACCGGTGGATGATCTGGCTCCCGAAGGCGACGGCAACCCGGTCGAGGTGCACACTCCAGGGCAGAAGACGATTGAAGAGGTGGCTCGGTTTCTGGGCGTCTCGCCCAGGAACAAGATCAAGACGCTGGCGCTGATGGCCGATGCGAAAGATAAAAAGACTGGCAAAGTCACATCGCGGGCGATCGTTGTGCTCATGCGCGGCGATCATCAGTTGAATGAGGCCAAGCTCAACGCCACGATTGCGATGGCCATACGGCCCATGGAGGAAGCCGAGATCAAGGGGCTGTTCAAGTCTCCTGCGGGATATTTGGGCCCGGTTGGAATTGAGTGGGCAAAGGACGCTGCCAAAGATACGACGCTTCCAGTTCTGCTGGTGGATAAGGCTCTCGAAGGCCGCGCCAACCTGATCGCAGGCGCCAATAAACAGGACTATCACCTGAAGAATCTCACACCGGGAAAGGATTTCCATCCTACGGCGTATGCCGATCTGCGTTCGGTTACGGTGGGCGAAGGCTGTCCGAATTGCGGCAACGCGCTGCGCATCGACACGGCAGTTGAGATTGGCCACATCTTCAAGCTGGGCTATCGCTATTCGGAGTCGATGGGCGCACATGTGCTCGACAAAAACGGCAAGGAAGTCATGCCCATCATGGGCAGCTACGGCATCGGCATCGAGCGCATTCTGACCGCCGCTGTGGAACAGAGCAACGATGAAAACGGATTCTGGCTGCCACCCTCGATCGCACCGTTCCAAATTGTGATTACGCCCGTCAATGTGAAGGACGAGACTCTGCTGCGGGCCTCGATCGACATCGCAGCGCGCCTCGAGGCCGCGGGGTTCGATATCATCCTCGACGACCGCGACGAACGGCCGGGGGTCAAGTTCAAGGATGCCGATTTGGTCGGTATCCCCTTCAGAATCACGGTGGGAAAGAAGGTTACCGAAGGTACTGTAGAAGTGGTTCTACGCTCGACTCGCGAAGTACGCGATGTTACGCTTGCGACGGTAGTTGAATATTTTCAAGGAGTGCTGCCCGCCAGGGCCTGAACGCTGCGCCGCTGGCCTGGCCGCGCAGGTTTGAGGATATGGGAACCTTTAAGGCACTTGCTGGATTTCTTGCGATCATTGCTGTGGTGGTAGCCCTGTTTCAAGTAGCTCCACCGATAATGAGCAACTACAGTTTTCAGGACGACCTCAGGATGGTCGCCATGGTGGATGGACCCAATTTCCAAAAGACGGATGATGACGTCCGCAACGACGTGCTGCGCAAGGCCAAAGACCGCGACTTGCCGATCCAGGCGAACCAGGTGACGGTGCAGCGAATTAACACGCCAGGCATCGCCGCAGTTTGGGTTGCGGCCAATTACTCAGTCACCATCAACTTGCCAGGCTATTCCTTCGATATGCACTTCAGTCCGACCAGCGGAAATAAAGGGTTCTAACCAGGACCTGCTGGCGAGCAATCCGCACTTCCCCCTTCCACCCACCCGAATTCCGATCAGTCCCACGGCTGACCGGACGATTCTGCCAGTGACATTCGTAACGTTGCCATCGCGTTACCTTCCTCCTAATATCGCGCATAGGTGAGAGCGTTCTCACGGTCGCGCAGCCAGCGGACCTCGCAAGGTGGCCAGTTCCAGGAGTTTCACTAAATCCAGATTTGCGACGTTTCCGGGAAGTAATCGACAACTGAAGTTCAGGTGGAGGCAGTTCATGACGATGCGAGTTCGAACAGTTTTGATGCTGATCGTGGCCTTGGCGATGATGGGCCTGGCCAGCTGCGGTCATTACACGTGCGCTGCCGGATTTGGCGCGTCCACCTGCACCCCTTCGAGTACTGGTCTGGGAGGTGGCGGTACCACCGGCAGCGCCACCGCTGCCTTTGTTTTCGTGGCGGATCCGACAGGTGCCGTTACCACCGGGACGATTGACGGCTACACGCTGAACACAACCGCGTCCACCTTCGGACCCACTCCCAGCTACACGGCGCCCACCACTCCTCTGAGCGATGGCGGCGTGGGCATGGTGGTGGCTCAGGAAAAATATCTGTATACCGGATTCGGCTCGTCTGACCAGATTTATGGCTGGTCGATCAGCAGCACCGGCGGTTTGACCGCATTGACCGGCAGCCCGTATTCCGCATCGTTCATGAGTTTGGTGCCCTCAGCTTCCGGCACCCAGAGCGTCATCACCAACCCGGCTGGCACGCTCCTGTTTTTCTCCGCCTTCGGGGGCGAAGTCTACGTTTATCAGATCGGCACCGGCGGTGCTTTGACCCCGGTGACCGGCTCTCCGTTTTCTGCCGGATTCTCAGGGAACCTCGCAACTGACGGGCTGGGAAAATATCTCTATGTCACCGACACCGAGGCGGGCACTCACACTGGCTCGCAGATCGCGGCCTACGCGATTGGCAGCACCGGCGCGCTGACGGTCGTGCCCGGCAGCCCGTTTGCTTTTCCTATGTGGCAGGTTCAGGGAGATCCCACAGGCGATTTCCTGATCGGAACCACCGGCCAGAGCGCCCTCTTCAACGGGACCGATAACGATAGTCTCTACGTTTTCAGCATCACCCAGTCGGGCTCGAGTGCGGGAGCAATCGCGGCCGTCTCGGGTTCGCCTTTCACCACCGCATACTCGCCCCTCAGCATCGCGGTGCAGTCGAATACAGGTGGGAGTCTGGTCTACTCCTTCGGCTTAACAGATTCGGGAGGGGTCCAGGCCTTCAGTCCCGTAGAAGGCTACTCGCTGGGCTCGAGTGGAGCTCTTTCCCTGGCAAGTGGATCGCCTTTCCTCAGCGCAGCCCTGGGTGATCTTGGAGCGCTCGATCAAAGCGGAACCTTCCTGTTTGTTTACGGTGGCATTATTGACTCCAGCACCGTCACCTATCAGATGGGAGCTCTCGATGTGGGATCCGGCGGTGCGCTCACTCAGCCTACCTCTACTCTCACTTTGACCAACGGCGGCTTCTTTGCGGTGACCGACCCGCAATAACAAAACTGGATTGCCCAGCCCGTTCGGCTGGAGCTCCTCTTAGGCTCGCGACTATTAACGGCTTAGAGACCCGCAGGAACTGCGGGTCTCTTTTTGTTTGCGGGTGCAGCGGTACAATGAATCACACAGCCTCTTACTCAACCTGTGCATGGTTCAAGACTGCGGACGGGAGTCGGCAAAGACACTTGGCAGATGGTCAAACCTTTTGTCGCGTCCCATCGTCAGACCAGTAGAGCAGTTTCTTGAGCGACCGTACGAGTCCAAACGTGGCCATTAAGATCAAGATCCCGAAAGACGGAACCAAAGGCGGCAAGGCAAGCCACACGCTGCCCCGCGATCCTGTGGTTCGAGCTGCACTGGCTGTCTTCCTGCTCGTGGCGGTTAGTCTGGGCGGCGCCTTTTGCTATTTCTACGTTAAATACGACCGGATCATTGCCCAGCGCTTCCGCTCGCCCGTCTTCGGCAACGCGGCCAAGATCTACGCTCTGCCTCGTATGGTGCGCGACGGCGACAAGATGGACGCCAAAGAAATCGCCGAGTTCCTGCGCCGCGCCGGCTACTCCGACCAGGATGGCCAGTCGCCGCTCGGGAGCTTTCGCCTGGTCAGCGACGGCATCGAAATCATCCCCGGTCCGCAAAGCTACCACAGTCCCGAACCCGCGCACGTCATTATTCAAGACGGCGAAGTCCAGCGCATCACCAGCAATGGCAACGATCTCTCCGCCTACGAGTTGGAGCCCCAACTGGTCACCGCGCTATTCGATTCCGAACAGCGTTCCAAGCGCGAGCTGGTGAAGTACAACCAGATTCCCAAAGTCATGGTCGATGCGGTTCTCGCCATCGAAGACCGTCGTTTCTTCGAGCACGGTGGCGTCAACTTTTTCCGCGTGTTCGAGGCTGGCTGGATCGATCTCACCCGCCAACGCCACGAGCAGGGTGGTTCCACCATCACCATGCAGCTCTCCCGCGGTTTCTTCCTGACCCCGCAAAAAACCCTGCGCCGCAAGCTCACCGAGATGCTCATCGCCGAGGAGATGGAAGAGAAGTTCAGCAAGCAGCAGATTTTCGAGTTCTATAGCAACTGGGTCAACCTCGGCCAGCGCGGCTCGTTCGCCATCAGCGGATTCGCCGAAGCCTCGCGCACTTACTTCAACAAAGATCTGAAGGACATCAACCTCCCGGAGGCCGCCTTGCTCGCCGGCATCATCCAGGGGCCCAGCCGCCTGTCGCCCTACCGCCATCCCGAGCGCGCCCTCGAGCGCCGCAACCTCGTGCTCGATGCCATGGTCGACACTCACGCCATTACCCACGAGCAGGCCGAGAGAGCCAAGGCCACCCCACTCAAGCTCGCGCCCCCGAACGTCGAAGCCAGCGACGCTCCCTACTTCGTCGACATGGTCCGCGACACCCTCATCAACAAGTTCAGCGAACATGATCTCAACGACCAGTCCTACCGCATTTACACCACGCTCGATCCCGACCTCCAGAAAGCGGCCGCGCAAGCCGTTGAGATGGGAATGAAGCTGGTCGATGAGCAAGTCACGCGCCTGCGCACCCGGCGCGTCCGCGTCGGCAAGAAAATCGAAACCCGCGTCACCCCAGGCCCGCCGGCCCAGGTCGCACTGGTTGCCCTCGATCCCCATACCGGAGCCGTGCTGGCCTTGGTCGGTGGACGCGATTACGGCCTCAGCCAGTTCAATCACGCTTTGTCCAAGCGCCCCACCGGCTCCATTTTCAAACCCTTCGTCTATGCCGCCGCCATGAATACCGCGATCGACGGCTCCGCTACCGTCATCACTCCGGCTTCCACCGTCGACGATGAGCCCACCACCTTCGCCTACGGCGACCAGATTTACGAGCCGCGCAACTACAAAGAGGAATATCACGGCACTGTAAACCTCCGCTACGCCCTCGCCATGTCTCTGAACAACGCCACCGTCAAGGTGGCGGAGGAAGCCGGCTACGACAAAGTCGCCGCACTGGCCAGGTCGGCGGGCATCACTTCGGTGCAGCCCACTCCCGCCATGGCCTTGGGATCCTATGACGCCTCTCCGCTCGAGATGGCGGCAGCCTACACTTCGTTTGCCAACGGTGGCACCCGCCTTTCTCCCATTCTCGTAAACTCCGTGCGCAACGCCGAGGGCGATGTGCTCGCCAATTTCAAGACCGACCAGCGCCAGGTGCTCGACCCGCGCATCGCCTACGTCATGACCACCATGCTCGAAGGCGTCATCAACAACGGCCTGGGCTACACCGCGGTTCGCTTGCGCGGCTTTATGCTCCCGGCCGCCGGCAAAACCGGCAGCTCCCACGATGGCTGGTTCGCCGGCTACACTTCCAACTTGTTGTGCGTGGTTTGGGTGGGTTACGACGACTACAGCAATCTCCGCCTCAGCGGCGCCGAAACCGCCGCCCCCATCTGGACCGAGTTCATGAAGCGGGCCTCCGCGCTTCCGCAATACTCCGCCATGAAGGACTTCGCCCAACCCTCCGGCGTGGTCGACGTGCAACTTGACAAGCTCACCAACCGCCTGGCCACGCCCAACTGTCCCGACGATTACGAGGCCGCCTTCGTCACCGGCACCGAGCCCCAGGAAACCTGCGATCAGCAGAGCGCCGTTGCCGGATTTTTCTCCCGCTTCTTCGGCCGCTCAGAGAAAGTCCTGCCCCCTCCCGGCCAGGCCGCCGCCGAGGACAGCCAGACTCCCCAGAACCAGTCTTCCCCAGGAAAGAAAAGCTTCTTCGGCAAAATCGCCGGCATCTTCAAGGGCGACAAATCATCCACTCCCCCGCCCAAGCCTCCAGACCCGACCCAAACCACGCCCCACTGACCAAGCAGCCGGCGGCGCAAATGGAATTCGATCTTGGGAGGCGGGGTAGCCCGGCTTGCTGCGCTTTCCCTTCCCGTTCCGGAACTGCGGGTGCCCCGTCCTTGCGTTGTTTGCAAGGGCGGGTACGATGCTGCCTGTACCATAGGGATTGTTACGCTAAGTGGGCGGGTGGCGCGGGTAGCCCAGCTTGCTGCGCTTTCCCTTCCCGTTCCGGAACTGCGGGTGCCCCGTCCTTGCGTTCTTCGCAAGGGCGGGTACGATGCTGCCTGTACCATGTGATTTGTAATGCCCACTGGCCTGCACCGCACCTACGGCGCTCATCACCTGCACTTTATCACTACCTCGTGCTACCGGCGATTGCCTTTGCTCCGCACCGCGCGCAGCCGCGATACCTTCCTTACGATTCTGGAACAGACTCGCCAGCGTTGTCGCTTTGTAGTCGTCGGCAATGTCGTGATGCCGGAACACATTCACCTGCTATTGACCGAACCAGAAGTTGGGACTCCCTCGACCGTGATGCAGGTGGTGAAGCAGCGCACGGCCCGCGCTTTGCTGCCCCGGCGCGAGCGCAGGAACCCGCGTCAACGCACTCTGTTTGGAGACGAGCCAAAGCGCAGAGCGTTCTGGCAGGCGCGCTCCTACGACTTCAACGTATGGACGGCGAAGAAGCGCGTGGAGAAGCTCCGCTACATGCATCGCAATCCAGTGAAGCGAGGCTTGGCCGGGGCGCCGGAGCAGTGGCGGTGGAGCAGTTATCGTTTCTATCTTTTGGAGGAAGCCGGGCCGGTGCGCGTTAATGAAGGCTGGGGGAAGATCTCGTTTCGTGATCCTGCGGCGTGAACGACCCAGTTGCGCAGGCACTCCCGACTCCCGCCCTTGCAAAGTACGCAAGGACGGGGCACCCACGGTGGGTGAAGGTGTCGAGAGTCAAAAGCCTGGGCGACCCGCCTAAGTCGTAGTGTTTACCCG
>JBARJF010000049.1:0-37059 GCA_049800135.1 Candidatus Sulfotelmatobacter sp.
GTTTTGGGGCGCGCCTCGTTGACGTTGAGGGTGCGTCCGCCTACCTGGGAGCCGTTCAAGGCAGTGATGGCCTTGTCTCCGTCTTCGTTGCTGGCCATTTCCACGAAGCCGAAGCCGCGCGAACGTCCGGTATCGCGATCGGTCATGATGCTGACTCGGTCGACCTGGCCGAACGGTTCAAACATCTGCCGCAATTCATCTTCCGATGTGTTAAAGCTCAAATTACCTACAAAAATATTCTTCACGCCTCTGCCTCTGCATTGAGCTGTTGAAGTGCAAGCTCGATGCGGCGGACTGGCAGGTCGGGGACACCTTCCTGAGAATCGAGACCGGAGCTGGCGAACAGTCGAATGCGGCACGAAGTATAGCAGGTTTGTCAAACTGGCTGGTTAAATCGAAGCCAACCACGACCGCCCTAGCAGCCGTCGACCTTCCAGTATCCTTCGCGGTGATATCCCATTTGCAAAAGCCGGTTCCTGGGGTCGTGGCACTTGCCACAGTTGGGGCAGATCAGGTAACGGCTCCAGGCCGTGCCTTGATGATCGTAGGTTTCCGCGACCGCGAACGCCGTTCCACAACTGCACGGGATCAGAAACATGCGCAGCGTCGGGTTGTGCCTTGACTTTTCGGGTTGACTGCCGGATTTCACACTTCTTCCACCGTCGCCATCGCGCTCTTCTTGCGCTTGTTCGACTGCAGAACCTTCTTCCGGAGACGCAGGGATTTGGGCGTGATCTCGACGAATTCGTCATCCGCGATGAATTCGATGGCCTGCTCCAGATTCAACTGGCGGAACGGGACCAGGCGGATGGCTTCGTCGGCGGTGGAGGCGCGCATGTTGGTGAGTTTCTTTTCGCGAACCGCGTTAACGTCGAGATCGTCGTCTTTGGCATTTTCACCGATGATCATGCCTTCATACAATTCAACTCCGGGAGCGACGAAAAGTTCGCCGCGTTCCTGCAGGCCCCACAGGGCGTAGGCCGTGGAAACTCCGGCGCGGTCTGCGATGAGCGCGCCCGTGACCCGGTGCGGGATTTCCCCTTGCCACTCGGTGTAGCCATCAAAAAGCGAATTCATCACGATGGTTCCGCGGGTATCGGTGAGCAGCTGGCTGCGCAGGCCGATCAGGCCGCGGCTGGGCACGCGGAACTCGATGCGCACCCGCCCGTAGCCGTGGTTGTGCATATTGGTGACCTCGCCCTTGCGCGATCCCAACTGCTCCATGACCACGCCCACGAAAGCTTCGGGCACGTCCACCGTGAGGTGCTCGACCGGCTCCATCAGCTTGCCATCTTCTTTATTACGCCGGGTGACGATCTCGGGCTTGCCCACCATGAGCTCATAGCCTTCGCGCCGCATCATTTCGATGGTGATGGAAAGCTGCAGTTCGCCGCGGCCCAGCACCTTGAAAGAGTCAGTGGAGCCCATCTCTTCCACACGCAGAGAGACATTGGTGAGCAGCTCCTTGGCCAGCCGCTCGCGCAGATTACGCGAAGTGACGTAGGTGCCTTCGCGTCCGGCGAAGGGCGAAGTATTGACCGTGAAGGTCATGGCGATGGTGGGCTCATCGATCACAATGGGCGGCAGCGGGGCGGGATTCTCGGCGTCTGTAATGGTCTCGCCGATGGTGATTCCTTCCACACCGGCGACCGCGACAATATCGCCCAGCACGGTTTCGGTAATGTCGGTGCGCTTCAGTCCGGAAAAAGAAAACAGTTTGGTGATCTTGGTTTTGTGCATCGACCCGTCAAGCTTGGCGATGACCACGTCTTCGCCGGTGTACATGGTGCCGTTGAACACGCGCGCAATGGCCAGGCGCCCGAGGTAGTCGCTGTAGTCGAGGTTCGCAACCAGAATCTGCAGCGGCCCGGCCGGATCACCGTTGGGCAGCGGAATGGTTTTCAGGATGGCGTCAAACAGAGGACGCAAATCCTCGCCGCCCACTTTGACGTCGGTCGACGCGGTGCCGGCTTTCGCATTGGTGTACAGAACCGGGAAGTCGAGCTGATCTTCTTTGGCGTCGAGGTCGATGAACAAATCATAGATTTCGTTGAGCACTTCCTGCGGGCGCGCGTCGGGACGGTCGATCTTGTTGATCACCACGATGGGCGGAAGGTTGGCTTCGAGAGCCTTGCTCAGCACGTAGCGGGTCTGGGGCAGCGGACCTTCGCTGGCATCCACCAGCAGCATTACGCCATCGACCATTTTCAGCGCGCGTTCGACTTCGCCGCCAAAATCGCTGTGGCCGGGGGTATCGACAATGTTGATCTTCACGTCGTGATAGAAGATGGCCGTGTTCTTGGCCAGGATGGTGATGCCGCGCTCGCGCTCGAGTTCGTTCGAATCCATGACACGCTCGACGTGATGTTCGTTGGAGCGAAAGGTGCCGCTCTGTTGCAGCATGGCGTCAACCAGCGTGGTCTTCCCGTGGTCCACGTGCGCGATGATGGCGATGTTGCGAATGCTCAAACTCAAAGTATGGATTGTCCTTTATTAGCAGATCGGATCGAGGGACTATCCTGTCGTTGGTCGGACGGGCCGCCCCATCTATAACTTTACTATGGGTGGAGGTTTCTCAGGAGATTACATCGCACTTCGGTGCGGGCGGGAGTGGAAAGAAAGGAATGCTTCAGCCAGCCGCCGCCCTCTCCCTGGGCATAGGCCTTCCCGCCAGCCGCGCTTCCGCCAGCTTGACGGCGCGCTGCGCGGCGATGATTCCCTGGTTGGTGGTGGATTCCGGACCCTCGGAATCCGTGTTGGCGAAAAAGATTCGATCCATGGGCCGGCGCACCAGCGGCAGAACTTGTGTATACAGCCCCGGCGTCGACATAAACATTGGATGGCCGCGCCGGTAGATTTGTACCTCGACCGGATCGACGTTCATAGCGGGCATCAGCTTCTGAAAATCGCGCAGCACGTTGGCGGCGATCTGGCGCGCGCCGGCTTCGGTCAAGAGGTCGGGGCGAGCGTCTTCCTTCATCGGCGTGTAGCAGGTAAGAATGTTGAACTTCTGCCGGTAGCCGGGCTGTTTCTGAATGACCCAGTCGGCGACCACGAAATCGGTGAAGGTGTTGCCCGGGCACCAGGTATCGTAACCGCGATTGAAAACCGGCTTGTCGAAAATCAGATTCACCACGGGATAGGGAATGTAGCGAATCTGGCGCATGGCCTCGCTTTGCTTTTCGGGCAGGCCTTCGACGATGCGCCGGGTGATGAACTTGGGCGTGGCCATGATGACGGCCCTGGCTGCGACGGTTTTCAATTCGCCGGCCAACATGTAGGTGACCTGCACTTCTTCTTTTTCAGGGACCACGGCCACGATGGTGGCGCCGGTCCGCATGCGGTCCTGGTGCGTGGGCTGAAGCATCTCCGCCAACCTTTTTGTGATGGCGCCCAGCCCTCCGGGCCAGGTATAGCGATCGTCGATTCGCGTCTCTTCGGCCATCTCCTGCAAGGTTTCAATCCCCAGCCCCGCAGCGGTTTGCTCGCTGACCGCGCCCCAGTTCGAGGGCCCGAAGTTATCCCACCACTGCTTGAGTTCGACGGGATAGCTTTTCATGAAATCAGAAAACGGTTGGTTATCAAGTTCCTTGCCACGCTTCTCGACATCGATGGCGAGCAGTTCTTTCTTAAACTTCTTGAAACTCTCGCGAACCGGCGCGGGGTAGGGCAGATGATTCAGACCTTCACCCCAGGTGTCGAGGATCAACTCACGGCGAATAATGCTGGCGTCTGAACTGTTGACGGGCAGAGGATCGAGGCCAATTTCCTTGGCGAAAGGGTAGGTGTATTCGTCTCTAGCCAGGAACGCCGATCCGGTGGCATAGGTGCTGCCATCGTACTCCATCTCGTAGGCATTGCCGCCCCAGTGCGGCTCTTTTTCGAGCAGAAGAAAATCGCGATGCTGCAAACGATACGCTGCCGCCAACCCGCTGACGCCGCCGCCAACCACCACCACGTCGTGGCGCGCCGAAGCCGGAGGCCGTGTGAACACCTTGCCATCGCGCACCTGGTGGCAAATGCGGTTGTCTTCGCCTGTCACCTCCGCGGCAGGATCCTTGTGTGCGTCCGCGGTCTCGGCCGCCACCAGAGAAAGGTCGATGGGACATCCCGCGGTTACCGCGCCCGCCACGACGAACTTGATGAAGTCCCTGCGATTCGAACTCATGCCGCTTCTCCCTCCACCGCCTGCACGATTTCGGCGCCGGCGTCCGCTCCGCCTTCGCCGCGCACGCGCAAACGGTACCAGAGCACAATGGTCACCAGCGAAAACACAAAGATGATGGTCGACACCGCGTTGATCTCCGGAGTGATCCCGCGCCGCAGCCGTCCCCAGATTTCCAGCGGGAGCGTGTTGTCGCGGCCGATCAGGAAGAAGCTGACCGCGATCTCATCCATCGAAAGCGTAAAGATGAGCAGCGCCGCGCCGATCATTGGCAGCTTCAGGTTTGGCACCGTGATGCGCCAGAAGGTTTGCCAGTAATTCGCGCCGAGATCGAGCGAAGCTTCCTCCTGGGCGCGGTCGAGCTTCTGCAAGCCGGCGAAGACTTCGGTGGTGGCCACGGAGATCAGGGCGGTCCCGTGCCCCAGGATAATCGTGATCAGGCTGAGCCTGGTTCCCATCACGTCGAACAACATGAGCAGCGAAAGCCCGGTGATAATGCCGGGCAAAATCAACGGCAATAGCACCAATCGCCGGAACAATGCTTTGCCGGGAAACTGCGCCCGGTCCAGCGCCAGCGCCGCCGGCACGCCGAAGGTCAGCGAGATCGCCATGGCCGCAAAGGCCACCTGCAGGCTGTTGAGCACGGAATCCCAGATCGGACCGTCGGCGAAGAGCACGCGATACCAGTCGAGCGTCAGATGATGAGGCGGAAATCCGCCTACACCTTCAGCATTGAACGAATAAAGAATAAGGATGGCGATCGGCAAATAAAGGAATGCAAATACGGCTAGAGCATGGAAGGGAAGCCAGCGTGAGCCGGAATTGAATTTCTTTTGGCTCACGAGAAGCTCCATTTCTTTTCCAGGCGCTCGGAGAAAACCAGCAGGGTTACAACCAGCAGCAGCATGCAGAAGGAAATCGCCGCGCCCAGGGGCCAGTTGTAAGCCGCGCCAAACAGGCTGACCACAACGTTCGAGATCATGATGCCGCTGGGGCCGCCCAGCAGCAGCGGGGCAAGAAAATCGCCCAGGCTCAAGACAAAGGCAAATGTTGCTCCGGCCACCACGCCCGGGATGGAGAGCGGAAGAATCACCTTCCAGAATGTTTGCGCGGGGGTTGCGCCGAGATCGTGCGAGGCCTCGACCAGGCTGCGCGGAATATGCTCGAGCGCGGCGTAAATCGGCAGAAACGCAAAAGGAGTGTAGATGTGGGTCAGCGTCAACACCACGGCAAACGGACTGTAGAGCAGAAACTCCAGAGGATGTTTAGTGATATGGACATATTGCAGCAGAGTATTGAGAACGCCATCCGAGCCCAGAATTGTTTTCCAGGCATAGGCCCGCACCAGGTAGCTGACCCACAGCGGGATGATCACCAACTGGTACAGCAGGTCTTTCTTTTTGCCGGCATAGAAGGAAAGAAAGTAGGCCAGTGGATACCCCAGCAGCAAAGCAAAAATGGTTACGCGGGCGGCGATCCACATGGAACGCAGTAGCGTCTGCCAGTAAACATTGACCCGCAGAAGTTCGCCGTAATTGGCGAGATTCCAGGAATGCACGATGTTCTGCGACGCCGAAACCGACCAGAAGCTGTAGGCGAACATCAGCAGATACGGCGCCAGCAGAAACACCGTGACCCACAGCAGTGGAGGCAGAGTGACCGCCGCTTTGTAAGCTCGGGAGAACATCAGCTTCTTTCCAGAGACTCTCGCACCAGCACGGTATCGGCGGAAGAGAACTCGAGGTCGACCTCGTCGAGCGCTCCATTGGCGCCGGAAGTCCGCACCACCAGGGCCAGCCCATCGCGGCATTGCACGCGAATCAATTCGGTGGCGCCGTGAAATGCCTGATGCACCACCCTTCCGCGAACCCGCACAGTTCCAGTTGCCGCCACGTTCTCCGCGGCCAGGCGAATATTTTCCGGGCGCAGCGAGAATACAGCTCGTCCATCGGGAAGCGGCGCGGACCAGGTCAAGCAACCGCAACGCACCACTCCCGCGCGTACTTCACCTTGCAGCAGATTCGTGTGTCCAATAAACTGCGCCGCATAGGCAGTCGCGGGCCGGCCGTAGATCTCCCGCGGCGTCGCCACCTGTTCCAGTTCGCCGGACCGCAGCAACGCGATCCGGTCCGACATCACCATCGCTTCTTCCTGATCGTGGGTGACGAAAATAAACGAGATGCCCACCTCGCGCTGCAGCGATTTCAACTCCACCTGCATCTGCCGGCGCAAGTTCGCGTCCAGCGCCGACAGCGGCTCATCCAGCAACAGCAGCCGCGGACGGTTCACCAGCGCCCTGGCCAGCGCGATCCGCTGCTGCTGGCCTCCGCTGATTTTCGAGGGCTTCGACTTGGCGTGCGCCGACATCTTCACTTTGTCCAACGCTTCCTTCACCCGGGAGGCAATCTCCGCCTCGGGCCGCCTGGCCACGCGCAATCCGTAAGCTACGTTCTGTTCCACGGTAAGATGCGGAAACAACGCATAGCTCTGGAACACGGTGTTGACGCGGCGCCGGTAGGGTGGTTCGCGGTCCAGCCGCTCACCGCCCATCCATACCTCGCCCGCGCTCGCAGTCTCGAAGCCCGCAATGATCCGCAGCAGCGTTGTTTTCCCCGATCCGCTTTCCCCGAGAATCGTGAGAAATTCACCCTCCGCCACATCCAGAGAAATGTCCCGCAACACAACGTTCTTGCCGAAGTGCTTGGCCAGGTTGCGGATGCTGAGCAGCGCGAGCGGCGCGGCCTCACTCGCAGCTTTCGCGGTCAGGTTTGCCGGCGTTGTGATCGAAGACATTGGGATAGCAGCCATTCTTACCGGTACGTCCAGCCAGTCCGTCCAGCCGGCTCGTCCAGCCGGCTTGTTTCGGCCGATCTACTGCGCCGCCTTCACTTCGTTCCAAATCTCGTTGTACCGGGCGCGCCGCGGCACGTTCTGCCAGAAATAAAGCCGCTTCTGATAGGCATCGACATCGTCGAGGTGCAGGTTCTTCACTTCTTCCGGCGTCATGAATTGCGCCGCCTGCGGGTTGCCCGGAGTGTATCCGGTCACGTCCGTCACCTTCTTCTGCGTCTGCGCCTCGATCATGTACTCGATAAATTCGTAGGCCAGGTCTTTGTTCTCGCTGCCCGCCGTGATCATCAGGTGATCGATCCACCCGGTGGTGTTCTCCTTCGGAATCGTTTCTCCTATCGGAAAGTTGAGCTTGCGCAGCTGGTTGGTCATCAGCGGCCATCCCATGGCCGCCACCACCTCATGATTCTGAAAAAGATTGGTCAGCTCTCCGCCCGTCGACCACATCTTGCGGATATTCGGTTTCAGTTCCAGCAGCTTTTTCTTCACTGCCGCAAGCTGATCGTCGCTCAGATTGTAAAGCTGTGACGGATCGGGCTGGTCAAAGCCCAGAACTTGCGCGGCCATGTAGATCGTCGATAGGTCGTCCCACACCGAAATCTTCCCCTTGTATTTTGGATCCCAGAGCACATTCCAGCTATCGGGTGGCCGCGGGAAAACCGCAGTGTCATAGAGCAACGGATCCGGACCCCACATGAACGGCACTCCATACACCTGCCCCTTCAGCCGCACCAGAGGCAGGGAAGTGAGCTGGGGAGAGAGTTGCGCGTAACTCGGAATCCTCGACAAATCCAGAGGAGCCGCCAATCCGGCCGCCGCGATCGAGGTCGCCACGTCACTCGAGGGTGAAATCACGTCATAGTTCCCGGAGCTGCCGCCGCGCAGCTTGGCCACCAGTTCGTCGCTCGATCCCATGTACGACGCCGAAACCTTGCAATGATGCTGCTCTTCAAAAGCTTTTACGAACGAAGGATCGGCATAGCCCTCCCACACCAGCAGATTCAGCGAGGGAGTTCTCCTGGCGCACGAAGCGGTGAACCCCACCGCCGCCAGCACGCATAGAAAAATCGCTGAGCGTCGCATTCTCATATTGTCCCCTTCGCGCCGGGCAACTCAAAACGTCGGCGGCGTGTTTACCCACAACACCCAGGTTTCCGCCCGCCCGGGATTTTTCCAGTGATGCGGGGTCGCGCTCTCAAAGTAAAAACTGTCCCCGGCCTTCAGCCGGTATTTTTCGTTGTTGAGCGTGATTGCAAGTTCCCCGCGCAACACGTAGAGGAATTCCTCACCATCATGGGTGTAGGAGTCGCCGCTGCCCGCTTCCGGCGCCACCCGGAACATATGCGGCTCCATCACCGTGTTTCCCCACGCCAGCAGTTCCATGCGCACGCCGGGTCCGGCTTCGAGCACCTTTCGTTGTTGCGGCTGCACCTGCCGGCTGCTCATTCCGGCCGCGCCGAAAAAATCCAGGATGTTGGTCTTATAAAAGCGCGCCAGCTTGCGCAGCGTGCTCACCGACCCGCTCATCTGCGAGCGCTCCAGAGCGCTCAGAAATCCCACGGAGATGCCCACGCTTCGCGCCACCTGCGCCAGCGAGAGCCGCCGCTTGGCCCGCAACTGCCGCAAGTGCGAACCCATCGCTCCCGCGTTCCCGTCGGCCGCGGGACGCGCCCGCCCAGCCCGCCGCAGCAGTTCGACAATCGCCGCCGCGTTCAACCCGCGCACCTTGCGCAGAAATCGCGCCCGCTTCAGCAGCTTCACGTCATCCGCCGAATACAGCCGGTACTTGCTCTGGGTGCGCCGCGGCCGCGTCAGCCCCAGGTTTTCCCACGAGCGGATCACCGAGGGCGATACCCCGACCCGCCGCGCCACATCTCCGATCTTCAGATACGGTTCAGAGCTGTTCGAATTCATCGCTGCAGGCCGGTGCGATAGGAATTTTCCATGGGAGGCAGCGCTTTTTTTGTCCTTGACAGTCCGCTGCCCTCTTCTCTAACCTTGCGGGATTATAGCAAGGTTGTGCACGGACACAAGCCGTCGCTTTCAAGAAAAAACTTTAACTTCTGCCTGAAGATGCCTGGAGGTTCCATGCCGTCACTGCGAGCCCGCTGGACCGCCGTTTGTTTTGCCGCCGCCATCTCCCTCCTGTTCCCCGCGTCGCTTTCCGCCCAAGCGGCGAACGGACGCATTCTAGGCCGCGTCTCCGATCCTACCGGCGCCGTTCTCGCGGCCGCCAAGGTTACTCTGCTCAACCAAGCGACCGGCATCAGCCGCGACGCCCAAACCAACGGCAGTGGCGATTACACCTTCGTCGAGGTCGTTCCCGGCACCTACACGGTTCAGTTTGAGCTCACCGGGTTCAAGAAGAACGTTCAGAAGGGAGTCATCGTTGACGTCAATCAGGTGGTGACTCTCAACTCCACCCTGCAAATCGGTACATCCCAGCAGACCGTCGAAGTAACCTCGGAAGCTCCCCAGGTGGACACTACCAGCACTCAGCTCGGCGCTGTCATAAACGACCGCTCGGTGAACGAACTGCCGCTCAACACACGCGATACCTACCAGTTCTTGCAGCTTCAGCCCGGGGTGCAGGCCCAGCTGGGATCGAGCGGCAGCTTGTTTTACGGATCCACCGACGTTGGTTCCGTATCGGTCAACGGCGGCCGCGCCCGCGCCAACAATTTCAGCGTCAACGGCGGCGACGCCAACGATCAGTTCGTCAATCTGCCCACCATCCAGCCCACTCCCGACGCCATCGAAGAGTTTCGCGTCATCACCAACACCTTCGACGCCGAATACGGCCGCAACTCCGGCTCAGTGGTGAATGTGGTCACCAAGTCTGGAGGCAATACCTTTCACGGAGATATTTACGAATACTTCCGCAACACCGTTCTGGATGCTCGCGGCTACCCGGATACCACCACTCCCCAGCTTAATCAGAACCAGTTTGGCGGCACCTTTGGCGGTCCGATCCTGAAGGATCGCACTTTCTTCTTTCTCTCCTATGAAGGACGCCGAATCCGCGACGGCGTGCCCGGACAGTTACTGACCGTGCCCACCGCGGCGGAATCTGGCGGCGACTTCTCTGGAGTGGGCAGTTTCGCCAATGGCGGGGGGGCGATCAGCGATTCGTTCGTGGCCAACGTCTTGAATGGCCGGCCGGGCTGCACGAGCGCGATTAGCGCTATTCCCAAGTCCCAAGCTCCGGCTGCGGGGGTGGCGTGGGCGTCGATTTTTCCGACCGGCGTGATTCCCACCGCATGCCAGGATCCCGTAGCCGCCAACCTGCTTCATGAGTTTGTTCCCGCGGCCAATATCGGTAGCAACCTCTATCAGAGCGTCCCTGTGGGTACGATCAACGCCGATCAGTTTACCATCCGTCTCGATCACAAAATCAGCGACCGTCAGAACTTCACCGCCTATTACTATTTCAACGACGGCCGTGAACTCGATCCCTACAATACCTTCGAGGAGGCGGGCGCCACCGTGCCCGGCTTCGGAAGCTATAACAACGCCCGCGATCAACAGTGGAACCTCACCCACACCTGGACCATCAGCAACTCCCTGGTGAACGAGGCCCATTTCACCTACATGCGTGAAGGCCAGCTCGGTTTCCTGAAGAACCAAACCTCCAATGCGGTCACGGCTTCCTGCACCGGAGCCGCCACCCCTTATTGCTTCACCGGCCTTTCCGATTCTTCGGCCATTCAGAGTACTTTCGGCACTGCCGCCAATCTGGGCATTACGCCCGGTCTACCTTCCAACCTCACCGGCGTTCCTTACGTCGGTATCTCCGGCGGCGCGTCGTTCGGCAATAACTATGAGGGCTTTCTGCCGCAGGTGGGAAACAGCTTTCAGTGGACCGACGAACTCACCTGGGTGAAGGGCAACCACACCATGAAATTCGGTTTGGACGTCCGCCGCGCCCGCTTCGATCAGTTCTACTATTTCGATCTCAATGGCGAATACACCTTCGACAACAGCGGCCCCAACGCCATTATTCCTGGCGACGGCGACCAATATGCCGAGTACCTGCTGGGGTTGGCGGATGATTACACGCAAGGCTCTGGCCAGCGCGAGGATGTTCGCAGCACTGCGGCTTACCCCTTTGTGCAGGATAGCTGGAAGATCAAGCCCAACGTGACTTTGAATTACGGCCTGCGCTGGGAATACAGTCCTCCGCCGGTCGATATTAGCGGCCACGTCGAGACCTTCCGGCCGGGGCAGAACTCCACCGTTTACCCCTGCGGAATCACCACCAGCACCTCCTACTGGCAGAGCTATGGCGTTACGAATCCTACCTGCGCCAACACCGGTTCAGAACCTACTGGCTTGGTGGTTCCGGGCGATCCCGGCGTCCCCGCGGGAATGACTTCGACCTATTACAAGTCTTTCGCTCCTCGCCTCGGCATAGCCTACAGCCCCGGCCACGATGGCAAAACCAGCATTCGCGCCGGCTGGGGTCTTTTCTATAACCCGATCGAAGAGCTGGTGATGGCCCAGTTCGGCGCCGAGCCTCCGTTTGGCGGCAGTTCCTCGCTCGCCGATGTCTTTTTCAACACTCCCTTCGTCAATCAAGGCGAATACACGGCTCCCAATCCTTTCAATGGAGTTATCACGCCCACCAAAGGCGCGCCCACGGATTTGTCTCTGTTCCGCCCCATCCTTCTTTACGGAGAATTCGAACCCCACCTGCGCACTCAGTACACCAGCCAATACAACCTCACCATCCAGCGCGAACTGAACAGCAGTACCATGCTTCAGATTGGCTATGTCGGATCCCAGGGCCATCGTCTGCTGGCCAGTCACGACATCAATCCTTCCATCCCCCAGACCTGTCTGGATATCATCAGTATTGCGAATATCAATGCGGGGAACGTGAGTTCTTACGGCTCTCCGGCCACGTGTGGTCCCACGGTCGAAGACGCGCAATGGAGCGTAACCGTCCCAACCGGTTTCCCGTTCCACATGCCCAACGGCACGATCGTCACCGGTACCGGCCAAACCCTCAACCTCGTGGGACTGCGCCCATATTCCTCGCCAAATTGCAATTCTCTGCTGCCCGCTTTTACACCCGGCACCGGCTGTCCGGTCGACGGCACCCCCGTTTTTGACGACGTTTTCGCCGAAGACACCATCGCCAACTCCAACTACAACGCGCTCGAGATGATGCTTCAGAAGCGCTTCTCGGGCGGGCTGCAATTCCAGGCTGCCTACACTTTCAGCAAATCGATCGACGACGGTTCCACCTTCGAGGAAACCCTCAACCCCTTCAACTTCCGCGCCAGCCGCGCTCTTTCGATATTCAATTCGAAACAGCGCTTCGTGGTCAGCTATGACTGGGAATTGCCGGTTCGCGAATACCAGGGTTTCGCCGGGAAAGTGCTCGACGGCTGGGCGGTCTCCGGCATAACCCAGTTCCAGAGCGGTTTTCCCATACGGCTCAATACCGAGGATGACACCGAACTCATCAACAGCCTGTTCTTCCTGGGGACTGAGGCTCCCAGCTTGAACGGCCCGTTGCAGATTCTGAATCCAAAGAAAACAGGAGGCTTCTACCTCAACTACAATCAGTTCTCCGATCCACCGCTCGGCCAGTTTAACAACGGCACGCAACGCACCATCTGCTGCGGCCCGGGGCTCGAAGATTGGGACTTCTCGGTTCATAAGAAGATCTCTTTGACCGAGGCCAAATACCTGCAATTCCGGGCGGAGATTTTCAACGTCTTCAACCGAACCAATTTTTCGAACCCCGACGGCGGTTATTCCGACGGTCCTACAGGATTCGGCAAGATCACATCGGCCGGTGATCCCCGGCTGTTGCAGTTTGCCTTGAAGTTCTTTTTCTAGCGTGAAGGACTAGACTTAAAGACGTTATCCCCCGGGACGGCCCGCCGTCCCGGCATTCTAATGGCCGCCCATTGCCGGCCTGAGATTTCCCGGAGCAACTCGATGTATCCCGATCTGCAGAAGGAGCTCGCCACTTTCGAGCGCCGCACGCCCAAATCCGCCGCCGCCCACAAAAAGAATCTCAAACGCATTCCGCTCGGCGTGGCCAGCAACTACCGCCACTACGATCCCTGGCCCATCTTTGTCCAGGATGCCAGCGGCAGCAAGTTCCGCGACCTCGATGGCAACGAATATATCGATCACAATCTTTGTTTCGGCGCGCTCATGGCCGGACATTGTCATCCCGCCGTCATGAAAGCGGTCGAGAAACGTCTTTCCACCGGAACCATGTTCGGCATGCCTCACGACATGGAGTGGGAACTCGCGGAAGAAATCTGCAAGCGCTTCCCGGTGGAGATGCTGCGCTTCGGCAACAGCGGCACCGAAGCCACCATGCACGCCATTCGTCTGGCCCGCGCCGCCACCGGCCGTGACAAGATCATTAAGTTCGAAGGCGCCTACCACGGTCTGCACGATTCCGCTCTGGTCAGCGTCAAGCCTCACGCTCCCGACTTCGGCGACATCGACAATCCCATCGCCGTGACCGGCGGCCTCGGCGTGCCGAAATCCGCCATCGCCAACGTCACCATCGCTACCTTCAACAACCTCGCCACGGTCGAGCGCCGCTTCAAAGAAAATCCCGGCGAAATCGCGGCCATCATTCTCGAACCCATTCTGATGAACGTCGGTCTCTGCCTGCCTCAGCCCGGCTTCCTTGAAGGTCTGCGAGACCTCGCCACCAAAAACGGCGCGCTCCTGATCTTCGACGAAGTGAAAACCGGCGCCAAGCTGGGCTGGGGTGGCGCTTCGGAATATTTCAACGTGCATCCCGACTTGATCTGCCTCGCCAAGTCGATCGGCGGCGGCCTGCCCCTGGCCGCATTCGGCGCCAGCAGGTCCGTGATGGACCTCATCTCCCAACACAAGGTCTTCCACGGCGGCACCTACAACACCAATCCCGTTTCCATGACGGCGGGCCTCGCCACCTTCCGCGAAGTCCTCACCCGCGACAACTACGCTCATGTCGACAAGCTCAGCAAGAAGCTGACCGAGGGCTATCGCAAGACCATTGCCAAATCCGGCCTGCAAGCTTACATCGCGCAAGCCGGCGCCAACGGCGCGCTCATGTTCTATCCCAGTGAGATTCGCAACTACCGCGACTGGACCACCATCGATACCGACCTGTGGCGCCACTACTGGTTCGGCATGGTCAACCGCGGGGTGATGGCGCAGCCCTACTGGTGGGATGAGCAGTGGACGATTTCCGTCCAGCACACCGAGGCCGATATCGACAAGCACCTCGCTGCCTTCGACGACATCGCCGCATCGCTCGCCAAAGCCCAGCAGGAGCGCATCGGCCAGCCCGTCCTGGCCGCGCACTAGAGAAGCCAATGTGCAGGGCGGGCGCCCCCGCCCTGCATGCAGCGCCGATGTTCATGTGGGACAGCCGCCTCGGCTGTCCGCCGAGCGAAGCGAGGCGAGCGCAGAGAGATTGTCCACCACCGCCCAACCCGACGCCCAGCCCCACCTGATCCGCGCCCTCGGACGCCGCGATCTTGTCCTTCTCTTCGTGGTCGCCGTGTTCAATCTCAACGTGGTTCCCTCCATCGCCGCCAACGGCGGCGTCACCATCTGGCTCTGGATCATCTCCCTGGTTTTATTCTTCTGGCCGCAAGGCATCGCAGTCATCGAACTCGCCCACCGTTATCCCGGCGAAGGCGGCGTCTATCTCTGGGCCAAAGAAGTCTTCGGCGACTTCCACGGATTCCTCTCCGGCTGGTGTTACTGGACCAACAACATGCTCTACGTGCCGACCGTCATGCTCTACTTCGTCGGTGTTTCCGTCTTTGCGATGGGCCCCGGGCACGCGGCGCTGGCCGACGATAGGAATTTCGCAATGGCCGCGTCCCTGGTATTGCTGGCAGCCCTCACCATCCTCAATATCGTTGGTCTGGGAGTTGGCAAGTGGCTCAACAACGTCGGTGCGATCGGAACCTTCCTGGCTGCGGCTGTTCTCATCGGATTAGGCGTCACCGTGTGGTCACGGTTTGGAACCACGGTGACGGCGGCGGACTTCCATATCCCGCGCGACCCGCGTTTCGTTCTCAATTCGTTTGGCGTGATCTGTTTTGGCCTGGTTGGGCTCGAGCTCGCATCCGTTATGGGGGATGAGATCAAGGATCCGCAGAAAACCCTCCCCGGCGCTGTCGCCTGGGGCGGCGTATTGTCCGGCGCGCTCTACATCGGCGCAACTCTCACCCTGCTCGTTGCGGTGGGCAAGAACGACATCAATGTGCTGCAGGGAGTCGTGCAGGCCGTCAGCCATATGGCCGGCAAAGTTGGCGTGGCATGGATCATTACGCCGTTCGCACTGATGCTCAGCCTCTCCATCGCAGGCATAGGCTCGGCCTGGATGGGTGGGTCGGCGCGCATTCCTTTTGTTGCTGGCCTCGATTCCTACATGCCGTCGTGGTTGGGCAGGGTGCATCCGAAATACGCGACTCCCTACGCGGCGCTGATCGTGCAGGCAGTGGTCTCGCTTATATTGATCGTCATCAATTTCTACGCTTCCGGAGGCGTGCAGGAAACCTTCCAGACCATGCTATCGCTCGCGGTGGTCCTGCAGTTGGTGCCGTTCCTTTACGTGTTTGCTGCGCTGCTGCAATTTGCCCGCGAGGACGACCTGGGCAACGGATGCTATAGCCGCGGTACTCTGCTGTTCGCCGGGTCCTGCGGATTTCTGACTACACTTCTAGGAATCGTGCTGGCGTTCTTTCCCGCCAAGCAGATCACTTCGGTGTGGAAGTATGAGGCGAAGATGTTCGGATTCACGCTGTTCTTTCTAGCGCTGGCCGCATTCTTCTTCTTCGTTTACGGCCGCCACAAAGCGCCGCAACAGATCGGGAAGGGCACAACTTTAGTCGTGCCGTTAAGCGACTAGCAAAGATCGGGAAGGGCACGACTTTAGTCGTGCCGCCAAGAACTGGCAATCTGGGGGCTTTAGCCCCTGAGGGATTCAGGAGGTCGAAACCAAATGCCCGGCGGAATCACAACCGAAGTTCCCAAAGACGTTCGCACCTACCAGATGTACATCAACGGCGAATGGACCGCGAGCCAATCCGCGAAGACCTTCCCCGTCTACGATCCCTCCACGGAAGAGATCATCGCCCAGGTTCCGGATGCCAACGCTGAGGACGTGAACCGCGCCGTAGCCGCCGCCAAAGCCGCGTTTGAAGACGGCCCTTGGGCGAGCTCAACCGCGCAGGAACGCGGCCGCGTCCTGTTCCGCCTTTCCGAAAAAATCCGCGCCAATCTCCCCGCACTCGCCCAACTCGAATGCCGCAACACCGGCAAGCCCATCGTCGAAGCCGAATTCGACATCAACGATGCCGCCACCTGCTTCGAATATTACGGCGGCCTCGCCACCAAAGTAGTCGGCTACGTCAATCCCGTTCCTGACAACGCCATGTCCCTCTCGCTCAAAGAGCCGGTCGGCATCGCCGGGCAAATCATTCCCTGGAACTATCCGCTCCTCATGGCCGCGTGGAAGCTGGCTCCGGCCATCGCCGCCGGCTGCACCTGCGTTCTCAAGCCGGCCGAACAAACTCCGCTGACCGCCCTCGAATTCGCCAACTATTTCAGCGACTGCGGCCTGCCCCCGGGCGTGGTCAACATCGTCACCGGCTTCGGAGAAACCTGCGGTGCGCCGCTGGTCCAGCATCCCGACGTCAACAAGGTCGCCTTCACCGGCAGCGCCGCCGTCGGCAAAATCATCGTGAAGCAAGCCGCCGATACGGTGAAGCGCGTCACTCTCGAACTCGGCGGCAAGTCACCCAACATCTTCTTTGCCGACGCCGATTTCGAGGCCGCAATCGACGGCGCGCTCTTCGGTGTCTTTATTAATCAGGGCGAAGTCTGCTCGGCCGGAAGCCGCATCCTGGTGCAGAAATCGATCTACAAGAAGTTCGTTGAAGCCATGACCGAGAAGGCCAGGAAGATCAAACTCGGTCCGCCGCTCGACCGCGAAACCAAGATGGGTCCGCTGGTCAGCAAAGAACAATACGACCGCGTCAACTCCTACATCGAGATCGGCAAGAAAGAAGCCAGGCTCGCCTCCGGCGGAGGACGCCCCGAGAAAATCGGCAGAGGCTACTACGTCCAGCCCACGATCTTCGCCGATGTCAGCAATAGCGCCCGCATCGCTCGCGAAGAAATATTTGGTCCGGTCGCCGCCGTGATTCCATTTGACGACGAAAAAGACGCGCTCAAGATCGCCAACGATTCGCCCTACGGCCTGGCAGCCGCTGTCTGGACCCGTGACATCTTCAAGGCGATGCGCGCCGTGAAAGCCCTGCGCGCCGGAATCGTCTGGGTGAATCACATGCAACCAACCTACGTCGAAGCTCCCTGGGGCGGTTACAAGCAATCCGGCTTCGGCCGCGAACTCGGCCCCTGGGGCATCGAAGAGTATCTCGAAACCAAGCAGGTCTACATCAACTTGAACGAGGCTCCGATCGGCTGGTATTAAGAAATGAAAAGGCAATCTCAAGAGTCTTGTCATCCTGAACCGCAGTCGAACGACCTGCATACTGCAGGCAGCCTCACCGCCGTGTCAGGGCGTTCTCCCGGAAAACGAACATGAGTACAATCCGTCTCAACACCGAAATCCCCGGCCCGAAGTCCAAAGCGCTCTCGGCCCGCCGCGCTCAAGCCGTGCCCCGCGGCCTTTCTCACGGCACGCCCATCTACGTAGCCAGGGCCGAAGACGCCTGGCTCGAAGACGTCGACGGTAACCGCTACGTCGATTTTGCAGGCGGCATCGGCTGCCTCAACGTCGGCCATCGTCAGCAAGCCGTTGTCGACGCCGTCCGCGGCCAGCTCGACAAGTTCCTTCACACCTGCGTCCAGGTCACGCCCTACGAAGGTTACGTCCGCTTAGCCGAACGCATGAACGAAGTTACGCCCGGCAAGTTCCCGAAGAAAACTCTGTTCGTGAACAGCGGCGCTGAAGCGGTCGAGAACGCCGTCAAGATCGCCCGCGCCTACACTAAGCGCCCTGCGATCATTGCCTTCGAAGATGCCTTCCACGGCCGCACCATGATGACGCTCGCGCTCACCAGCAAAACCCATCCCTACAAGGCCGGGTTCGCGCCGTTCCCCGGCGAGGTTTATCGCGTCCCGTTCGCCTACTGCTACCGCTGCTCGTACAATCTGAAATATCCTTCGTGCGATCTCTACTGCGCGCGCCATCTCGAAGATACGTTCAAGCGCGTCGTCGCCAACGAAGAAGTAGCGGCAGTGATTGCCGAGCCGGTGCTCGGCGAAGGCGGATTCGTCGCCCCGCCATCCGACTATTTCAAAGTTCTAATCGACCTCTGCCACAAACATGGCATCCTCTTCATTGCCGACGAAGTGCAATCCGGTTTCGGACGCACCGGTGCAATGTTTGCCAGCGAACGCTATGGCATCGAACCCGATCTGATCGTCACTGCGAAATCTCTAGGTGGAGGCTTGCCGCTTGCCGCAGTCACCGGCCGCGCCGAAATCATGGACGCCCCCGGCCCCGGCGGCCTCGGCGGCACCTTCGCCGGCAATCCGCTCTCCTGCGCCGCTGCACTCGCCGTTCTCGATTTGTTTGAGAACTCGAACCTGTTAGCCCGCGCCAATGAACTCGGAGACCGCTTTCAGCGCCGCGCCCGCGAATGGCAGCATCGCTGGCCCATCGTCGGCGACGTGCGCGGACTGGGCGGCATGCAGGCCATCGAACTGGTGAAGTCGCAGGAAAGCAAAACGCCAGCCACGGAAGAAACCAAACAGATCACGCAGTATTGCTACCAGCACGGCCTGATCACGATCACCGCCGGTTCATACTCGAACGTGATCCGCATCCTGGTCCCGCTGGTTGCCAGCAACGAGCAAATGGACGAGGGACTCGATGTGCTCGAATCCGCGCTCGCCGCGGTATGCGACAAGCAGGACGCAGCACTAAGCCTGTCATCCTGACCGCAGTCGAAGGACCCCTATGAGCGTATATCATTGGAAAGCGCCGCAAGGCGTTCTCGCGCTGGTCCTGGCGGTCTACTGAGAATGCCGAAAGCAATTCTTCGCGATAGCGAAAGGTATTACGAATATGACCGTCGCCGCACCTCCCACACTCCGCCTCACGAATTTCATCAACGGCCGCTGGACTGACTCTTCCGCTTCAGAATGGCACGACGTCATCAACCCCGCCACCGGAGAAGTCCTAGCCCAAGTCCCCATGGCCGACGCGCAAGAAGTCAACACAGCCGTCGAAGCCGCGGCCGCAGCCTTCCCCGAATGGCGCCGCACTCCGCCCGAAGACCGCATCCAGCCGCTCTTCAAGCTGAAGATGCTGCTCGAAGATCATATCGACGAGATTGCCCGCATCATCACGCAGGAAAACGGCAAGACCTTTAGCGAAGCCAAAGCCGAGATGCGCCGCGCCATCGAGAACGTTGAAGTCGCCTGCGGCATTCCCATGATGATGCAGGGCTACAACCTCGAAGACGTCGCCCGCGGCATCGACGAGATGATGATCCGCCAGCCGCTCGGCGTCACCGCCGCGATCACGCCCTTCAATTTCCCTGGCATGATTCCGTTCTGGTTCTTGCCCTATGCCATCGCCACCGGCAATACGTTCATCCTCAAGCCATCCGAGCGCGTCCCTCTCACCATGCGCTACGCTTGCGAACTTCTCGAAAAGACAGGACTGCCCAAAGGTGTAGTGAATCTGGTCAATGGCGGCAAAACTGCCGTCGATGCGCTGCTCGACCATCCCAGGATTCGAGCCATCAGCTTTGTGGGTTCGACTGCGGTCGCAAAATACGTTTACGCGCGCGCCGCCGCCAGCGGCAAACGCGCGCAGTGCCAGGGCGGAGCCAAAAACCACGTCATCGTTCTCCCCGACGCGGACATGCCCATGGCCACGCAGATCATCAGTGACAGCGCCTTCGGATGCGCCGGCCAGCGTTGCCTCGCGGTCTCGGTCGCCGTGACCATTGGCGAAGCGCAAAAGACTTTCCGCGACTCCATTGCCGACGCCGCTTCCAAACTCAAAGTCGGCAACGGCCTCGACCAGGGCGTCCAGATGGGTCCCGTGATCACGCCGCAAAGCAAAGAGCGCGTCGAGTCGCTCATCGCACTCGGCGAGAAGCAAGGCGCGAAGGTCCTGCTCGACGGACGCAACGCGAAGATCGCGAAATATGAATCGGGCAACTTCGTGAAGCCCACCATCCTCGACGGCGTTCCCGCGACCAGCGATCTTGCCGACACCGAGATCTTTGGTCCCGTGCTCAGCCTGGTGCACGCCGACGGCATGGACGACGCGCTCGCCTTCCTCGAGCGCAGCGCCTACGGCAATCAGGCGTCGCTGTTCACTTCGAGCGGATCGGCCGCGCGCCGCTTCCGCTACGAGGCGCCGGCGGGCAACATCGGCATCAACATCGGAGTCGCCGCACCCATGGCCTACTTCCCCTTCAGCGGTTGGAAGAACAGCTTCTTCGGCGACCTCCACGGCCAGGGCCGCGACGCCATCGAGTTCTATACCGACAAGAAAGTCGTAGTCGAACGCTGGGCGAAGGAGCACAGCCGAAAATTCTAGGCGCCGCAGCAGAGAAGAGCCATGAAACTTCTCACCACAGAGTCACAGAGACACGGAGAAATCGAAAAGGAGAGCGACCCTCGAACCGCCTCGATCATCGGAGCGGCCATCGAAGTCCATCGGCAGCTAGGCCCGGGACTACTCGAGTCCGCCTACGAGCAGTGCCTGTGCCACGAACTGCGCCTGCGCGGGCTACCCTTCAGGTGCCAAGTCGATCTCCCCGTCTCGTATAAAGGTCTGCAACTCGATTGCGGATACAAAATCGACCTAGTCGTGAACGAGGAAGTGATCGTCGAGTTGAAGGCTGTCGAAAAAATCCTTCCAGTCCACGAAGCTCAACTCCTGACATACCTTAAGCTCTCAGGCAAGAAGGTTGGCCTGCTGATCAACTTTAATAGCTCACTACTAACGCAAGGAATCATCCGAAGAGTCCTTTAAGGGTCTTCTCTCTGTGTCTCTGTGACTCTGTGGTGAACGATTTTCAAAGAGGAAATGATGACAACTACTGTTGCCAGCCCCACGCTCTCCGGCCCCGAAATCGTCTCGCTCTCGCGCAAGCACACGCTGTATGAATGGTCCGCCCAGTCGAAGGTCGACCCTATCCCTGTCGCGCGCGCCAAGGGGATTTACTTCTACACGCCGGAAGGCAAGCGCTTCATCGACTTCAACAGCCAACTTATGTCCGTGAACATCGGACACGGCGACGAGCGCGTCATCGCCGCTATCAGCGAACAGGCCGCAACGCTGGCGTATGCCAATCCGTTCATGGCTACGGAAGCTCGGGCGCGTTTGGGCGCGAAGCTTGCCGAAATCACTCCGGGCGATATCGACACGTTCTTCTTTACCAATGGCGGCGCGGATGCCAACGAGAACGCCATCAAACTGGCGCGCTTCTTCACCGGACGCCACAAGATCGTCGCCCGCTACCGTTCGTATCACGGCGCGACCGCGGGCGCGATGACCCTCACCGGCGATCCCCGCAGATGGGCCGCGGAGCCGGGCATTCCGGGCGTGGTGCACGTGCTCGATCCCTATCACGGCATCGAGCGCGGATGGGAATCGGCCGAGTCGTCGCTGGCCATCATTGAAGAGACGATTCAACTGGAAGGTCCGCAAACCATCGCGGCATTCATTCTTGAGCCGGTGACTGGAACCAATGGCATTCTGATTCCTCCCGAGGGATATCTCGCCGGGCTGCGCAAGCTGTGCGACAAGTACGGCATATTGATGATTGCCGATGAAGTGATGGCGGGCTTCGGACGCACCGGGGAGTGGTTCGCGGTCGATCACTGGAAGGTTGTTCCCGATCTGCTGTGCATGGCGAAGGGATTGACCTCGAGCTATCTGCCGCTTGGCGCGGTCGGCATGCGGCATCACATCGCGCAGCACTTTCAGGACAAGGTTTTCTACGGCGGACTGACCTACAATAGCCATCCCATGGGCTGCGCGGCGGCGCTGGCGACGATTCGCGTGTATGAAGAAGACCATCTCCTCGAGAACGCCAGAAAAATGGGCGCGGTGATGAAGCAGCTTTCCGGCGATCTGCAGGCCAGGCATCCCTCGGTGGGCGCCGTGCGCTCGATTGGATTGTTCGGCATCGTCGAACTGATTCGCAGCCGCAAGACGCGCCAGCCCATGGCTCCTTTCAACGGCACCTCGGAGGAGATGGGCGCGCTGGGCCGTTTCTTCCGCGAACAGGGCCTCTATACCTTCGTCCGCTGGAACACCTTCTTCACCAACCCTCCGCTGTGCATCAACGAGGAGCAGATGCGCGAGGCGTTCGCCATCATCGACCACGGGCTCGAGATCACGGATAAAGCTGTCAGCGACTAGTACCCGAGTCGCGAGTCCCGAGTTGCTCGTTCGGGGGCTAGGTCAGACGATGCTAAAGCGAATGTACTGTTTCACGCCGAAATCGTAACCGTCGTAGCCCTTGCCCCGATCGGCAATAATTAGGAGATACCCACCGGCGGGAAGATCGGCCCGAGGAATGATGGTCAGATTGTTACTGCTGGGATATCCAACTGGGAACCGTCAGAGATCCACGTCCGTTCCCGTGGAATCGGCCCAACAATTTCCACAGCCCAACCCTGTGACATCTGACCTTGCGCGCCACCAGCAACTCCCCCCATAATTGCCCAAGCAGAGGCAGTAGAGCCAGTTGGGGTGCGCGACCAGAAATCGTGACCTAACTCCTTTGCTTTCTAGATTTTGACCTCTAAGTCCTTTGTCATGCGGATTTTGCGGAGAAAATCGTGCTAACTCGATGATTCCAATAGACCCCGGGGGAGGGGGGGTACCCCGTCACTAAAAAGTAAACTTGCTCGGCGGCTTGAAGCCGCCGATTATTTTTTTGTGGGTCATCGCACCGGATGTGGCGCCGCACGCAAACAGCAGATTCCTCGCCCGCCTTCGGCGCGCTCGGAATGACAAATTTCTATGACGACGGAGTGTACGGGTAGAGATCAGGTGCGCCAGATGCGCTGCTGGGCGTCGAGGGAGGAGAACATTACGGGTTCGTGGTGGACGGTGGTGGCGTGCTGGTTGATGGCGGTGGCGGCCTGGGTGCGGAGGTTGCCGTCGCGGGCGTCGAAATCGAGGGTGCTGACGTGGTGGGCGCAATGGGTGCAGGTGAACTTCATGCCTCCCTTGATGCGGGCCATGGTGTAGTGGCGCTTCACAATTCGAGTGTAGTCTTTTCGCGGCGGAGTGATAGGCACGGGGGTGGGGCGGCGAAGGTAATGCGGGGGAGTTTCAAAGTGGGAATTGAGTATTCGCGGCTAAAGCCGCGCTCCGGCTGGTGGCAGCGCTGTGCCACTTAAAAGTGTGCCGGTGATCTCGGCGTCGCTTCGCTCCGCTGACAGCCGAGGCGGCTGTCTCCACCTGGGTTGTGGCGCTGCGGGCAAATAGCGGGTTCCTCCACTACGCCGTCGCTGGCGCTCCGGCTGCGGTCGGAATGACAAGGTTTTAGGAAGGGGCTGGGGAATTTGGAGGCAGGGGTAACGGGTCAAGGGCAAATAGCGGGTTCCTCCACTCCGCCGTCGCTGGCGCTCCGGCTGCGGTGATGACAAGGTTTTAGGAAGGAGCTGGGAATTTGGAGGCAGGGGTAACGGGTCAAGGGCAAACAGCGGGTTCCTCAACTACGCCGTCGCTGACGCTCCGGCTGCGGTCGGAATGACAAGGCGTTTTATCAGGCGTTACTTTGAGAGGCGGTTGTATTTCTTTAAGACTTGGCGGAGGCGGTCGTGAGGGAGGGCGATCACTACGTGGTCGTTGATGCCCTTCATAGTTTGGGCGGCGACCATGGCGTTGACCACGGCTTCTTCGGTGGCCTGGACGGTGGCCAGGAAAATCGGGTCGAGGGAATCGTTGGGAAGCATGGTGAGGTGGTGGAGTCCCTGGCTGCCATCGGCGCCGGGATTGGCGGTGGAGAAAGCGAGGAAGATATCGCCGGAGCCGTCGCCGGAGTAGCTGCCCAGGCGGCCGAGGCCGAGTGAAACCTTTCGGGCGACGCGCTTGAGTTGGGTAGGGATGAGCGGAGCGTCGGTGGCGACGATGACGATGATGGAGCCGGTGTCGCTGCGATTCCGGCGGTCGTAGCCGGGCAGAGCAGTGCCGGCTTCGTAGGCGGGATGCTCGGGAATTTCTTTGCCGACGGGAACGCCGGCGATGAGGAGCTGATCGCGGCGTCCGTAGTTGCATTGCACGAGAACGCCGATGGTGTAGCCTCCGTCTTTGGCGTCGAGCACGCGGGAGGAGGTGCCGGTGCCGCCTTTGAATTCGTTGCAGATCATGCCGGTTCCGCCGCCGACGTTGCCTTCTTCGACGGGGCCGGAGTGGGCGGTATCGATGGCGTGCCAGGCGTCGGCGGGATGCACGTGGAAGCCGTCGATGTCGTTGAGCCAGCCGTCCCAGGTTTCGGCGACGACGGGAAGCGACCACCAGTAGCCTTCCATGTCAGGCGTGCCGTGTTTGACCTTCCAGGCGATGACCGCGTCGCGGACCACGCCGACGCTGTGGGTGTTGGTGATCATGACCGGGCCGTTGAGGAAGCCGGAGTCTTGAACCCAGGTGGTGCCCGTCATTTCGCCGTTGCCGTTGAGGGTGAACCAGGCGGCGAAGACGGCGTCGTTGGAAGTTTTGCCGCGGGGAAGAATGGCGGTGACGCCGGTGCGGATGGGGCCTTGGCCGACCACCAGTTTTCCGCTGCCGGAAATGAGCGTGGTGTCGCCGACTTCGACGCCTTTGACGTCGGTGATGGCGTTGTTGGGGCCGGGAGTGCCATCGAAAGGGACGCCGAGATCGCGGGCGCGGGGCTTGGTTTGGGCCGATGCGGCGAGAGTGCACAAGAAAAAGATGATGACTGCACGGCAGGGGTTGAGCTTCGACATGGAGCCTCCGGGAACGAGGAAGTATAATCTTTCGCAGAGCAAAATGTTTTGCCGGAAGGCTTGCGGGGGACACGATGGACGGCTGGAAGAAGGCGGTGGTTGCGGGTTCGGTGGGGGCGGCGACGGTTTTATTTCTGAAGAGGAAATATCCGGCGGGAGTGCTGGCGGCGGGGATGGGGCTAGCGGTGCTAGCGTCAGAGTTTCCGGAGACGTTTGAGAAGGTGCGGAAGGCGTTGCCGGATTATTTTGACCGCGGCATGCAAATGATGGAGATGGCGGGGCGGGCCGGCAAGCGGATCACGGAAGCGGCGGGGCGGTCGGCCTACGAAGCCTGGGACGAGATTGGCGGCTAGCGGCGGGTCGAGTCCTGAGCTACTCGATGCCGAGTTGCTTTCTGGCGTCTGGGCTCAGGCGCTCGGGGGTCCAGGGCGGAGACCAGACGACATTCACGTGGGCGTTGCGGATGCCGGGCAACTGCTCGAGACGTGACTTTACCTGAGCGCTGATGTTGACGTGTTCGGGACAGCCTTGAGCGGTCAGGGTCATGTCGATGGTGACGTCCTGTTTGGGTTCCTCAGGGTTCTCGGCGACGGGCGCGAAGTTGACGTGGTAGATGAGGCCGAGGTCGACGATGTTGACCGGGATCTCGGGGTCGTAGCAACTGCGCAGCGCGCTTAGGACATCTTGTTCGGTGACAGTGGGCATTGGAATTTCCTTGTCATCCAGTGTACCGCAGTACGAATTGCTTGCGGGGCCGCGGAGATGTGTAGCGCATGATGAGTGTAGAGGCGAAGCAGAGGATCCAGATTGCGTTGGCGCTGGCCGTGGTAGTGGCGGGACTGCGGGCGGGATACATCCTTTACCAACGGCATGAGGACTATGTGGCGGCGCAGAAGCAGGCCGAGGCGAAGAAGGCGGGCTATTCCAACGCTGAGTACTACGTGGTGCCGAAGAAACTTTATCCCTACGATTTGAAATCGGCGAAGCAGTTGACGCAGCAGCCGGTGTGGGTGAAGGAAGGTTACCGCTACACCTATTATCCGTATGATGGGGCGCGGAAGCGGACGGACTTTACGCAGGAGGCCGGACTGCTGTTGCCGATCGAGCGGCTGGAAATCAAGGAGGTGGAGACGGAAATTGGGCCTGGGGCAGGGAAGCAGCGGCAGATGATGGCGGTGTTTCAGAAAGAGGGGAAGAGCTACGCGGTGCCGATTGGATTTGAGACGGATGGGCAGTTCAAGATTTATTCCGATGAGATGTTTTATGTGGAGGATCCGCATGCGCTGTACAAGTTCTGGCCGGCGGAGGTTTGGGATGCGATTTCGCGGCATGAAGTGAAGCCGGGGATGGACGAATTGCAGGCGGATTTTGCGGTTGGGATGGGAGTTCCGGACGCGGGCGCGTCGTCGGATGAGAAGACGGTGCGGTATCCCGACGGAGGCAAGCCGCTGGTGGTGATTTATGAGGGTGGGAAGGCGACGGAGATTACGGCGGGGAGTTAGAAGGTCGAGAGCCCCACTCCTTCGGCTGGGCATTCCTCAGGGGCTAAAGCCCTGGTTGAAATCATTGGGCTTTTGCGGCGCGGCTGGAAGCCGCGCCCTTTCAAAGCACCGCAGATCAAGGTTTTCCCAACCTCTGCAGCTGCAACTGTTACTTCACTCCGGCTAGAGCTTGCGAGACTTCTTTTATGTCGGGCACGACGGGGATGTCGTAGTTCTTGTGCCATGCCAGTTTGCCGTCGCGATCGATGATGAAAATGGCGCGGCCGGTGATGCCTTTGTCTTCGAGGTAGACGCCGTACTTGGCGGCGACCGCGCCGCGCGGGTGGAAATCGGCGAGCAGCGGATAGTGGATACCCATCTTTTCAGCGTAGGCTTTGTGGGACCAGACGCTGTCGACGCTGAGGCCGAGGACCTGGGCGTCGAGCTCATCGAATTGTTTCTTGTCATTCACCACGCAGGCGTGCTCCTTGGTACAGACGGGGCTCCAGTCGAGCGGGTAGAAGACCAGGACCACGCGCTTTTTGCCGCGGTAATCGGTGAGCTTTACTTCCTTCTGGTCCTGATCTTTCAGAGTGAATTCGGGCGCGGGTGCGCCGACGGTTGCGGGCATGATTCCTCCGTAAAATCCCATTCTATCTTTTTTCGTGATTGCGCAGGAAGGATCATAATGTCTGAGTTGAAGTCTTCTATGAGCATGCGGAGAATGCGTTTCCTCATTCGGATTGTGCTCGCCGCTCTCATCGCAATTTCGATTGGCGCGGGCTTGCTCTTCTATCACGCGCATCGCGCGATGGCTGCGGCACGGCAGTATGTTTCCGACGCGTCCCGGCTTCAGATTGGGATCTCGGGAGAGCGTGAATTCGCCCGAGTTCGCGACAAATATTCGCGTTATGCGGAGATCGACCCGAATTGCAACGATCAGGACTGCATTGCGAGGTTCAAATTTGACAACGGCTTGCCGAAAAACTTTTATCTGATCCACTCGGGCATCCTCTATTCCGTTCTAACCCTCTCCAAGGGCGCGGTCACGGAAAGCGTCATCGGCTCGCTTTGCTGGGGGAGCAACGGCGGGCAGTATCTGGCTCAGACGGTGGAATTACTTCCGAACCCAATGACATTCGTTGGACCTTTTCAGGCGGACCGCAACATGTCCTCTGACAAAGTCGGGCACCTAACCTTCGAACTCACGCCAGCGGCTTCGGCAGAGCAGAGAGCACGAGCCTACGCCTTCGATGTGAAGTTTGTTGGCCGCTTCGGCGCTTGTAATGACGCCACTGACATGCACTGATTTGCGGGGCTACTTGACGACAGGGGAATCGGCGTCGGCGGGTTTGTTTTCGTCGGCGTGGATTTTGCCGTCGTCTTCGGCATAGAAGGAGCGGTGCTGGGCGTCGAGATGATTGGGCGTCATGGTGAGGATGAAGCTGTCCTTCTTGCCGCGGAAGCCGACCGTGTAGTCGCCGCGGTCGGGGTCGACCATGCGGCGGGTGAACGAGCCGGTGTGGACGAGTTCGGAGAGCGAGGTGGCGAAGTGGCCGTATTGTTTTTGAAACTTGTGCTGGGCGCGGAGCACGACGCGCATGTAGGCAAGAGCGTCGGCTTCGGAATCGGAGCGCGCGGGGTCGCCGGGAAATTTCGGCTGGTAGGCCGGAGCGGGAGCCGGCGTGGCGGGCGGGGCGGCCTGCGCGAACAGCGGGGAAGCGGTGAAGGCGAGGGCGGCGATTACAACCAAAAAGCGCATTGAACGGTTTCGCATGCGGAATATCTCCGAGTGGCGCGGGCAGAAGTAGGCCGCCAAATCCTGCTCAGACACGGCCTTCCGGCCCTGTTTTTCATGTTACTCCCGTAATTTAACTTCGGTCACGTTCTCTTTGCAGAGCGGACAAATGCCGCTATGCTCTAGCTAAGACACAACGCCCTACAGGGAAACCTATGAAAGCAGCAGTAGCCAGAAAACCGATCATCAAAATTGCCGTGGTGGAGAGCGATCCACTGAGGTTCGTGGGATTTCGCGCCTTGTTCGATACGGAGCCCGAGTTCGAGCTGATCTCCGCCGGCCTGCCGGAAATATCCACGTTGCAGGACGTGGACTTGATCCTGCTGGGAAACCGTTCCGGGCAAAACCTGTTCGATGTGATGGCGAGCCTGAAGGCGACGCGTCCCGATCTGCGCATTATCGTGACCGGGTCAGGAGTGGACGAAGAAACCATTCTGAAGGCGATTGCCTCGGGAGCCAAGGGGTACGTGGACGAAGCGGCTTCGCCGGCGGAGTTTGCGCAGGCGATTCGCATTGTGAGTCAAGGATCGGTGTGGGCGCCGCGGAGAGTGTTGTCGATGTTTATCGAGCGGGTGTCGTCGGCGCCGGGGCGGATTTTTCCGGCGGGCCGCGTGACCTTTACCGACCGCGAAAAAGAAGTGCTGGAGATGCTGGTGGCGGGACGATCGAACAAAGAGATTGGCGCACAGTTGGGGATCGAAGAACGTACGGTGAAGGCACACGTGGCGAAATTGATGCGCAAGGTGGGTGTGCAGAACCGGATTGCACTGTCGGTGCATGCGATCACGCATTCGCTGGTGGCGGCGAAGTAGGAAGGCAGTGGCCAGCCCCTGGCTCCGAGTCGCGAGCGGATGGGTTCGAGGAGATGGAGATTTCTTCGGCTTCGCTCAGGGCAGACTCTTCCTTCACTTGAAGAACGGCTCCGCTTGAAGAACGCTCCGGGTGAGCAACGGCTCCGCTCAGGATAACAACCTTAGAATAGTTACCTCGGGACACTGACCTCGGTAATCTTGCCTGGAAAGCGAGTGCGGGGCATACTCGCGTCACCTACCACAGAACCTGGGAGACGGGGTTGGAAGCGGCGATTAGGGTCACTGCTTTCAGCCCCGATTTTTTTGTCTTCAGGATGGTTCATCGCTTTCCCCGCCGATTTTAGAGTTTCTTATTTGGAGTTCCTCGGCAGTCAAGCCCTCCTGACACAACCTCGGGCGCATCATTTACAATCCAAGTTATTGATCCCAGAGAATCTTCAAGTGAAAGTGAATGAGGAACCATGAAAAAGCTTTTGCTGCTTAGTGTGGTGGTGTGTCTGTGTGGATTTTCCGCCAGGGCAGACGCTCAGGAAAAAGATTCGAAGGTGCAGGACCGGGTGCAGGCCGCGGCCGATGTGCTGGATGAGATCCAGAGCGCGCCGGATAAGGGGATTCCGCAGGAAGTGCTGGGCTCGGCGGAGTGCGTGGCGGTGGTGCCCTCGATGCTGAAGGGCGGTTTTATTTTCGGCGGCCGCTATGGGCGGGGGCTGGCAAGCTGCCGCACGCCGAAGGGCTGGAGCGCTCCGGCATTTTTCAGCGTGACGGGCGGCAGCTTCGGGTTTCAGATCGGCGGGCAGGCGGTGGACCTGGTGATGCTGATCATGAATAAGAATGGGATGAAGCATCTGCTGTCGAGCCAGTTTTCGCTGGGAGCGGATGCGTCGGTGGCGGCGGGGCCGGTGGGGCGGCACGCGGAAGGCGATACGGATTGGAAGATGCGATCCGAGGTGCTGACTTATTCGCGGGCGCGCGGCGTGTTTGCCGGGGTGAGCCTGGCGGGAGCGGTGGTGAAACAGGATAAGGACAGCACGCGGGAGTTTTACGGGCACATGGTGCCGTTCCGGACGTCGCTGACGGGGGAGATTGAGCCGCCGGCGGCTGCCGATCCCTTCCTGAGGACTTTGGCGAAGTGGGCGGAGGCGGCGGCGAAGTAGGGAAGCTGCGGATGGGCGAACTGGATGCTTGATCCCAGAGAGCACTGGGTTACACAGTCCCTGGAGAGTCCGCGGCGATCGTCTGGTTTGCAAATAATTTTTGGCGGTGGTACGGTCACGCTTCCCCCTAATGCGGCAGCGACTTGAGTACGCGGCAGCCTGGCCGTTCATCAAAATCCTGGGTATTTTGCCGCGCCGGCTGGCACGAGCCATCGGCATCGGGCTGGCCTGGGTGGTTTACCTTCTGCACGTGCGATTGCGACGGGTGGGAATGCGCAATCTCGCCATGGCGTTTCCGGAAAAAAGTGAAGCGGAGCGGGCGCGGATTCTGCGCGGGGAGTTCGCTGGACTGGGGCGGCAACTGGCGGAGGTCTGCCAGTTTCCCAAATACACGCTGGAGAATGTTGAGCAGGTCATCGTATACGACGGGCTGGAGAACTACGAGTGCGCTTACGGGCGGGGCAAAGGAGTGCTGTTTCTAACCGCGCATTTTGGCGGCTGGGAGCTTTCGGCGTTCACGCATGCGATGCACGGGCACAGGATGCACGTGGTGATGCGGGCGCTCGACAATGCGCACCTCGACCGGCTGATCCGCGAATACCGCACCATGCACGGCAACAAGACCGTGGACAAAGACGATTTTGTGCGGGGCCTGCTCTCGGCGATGAGGGCGGGCGAAGTGGTGGGGATGCTGATGGATACGAACATGACTCCGCCGCAGGGGGTGTTTGTGGATTTTTTCGGGATCCCGGCATGCACGGCTAGCGGGTTGGCCCGGATTGCGCTGCGCACGGATGCGGCGGTGGTGCCGACGTTTACGATTTGGGACGCGAAGTTGGGGAAATACCGGCTGCGATTTGATCCGGCGGTGGAGTTGGTGCGCAGCGGCGATCTGGAGGCGGACATCATCGCCAACACGCAGAAGTTCACTTCGATCATCGAAGAGTATGTGAGGAAGTATCCGGAGCAGTGGTTGTGGGTGCACCGGAGGTGGAAGACAAGACCGCCGGGGGAGCGGGGGTTGTATTGAGGCGGCGGCTGCGAGGCTTGTCCTCATTCCGTTTACTACCCACTGAAGGAGATCCATTGCGCTCATCCACCGCGATTCAGGACTTTTGAGCCGCGGGAGGCGGCCAGTTGGGGGCCTCGATACCGAACTGCCTGGCGTACTCGGCGTTCAATCGCTGCCAGCCGCCGAACTTCATGGCTTCGGGGCCGACGATGCGGTCAATGGGAGTTCCGCTGAGAAGGTGATCGAGAACATCGAAACAAATGTGCCAACCGGCCGCACCCATGGAGATGAAGCGGTGACCGATATTGGTCCACAGCGTGAGGCGCGTACCGTCTGGAACGGCCTCTAGTTGCCACCGCATGTTGAAGCCACCCCAGTTGTAATCGAGCGCCTTGGGAGGGTCGGCTCGGGTCACGGTGGTTTCGGTGACGCGGGGCGTGGGCGCTGCCACGGTGGTGAGCTTCACGGTGGTTCCGGCCGTGGCGAGGCTGCTATCGGCGTCAAAGGGTGCCCACTCGCGCAGATGGGCTGGGTCGGTAAGCGCCTGCCAGACTTTTTCCGGCGTGTGGCGCAGTTCGCGGACGAGAATGAGCGTCCACTTTTCGTCGTTGTTTTGTAGCCGGTCTTTCTGTACCCGCGCCAAGTTGGCAGGACCGGGTGCGTAGTGCCCGCGATCGGTCATTTTTTCCTCAGCGGCCGTCCTTACCAGCGTTTCAGTTGCGTGAGTTGAATCAGGTTGCCGCAGGTATCGTTCAGCATGGCGATGGTCGAGCCGGTCACGTCGGTGGGCGGCATGGTGAACTCGGCGCCGCGGGCCTTGATCCGCTCACAGTCGCCCTTGACGTGGTCGGTGAAAAACATGACCGCGGGCTGGCTCTGTTGAAAGAGCGCCTGCTGATAGGCTTTGGCTGCAGGGTTGTTGTTCAACGCCAGCTGCAGCTCAGTGCCGTCCGGCTCCTCGGGCGAGGCCACGGTGAGCCAGCGAAATGGGCCATTACTGAAATCGGCTTTCTTGGCGAAGCCCAGCACCTCGGTATAGAAGCGCAAGGCCTTGTCCTGGTCGTCCACGTACACGGTGGTCAGTTTGATTTTCATTTGTTTTCTCCTTTGTTACGTTCGCGGTGTGGGCCGCGTCGTCGTGTCGTAGTCTTCCGTTTCATAAGGGTTGATTGATCCGCGCGGTCGTGCTTCATCCGATCGTGATTCATGCGATCTTGACTCATGCGATCGAGGTGGCGTTCAAGAGCGTCTACGTGAGTGGACCAGAAGCGCCGGAACCGAGCCAGCCAGGCATCCAGCTCCTCAAATGGTTCAGGCTTGAGCCGGTAGAGGCGGCGCTGCGCGTCGACCGCGGACTCCACGAAACCGGCCTCGCGCAGCACGCGAAGGTGTTTCGACACGGTGGGCTGCGGCATACGAAGTTGACGCTCGATTTCTCCCACCGATTGTTGCGACGAGACCAGGAGGCTCAAGATCGCGCGGCGATTGGGCTCCGCAATGATTTCGAAGACGGATTCCATTCGCCTGATATACTCCAAAGCGCATATACTTGTCAAGGTATATAAAAGGGCGCTTTGGGTATTCCGCACGGTCGAAGGAATGGGGCAGCCTCAGGTGTGGCGGTGCAAGCGTGGGCCAGTCCCCCGAATTATTTCGCAGGTTCCCAGCCTTCCGGGAGCATATCGAAGGCCAGCGTATCGCGGTAGGCGTACTGATTGCCTTCCAGTACTGCCAATGGCGTCAGCATATGCCAGATGCGATCATCGTCGAAGACATAACACTCGCCCGCTTCGCGCATGGTGAAGCGATCGATTTCGTGTTTGTCATTGTCAGTTATGACGACTTCGCCACCTTCAGCGCCGCAGCGGCCGAGTAGATGCGTAGCGATGTACTTTTCCCCGTCTTTATGTAAACCCGGCGGGCTGGTGTCGCAGGGGCGGCCCGGCGTAGCGGTGAATCTAATGAGATGGACGTTGACCAGATACCTGGTACCCACCGCCGAGAGCGGCAGGTATTGAAGGTGGTGAGCAATCATTTTGCGAACGCCGATGGAACCGACGATGGGCGGGGGCAGCGGAGCGTACTCTCGCGGAAGGCCACCGATCGTGGTGTTGTATTTTTTCAGCTGCACATAAGGCGTGGTCTCTTCGCTCAACCAAACCTTGACACCACCCTCAGCAATTTCGGCCCGGACGCGATTTAGGGAACGATACCGGTCGCCGCCTTCGTAGTACTTATCTCTTGGAATGGACCAGGCTGCATGGGATAACTGTTCCAGCGAGCGGGCTACGTCCTCGTCAATTCTGAGCGGCTGGCGAGTAAACCCGCGATCGAGGAGGTCGCTTCGCGACATCGTATTCGTTGTTACCGGAATGAAGGTGTCTTGGCCCATGGTTGCTCCTGATGAATGCTGACGTTTGATCGAAATCTGCTTTGTTCACCTCATGAAACGCTGGCGATCATACAACCATTTTACGGCTCGGGATAACCTGGAGAGTTTTTCATTGGAGGTGGCAGGAATCGGGATGGGATGCTGTGGATTAGTTCAGGCACGTAAGTGTGCGCCACGGCTGGCTTCACGGGATCGGCCATCCCTCTGAGACGGGGTTCCAGCACCTTCGATCTTACCCGGCGTTGAAAGGCCGGGCTATTGTCAGGCGTCCTCCGGACGATTTTTGTTTCCCAGAATGGTTTGCAGGCTAGCGGTCAATCAAATTTCTTTTTCGTTAGGAAGAACGCGGCGACGAGGGCGAAAAACACCGCGATTGCCGCCGACTTCCCAGCGGGCTCATTTACTCGAAGGATTGCAGGATTTCCTCTGACTCCCCACGCGTTAAAAAAATGGAGCTTGGCGAACCCGAGCATGAAAACAAACGCGAAGAGCGCGGTGAAATATTTGGTCCGTGCCGATATATTGGGTAGCCGCTGCGTACCGGACATGCGCCAACTTTAGATTTGTGGGGCACGCGCCGCCAAGCCGTTTTGCAGGCAGTTCTGGGTATTCCACTGTGAGTCGGTTTCTGTCTGCTTGTTCCGTTACAATCTAATCTTCCTATGAAAACATTTGAACAAATCGCGGAGTTGGAAAAGAAATATTTGCTGGGGACTTACAACCGGTATCCCGTTGTGTTGACGCGGGGCAAAGGCGTGTTTCTTTATGACCTCGACGACAAGCGCTATCTCGACTTTGTTTCTGGCTTGGGGGTGAATGCGCTGGGGCATGCGCATCCGCGGATCGTGAAGACGATCCGGGAGCAGGCGGGGAAGCTGATTCATGTCTCGAATCTTTATTACCACGAGTATCAGGGGGAACTGGCGGAGAAGTTGTGCGGGCTTTTGGGCGGCTCGTTTGGAAATGCGCGGGCGTTTTTTTCCAACAGCGGGACCGAGGCGATTGAAGGGTCGATCAAGCTGGCGCGGCTGGCGGGACATCGCGCGGGCGGCGAGGCGAAGTCGCGGTTGGTGGCGCTCGAGGGGTCGTATCACGGGCGGACGTTTGGGGCGCTGTCGTTGACCGGGCAGGAGAAGCATCGCAAGGGATTTGAGCCGATGCTGGAAGAGGTGACGTTTGTGGCGCAGAACGACATCGAAGGTTTGCGGGCGGCGGTGAACGACAATACTTGCGCGATTGTGCTGGAGCCGATTTTTGGCGAGGGCGGAATTTATGAGTGTTCGGTGGAGTTTCTGCAGGCTTGCCGGGCGGCGGCGGACCGGCATAAGGCGGCGCTGATCTTTGATGAGATTCAGTGCGGGCTGGGACGGACCGGGACGATTTTTGCGTTTCAGAGTTTTGGGGTGACTCCGGATATGGTGGCGATTGCCAAGCCGATTGCGGCGGGGCTGCCGCTAGGGGCGTTTATTGCGAAAGAGGAGTTTGCTTCGGCGATTTCGCCGGGACAGCATGGCACTACTTTTGGCGGCGGACCGTTGGCGTGCCGCGTGGCTTTGGAGTTTCTGGCGATTGTGGAAGAGGAGAAGCTTTTGGACAACGTAAATAAAGTTGGGGCTTACTTGCAGCAGGAATTGAAGATGATCGTCGAGAAGAACGCGGTCGCGAAGGAAGTGCGCGGGCGCGGATTTATGCAGGGGATCAATCTGGGGATTCCGGCGCGTCCGATCGTGGATGCGGCTTTGGCGGAGGGCGTGCTCTTTAATTCGACGCAGGACACAGTGGTGAGGTTTTTGCCTCCATTCTTGCTGGAGGAGAAGCACGTGGATAAGGGGATACGGGTGCTGAAGAAGCTGCTGAGGAAGAAGCGGAAAGAGGCAGCGTGAGGCGGGTTTCGGGTACAGCGGTGGAAGTTCCGGCGATAGAAATGCCTGGCTCGGCTTTTGGCGCCATACGCGGGTAAGGGTCCTTTGACTGCGGTTGTGCTTCGCATCGCCAAGCACAACCTCCGCTCAGGATGACAAACTAAAAACGGGGAGCCGAAGCTCCCCAAGTGAAGCGAACAGAGGCGATGTTCCCTTAGATAGAATCTGGCGGCGGGAAAAAAGGTTGTCCTGTTTACGAAGATTCGGGGCAAGAAGATGAGGAGCGGGATTTGAGGGTAGCGGGTTCCAAGGGGGAAGTTACGGCCGCACCCGGACTCAGGCTTGGCCCGGCGGTGAGCACGGGGGTGGAAGAGTGCTGGATGGATATGGATGGCGCACGCATGCGGTATCTGCGGGCAGGCTCGGGGCCGGCGCTGATTCTGCTGCACGGGCTGCTGGGGTATTCGTTCTCATGGCGGTACACGATGCCGGCGCTGGCGCCGTACGCGACGGTTTATGCGCCGGACATGATGGGGGCGGGGTTTTCGGACCGCCCGGCCGGGATTGATCATTCCATGAGAGCGACGGCGCGGCGTGTTCTGCGTTTCGCCAAGCGGCTGGGGATTTCCTGGTTTGACTTGCTGGGAACTTCGCATGGTGGCGCGGTGGCCATGATGGCGGCCGCGGAATGCACGGAAGGGAAGGCCGGGCTGGGGTTGCGGCGGCTGGTGTTGGTGGCGCCGGTGAATCCGTATTCGGCGCATGGGCGTCGGCTGGCGCCGTTTCTGGGCAGCCGCTTTGGCGCCGGGTTGTTCCGGCATGTGATCGCGCGTACGAGTTTTTCCTATCCTCATTGGCACGCGCGCATGTATGGAGACCGCAAGCGTATTCCGGCGGGAGCTCTCGAAGGATACATGGCGCCGATGGCGAAGCCCGGTCTGTTCGAGCATGCGCTGAGCATCGTGCGCACCTGGACGGAAGACCTGCGCGAACTGGAGGCGACGCTGCCGAGGTTGGCGGGGATTTCGGCACTCTTGATGTGGGGCAGCAAGGATCCGGCAGTGTATGCTTCGTCGGCCGCGCCGTTGGCGAGATACTTTCCGAACCCAAGGCTGGTGGTGTTCCCGGGCATTGGACACCTGCCCTACGAAGAATGTCCGAAGGAGTTCAACCGGGAGTTGATCGCTTTCCTGGCGCCCGAGAAAATTTCCGCCGCAGCGGAACAGGGTGCAGGACACGCTCGCTAGGGGCTCGAGCGGGGTTATTTTGAAACCAGGGTTGAGGCAAGCACCTCGGGAGTCAACTTATGCACAGGCAGATTTTGCCGAAGTACGGCTATACTGTGCGGGTGCTGCGGGCGTCCCTGGTGCGAAAAGCTGGGTCCGTGGCTGGTGATTTCTGACGGCGGCGTCCGCGCCGGAATTCGGACGAGGAGGAAGCATATGAAGAAAATCGGGTTCTTGACGTTGTTGATCACGGCAACTCTTCTGTTCGCCCTAGCCTTCCCGGTGGCGGCAGCTGGTCCAAAGGCGCCGGTGGCGCCGGTTCCGGCGGCAGCGCCGGTGCCAGCGG
>JBARJF010000050.1:0-12078 GCA_049800135.1 Candidatus Sulfotelmatobacter sp.
GACACTTAGTCTGTAAAGAAGGTCTTGGCGAAACTTTCCTTCGGCGACGAGGGTGTCCAGATCGTGATGAGTGGCTGCCAACACTCTCACGTCCACGGGAATGGATTTGTTGCTTCCGACGCGTTCGATTTCACGTTCCTGTAGCACCCGTAACAACGCGATTTGAATTTCGGGGGGCAAGTCACCCACTTCGTCCAGAAAAATCGTCCCGCCATTCGCCGATTCAAAACGGCCCAGGCGTCGTTGCGTCGCGCCGGTAAACGCGCCCTTCTCGTGACCGAAGAGTTCGGAAGCAATCAGAGACGCTGGAATTGCGGCACAATTTACGCCGAAAAACGCGCGCTCCGACCGGTTGGATCGCTTGTGGATGGCGCGAGCTACCAACTCCTTTCCGGTACCGGTTTCGCCCAGAATCAAAACCGTGGAATCGGAAGGTGCCACCTTGGCAACTTGGCGTAGCACTTTACGCAGTGCTTCCGAGGAGCCGACAATATCCTCGAACATCGAATCACGATCGATTTGCTCTCGCAAAGCTAGATTTTCGTTGTGTGTCCTCTCTTCGGCCCTGACACGGTCATCGATGTCAGTTCCTGTCGCGTACCAGCGAATCACCTGCCCCCGCTCGCTTCGGAAGGGGTTGTATCGAATCAGAAACCAACGGTACTGGCCATCCCTCCGAAGGGCTCGTTGTTCGATCTCGAATTGAAGCCCCCGTGCCAACGCGGCCTGTCGCTCGTCCCGTAATCTTTCCAAGTCGTCCGGATGGAAGATTCGTTCTCGGAAGCCCGGACTAACGATATCGTCGAGTGTGAGCCCCGTATAATCGAGCGTTGTTTGGTTTGCGTAGAGCGGAATGCCGCTCGGATCCTGAACCACAATGGCCTGCGGGATTGCGTCGGTAATACGGCGAAGCTCGCGTTCATCTTCCCGCAGTTTCTCTTCGGTTTGCTTAAGCGCTTCGATGTCAGTGCTTGTTCCGTACCATCGGATGATCTTGCCGGTTTCGTCGCGGAACGGCTCGACACGAATCAGAAACCGTCGAAAGACTCCATCCCGCCGACGAAGACGGGCCTCGATCTCATCTGGTTCTCCTGAGACCAACAGCTCCCGCCATTTTTCCATTACCGACGGCAAGTCCTCCGGATGGAACGCAGCTTGCCAGCCCCAGCCATGCGACTCTTCAGGAGAAAGGCCTGTGTACTCATGCCATCGTTTGTTGAGGAACTCGTTCGGGCCATCCGGCAGATTGCACCAGGCAAGTGTGGGAATCGTATCAATCACCTGCCGAAGTTTGGCCTCTGATGTGCGGATCTCGTCTAGGGCGCTTGTGAGAGCTTCCTGTGATCGTTGGCGCTCGACGGTGATGCTTGCGATGTGTGTGAACTGGTCGATTATGGCCTGGTCCAGTGGTGTGGGCATTCTGGGTTCCGGGTAATATATCGCGAACGCGCCTAGGACGTTGCCCGCCGAGGAGGAGATCGGCATTGACCAACATGCTCGTATCCCGTGCGCCAAAGCCATAGGGCACCACTCGTACGCTGCCCATCTTGTCTCCGTCGTGAGATCAGCCGCAATGACTTGTTCGTTCAGGTACGCGGCCATAGCGCACGGACCCGAATCGGCGTTTAGGGGTCTGCCAACAATGGAGGTGACGAAGCTGTCCGGAAGGTTCGGAGCCGCTCCGTGTTCGAGACGCGTGCCGCTCGGATCGACCAACACAACGCTGCAGTAACACCCACCTGTCGTGCTTTCGACAAACTGACAGAGCGCTTCGAGTATTCCCTGCATCGAATGGCCGCTCGTCACCATTTCCAGGAGCCGCTTCTCGCCAGCCGCCAAGTCCTCCGCGCGCTTGCGGTCGTCGATGTCGGTAGCCGTTGCGAACCAACGGACAATCTCCCCGTCATCACTAACTATCGGCTTGTACCGAAAGAGGAACCACCGGAACTGGCCATCTGTACCTAGAAGTCGTTTTTCCGACTCGAACGGAACTCCTCTTGAGAAACCGGCGCTTCGTTCGCTCTGAACTCTTTCCAAATCGTCCGGATGAACGTCTCTTTTCATCCGCTGTTGATCTCCTCCACCCTTCATTTCTTCGAGCGTGAAGCCTTTATAGTCGAGCATCGTCTGGTTGGCCTGAAGCAGTTTTCCTTGCCTGTCCAGGACAAGAACGTGCTGAGGAAGGAGATCTATGAGCTGCCGCAACTCACGCTCATCCTGCCGAAGTTTATTCTCGGCCTGCTTGCGATCCTCGATATCCGTGCCCGTCGCGTACCACCGAATGACGTTTCCTCTCTCATCGAGTAAAGGGTTGTACCGGATCAGAAACCACCGACACTTACCGTCTTTCCCCCGAGCGCGCTGCTCGTTTTCGAACGGAACCGAGCCAGAGCGACCTCTCTGCCGCTCTTCGCAAAGTCTCTGAACGTCTTCTGGATGGAACACGCGATCCCGGAAGTTATCGGCGCGCACTTCGTCCAGAGATAGCCCCGTGTACTCAAGTGCCACGCGATTTGCGTAAATGGCCTTGCCGTCGGGATTCAAAACCACGATTGTTTGGGGAATAAGGTCAATGATTCGCCGCAGCTCTTGTTCATCAGGAAGGAGTTTGGGATCAGTAAGCTGTCCGTCATCAGCACCGGCCGCGGTTGCCAGTTCCAGGGCTGTGGCACCACCGGCAGGTGCGGGGTTCCGCTCACCACGCTCTTGTTGCACGTCAACTTGTCGGCTGTCTGGCGGCATTTGTGTGCCTTCGTTGCATTGTAGTGAGATTTCTGTGGAAGGCCAAAGGATTCGAACAGGGCGTCGTAGGCCGACCAAACCCTTACGGGATTTATGGAAGGGTTGCCCGTGATTCGGGAAGAACTGGTAGCCGCAACCGCGGATCGCTTCCCATAAGCCGACATATCATTACCAATCCGGGCCGCCCGCGAGAGAAAGTTATAGCTTCTGCTTGCCGATGGCCTTCAGTCGCGGCAGGAGCACCAAGTCGGCCGCTTCCTCGGCATCCCTGAGAAGCGTCTTCCGCGGCGTGCCTATCTGCGCACGCATGGTAAGACCACGAGCAAAATCCGTGACTTGGATCGCGCGGACGGCCACAGGAAAGTCGGACGGGATTTCTCCGGCGGTGATCCCGTCCCGGAAACGACCTTCCACCAGCGCTGCCCCGCCGGCGGCCGCGTTTTGCAGGAACTTCCGGACCTCAGCATCGTCCACAACCGGTGCGACGCACACCAGAAGGCAGCCCCGGGCGGACCCTTTCTCGGTCGCACTCTCGACGGCGTACCTCAGAAAGCCCGCGATCGAGTCGCGAAGACCCTGTGGCGAAAGGAGTGCTTTGGCTGCGAGAGCTCCCTTCCGTTCTGCGTACGCCCTAAGGACGCGCAAGAATATCGCCCGCTTGTCCCCGAATATGGCATACAGGCTCGGCCGTCCCACACCCATCCCGGCGACGAGATCGTCAATCGTCACTCCGTCATAGCCTTTCGACCAGAACACCTGAGTCGCCTTCTCCAGCGCCCCCGTCTCGTCGAAGCTGCGCGGTCGACCCCGCGGCCTAGCGGTATTTTGAATCATTTAGTTCAAAACTCCTTGACAATCTCCATCCCCACCATTATATAACTGAATAGTTCGAAATTAACAAGCCGGCTCTGGCCTCGGGCCTCGCGACTCGGCCTTCACCCTTCACCACGGAGACACACATGGAACATTCGATCGCGCTCGTCACCGGCGCCACCTCCGGGCTCGGTTATGCGGCGGCCCGCTTGCTCGCCGCCAAGGGCTACCGCGAGGTCATCGTCACCGGGCGCAGCCTGGCCCGGATCCGGGAAACAGTCGCTCAGCTCGCGGCGGAGACCAAAACGAAGATCTTCACGCCGCTGGAGTTGGATCTGAACGCGCCAGCCAGCGTTCAGGCCGCCCTCGCCTCGCTGGTCAAGCGAGAGCGGCCGATCGATTTCCTACTGCTCAATGCCGGATTGGTCCCAACCAAGAAGCGCGTGATCACTGCGGCGGGCGTTGAGGCTTCTCAGGCCCCGCTGATCGGCCATAATCAACTGACTGTCGGGTTGCTTCGCGCCAACCTTCTTAGCCCCAACGCGCGGATTGTTATCGCCGGCGCGGAGCCTGCCCGCGGGGGCGTACCCATGTTCAAGTACACCGACGTGCCAGCCTTCGCGGCCAAATACTACCGGGGCGACCAAACCGCGGCTGTTGAAGCCCTGCTGCGCAACGGGCCGAACGTGAAGTACGTGCCCAACAATGCGTATGCCGACGCGAAACTCATCATCGCTTGGTGGACCGCGGCGCTGGCCCGCCGGCTGCCCTCCGGCATGGCCGTGTACGCCGTATCGCCCGGTGGGGCGACCGACACCAAGGTGGTGCGAAACGCTGGCCCGCTGTTGAAGTATCTGTTTATCCCAATCGTGCCTCATTCCCGGCATGAATCAGACGCCGGAGACCGCGGCCCGTCGGTACCTCCAGGCGTCGGAGTTCGGAACCGACGTCTCAGGGCAATTCTTCGCCTCGGCTCAAGGGAAGTTCTCAGGCCCAATTGAGGTGCAGCGCCAGCCACACCTCCACGATCGCGCCAGCCAGGAAGCCGCGTGGCAGGCCGTCGTCAAGGTCTCTGGCGTCGATTTCGAGCCTGCCAAACCCGCGTCGCCATCGAGTCCGCCGAAGCCAAACGGCCCGTCGTGACATAGATAAATTCGTCGTCTTCCGCAGCAAATGATCGTTCACGGGGGCCTACGGTTTTTTGAAATAAACAGTTCAAAACGTTCTTGACCGCGATTATCGTCTCTATTATCGAACCAAACAGTTCAAACTCAGCAAAGCAACTCTAACCTCGCAAGGAGAATACACATGGAACGGTACCAAGATAAAAAGGTAGTGATTATCGGCGGCACGAGCGGCATGGGGCTCGCGACGGCGAAGATGCTCCTCGATGGGGGTGCGCGTGTTCTGGTGACGGGGCGGTCGCAGGCCGGCCTGGAATCGGCGCAGAAAGAGCTCGGAAAGGGCGCCCTCGTGGTTTCGAGCGACGCACGCTCGTTGACGGACCTCGACGCCCTGGCCTCTCGGGTGAAGGCCGAATTCGACACCTTCGACCTGCTCTTCGTCAACGCCGGGTTCAGCATCCGAGCGCCTCTCGAGAGCATCACCGAGGCTGTCTACGACGAGATGTTCAACCTGAACGCGAAAGGACCGCTTTTCGCGGTGCAGAAGCTCACGCCGTTAATAAACCGGGGAGGCTCTGTCGTCCTCACGACCTCGATCGCCAACGTCAAGGGAATGCCCGGCAACGCCGCATATGGAGCCGCCAAAGCTGCGCTGCGATCCTTCGCACGGACGCTCGCCGCCGAGTTGCTTCCTCGGGAGATTCGCGTTAACGCGGTGACGCCCGGTCCCATCGACACGCCGATCTTGGGCAAAATGTTCCCCGATAAAGACGCGGCAGCCCAGCTTAGGGAGAAGATGACCGGCATGGTTCCCATGAAGCGCTGGGGGACGTCGGAGGAAATCGCGAAGGCCGTCCTCTTCCTCGCGTTCGACGCGACCTACACGACCGGCGCCGAGCTTCCGGTAGACGGAGGATGGTCTCAACTCTAAGGTGGTGGACCGTCCAGGAGGGTAAGCTGGCATCGAGAACGGTCTTCAATGACTCGCATACCATTGCGCACTTGATGCAATAGCGAAGGCAGTGGCGGCGGCGCCGGTAAAAGGAGGACTAAGAAGATGCACAACCTAGTAGTGAGCTCTTTGGCGGTTGCTTATCTCGCAGCGAATACATACGTCATCGTGAAGGTAGGAGTGTTTGAGTTAGCCCGTTCGCGCAAGCATCTCCTACTCTATGGCGTCCCCTTCATATTGTGGGGCTCTGTCATTCTGATGGGATGCAAGTTCATGGAGATTATGCGCCGATTCGATGAATGGGCGGCCTGATGGCCCATTGAGATGATTTATTTTGCGGACAGATGCCCGTGAAGCTGATGCGGGGAGGACGAAGCCTCGCCGTGAACCTCGACTGGTGCTATCAGGGCAAATGCACTCATTGACCTTGGGTTTTGCTTCGTTTTCAGGATTGGTCTCCATAAACGCGCTTGTGACCAGGAACCGAGCCTGTTCACGGACGGTCGGCATCCGGAGGTTACGGGTCATTCGAATCCGCATCGGGCACGAGTTGCTGGACGTAACGCTCGCTTACCTCAAAGGCAAGGATGCTGAGTCCGAACAGCGCAGGAACATGCCAACAGCAGCAGCCTGGCGCTGTACGCATAAAAGCTAAGAACATCACAGCGGGGTCATCGGCCCCCAGCCTAGATCTCCCGCTCTCGTCTGTGGCCCCTGGTTTTTCACCAAGCAATTCATCGGAACCGCGCTATTTTCCGGTGGCCATAACTTCGACTAAGATCGAATGTTGTGACCGACCAATTCGGTGCTTTCATTTACTTTTGGATGTAGTGTCATGGCCACCAAGAGCTGCATTTTTTGCAATTGTGTCCTTCGCCCGTCCCAGCAGAACCGGCCTGACTCGAAAACGTCAGAACACATCTTCGCGGACTGGTTCCGCAAGTTAAGCCTTCACAAAGTGATCAACATGTATGTCGGCAACGTGAATGGCGAGACGCCACAGTTGCAATACCGCCCCACACTTACCAATCTCACCATGAAGGGCGTCTGCAAGAAGTGCAACAACGAATGGATGTCGGCACTAGAAACAGCAGTCGAGCCCATCATGGCGCGCCTGTTCGATAAGACCGACGTAGATCAGCTGTCCCAATCCGAACTAGCGACCCTGGCGCGGTGGACGGCGAAAACGGCGATTACACTAACAGCCCGTGGTGCAAGTTCGGATTCGTGAGCAGAAAGAGTTGAGGTATCCACAGGCTTGGTTTGTAGAATCGGCGCATGGCGATGGGGACGCGCAAGCAGCGGGAGAAGCAAGAAGATTTGTGGATTGCGCATGCGGAGTTGGCATCGGCTCCGGGGCATCCGTTCTATCAGCGTTTGAATGAGTTGCTGGAGGCCGAGCGCTTCGACGAGTTTGTTGAGACCCGGTGCGCGAAGTTTTATGCCGAGAAGAACGGGCGTCCGTCGCTGACGCCGGGGATTTACTTTCGGGCGCTGCTGATCGGGTATTTCGAGGGCATCGGGGCGGAGCGCGGCATTGCTTGGCGCTTGGCGGACTCGCTGGCCCTGCGGCGTTTCGTGGGCATCGCGCTGGACGAGTACACGCCGGATCACTCGACGATTTCGCGCACCCGGCGGCTGATCGATCTGGACACGCATCGCGAAGTATTCGGCTGGGTGTTGGGCGTGCTGGCCGATCGTGGGTTGCTGAAAGGCCAGCGGATCGCGATTGATGCGACGACACTGGAGGCGAACGCGGCCATGCGCTCGATTGTGCGGCGGGACACGGGCGAGAGTTACGAGGAGTTTCTGCGGGGGCTGGCGAAGGCCTCGGGAATCGCGACACCGACCCGCGAAGACTTGGCGCGGTTGGATCGCAAGCGCAAGAAGCGGACGTCGAATAAGGAGTGGAAGAGCCCAGCGGATGGCGATGCGCGGATCGCGAAGATGAAGGATGGGCGCACGCATCTGGCGCACAAAGCCGAGCACGCGGTGGATCTGGACACGGGCGCGGTGTTGGCGGTCACGCTGCAAGGTGCCGACCGGGGCGACACGGTCACGCTGGATGAGACGTTGTGCGAAGCCGGGATGGCAGTGGCGGAACAGGTTGGGCGGGAGGCGGAGTTGCGGCCCAACGAAGCGCCGAAGGTGAACGTTGCTGGGATCGAAGAGACGGTGACCGACAAGGGCTATCACAGCGGCGCGGTGGTGAAGCGGATGAAGGCGTACGGCGTGCGCAGTTACATTCCGGAGAAGAAACAAAAGGGGCGGCGGAACTGGGCGGGCAAAGCGGAGGAGCAACAAGCGGTATACGCGAACCGGCGGCGGGTGCAGGGCGAGTACGGCAAGAGTTTACTGCGGCGGCGCGGCGAGTTGGTGGAGCGCAGCTTCGCCCACTGCTACGAGACGGGCGCGATGCGGCGCTGCCATCTGCGCGGACAGGAAAACATTTGGAAGCGGCAACTGATCCACGTGGGTGCGTTCAATCTAAGCCTGATCCTGCGCCAACTGCTGGGCGCGGGTACGCCGCGGGAGTGGAAGAACCGCTTCGGCAGACTTGTTTTGACCCTTTACGTACTCTTCACGTGTCGGATGAATCAGAAGCGATTTTGCAGAAGCCGAATCTCCGCGTCCGTTGCCAAGTGCTTCGTCAGATCGCGTAGCCGACTACGTCGCCCGACTTGCAGGAAATCCGCTACTTGCACCCCGGGCTGCTAACGTACAACTGGATGAAACCGATGCCGAGCAGGAGGGCTGCACTGGCAAGCAACCAAGGACGTAACGACTGCAACCGGACGCTCACTCCTGCTATCCCCAGCGCTCCCAGAAACGTGAGGGGTAAGCAGCAAGCTAGAGTCGATAGCATAGCGATCACTGCTGCCACGGGCGTTGCTCGTTCTGCTACTCGCATGCGAATCTTCACTTCCTCCGCTTCGCGTCTGAAATCGCCATCCGCAACAACTCCTCTGACGGAATGCCGCTCCGATTTTCATACAGGCGACAGGCTAAGCTGGGTACGCTCGTCTGACGTGGTTCGACATCCTCACCGTTGACTCGAACAGTGGGAGAGCCGGGGAATAACAGAGCCTTTGCTTCAACGTCGGTGGTCACAGGTATCCCCTGAATTCCAGTCTTCAGTGCTTCGGATGCCAAGATCGCTTGAAGTCTCTCGAACGTAGGCTGGTAGTTCGGGCAGCCGGGGACGTACAGAATCTCAATGCTTCATTGACTCACCCCTGTCATCTCTTCGAGGACTGGGCAAGCGCAGGCTACGTGCCGCCGCCGATGTTTCAACTCGCGGTTGCACTTTCGCAAATCCGTTTCTAGTTCCGACTCAAGACGCCGTAGCTCGCGGAGCTTCGAACGCACATCGGTCAGTTTTGCCTTCAGCATCTCTCGCACCGACTCGCAGGCGTCCACCTTCCGCTCTCGAAGCTGGATCAATTCCCCGACCTCGCGCTATGAGAAGCCGAGTCCCTGCATTTGCTGGATGAAGTGAAGTCGCTCGATGGTGCCCTCGCCGTACAATCGGAACCGACCTGCGCTGCGAACCGCCTTGGGCAAGAGCTTGCGCTTCTCGTAGAATCGAATCGCGTCTACGGTAAGGGAACTGCGTCTCGCGACCTCGCCGATCTGCATCGCCGTGTTCTCAGTTTGGTGATTGGTCGCCATGACAAAATCATACAATCTGGAGCGCAGTCCAGAGTCAAGAGAAATGGGGCGGATGGCGCTCATTGCGTTTTCTAAGCTGGTGGATAAACTCCAGCAACACTACGGTGCTCCCGCGCCGCCGCCCTCGACTGATCCACTGGAGCTAATCATTTGGGAAAACATCGCGTATCTGGCGAGTGACAAGCGTCGAGCCGACGCGTTCGCCGTTCTCAGACGAACCATCGGCACACGCCCGGACCAGATTCTTGCCGCCCAACATTCCGCTTTGGCGGCTATCGGCAAGGCTGGGATACTTCCTGACGTGAGCGCGGAAAAGCTTCTCACCATTGCGAAAATCGCTTATGAGGAGTTCGACAGCGATCTCCGGGCGGCTCTCAAGAAGCCGCTCTCGCAAGCAAGAAAGGCTTTGAAGAGGTTTCCCAGCATCGGTGATCCCAGTGCGGAGAAAATACTCCTGTTCACTCGCTCTTACCCAGTGATGGCACTCGAATCGAATGGGTTGCGGGTGCTATGCCGAGTGGGTTTCGCTGATGAGCAGAAAAACTATTCAGCAACATATCGTTTGATTCAGAATGCCATACGCGAGCAACTGCCGAAGGACTACGATTCTCTGATCCGGGCACACCAGTTGCTCCGACAACATGGTCAGGAACTCTGCAAACGCTCGAAGCCGCGCTGCGCCGAGTGTCCTCTCAACACTAGCTGCAACTATAAGTTCGCTGTCTAAAGGGGATTTTCATGAGCGTCAATCCGATCCCAGAAGGGTTTCACACTATCGCTCCCAACATCATCGTAAAAAACGTCGATGAAGCTGTATCTTTCTCACAAACGAGCGTTTGGCGCTGAAGAAATCCTTCGTTTAACCATGCCCGATGGAAGAGTTACGCACTGTGAATGTGCGTCAGGCAACGAGTGCATTGAGACGGCGCTGCATCTCCTCGACCGAAACGGAAGGTAATACTTAACGCTAAGCGCAAAAATACTCTGGAAATCTGCATGATGCGTTCATCTGTCATATCAACCTCACAAATTGGAGGAGCCTTCGCGCTGCAACTCCAAGAGGACTCGTATCCCGCGATAAAAGTTCTCTTTGCGGTAGGCTGTTTCCCAGCGATCCAGGACAGAGCGCAATTCCCGCTGCGCGTTCCGAATCGCAACCCTAGCTTTTGGTCTCCTGATCCGCAGGCGTTTCAATGAACGAAAGCCCTCGGCAATTTCTGGCTCGATGCGCTTGCGCGAACCCCGCGCATTCCTTATCCAGCGTGGCGGGATGTTCGCCCGGAACTTCAGGTAGCCACGAACAACGGAACCTGCACTTGACGTAAACAGCCTTGCTTCTCTCGGCATCCGTACCCTCCTCACCAATTTCGCTTACGAGCCTGCACCGAACAGGCTTGGATATCATTTGTATAGCGTCCTCGTTGAGCGAAACTTCATTTCGAAATTAGGGCTGTTGGATGCTTTGGCTGATAAAGGCCGACATTGCCACCACTGGGAAGACGCATCTTCGTAATGGAACCCCATCGCGCCTCCTCGACCTTAGAGCACTTAACACCCTTCTTCGCGAGCGAAGCCATTTCGGTCTTTAGGTCGTCGCACATGAAGTAGAGTTCGTGGACATCGTCCTCGGAAGGATGAAATGCGGCTTCTGTCGGCGGCAAGGCAAAGATCAACCAGCCGTGACCCGCATCCACCGATTTGAAGCCGAGAACATCGCGGAAAAAGGTGCGATCCCCTTCAGCGTTCTTGCTGTAGACCACTACGTGAGCACCTGAAATCATTTGCTCCTCCCTAGAAACAGGAGCCACCAAAATCTGACCTAATCGGTCTCCAAAATCACTGCGGCACTAGGATCGCATGTTTTGTTTGTTCACTGTTGGGAGGTATCAAATTCTTGCGGAGGTTTAGCCCTCGATTTCGCCTAGAGAGAGTGTAGGGGACTCAGGGCGGCAGCAGACGCCATACCGCTGCCAGAGCCGAAACCAAGGACTATGCGCGAGCATTTCGTCGTGCCGCCGGTTCGCAGCCGAGAGATCAGTTGGTCCGAGCGGTCTTGTATCCGGCACAGCGAAGGTGCGCTCCAGCCACTCGATTTCGGCGATGATCTGTTCAGCGTCCATCCGTCTCAATCATCTAGTACGAAGCGGGAATCGGTCAAACGGAAGCGTAGCCGCTGGTCGCTGCACTCAGATTGGTATGCGGACTCAGACTCTCGCGGAGCATCGGTTTAGAATAGGCATTCCGTATCGAGTTGGGGGAAAAGCGGGAGAATCCACCGAGTCCACACGGGTCTCGGTGTGGAATCTGCGCGAGAGGTTCTTCGCGGGGTGCGGGTCACCTCATGCCCCGATGAGGCATCGGACTCAGGATAGGTTTGCTTCGGATATGGAGGCTGCGCTTTGCGTCGCATTAGGGCACTGTTTCTTACAGGGGCAATTATCTGGGGCGGGGCGCGGTTTTCGTTCGCGCAAGACACTTCGGTTACGGCGCTGATGGATTCACAGGATTCCGGCGCGGCGTTGTCTACCCCTGCTGCGGGAGCGAGTGCTGCGCATGCGGAACACCAAGGCACGCATCCCAGTGGCACACAGGTAGCCGGGCAGCGCTCTGAGAGCGCGAAGCCTCCCGCTCAGAATACTCCACCGCCGCAGCCGAAACGCATTCTCGGTGTCATGCCCAATTTCCGGGCAGTGAGCGCTGGTGCCATCGCTCCACCTCCCACGCCAAAGCAGGCGTTCGTGATCGCGACGAAGAACAGCTTCGACTACTCGTCGT
>JBARJF010000051.1:0-13949 GCA_049800135.1 Candidatus Sulfotelmatobacter sp.
TCGACAGCCAGAGATACCAGACGATCAAGAGCGCAGCAGCGATCCCGACTAGCCAAAACCCGTATTTGACTCCATGCGTTGGCATGTCTCTACCCAGCAAGCAGGCTGGCTATCACTTGTGGGAAAAGGATCACAAGAAGGACGATCAAAGCAGCGCCCCAGAACAGGGCGATGCTGAATGGGCTTCGCTTTTGGCATTGATTGCGCCGAACGTACAACTGAATGAAACCGATGCCGAGCAGGATGGCTGCACTGACGAGCAACCAAGGACGCAACGACTGCAACCGGACGCTCGCTCCCGCCAGCCCCAGTGCTCCCAGAAACGCGAAAGGTAAACAGCAAGACAGGGTTGATAGCATAGCGATCACTGCTGCCACGGGCGTTGCTCGTTCTGCTACTCGCATGCGACTCTCACTCGTTTCGCTTCGCGCCTGAAATCGCTATCCGCAACAACTCCTCTGACGGAATGCCGCTCCGATTTTCGTACAGCCGACAGGCTAAGCTGGGTACGCTCGTCTGACGTGGTTCGACATCCTCGCCATTCACACGGATCGTGGGGGAACCCGGAAACATCAACTCCCTTGCCTCGGCATCGGTTCTTACAGCTATCGACCGGATTTCCGCCTGCAACGATTCGGAGCACAACACCCTCTCGACTTGCTCGACTGAGGGCTGGTAGTTCGGGCAGCCGGGGACGTACAGAATCTCAATCCTCATTGACTCACCCCTGCTGCCTCTTCGAGCACCGGGCAGGCGTGGGCTACGTGACGCCGACGATGGTTCAATTCGTGGTTACACTTTCGCAAGTCCATTTCTAGCTCCGACCCCAGATGCCGTAGCTCTTGCAGCTTTGCTCGGACGTGGGTCAGTTTTGTCTTCAGCAACGAACGCACCGATTCGCAGGCTTCCACCTTACGCTCTCGAAGCTGGATCAGTTCACCAACCTCGCGCAAGGAGAAGCCGAGTCCCTGCATTTGCCGGATGAAGCGAAGTCGCTCGACGGTGCCCTCTCCGTACAATCGGAACCGACCTGCGCTGCGAACCGCCTTGGGCAAGAGCTTGCGCTTCTCGTAGAATCGAATCGCGTCTACGGTAAGGGACCTTTTTCGAGGTCATGCCAGTACACGCACTTGAAGCAAGGAAGAGGGCACTAACGATAGGCATCTGCGCTGGCTTCGAGAAGCGAAATTGCAACTGGTGGTCGGTGTCGAGGACATACCCTTCGTTTAGATTCGCTTGGACGATTAGAGCCTTTAGAGTTTGAGCGGGAGCTTTGCTGAGGAATATATACGGTCCCGGCTGAGCTTTGGGTTTTTTATCCCGAGCCGCCGCTAGGGTCGTTATTGCAAGAATTACAATCAGAACTCGCTTCATACCTTTACCCCGACCTTGACTTTAGCGAGATCGCCGTTCGAACCGCTAATTATCAGAGTCATGTCAACAATTCTGGGAGTCAAGGTGACCGAGCGCCTAGGAAAGCGGAAAGCTGCTGGGCTAGATACTCGGACAAGGGCCTTTTATTGGTTCTCAATGGGAAAATTCTCGCCAACAACCCGACATGGCGAATGTGAAGAGATCGCCAACCCACCCACCGCTTATGGACGTCGGCGGCGCAACTGGATCGAAGCGCACGATTCCGTCCCTTCCGGCCAAGTTGTCGATGCCCTCGTGCGGCAACCAGCGCTGCATCGCGCCGAAGCACGCTTATCTTCGCCCACGGGTGGAGCAGCCGGGCACATACCGCAAAATCGCCGACCCCTTTGTGCTCGTTCTCGCTCGGTTCTCAACTGCCGCACCACGACGGACAGATTTCCCATTTGTTGTTTCCACCCTCGGCTGATGATGATAACAGGCTCGGGGCGGCGGGACCGCCTCGGGACGGAAATACCATGAACCCGTTTGTTTCTTAATACACGATGGCAGGAGGTCCATCGCATTGACACGGCACTTGCGGCTTTGGGAAGTGCTAGCTCCAATGGCTCAAATCGAGGCAGGCACACTATGAGCGCGTCGGCTCGTCGGAAGATCAGTTTGGCACAGAAAGCGCGATGGGCGAAGAAGAGGTCAGGTGCTCAACCGGCTAGGCCGAAACGAACGATGTCAGCAGCAGGCCGCAGGAGAATCGCAGCCGCACAGCGTGCGAGATGGGCCAAGGTGAAGTCGCAACAGAAGAAGGCCGCTTGATATTCATACGACAAAGCCCAGTTTGATTTAGCTGGGCGTTTTTCTCCAAGACGAAGTGATTAAACGTAACAAACGTCATGACTGTTTTCAGAACGCAGGGCTGCCTTGCGCTTCGGGGTCATTCTTCCTCGAACCACACGACCTCGCCCCAACGATTCTCAGGGACATGCGTCAACAGCCGTGCCCGCTCTGCGATCCGGCGATAGGTCACCTTGTCGGAGGCTAGGATGCCGTTTTGCAGCCCTGCCTTTGCGAGATTGAGAATCGCCCGGTCTTCCCACTTCGCGGACTTCCGCCGACGTTCGGCTCTTTCAGGGACTTCGATTTGAACGGAGCGTCCGCTCTTGCTCGTCAAATATTGTTCGACAACGACTTTCGGGATTCGCAGGACGCGATAGCGCCGACGACTCCGAGTCTCAGGTTTGCCGAGGTCAATGACGCCCGGCAGCTTCGCAAACCGACGGACAACAGCATCCTCACCACACTTCAATACAGTGGCGACATCACGGACTGTCAGAAGTTCGCTCATTGGTCCGCCTCCGCTCCCCATGACCGAGTCGGCATTTTCGCCAGTCGGTCCCCCATTCGCTTAGACGCGAGGTCTGCATAGTGCCGCTCGACGGTTCTCACCGTATCTCCCAGCATCGCGGCGATTGTCGTCATGTCGCAGCCTTGTTCGAGCCAGAAGTCTACCGCCGTGTCACGGAATCGATGGGAGAGGTTGCCTTTGATCCATACCCCCGCGTCCATCATCAACTGCCTCAAATCCGCTTGCCAGACTCCCGTCGCGGAGGTTGGCAGGCTCGTCCCATTCCAGAAGACGTATCTCGGATTGCCGTTTGTGACTTTGAGCAGTTCTTGGTATAGTCCCTCGTCCAACTTCTGAACAACAGGTTTGCCAGTCTTCTGGCGTTCGATCCGCAACATTCCGCCCCGAAGGTTCTCCCGCTCCACTTGTATCGTGTCTCGGATAGCGAGACCCGTCGAGACCTGGCAATGAATGAGTGCGGTCACCTTGGCGGCTTTCGTGACATCGGGGAATGTCTTCGGCACCTGTGCGAGCAATTTCTTCAACTCATCTTCGCTGAACGGCTGCGGCTTCAAACGGGTAGTGTCCGTCTTCGACAGTTTGATAGGCTTCAATACGCTCAGTAGCTTTTCCAGATTGTCCGTACAACACAGTCGTAGAAAGCCTCGTAGGTTTTGTTGGGCCTTCTGACGAGTCACCCCAGATTTCCAAGTCCAGCCGGAGCGGAACTCGATCACATCGGCTGGGATGATCTCAGACGGAAAGAATTTTGATCTTGCGGACAGGAACTGCTCAAAGGTTCCAAGCTGGTATTTCAGTTTACGGATAGTTGCGGCGCTCAGGCCCTCGCTCTTCTTGGCGGCCAGATGCGTCTCAATCTCGTCCGCGACTGTCCGCTTCTTAACCTCGGGGGTCGCTACCAGAGAGGCAGTCTCCCCGGTGTCTATCCGGCGTTGCAACTCCTGCCGTTTCTCTTCGGCGATGCCCCAGACGCGGGTATTGGCGGTCAACCGGTGCTGCCGTCCAGCGTGGCTATAGCCGCATAGGCAGGCATCGCCGGAGTACCGCAGCCATTTCATACAGGAGCAGTCTCGCACGAAGGAACGGTTCCTCTGGCGGGAGTACCGGCAATCGCTTTGATGGCTCCGAACGTAAACCGCAACGACCGGGCGTCTGTCTATCATGCCCCTAGGCTAGCACAGTATCTAGCACAGTCGACGGCACCAAAGTACAAATCTTCAGTAACCATGCTGGTTCTAAATGGCGGAAGCGAGTGGGGGTCGAACCCACCGGCGACGGGGTAACCCGCCGCCCGCCGGTTTTGAAGACCGGGACGATCACCGGACCGCAAGCGCTTCCGTATGGGCTGTCGCGGATCAAACGCGATTTCTACGGATGAGGCCTGTGCGCGCAGGTAGCAGTATACCTGTGTGTTCGCAGACCGATGCATAGCCACAGACCGTCGGTGGCCTCTTCAACCCTGCTCAGACCGGCAGCTCCGCGCTCATTTCGGCTGGGGCACGATCCTCAAATATGGCTTGGGCGACTTCCAGCCTCCGGGATACTTCTTTTGCGCTTCGTCGTTCGACACCGAGGGCAGGATGATGACTTCGTCACCCTGCTTCCAGTTTACCGGCGTTGCAACTTTGTGCTTGGCCGTGAGTTGCATCGAGTCGAGGACGCGCAGCACTTCGTCGAAGTTCCGTCCGGTGCTCATGGGGTAGCTGAGCTGCAGTTTGATCTTTTTGTCCGGACCGATCACAAATACGGTACGCACAGTGGCATTGTCCGCCGCAGTGCGCCCCTCGGAAGTGTTCCCGCTCTCGGCCGGCAGCATGCCATAGAGCTTGGCGATTTTGAGTTGCGGGTCGCCGATCATCGGATAGTTTACCTTGTGCCCCTGAGTTTCTTCGATGTCGGCGGCCCACTTGCCGTGGCTGCTCACCGGGTCCACGCTCAGGCCGATGATTTTGGTGTCGCGTTTGGCGAATTCAGGCTGCAGGCCCGCCATGTAGCCAAGTTCGGTGGTGCACACGGGCGTAAAGTCTTTTGGATGGGAAAACAAAACCGCCCAGCCGTTCCCAATCCATTCGTGAAAGTTGATGGTGCCCTGCGTAGTTTCGGCGGTGAAATCAGGCGCAAGGTCATTGATGCGCGGGATTCCGCTGGTAACTTCGTTTGCGATCGCGGTACTCATATTCGGCTCCTCCTGGTTGAATTCCATCAAAGTGCTAAAAGCTTGCCTCCATGGCCCTGAAGCGGGGTGAACGTTGCATGAAAAACGAAACCCACCCGTTTCGCCGGGTGGGTTGGAAGAAGTCTTGCCTGCTTCCTAATCACACGCCGGCGGACACATGCAACAACACGTGACCCCGGCGATGGAAGCGCGGAACATGTAGCTAGAATAAAAGTCCGCGCCCTCCCTGTCAACCGCGAGCTGGCCAGCAGCGCCTTGGGCGGGGAGTTTTCCTGCATCGTAACGCGGTCACGCGCATCTGTGTTCTTGCAGTTCTGCCAGCAGACCTGCCGTGAACTCTTTGCCCGGGGACGATCCATGACCAAACCTTCAAGGCGGCTCCCGATGTCCCAGTGGGACGTTTTCTCCTCCCGCCCGCTCCAGGGCAACTCACTCGCCGTGTTCCTCGACGGACGCGGATTGACTGATGCCGAGATGCAGGCGCTCGCCAGGGAAATGAACCTCTCGGAGACCACGTTCATCCTGCCCCGCCCTGCCGCCACCGAACGGAAGCGAGGCGTTCGCGTGCGCATCTTTACCGTGCAGGAAGAACTGCCGTTCGCAGGCCATCCCACACTGGGAACCGCATTTGCACTGCGCGGTCGGAGCGCCGCCCAGAAAAAGACTGTGCTTGAATTGAACGTCGGCAAAGTGCCCGTAGATTTCGCAGACCGTGCCGGCGAACCTCCGTTCGGCGAGATGACGCAGATCGACCCAACCTTCGGAATGCGGCACGAGCGGGAAGCAGTTGCGCGAGCTACGGGATTGCGCGCCCAGGACTTCGACGATTCGCTTCCCATTCAAACCGTTTCGACGGGAGTTGCGTTCACCGTAACTCCGCTGAAATCTTTGGCCGTCATGCGGAGTTTGCAGATCGACCTGAACTGCGCCGCCGAGTATCTCGCGAAAACGGCGGGAAAGTTCTTTTATTTCGTCACCCGGGAAGCCGTTGATCGCGACGCCCGCCTGCACGCGCGCATGTTGTTCTACAACGGCGAGGACCCGGCGACGGGCTCGGCCGCGGGTTGCAGCGCAGCCTGGATGGTTGCGCACGGCGTGGCGCGACCGGATGAGCGCGTGCTCATCGAACAGGGCGTGGAGATGAACCGGCCCAGCCGGATTTTCGTGCGGGCCGCGCGCGCCGATAACCGCGTAGTTAACGTGCGCGTGGGTGGGCATTCGGTTGAAATCATGCGCGGCGAAGTTTTTCTTTAGCTCACCACGCGCAAGCGTCGCGGAATCAGCCCTTTCACAAGGCCGCAAGATGATCAATGGCCCGAACCTGCCATTTGCTTCGACGCCACTTTACAGGGCGCATCGCTTGCCGTTAGCATCACTTCGCTCTTCTATCGCGAACAGAGAAAATTTCCGCTTGGCGGTCACACCCCGCAGCGAGCGGATACGGACGGTGAATGAAACCCAAGCGCACAATCCTTTGCGTTGACGATAACGAACAATCCCTTTCTTATCGCAAAATCATGCTCGAGACTCGCGGCTATCGCGTGGCGAATTACTCGCACGGCGAAGAGGCTCTGCAACGCTTCAAGCTCGGGGGGATCGATCTGGTGGTGACCGACATGGCCATGCCCGGACTCGACGGTCCGCAATTGATCGCCGCTATTAAGAGTCTGTCGCCCCACACTCCCGCCATCCTGATTTCGAGCAAGGCCCGGGTTTACGACCATGACTCGCAGGCTGATGTGTTCCTGGCCAGGGGGATGTATGCGCCCGCAGATCTGCTGGAGCGCATCCGTCTGCTTCTGGTGCGCAAGCGCGGCCCCAAGCGAATGCAGGAGCGACCTGCACAATTGCCGCAGCGCCAGGACGTGGCCTAAGAGCGCCCGATCGCCATCGTGTAAGATCAGGGCTGGCATGGCCGCATTCATCGAAGCCATCGACTTACACAAAACCTATCGCGTGGGAAGTATCGATGTGCCCGCGCTTCGCGGCATCTCCTTCAGCGTGCAAAAAGGACAATTTGTCACCGTGGTCGGCCCTTCGGGCAGCGGTAAATCCACCTTGTTCTATTTGCTAGGCGGACTGACGCGCGCCGATTCCGGCAAAGTAATTCTGGATGGAGATGATTTTGCCACGCTCTCCGACGCGGAGCGCACCCGCATGCGCAAGCGCAAAATCGGATTTGTGTTTCAGAGGTTCAACTTGCTGCCCACGCTCGACGCGCGTTCCAACATCGCCATCGCGCAGGAAATTTCCGGCAACGGGGACCGCGACCCCGCATTCTTCCTCCGCATCTGCGATTTATTGGGACTGAGCCAGCGGCTCAACCACCGCCCGTCAGAGCTTTCCGGTGGCGAGCAACAGCGCGTGGCCCTGGCCCGCGCCCTCGTCAACCAACCGGCGGTGGTTTTGGCGGACGAACCCACGGGCAATCTGGACACGGAAAACTCGAACATCGTTCTGCGCATGTTGCGGCAGTCCAATCAGGAGTTAGGCCAGACCGTGTTGATGATCACGCACAATCCTGAGGCTGCCAAGTACGGCGACCGCATTCTCCACATGCGCGACGGCCAGGTTGTGCAGCCGGAGGAAGATCCGCAGTGGTCAGCGCGCTGAGCGGAGCCCCCGTCTTTACATGCCCGCAGCGGCCGCCCTGGACTTGGGCTGCGGCGCAATTGCCTTGCGCTCAGCGTGCGCTGTTGCCAGCCGGCGGGAATCGCCGCCCAGCTTGAATTGGTTCACCAGATTCTGCAGATCGATCGCCATCGCCGAAAGTTCTGCGCACGCTTTGGCCGTCTGCTCGGCCGCCAGGGATGAGCCCTGCGTCAGACTTGAGATCTGGGAGACGTTGGTATTGATCTGTTCCGCGGCGCTCGATTGCTCCGTCGCCGCCGTCGCGATCTGCGCGATCATGTCCCCCACTTCTTCCGACATTTGAATGATCTCTTTCAAAGCGGTTCCGGAAGCCGAGGTCTTCTCCACTCCGACCCCGACATCGCGGCTGCCCAGTTCAATGGCCTGCACGGCATTTCCAGTTTCCAGCTGAATGGACTCGATCATGGTCCCGATCCCCTGGGTGGCCTTGGTGGTGCGTTCCGCCAATTTCCGGACTTCATCAGCCACCACGGCAAAACCGCGTCCCTGCTCGCCGGCTCGCGCGGCCTCGATGGCGGCATTCAAGGCCAGCAGGTTGGTCTGGTCTGCGAGGTCGTCGATGACGGCTACGATCTTTCCAATCTGCTCCGAACTGCTCCCTAGCTCCGCGATGCGAGCCGCTACGGTTTTGGAAGAATCGGCGATGTTGTGCATGGTTGCCAGCGTCTGCTCCACTACTTCACCACCCTGCCGCGCGGCTTACGCCGCCTTATGCGACGAGTCCGATGCTTTCTGCGAATGTTCCGACACCTGATGAACCGTCGAAGACATCTGTTGCATGGCGGTAACCACCTGCAGCGTCTGACCTGCCTGCACCCGGGCCGTCTCCACAGACTGCGTGGCTCCCGACGAAATCTCTTCGCTGGCGCTGGCCAGGTGTTCGGAGGTCGCGGCAATGCTCTGCACCATCTCATGCAGGGTATTCTTCATGCTGTTCAACGCCACTTCCGCCTGGCCGATCTCATCGTTGGAAGTCACTTGCACGTCGTCCACCGACAGATCCTTGGCCGATACGCTTTGAATCATCCAGAGCATTCTGCTCATGCTGCCCGTAATCGAACGTGCAATCAGAATTGCGATCACAATTCCGAGGAACAAACTGCACGCCACCAACAGAAGTGTTATTCCATTTGCACGGGATTCGGTTTGGTGTTCGAGGTTCAGCTGATCCTGGCCCAGTTTGTCTTCCCAGGCTTCCAGTTCATTGCAGTCCGCCATGAGGGCGTTCATGGTTGCCTGGGTTTTGGAGCCGAAGGTCAGGGAGGTTGCCTCGTAGGATCTTTTCTGTCGCTGCAGCGATATTTCCTGGTCGGTAAGATCGGACATCTGGCCAGTGCTCTGGCGGATATTGGACAATAGCGCTTTGCCCTTGTCGCTGCTCAGCATCTTGCTCAATTCGCCCAGCCGCTGCGCCACCTCTTGCTTGTCTTGCCCATATTGCTGGAGCGATGGCGAATCGCCATTGAACACATAGTAGGACGCGGACCGGATCTGCTTTCTGACCTCCAACTCAACCGCTGTGGCCGCCTCTTTGCGCTTCAACGAGAAGCTGACGTCTTCCGCTGCAGCAATCACTCTGCTGGTCGAGTAATATCCAACCGAGCCGGTCAGAATCAGCATGGCAAGCAATGTCCCGAAGCCCATTGCCAACTTCGCTTTTAACCCGAACGATCTCATGACACTCCCCCAAAGTGTTCTTATCGGCAAGGCCGGTCTTTTTCTTTAAGTTCTTTGAGCAGGCTTCTTTAAGCAATCCGCAATGCCCGCGCTCCAGGCCGCCCTGGCCTTTCGCTTTCCGTAAGCTGAAGCGGAGACCTGAGAACGGAGGCCATGAACCGGGCTTTCGAACTGCCGCTGCAGGCGCACGCTGGTAATGGCCGATGAAAAGGCAAATCGTGTAAAATAATCAGGCTGAGCGGGAGTAACTCAGTGGTAGAGTGCGACCTTGCCAAGGTCGAAGTCGCGGGTTCAAATCCCGTCTCCCGCTCCATGGTTTTCCTTCCGCACCGATTCTTCCCCGAAGATGGACTTTTTTCGTAGGGAACGCTAACTTATTGAGCAGAGGCGCGGTACCCAAGTGGTAAGGGAGAGGTCTGCAAAACCTTTATGCGTCGGTTCGATTCCGACCCGCGCCTCCAAATTCAAACCCCAACCAGACCCGCATAAACAGCGGGTCTTTCTATTGGTTACCAAAGACATCTGTCGAATTGTGCTAATTCTGTGCTAGCGTTTTGGTTGAAAGCACAGGAAAACGCATGGTTCCTTCAATCACAATCTACGTCCGGCACGCGGCTGGTTGCCGCTATCGAGACGATGAAACGTGGAAAAGATGCGACTGCCGTAAGCATCTGCGCTGGACATTTGACGGTAAGCAGTACCGGCGCTCTGCGAAGACCCGGTCGTGGGCCCAGGCTGAGGAAAAGAAGCGGGAACTAGAAAGCAGCTTCAAAGCAGGCGGAACCCCCACGGTCATCGAGGAGACCCGCAAGACGATTGCGAACGCAATCGAACTCTTCCTGATGGAGCGCAGAACGGCAGGGTTGAACGCGTCCATCGTCAAGAAGTACAAACGCGAACTTGAACGGTTCCGACAGTTCTTTGAGACCCGCTCGAAGTTCTTCCCGGCGGACACCAATCTCGAAATGCTGGTCCAATACCGTGGGACCTGGGACGAGTTGTATCCGTCGTCTTTGACCCGCCAGCAAGTCCAGACTCGACTGCGTCGGTTCCTGCGTTTCTGTCAGAACGGCGGCTGGCTGGAGCGCGTGCCGAACCTTTCGGCCATCACAGCGGACGAACCGCCAACGATGCCGCTGTCACCAGCGGAATATGCGAAGCTCCTTACGGAGATTCCGAAGAAGTTTGAGTCAGCGAAAGCCGCCCGCGTCCGGGCGCTGGTTCAACTCATGCGGCATAGCGGTCTCGCCATTCGTGACGCGGTCACCCTGGAACGGTCGGAAATCAAAAAGGACGAGAAGAAAAAACTGGTGCGAGTCGTCACGAAAAGACAGAAGACAGGAACACACGTTTCTGTGCCGTTACCCCCTGCTGTGGCAGCCGAGATTCTGGCCATACGAAACGACAACGAATATCTCTTCTGGACAGGTGCAGGACTTGAAACGTCGGCCGTCACAAACTGGCAACACGATCTCCGCACACTCTTTCGGTCGGCTTTCGGGGAGAACACGAGCTTCACTCCGCATTGTTTGCGGGATACTGCCGCGTGCAGTTGGCTGACGGCAGGCATCCCGATGGAAGAGGTAAGCAAGCTGTTGGGCCATACCAGTATCAAGACGACCGAAAAGCATTACGCATCTTGGGCACAGGCTCGTCAAGATCGGTTGGATACGCTGGTAGTCGATGCTTGGGGGAAGGGAGACGCCGCTCATGGCTAACGAACTTCTGACAGTCCGTGATGTCGCCACTGTATTGAAGTGCGGTGAGGATGCTGTTGTCCGTCGGTTTGCGAAGCTGCCGGGCGTCATTGACCTCGGCAAACCTGAAACTCGGAGTCGTCGGCGCTATCGCGTCCTGCGAATCCCGAAAGTCGTTGTCGAACAATATTTGACGAGCAAGAGCGGGCGCTCCGTTCAAATCGAAGTCCCTGAAAGAGCCGAACGTCGGCGGAAGTCCGCGAAGTGGGAAGACCGGGCGATTCTCAATCTTGCAAAGGCAGGGCTGCAAAACGGCATCGCCGGGTCCGACAAGTTGACCTATCGCCGGATCGCAGAGCGGGCACGACTGTTGACGCATGTCCCTGAGAATCGTTGGGGCGAGGTCGTGTGGTTCGAGGAAGAATGACCCCGAAGCGCAAGGCAGCCCTGCGTTCTGAAAACAGTCATGACGTTTTGGCACGTTTAATCACTTCGCCTTAGAGAAAAACGCCCAGCTAAATCAAACTGGGCTTTGTCGTATGAATATCAAGCAGCCTTCTTCTGTTGCGACTTCACCTTGGCCCATCTTGCACGCTGTGCGGCTGCGATTCTCCGGCGGCCTGCTGCTGACATCGTTCGTTTCGGCCTAGGCGGTTGAGCACCTGACTTCTTCTTCGCCCATCGCGCTTTCTGTGCCAAACTGATCTTCCGACGAGCTGACGCGCTCATAGTGCGCCTGCCTCGATTTGAGCCATTGGAGCTAGCACTTCCCAAAGCCGCAAGTGCCGCGTCAATGCGATGGACTTCCCTTCGTGCTCGTTCTCGCTCGGTTCTCAACTGCCGTACCACGACGGACAGATTTCCCATTTGTTGTTTCCCCCTCGGCTGATGATGATAACAGGCTCGGGGCGGGACCGCCTCGGGACGGAAATACCATGAACCCGTTTATTTCTTAATTCACGATGGCAGGAGATCTCACGATTTCAGGAACCCACCGCTGTATAGCTCCCATGTCCTCCGGTCGCTAGAAGGGCCAGTTGCTCGGCGCTGTGCTGGCGCAAATCAACACGGATCACCAAGTCGCTGGTTTCCCGTCACAGCCGTGATGAGCGTATTCTCGTTCGGGTAGCCTATCGGCCGTCCCACGTCGCAAGCAGCCTTCGCGCTGGCCTCATCGACAGCAGTTCCCTCCGGGCCGTTACCTACCAACGGCACAGAGCGCAGCGGGCAAAACTGCGGGCTGCTCTTGAACCAGAGACGATTATGTGCCGCGTCAGCGAAACTGACGTTCAACGTGTTTGCAGGAAGGGTTCGCGTCTCAGGAGGATTCTCCTGCTTTCCGGTGATACGAAAAGTGTCGTCGAAACGACTTCGTTGGATGATCTGGGTCCACTTCCGAGCGCTGCGAGGCTAGATTGTTCCGCTGACGCGGGACACCTGCAGCATGATGAAGCTCGTGTCGTTCGTCCCGTTATGGCTTCGTTATTCGGTCTACTTCGGCGTGAGAACCTTCATCGGCGGCGCACCACAGTCCATGCAGGTAGGTTTTATGGGGCGCGCAGTGATATCTACGTCCTTTCCCTAGATTGTTCTTGCTAGATAGTGTTCTAATGGCAATGAGTTCCTCGAAACTTATTTAGCCCTTATCGCGTACTCTTCCCCAATGCTGGAGGTCCGTGTGACGTCGCTGAAGAGAACGGCCCGTATCGCTGGCTTGTGGTATCTCGGCTTCACGCTGGGGCCATTCTACCTGCTATATGTCCCCTCGCAGACAGTCGTGCACAACGACGCTGCCGCCACCGGAGCCCGGATCCTCGGGCACGAGACACTCTATCGTTGGGGCATGCTTGCAGAGACGCTGGGTGCGGTCATATTCATCGGCCTAAGCTTGGCGCTCTATCGCCTCTTCGAGGATGTGGACCACCGCCGTGCGCGACAGCTTGTGGCTCTTGTGTTGGTTTCGTCTGCCCTCGGCCTGATGGCCGTGGTGTTCAGTGCAGCCGCGCTCCTCGTTTTTCGCGGAGGCGATGCCTTCGCCGGCTTTGACGGCCACACGCGCGAGGCGGTCGGCATGCTGCTGATCCGGATGCATGGGCAGGCAAATGGCATCAACCAGATGTTCTGGGGATTATGGCTCTTGCCTTTTGGATGGCTGGTCCTGAGGTCGCGCTTCTTGCCGCGCTGGCTCGGGTACTGGCTCCTGCTTGACGGCATTGCTTGGGTTGTCCTGAGTACGACCTGGTTCCTCGCTCCGAATCACACGGACGCTCTGTTCCGCTACTTCCAGCCGGTGTTTATGGCCGAACTTGCCGCCATGCTCTGGCTGCTGATCGTGGGTGCGAAGGAACCGCCGCTCATGCCCCTGCGAGTAGGTAGTCTCCCAAGTGAATGAGCCAAATCGGGATTTCTCAACACCTTCGAACGCGTCCCAGGGATAGGGTCTCCAGTTCAGCGTTACGCAGGAGTAGTCGCGGGAGTATCGGTTATGAACTGGCGACTCGTTGTGATTATTATTGGCGCTGGTGTGGTCTCGTCGCTCACTGACTGGTTCTTCGCAGGCGATTGGATTCATCGACGCTACACCTACCCAGAAATCTGGCGTCAGGGTGAAGAGAGTAGAGCGATTGCTCTAACCAGTCCGCTGCCATTTGTGACATGCGGAGTGTTTGCCTTTGTCGCCGCCCGGTTGGGTCTTCATTCTGTATCGAGCGCGCTCAAATTGGCGGTTGCGGTGTGGATGATCGGCCCGTTGCCGCTGATCCTCACTAACGCTGCATTTATGAAGCTGCATCGGGTTTTTGTGTCGTCGCAAGCAATCGGCTGGCTGACAAAACTTGTGATTGTTGCGGTCGCGGTTGGCTGGTTCGTTCCTTGACGCTTGGTCGGTGAGTGTAATGATTCCATAACAATGTCGGCTCCCAGGCCCGAGTAGACTTTGGAGGCGCAAACCAACCAAAGGGCTCGGAGGAAAGGAGCCGAACATGTTGATCATAGGTTGTGACTATCATCCGAG
>JBARJF010000052.1:0-51680 GCA_049800135.1 Candidatus Sulfotelmatobacter sp.
GTGTGCAGCAGCGGCAATCCGTATCCACCCGAATCATTCGACTTTCTGGCGGCTTATGTTGTTTTCGAGGATGCATGGTACATCATTCCAGAGGAAGAGATTCTGGGAATGAAGTCGGTCTCGTTGCACACAAAGTGCAGCCATTCGAAGTACGAGAAGTACAGAGAAGCGTGGGAATTGTTGGGACGCGATCCCAATCCGAATTCCACGGGCGGTCACGTGGACAGCATTCAGGGCTGCGCCGAAGAGTTCTCATCCGACTGGATTGAATGAGGCGCGGATTTCCTCAGTCTTCCACAGGGAAGTCTCATCGTCCACAGTTTCTGCACAAGGGGGAAATGTTTTTTGATTGCGGGCCGCAACATTCTGCCTGAGAGTGGGTGCAGCGAATACGTGGCAATTCTCACGGCTTGCCGAACGATGATTGCGGTGACGCCGGTGGCAGACTGGCAATTCTCGAGGGTGAATTGCCGGGGGGGGAAATCGAAAAGCGCGCGCGAGCGTGTGGCGGTTACCCGGGCATTGCGGCCTCCTTTGCAGCCTGCTCCTGGAGCAGGCTGGGCTGCCGGCCACAGCAGGGTTTGCAGAGCAGCGATTTTCGGAATCATATTCCCAGAATCATGTTCCGCAGCCAGCACTGGTAAATGTGGCGCTCCTGGTGAGCGCTGTCGGACCGGGGCCGTTGACTCGCTGCTCCTAGCGGCGGGAAGGCACGGCCAAGAGAACCACGAACGATGCGGCTGGGTGGCTGGCCCAGCCGCATTTGTTTTGGAGATCATTTTCGCCATTATTTCCGCCACGAGTGGGCACCGGATCGACGCGGATAAATCTGTCACTCACCGTCCGCGTGGTTCTCGGTTACGGGCCCGGTTTTCGCAGACCTTCCACAAGATAAGAGCGCGGTTCACAGCTTCTGCACAAATCATTTGGTGATTCGCTGTTTATTCGCTTATGCTAGGCGAAGAATTGCGGCAAGGTTCAGTTCGGAAACATGGCGACTACCGATTACAACATCAGCACGCTTCCGGCGAACGTAGAGGCGGAGCGCTCGATACTGGGCGCGATCCTGCTGGACAACTTCGCTTATAACCAAGCAGCGGAGCATTTGCGCATCGAGGATTTTTCGCTGGATTCGCACCGGCGAATTTACGGGCGCATGGTCGATCTGGCGGAATCGTCGCGGCCGATCGACATGATTACGCTGATCGAAGAACTGGACCGGCACAAAGATCTGCAGGCAATCGGGGACGTGGGCTATGTGTCGAGTTTGCTCGATGGGGTACCGGACCGGCCGAGCATTGAGCACTACGTCAAGATCGTGCGCGACAAGGCTCTGCTGCGGGGGCTGATTCACGCGGCGAATACGGCGATTGCGCGGGCGGCCGATCAATCGGATGCGGCCGAGGAGGTGCTGAACGACGCCGAGGCTGCGATCTTCCAGCTTTCGGAGAAGCGCATCGGGCGCGGGTTCCTGCAATTCAAAGAAATATTCACGGAATCCTACGGCACATTGGACGCGCTACTGCGGCGGGGCCGGCGCATTACCGGCCTGGCGACGCACTATACCGGCCTCGACGAAATGACCACCGGCTTGCAGCGTTCGGATCTGGTGATCATCGCGGCGCGTCCTTCGATGGGCAAGACCGCTTTTGCCATGAATATCGCGGAGAACGCGGCGATCGAAGACCAGCAGGTGGTGGGAGTGTTCTCACTGGAGATGTCACGGGAGGCGCTGCTGTTGCGCTTGCTGAGTTCGCAGGCAAAGGTAGACGCACAAAGACTGCGCACGGGTTCGTTGTGGCAGGACGATACAAAAAAACTGGGTCGCGCCATGGAGCAACTGGCGCAGGCGCCAATTTTTATCGATGACACGCCGGGCATCGGGCTGAGCGAGATGCGGGCCAAGGCGCGGCGGCTGAAACAATCGCAGGGCAAGCTGGATCTGATCATCGTGGATTATCTCCAGCTCATGTCGGGCGGGAGCAAGCGTTATGAGAATCGCACGCAGGAGGTGTCGGCCATTTCGCGGGGGCTGAAGGCGCTGGCCAAGGAGTTGAGCGTGCCGGTGATTGCGCTCTCGCAGTTGAGCCGCGCGCCGGAGAGCCGCGGAGGCGACCATCGTCCGCAGCTTGCGGACCTGCGCGAATCGGGATCCATTGAGCAGGACGCGGACCTGGTGATGTTCATCTTCCGCGAGGAAATCTACAAGCAGGACGATCCTGACTTGCAGGGCAAGGCAGAGATCATTATTGGCAAGCAGCGCAACGGTCCCATTGGAAAGCTCCAGCTGGCATTCCTGAAAAACTGCACGCGATTCGAGACGATGGTGGAGGGTGGGTTGGCGCCGGAGGAGTGAGCTGCAGGGTACAGAAAAGCCGCACCTTTGCCGGGGTAACTACCTTAGGTGATTCGAGTTGTGGGGGCCGGCGCGCTGTGGAAAAGCTTGTGGAATTGCTGGCTGCGAGAAAAATGTCTGGCGGCAAACCTGGCTGAGGTCCGTTCCGGCGCCGGTATTTTGGGCTCCTAAGGCTCTGAATAGTAACCAGTTAGGCAATTCACTCGGGATTAACATAGCGGGGAGCCGGGGAAAGCCAGCTTATTCCCGCTTTAGAGTTTTGCACATTTCCGAGGTCGTGACCTTTCGATTCTGCGCCCCGAACCTCGCGGGCGAGGGCGGCGCGCGCCGCACTAATTGTCTTCGCCGACCTTCAGCACCGCCAGAAAAGCTTCCTGGGGTATATCAACGCGACCGATGCGCTTCATTCGTTTTTTGCCTTCCTTCTGTTTTTCCAGCAGCTTGCGTTTGCGGGTGATGTCTCCGCCATAACACTTGGCCAGCACATTCTTGCGAATGGCGGAGACGGTTTCGCGAGCGATGATTTTCGCGCCAATGGACGCCTGGATCGCCACTTCGAACATCTGCCGGGGAATGAGCTGGCGCATTTTCGAGACCAGCGCTTTGCCGCGGTCGTAGGCAAAATCGCGATGCACAATAATGGAGAGGGCATCGACCGGCTCGCCGGCGACCAGGATATCGAGCTTGACCATGGGCGACTCCCAATAATCAGCGAGGTGATAATCGAGTGAAGCGTAGCCGCGGGAGACTGACTTGAGGCGATCGTAAAAGTCGAGCACGATTTCATTCAGCGGTAACTCATAGTGCAACATCACGCGCGAGGAGCTGACGTACTCGAAAGTTTTCTGCTGGCCGCGCTTATCTTCGACGAGCTTGAGAATTCCGCCGACGTATTCTTCGTTGGTGAGAATGGTGGCCAGAATTACCGGCTCTTCGATCCTGGCAATCTCGCTGGGATCGGGCCAGCGCGAGGGATTGTCGACCTCGATCATCACGCCATCGGTTTTGTAGATCTTGTAGCGCACGCCGGGCGCGGTGGTGATGAGTTCGAGCGCGAACTCGCGTTCGAGACGCTCCTGGATGATCTCCATGTGCAGCAAACCGAGGAATCCGCAGCGGAAGCCGAAGCCCAGAGCTACGGAACTTTCTGGTTCGAAAAAGAATGACGAATCGTTCAAGCGAAGTTTTTCGAGCGCTTCGCGCAGGCGGGTGTGCTCGTGAGCGTCCACGGTGTAGAGGCCGGCGAAGACCATGGGCTTGATTTCTTCAAAACCGGGAAGGGCTTCGAAGGCGGGACTGGCGTCGTCGGTGATGGTGTCGCCGATTTTTGTGTCGGCGACATTCTTGATGTTGGCGATGAGGAAGCCGACTTCGCCGGCTTTGAGTTCGTCGATCTCGACCGGCTTGGGAGTGAGGACGCCGAGAGTTTCCGCGTCGAAGGTGGTGCCATTCGACCACAGGCGGATTCTCTGGCCCTTGCGCAGCGTGCCCTGAAACACGCGGGTCAGGATCACCACGCCGCGATAGGCGTCGAACCAGGAGTCGAAAATGAGCGCCTGCAGGCGGCTCTCAGGATTGCCCTTTGGAGGAGGCACGCGCTTGACGATGGCCTCGAGCACGTCGGGTACACCCTGGCCGGTCTTGGCGCTGATGAGCACGGCGTCGGAAGCATCGAGGCCGACGGCACTTTCGATCATCTCTTTGGTGCGCGGGATGTCGGCGCTTTGCAGATCGATCTTGTTGATGACGGGAATAATCTCGAGGCCGTTATTGATTGCGAGATACGCATTGGCAAGGGTTTGGGCTTCCACGCCCTGCGAAGCGTCGACCACGAGCAGCGCGCCTTCGCAGGAGGCCAGCGCGCGCGAAACTTCGTAGGAAAAATCGACGTGACCGGGGGTATCGATCAGGTTGAGTTGATAGGTTTGACCGTCGTGCGCGGTGTACATCATGCGGACAGCGTGGGCCTTGATGGTGATGCCGCGCTCGCGCTCCAGGTCCATGGAGTCGAGCACCTGGGCTTGCATCTCGCGCGCGGTGAGAGAGCCGGTTAATTCGAGCAGGCGATCCGCCAGCGTGGATTTGCCGTGGTCGATATGCGCGATGATGGCAAAGTTGCGGAGGAAAGCGGAATCCATAGGCTACGCGTCGATCTTTGATTTTAGCAGGATGAGAGAGTTCCCAGTTTTTGGTCCCCGGTTGCCGTGATGGGGGCCGGCGGTTGAATCTTCCGCGCAGAATTTGTTTTGTTCGGTAGAATTCTTTCTTCCGATCAGGGAGGGAAGAACTATGAGCAAACTGATGGTTGGCATTTTATTGGCGATTGCCTGCCCGGCCGCTCTGGCGTCGCAAACATTGTCGCCGCTGGTGCGCGGGTTTGTGAAAGTGGATGCGCCGGTGGTCGTTCTGGCACACGTGCGGGTGATTGACGGGACGGGCGCGGCGCCGCGCGAAGACCAGACGGTTGTGATCGCGGAAGGAAAGATCGAATCGGTTTCCGATGCCGCGTCGGCGAGTGTGCCGAAAGACTCGCAGGTGCTCGACCTGCGCGGCTACAGCGTTATCCCGGGGCTGGTGGGCATGCACGATCACATGTTTTATCCCATGGGCGACGGCATTTTCGGCGAGATGGCGTACAGCTTTCCGCGGTTATACCTGGCGAGTGGAGTGACGACGATCCGAACGACGGGCGCACTCGAGCCTTACACCGATCTTGAGCTGAAGAAGGAGATTGACAAGGGCGAAACGCCGGGGCCCAAGATCCACGTTACCGGACCTTATCTGGAAGGAGCCGGCAGTTGGGCGCTGCAGATGCACCAACTCACCGGGCCTGAAGACGCCACGAAGACGGTAAATTTCTGGATGGACCAGGGGGTGGATAATTTCAAGGCGTACATGTTTATTACTCCAGCGGAACTTTCCGCTGCCGTGGTTGCGGCGCACAAGCGGGGCGCGAAAATTACCGGGCATCTTTGTTCGATCGGATTTCGCGAGGCTGCCGCGATTGGCATCGACGACCTTGAACACGGCTTGCTGGTAGATACGGAATTCTATCCCTGGAAGAAGCCGGGCGAGTGTCCCGGGAATCTTGATTATGCGTTCCTATCGAAGCTGGACGTGCAACATGGCCCGCTGCACGACACGATCGTGGATCTGGTGCAGCGCCATATTGCGGTCACGTCGACGCTGCCGGTGTTTGAAATGTTTGTGCCCGGGCGACCCACGATCGAACCGCGCGTTCTCGATGCCTTATCGCCCGAGGCCCGCAGCGCATTCCTCAGCAACAAGGTGCGGGCGAGCGACGCGGCTTTGATCCGGCAGCGATACCACAGCGAGGTTTCGCCCTGGCCGGCCGCATTCAAGAAAGAAATGGAGTTCGAGCGAGCGTTTGCGCAAGCCGGAGGTTTGCTTTTGGCCGGGCTGGATCCCACCGGGATGGGAGGAGTGATTGCGGGATTTGGAGATCAGCGCGAGGTCGAACTTCTGGTGGAAGCGGGATTTACCCCGGTGGAGGCAATTCACATTGCGACCGCAAACGGGGCCCAGTTTCTTGGAGAACTCGACCGGATCGGCACGATCGCAGCGGGCAAGCAGGCGGATCTGGTGGTGATCAAAGGCGATCCGTCGAAGAAGATCGAAGACATCGAGAAGGTGGAGACGGTGTTCAAAGACGGGGTCGGTTACGATTCGGCCAAGCTGATTGAATCGGTGCGCGGCATGGTTGGAAGCAGATAGCGCCGAGTACCGGGCCCCGAGTGCCGAGGACGTGTACCGAGTCGCACACTGGCGCTGCCGGCCAGCTTTAGGTTCATTCGCGATTCGGGATGCGCCAGTGCTTCGAGGAGCGTGAGATCGCATGCTTATTCTCGCTTCCGCTTCGCCGCGCCGGCAGGAGTTGCTGCGCAGCGCGGGAATTCCATTTACGGCGCAGCCGGCCGATATTGACGAGACTCCGCTCGACGGAGAGGCTCCGCGGGATTGCGCGGAGCGGCTGGCGCGGGAAAAGGCGCTGGCGATTTTTCAACATCAAGCGAACAATTATGTGTTGGGGGCGGATACGATTGTTGTCCTCGACCACATGGTGCTCGGCAAACCGCGCGACGCTGGCGACGCGGCGCGCATGTTGCGGAGGTTATCAGGACGCACGCACGCGGTGATCACAGGAGTGTGCCTGGTGGGCCCAGCGGCCTTTGAGAAAACTGCGTCGGAGACCACGCTGGTAACCATGCGCGAGATCTCTGGCGATGAGATTCGCGGCTACGTCGCTACTGGCGAGCCGATGGATAAGGCAGGGGCTTATGCGATCCAGGGCATCGCGGCGCGCTGGATCCCGCGCATCGAAGGTGATTACGCCAACGTGGTGGGCCTCCCGGTGGCGCTGGTGTATGCGATGTTGCGAGAACGAGGAGCGATTTGAATTTGCGGGCCCTTGTTTTGCAGGCAGGTCGATGATGAGGATTAGCGAAGCGCGCGAGGCGAATTGCAATCAGACCGGGAGCGAGACTAGGACTTCTTCTCTTCTTTTTCTTTCTTCGGATCCTCGCCTTCTTTCATCGAAGTTCTGAAATTGCGGATGCCTTCGCCGATGCCCTTGCCGACGGCGGCAAACTTGCTGGTACCGAAGAGCAGAAGGGCAATCGCGATCACTAACAGCCAATGCAAAGGCGAAAGTTCACCCATAACTCCTCCATCTCATGCATCCGATGCGCGCTCGAAACGGCGCGGCCGCAGGCCAGCCGAGGCCAGTAAGAAAATTCTAGGCTACCCGCCTCAAGGAGTCAAAGAAGCGAGGGCTCAAACACTTTCAATCATTCCCGCCAGCAGCAGCGCGCGCCGCGGCAGCTCGGAGATGACGATGAATTCGTGCGTGGCGTGCGCACCCTCGCCCACACCACCCAGGCCGTCGAGCGTGGGGATGCCCATACCGGCGGTGAAGTTCCCGTCGGAGCCGCCGCCGACGGCCGCTTCGTCGAGCCGCCATGCCAATTTCGCGGCAACCTGCCGAGCTTTTTTGTACAGCGCGGCGACTCCCGCAGTGCGCTCCATGGGAAGACGATTGATGCCGCCCGTCATTTGGAGTTGGCAGCGTTTGTCGAAAGGCTGGAGAGATTGAAGCTTGCGGTTGATACCAATGGCTTGTTTTGCGCTCTTGATGCGCACGTCCAGGCCAACGGAGGCTTCGGCCGCGATCACATTGGTGCGCGTTCCGCCGTGAATCACGCCGGGATTTACCGACACGCCTTGCCGCAGATTGTTCAGCCTGGCAACCACCGCGATCTGCCGTGCCAGTTCAAGAATGGCGCTGTGCCCTTTGCCGGGGTCGAGTCCGGCATGAGCCGCAACGCCTTTCACGCGCAGCGTGTATTCCCCTACGCCTTTGCGCGCGGTTTTGACCGCGCCGCGAAGTCCGGCGGCAGGCTCCAGCACCAGCACCCCGGCGGAGTCTTTCGCCAAGGCCTCGGTAATGTTCCGCGAAGAGCGGCTGCCCACTTCTTCATCGGAAACCAGAAAGACCGTGATTGGCCGCGGCACTGCGCCGTGCCATGCCTGCAGCGCTTCGATGGCGTGAAGCATCAGTGCAATTCCCGACTTCATGTCGAGAACGCCGGGGCCGCGCAGGCGGCCGTTCTCGATTTCGCACGGCATGCCCGCCAGCGTGCCCAGGGGATACACCGTGTCAGTGTGGCCGAGCAGCAGGACCGGCCTGCGATTGGCCGATCCCGGACGGGCACCAAAGTCGACCTGCAAGCTGTTGCCGAAGTCATTGCTGCGATGGAGTTGAGTCCGCCCCCCCAGCGCTTCGAACTTGGAGGCGAGGAGCGCGGCGAGGCGGTCGACCGCCGGCTTGTTATCGCTGGGCGACTCAATCTCGACGAGCTGGCGAATCGTCTGGACTATCAGGTCCCGATGTTCGGAGAAATAACGCAAGCGATCGGCCCACGCAGCCTCGGTGGCCTCCACTGGCGATGCGGTTGTTTTTTTGCCGGGCACAATCCCCTCTTTCGCCGGCCGGAGTTAGTCCTCCGCCGTGAATGCAACGGGGTACAGTATAATCTTCAGGCTGATTTGGATGAATTGATTGAGACTGGCTGATTGAAGCCAAGCGATTGAGACGGAGCATGATTGAGAACACTCCTCCCGTGACCGATGCGGCCGAACCCAGGACGGCGCTCGACATTCACGAAATCCTGAAGATTCTGCCCCACCGCTATCCTTTTCTGCTGATTGACCGCGTGCTGGAACTGAAACGCAAAGAACGCATTGTGGCCATCAAAAACGTCAGCATCAATGAACCCTTTTTCAACGGCCACTTTCCGGGGCTGCCGATTATGCCGGGCGTGCTGATCGTGGAGGCCATTGCGCAGGCGGGCGGCGCGCTGCTGCTCACCGAAGTGGAAAACCGCGCCGATAAAGTGATGGTTTTTACCGGGATCGACCGGGCGAAGTTCCGGCGTCCGGTGAGCCCCGGCGACCAGTTGCGGATCGAGGTGGAAGTGAAGGGCTGGCGGGTTATTCCGCGCATGACGGCGGCGAAGATGCACGGGGTTGCCTACGTTGCAGGGAAACGCGTGGCGGAAGCGACAGTGTCATGCCAGCTCATCGACAGCTCACGTGGGCGCGGCGACGGCTTTGACGATGACGGCGCGGATGCGGAATGAACCCGAGCCCGTCGGCTGGCGCGGCGAGTTCATCTCCTGATGCAATGATTCCCTCATGAATGTTCATCCCACCGCGATCGTTGATCCGCGAGCCAAGGTGGCTGCATCGTGCCGGATTGGCCCCTACTGCGTGATTGGTTCCGAGGTTGAACTTGGCGAGAACTGCCGGCTGGTGTCGCACGTGGCCATCGAAGGGCCGACGAAGGTTGGCGCCGATAACGCTTTCTTTCCCTTCTGCGCGGTCGGCATGGCGCCGCAGGATACTACCTACCGGGGCGAACCGACGCGGCTCGAGATTGGCGACCACAACGAGATTCGCGAGTGTGTGACCATCAGCCGCGGCACGGTGAAAGGCGGCGGACTTACCCGTGTGGGTAGCCACACCCTGATCATGGCTTACGCGCACATCGGGCACGACAGCCTGATTGGCGACCATTGCATGCTGGTGAACGGGGCGACGCTGGGCGGGCATGTGACCGTGGAAGAATGGGCGGTGGTGGGCGCGCTGTGTCCAGTGCATCAATTTGTGCGCATCGGAGCTCACGCTTACGTGGGCGGAGGTACTACCATCACGCAGGATGTTCTGCCGTTTTCCATGACCTCGGCTGCGCGCGATACGCACGCCTATGGGATGAATACAGTCGGCCTCGAGCGGCGCGGGTTTTCGAAGGAACGCATACGAAAGATTCACCATGCTTACAAGATTCTGCTGGCCTCGAAGAGGAACACTTCGCAGGCGCTGGAAAAGCTGAAGTCCGAGCCCGGCCACGGCGAAGATGTGGAGCTGCTCATCCGCTTCATCGAGGGAGCGGAACGGGGGATCATCAAGTGAGTGGCCACTGGATAGTGGGCATTTGAGGGCTTGGCAGCGAATGGACAGTCAGGCGGAATCGCGAGTTCGTGACCGAATTGTGGGCACGTGGAGGCTCGTGTCCACAGAAGAGACCATGAAGGACGGCACCACTCGCCCCTTTCCTGCTTTCGGGCCGCACGGTAAGGGCTTCCTTATGTACCAGCGCGATGGTTACATGTGCGCTGTGATTACAAATCCCGACCGTCCCAAATCGGCCGATCTGGCGCATGCGACGCCGGAGGAAAAGGTGGCTGCCGCAGATGGCACCTTTTCTTATTGTGGGGGGTATGAGATCGACGTGAAGCGAGAGAGAATTGTTCATCTGCCGGAAGTGGCTACCGACCCCGGTTATGTGGGATCGCGGCAGGTCCGGCCTTATCGCTTCGAAGGCCACCGCCTGATCTTCAGCGACGCTGAGAAAGACGACCCCTCCGTTGCGCGGTGGAAAATCGTTTGGGAAAAGGTAAAGTAAGTTGGGACACTCACTCCATGCCTTCGCACAACAAAAAGCTTGGCCTTATCGCGGGCAACGGCAGGTTTCCGCTTCTCGTGCTGGACGCGGCGCGGGCTGCGGGTTATGAAGTGGTCGTGGCCGCGATCAAGGAAGAAGCGTTTTCCGAGATCGAGTCCCGCGGCGCGGCTTCGGTTCACTGGCTCTCGCTGGGCGAACTTTCAAAGCTGATCGAGACTTTTCAGCGCGAAGGCGTGAGCCGCGCGGTTATGGCTGGCCAGGTGAAGCACAAACAAATCTTCTCGGCGATCCGGCCGGATTGGCGACTGGCCAAGTTGCTGCTCTCGCTTACTACTCGCAATACCGACAGCCTGCTCGGCGCGGTGGCCAAGGTTCTGGCCGAGGAAGGCATCACGCTGGAAAATTCGACGGGCCTACTCGAACCGCTGCTGGTGAAATCGGGCGTGCTCACGCAGCGCGCGCCCAGCGGCGCGGAACTCAGGAACATCGATTACGGCCGCGCCGTGGCCCGCCGGTTAGCGCAGCATGACATTGGGCAGACCGTGGTGATTGCCCAATCGGCGTGCGTGGCGGTCGAAGCCATGGAGGGCACCGACGCCACCATCGAGCGCGCCGGGCAGATCATGCGCTCGCTGCACGGCGACGCTTCCACGCTCAACCGCGACCTCACGGTGGTAAAGATCGCCAAACCTAATCAAGATATGCGCTTCGACGTGCCGGTGATCGGAGTGAAGACCGTCGAAGTCATGCAGGGCGCGGGCGCAACGTGCCTGGCTCTCGATGCCGGAAAGTGCCTGTTGCTCGATGGGGAAAAGATTCTCGATGCGGCGAATGCCGCAGGGATTGCGGTTGTGGCAGACCCGGAGTGAACCGGCGTTTCATGGATTCATAAGCCGGCTGAGCAATTATTCTGAGGACCAAGGTTAACGTTATGACTTCTCGCAGCTCTGAACCCGCCCTCCTCGCCGATCAGCTTCGCCGCGCATTCGAGGGCAATGCCTGGCACGGTCCTGCGCTGCTTGAGCTGTTAGAAGATGTGGATGCCGCGACGGCTGCGGCCAGGCCTGTGCACGATGCCCACAGCATCTGGGAACTCGTTCTGCATATTGCCGCTTGGGATGGCGCCGCATGCCGGCGGCTGGCGGGCGAGAAAATCCAGCTCACGGGTAGAGCGAACTTTCCCGTGGTTCGAAAGCCCACCGACGCTGCCTGGCGCTCGGCCGTCGCTCAAGCCAGGCGCAGGCACGACGTGCTGGTGAAGACCGTTACGGCGCTGCCCGAGGCTCGCCTTCGTGAGCGCGTTCCCGGCAAGAGATACGATTTCTATCACATCCTCCACGGAGTGGCGCAGCATGAGCTCTAACCACGCGGGGCAGATCGCTATTCTGAAGAAGATTCAGGTAGCCATGTGATCAGGAACAGGCAACTTGTTCACCTACCAGTGACTCGCTGGTGAGGCCTGCCGCTCCGGCGCCACATCGCTACTCCAGATGCTCTTTCGCGGTTTGCGTTTACGATTTATGATTTCAGCTGGCAACCGGCCAGCCGAGAGTTCCTTCCTGCAAGCTGACAATCCGATTTCCGTCGCGGTGGTGGGGGTGGGAGTCTTTGGACGCAATCACGCGCGCGTCTACCAGGAACTGGAGCAGCAGGGCGAGCCGGTCCGCCTGGTGGGCGTGGTCGATTCCAATCTCGACCGCGCCGATGCCGTGGCGCGCGAGTTCGGGTGCCGTGCTTTCGGCTCGGTAGCGCAAATGCTGACCACGCACAGCGAAATCCGCGCCGCTTCCGTGGCAACGCCCACGGTGCATCATCTGGCAGTGGCCCGCGCGCTGATGGAGGAGGGGGTTGATGTACTGATCGAGAAGCCGCTGGCCGCATCGCTCGACGAAGCGGACGAGTTGGTAAAGCTGGCAGCCACGCACAAGCGCATTGCGCAGGCCGGGCACCTCGAGCGCTTCAACCCCGCGGTCCGCGCCACGATTCCGTTGCTCACCCGGCCCATGTTTTTCGAAGTGCACCGGCTCAGCGTCTTTACTCCCCGCTCTCTGGATGTCGACGTGGTGCTCGACCTGATGATCCACGATCTCGACATCGTTCTCTCTTTTGCCAATTCGCCGGTGAAAGAGGTTCGCGCGGTCGGCCTGCCCATCCTTTCCGGCAAAGTGGATATCGCCAACGTTCGGCTGGAATTCGACTCGGGATGCGTGGCCAACTTCACCGCCAGCCGGGTTTCCACCGAACGCGTGCGCAAGCTGCGCTTCTTCCAGCCGCAGCAGTATGTCTCGGTCGACTATGGACGCCAGGAAGCGCTGGTGTTCACCGTCGGCGCCGATGGCGCAGCGCCAGGCGCTCCCTCAGTCAATCCGCAGATTAAGGTGGCAAGACCGCCGGTGACTTCGGAAGAACCTCTACACGCGGAATTGCGGTCCTTTTTACATGTGGTGCGGCAGCGGTCTAGTACGCTGGTGCCGCTCGAAGACGGCCGCCGGGCGCTGGCGCTTGCGCTCGACATTGTGGCCGCGATTCGGGAGCACGGAAAGAAGGCCGGCTTGGCCAAGATCGCCAAGGGAAAGGCGCGAGGGTGATTTCGTTCGAATCGCTGAATCTCACCCGAGCGCCGGCACTTCCACGTTTTACAAATGTTTACACACGTAAGTCCCGCCCCATTTGTCAGTAAGCAGAATCCCTGGAAAGATGCGAAAATAGGCGTAGCTTGGCCGCACTCGTTTGCCGGTTGCTTCCGGTCTAAGCCGGATGCAACGCAGCACTGTGAATGTGTGTCTAACGGACAGGCCCTAGCTGGGATTAGCTTAGTTCATGCCCATCACGCAAATTCCATTCCAGGACCCGGTGGCGCCTCCCGAGAAGCCGCAGCCGGAGCAACTTGGCTTATACGATGCCCAGGGATGGGAAACCGCCTACCGCGACCTCGATGACGATGCCCGAGTGCCGCATCTGCTCATCCAGCTACAAGATGATCTCACGCGCTCGCGGCGCCGCGAAGCTGCCTGGATTTCCATCATCGTCCACCTGATTCTCATTACTTTAATCATCAACTTCGATTGGGTGGAAAGGCACTTTCCCTGGATGCATTCCGTGGTCGCCGTAGCCCCCGGAACCAACGGCAAGGAGGTTACCTTCTTAGAGCTTCCGTCGGACGTGCAGAAGGTGCAACACAAGACGAACACGAACATTATTTCCGACAAGGACCGCATCGCGACGACGCGGCGTCCGGAACTGAATATAAAAGAGCTGCGCAAGATTCTGGCCACACCGCCTCCCGGAAAGCCCGGGATGAATGGCCCCCAGGAAGCCGAGCAGCAGCCAGCTAAGTCCCCGGCTAGTTTGGCGCAGAATCAGCCGGCAGCTCCGGCGGAACAGGCGCCCAAACCGGAAATCGCGCAGTTGCAAATGCCCGCCAAGCCAAACCTCAGCAAGGAGTTCAGCAAGTATGCGGCGCCCATGTCCGCAGGGGATGCGATTCAGCAGGCCACGCGAGGAGTAGCCGCCGCCAGGGAGTCGGGCGACGGCGGTAACAGCGGCGACTTCGGGCTAGGAACTGGCGCTCACGGCGCCCAAATGGGCCCCTTCGAGATCCTCAGCGACACCATGGGCGTGGACTTCGGCCCGTACCTGCAGCGCGTGCTCCATGACGTGCGCCAGAATTGGTACAACGCGATTCCAGAATCCGCGCAGTGGGAACATGCAAAGCTCACTATCGAATTCGCCATTACCAAAGACGGGAAGGTTGCGGGCATGCGACTGGTGGCGAGTTCGGGTCATACTCCGCTGGATCGCGCGGCTTGGGCCGGTATTGAGGGCTCGAATCCATTCCCTCCATTGCCCAGCGAATTTGGCGGACAATATCTTGCGTTGCGCTTCCGCTTCTACTACAACCCAACGAAAGAGGACTTGCAATAATTCGCTTCAACGCCGGCGGACCTAACAACCAACCGCGAACCCGCTTCCTTCTACCACACCCGGCAGCGGTTCTGGTTCACCATGGGCGACCGTGGCTTGCAGTGAAATGCCTGTTGGAATTCGGGCATGTTCGAGACCACGCCATTGGTGCGGTATTTATCCGGAGAATGCGGGTCCACCGTGGCGCGTAATCTCTTGGTCGCGTCACGGGTTTGGCCGCACCAGCTCTGGCCGTAGCCCACAAAGAATCTCTGGTCGGGAGTGAGACCGTCAATGGCTTGCAGATCCTGTCCCCTGGTGTCTTCCTTCCACGCCATATAAGCCAGAATCAGTCCACCCAGGTCGGCGGTATCTTCGCCCAGCGTCAGCTTGCCGTTGATTTTGATGTTGTCAATGATCGTATAAGCTGAGTACTGGTTCGAAATGCAACTGGCCCGCTTCACAAACTCTTTCTCATCGTCTGCGGTCCACCAGTCACGCAGATTGCCCTGCGCGTCGAACTGACGGCCTTCGTCGTCGAAGCCATGCGTAAGTTCGTGCCCGATGGTTCCACCGGTGTCGCCATAATTCGGAGCCGCGTCGGAATTGGGATCGAACGCCGGCGGCTGCAGCACTCCCGCCGGAAAGTTGATGTCATTCATCTGCGGACTGTAATACGCATTCACCGTCGGCGGAGTCATATCCCACTCGCCGCGATCGACCGGCTTGCCGATTTTGGCCAGTTGGCGATCGAACTCAAATTTCCGCGCCCGCTCCACATTCCCCAGCTCATCTCCCCGCACGATTTCCAGCTTGCCGTAGTCGCGCCACTTGTCAGGATAGCCAATTTTGTTGGCCATGGCGTGCAGCTTTACCAGTGCCTGCCGTTTGGTGGCCGCCGACATCCAGGTCAACGAATCAATATCCTGCTGCATCGCATTTTCGATTTCCTTCACCATCTTCAACGCCTGCTGCTTGGCCTCAGGACCGAAATATTTCTCCACGTAAACCCGGCCCAGCGCTTCGCCGAGGTCGTCGTCCACATATTCGGTGCAACGCTTCCATCGTGGCTGCAGCTCTTGCTGGCCGCGCAGAGTCTTGCCATAGAAAGCGAAATTCTCGTTCAGAAACGCCGAGGAGAGAAAGGGCGCGTCCGCATGCACCAGGTGCCAGCGCAGGTAGATTTTCCAGTCCGCCAGGCTCTCTTTATCGAGTTCCTCATTCATCGCCTTGAAGAAGCCTGGGGACGCTACATTCAGCGATGCCAGCGACGGCAGCCCCACCTTCGCGAAATAAACCTGCCATTGAAACTCGGGACTGATCTTCTCCAGCTCAGCGCTGGTCATTTTATGATCCAGGTTTTTCGGTTCGCGCCGCTCGACCCGCGTCATCGAACCCCTGGCCAGGGCGGCTTCGAGGCGCATCACGGTTTGCGCCTCAGCGGCTGCAACCTCCGGGTGGTCGCCCAAAAGTTCGAACATCTTCTGCACGTGCGCCACATACTGCTTGCGCAGTTCCAGCGACTTGGGATCGTCCTTCAGGTAGTAATCCCGGTCCGGCAGGCCAAGCCCTCCCTGGTCCACTTCCGCGATCACTTGCGTAGCATCTCTGAAATCCTGCGTGGACCCGAAACGAAAGAGCACGCCGTTCCGGACCATGGCCGCGGCCACATCGGCGATCTCCGCCTTGGAGCCGATGCTCGCGATTTGCTCCAGCCCCGGCTTGAGCGGCTCCGCTCCCTTGGCCTCGAGCGCCTTCTCGTCGGTGCAGGAAGAATAGTAATCGCCAATCTTCCGCGTGGCCGCATCGCGGCTGGGGTCGGGCGCCGACGCTGCTTCGAGAATCCCGTGCAGCCGGCCCAGATTTTCGTCCTCCATCTTCGAGTATGTGTCCCAAGATGACTGATCGGGGGGAATGGGATTGTTCTTGATCCAGCCGCCGCAGGAATACTGGAAAAAGTCCACACAAGGATCCACGCTGCGATCCATCGAGGTCACGTCCAGCACCGGCTCGGCCTTCGAAGCCGCGGGTGCAGGTTGTTGTGCGCAGGCCAGAGAAACCAGCAACGCGAACGCAAACACAATTCCACTCAAACTCAGCGAGACACGCGCGCTTACCATAGGAGAGACTCTTCCCTTTGTCCGCCAGATACAGCCGAAGCGGACCGATCGCGAAATTAGAAAACCTTGTGACCCAAGAGTATAAGGCTTCGCGTCAAGCTTGACTCGGGCTGCCGGCGCTGGGTAGTGTGCTGATAGTCTGCTGCCGCACACGCTCTAGTACAATATGGTCGTGGTCAACGTCCAGCGCCACAACGATTCCGTTCACAAGCGTCAGCGGCGCACAATCTATGCCACGGAAACTTCCGGGCTGCTGCTGATCGCCTTGCTGCTTCTCGTCCTCACACTCATTCGCTACTGGCACGCCATTCACTGGAGCGTGCGCTGACGGTGGCTCCGCTGCAGCCTGAACCGCTGCTGGTGGTGGTGCTTGGCCCCACGGCCAGTGGCAAGACCGCGCTTTCTCTGGCGCTCGCCGAACGCTTCGGGGGCGAGATCGTGAACTGCGATTCGGTCGCCATGTACCGTGAGTTTGAAATCGGGACCGCTAAACCCACGCCCTCCGCGCGCGCCCGCGTGCCTCATCATCTTTTCGATTGCGCCGCGCCCACCAGCCATGTCACGGCCGGCGAATACGGGCGCCAGGCGCGGCAAGCGATCGAGGAAATCAAAGCCGGCGGACATCTGCCGATTGTCGTCGGCGGAACCGGACTCTACCTGCGCGCCCTGCTCGAAGGACTTTTTCCGGGTCCGCGGCGCTCCGAAGAACTGCGCGAGCGCTTGCGCGAATGCGCCGCGCGCCGCGGCTCCGATTATCTTCATCGCATCCTTCGCCGCATGGACCGCGCTGCCGCCGAGAAGATTCATGCCCACGACACTCCCAAGCTCATTCGCGCCGTCGAAATTTGTCTGGCCTCGCGCCAGAAGATGACGGATCTATGGCGCCAGCACGGGCGCGACCCCTTGCGCGGCTTCCGCATTCTGCGCCTCGGCCTCGATCCCGATCGTCAAGATCTTTATGATCGAATCAACCATCGCGCGCAACGGATGTTTGCAGCCGGCCTGGTCGAAGAGACGCAGCGGCTGCTTGAGAAATATGGCGCCGACGCGGGTCCTCTGGGCTCACTCGGCTACAGGCAGGCAGTGCAATTGCTTCGCGGAGAACTTACGGGCGAGCAAGCGCTGCAAGCGGCGCAGCAGGCTCACCGCAACTACGCCAAGCGCCAGATGACCTGGTTTCGCCGCGAGCCGGAGGTTCACTGGCTGCGTGGTTTCGGAGATGACGCTCAGATTCAGCAGGCAGCCGTGCGGGTCTTAGGCCTTGGGCCTTAGGTCGCGAGACGTCAACCTGAGCCGCCGTCGGCTGAAGCCTAGGATCTACGACCCAAAAACCTGGGACCCGAACGCCAGCCTTCTGCTATCGTTCTGGCATGTATCGCACACTTGCCCTCGTATTGTTTGCTCTCCTGCTCGCTCCAGCGGCTTCCGCCAGGGAAAAATATCAGCGCCCCGGTCCAATTCATTTGACCCGTGGAGGCGAAAAATGGGCCGAGAAGACGCTACGCAAATTGACTCTCGAAGAGAAAGTCGGCCAGGTATTTATGATCTGGTGCCGCGCCAGCTTTCTCAACGTGGAGAATCCCGAGTACTTGCAACTGCGCGAGGCCATACAGAAGTATCACGTCGGCTCGTTCGCCATGACGGTGCATGTCGATGGCCCGTATCTTCTGCGCAGCGAACCCTACGAAGCGGCCGAGCTGCTCAACCGGTTGCAAGGCGATTCGAAGTTGCCGCTGCTGTTCGCGGCCGATTTTGAACGCGGCGTCTCCATGCGCCTGCTAGGAACCACCGTCTTCCCCCACGCCATGGCTTTCGGCGCGGACGGCAAAATGGAGGACGCCGAGAGGTTCGGGAGCATCACTGCCCTCGAGTCGCGCGCCATCGGCGTGCAGTGGAATTTTTTCCCCGTCGCCGACGTTAATTCGAATCCCGCCAATCCCATCATCAACACGCGCTCGTTCGGCGAAGATCCCAAACAGGTCGGCGACCTGGTGGCGGCCTATATCAAGGGCGCGCACGAAAACGGGATGCTGACCACGGCCAAGCACTTTCCCGGCCACGGAGACACGGCGACCGATTCGCATCTCGGCGTTGCCAGCGTCAACGTTGACCGCGCCCACCTCGACTCCATCGAGCTCCCCCCGTTTCGGCAGGCGATCGCCGCCGGCGTCGATGCAGTCATGGTGGCGCACGTCACCGTGCCCGCGCTCGATCCCGATCCCAACCACGTGGCCACTATTTCGCCTGCGATTGTCACGGACCTGCTGCAACAACAACTCGGCTTCAAAGGAGTCGTGGTTACCGACGCGCTCGACATGGCCGGCCTGACGCGCCTGTTCGCCAACAACATTGGCCGCGCGGCGGTGGAGGCTTTCAAAGCCGGCAACGATCTGTTGCTTATTCCCGCGGACTTCCCCGCCTCCTACAATGCCATGCTTCAAGCCGTCGAGTCGGGCGAGATTTCGCGCGAGCGGCTTGACCGCTCCGTGCTCAAGATCTTGAGGATCAAGGCCTCTCTTGGTCTGCAGGAAGCCCGCATGGTGGATGTGAAGGCTGTTGCCAGCCTGGTGGGCAAGCCAGAGAACCTGGCTTTCGGCCAGCAGGTGGCCGACGCCGCGGTCACGCTGGTGCGGGATAACGGCAAGGTTCTGCCCCTCAAATCCAACGGAACCGCGAAGGCCGGCCTTCCGTATACCACACATGAGGAGACGCACGACCAGGTGTTGGCGGTGATCTTCTCCGACGACGTGCGCACCGGCGCCGGCCAGGTCTTCAGCCGGGAATTTCGAGCCCGCATTCCCGACGCGCGCGTGCTCTACGTAGACCCGCGCATCGCGGCCGGGATGAGCGACGAAGTGTTGAAGGCGGTGGACGAAGCCAAGACTGTAGTCGCCGCCGTCTATGTGATTCCGACCGCGGGCAAGGTGGGAAACACCATGGCGATGGCGGATGCGACCGGCACGCTGCTGCAACAACTGCTGGATCACGCGGCGGAAAAGACGGCTGTGATCGCCATGGGAAATCCGTACCTGGCGGCGAACTTCACGAAGGTTGAGAACTACATTTGTACGTTTTCCAACGCGTCGGTGTCGGAGGTGAGCGCGGTCAAGGCGTTGTTTGGAGAAATCGCGATTGGCGGGCATCTTCCCGTAAGCATTCCCAATGTTGCCGAGCGCGGCGCCGGCCTTGAGCGTCCGATTAAAGTGGCCAGTGGAGGGTCTCAACATGCACAGAAATAGATTCTCATCATTTGCTTTGGCTACGGCTGGAGCCATCCTGGCCGCGTTCCTGGCGCTGCCCGGTTGCAGCGTGAACGTGAAGAAGGAAAGTGACGGGCAAGACAAGCAGGTGGATATCAATACCATTCTCGGCGGCGTCCACGTTTCGGATAACGCCAACGCTTCGGATGTGGGCTTGCCCGTCTACCCGGGCGCGCGCTTGAAGCCCAAAGATTCCAGCGGCGATAACAAGAGCGCGAACGTCAATCTCTCCGGCTTTGGATACGGCTTGAGGGTGGTGGCGCTCGAATATGAATCCAACGACGCCCCCGCCAAGGTGCTCTCTTTCTACCAGGACCAGATGAAGAAGTATGGCAGCGTGCTCGAATGTCACACTTCCGGTCTGAACCTGGATATGAGAATGGGGCCAAACGGCTCCAACGATTCGAACGAACTGACCTGCGAAGGCGATCACGGTGGCAACATCGAGCTCAAGGTGGGCAAAAGAGACGATCAACACATCGTTGCCGTCAAAGCGGACGGCAAGGGTTCAAGTTTCTCGCTGGTTTACGTGCGCACGCACGGCAAGGATACTGACATTTAGTGTTTCGACCTGGTTTGGGTTGAAGAGGAGGACAGTTTATGTTTCGTTATTTGGCTTCATCGATCGCTCTGGCTGCCGTGCTGGTTTGGCCCGGCGCCGCTCAGGAGTCCGGCAGCCATGACAAAAATCTCGATGTCCGCAGTCCGATCGGCGATCTGCATGTCGGGAAGGATGCCGATGCCAAGAGTGCCGGACTCCCCTTATATCCGGGTGCGCGTCCCAAATATGAGAAGGATAATGACCCGCTCAATTTTGGAGTTTTGACAGAGAGCTTCGGTTTCAAGCTGGTTGTTGCAAAATACGAATCGGAGGATGCACCCGGCAAAGTCATTGACTACTATCGCGAGCACCTGAAGAAGTACGGCAAGGTGGTCGAGTGCTACGCGCGGGATGGCAGCGGCGACGCCCACGCCGAGTTCAACGGCGACAAACATTCCAAAGAGCTAAAGTGTGAAAGCGACAACACCGGCCCCGTCACCCAGCTGAAAGTCGGCACGGAAGACAATCAGCACGTGGTTGCGATCGAACCGAATAACGGACGCAGCGGCACGACCTTCACCCTGGTTTACGTTCACACTCGCGGCAATCAAGACGATATCTGAAGCCAACACTCCTCGCTTCCTTGCGTCGCCGAGCATCGTGCGATACTTTCAAGCTAGCCCAGCTTTAGGCTTCCAATGGACCATCCCTGCTACAAGTGCGGGCACAGCATCGAGGATGGCAAGCCCTTCTGCGCGCAGTGTGGAGCGCCCCAGATTCGTGTGGCTATGCCGGAGCCTGCGGCGCCGCCCGTTACGGGGAATATCCCGTCCAGTGACCTGGCTGTTTTCTCCATGGGCCCGCCGCCCGCGCCAGGGCCGCTCAGTGCTCCTGCGCTTTCCACCGGGATCGATTGGACGCGGGCGCTTCGGGCTTGCGCGATTGCCGCCCTGATCGCAGCTCTGGTCATGGCTCTTGGCCTCATGGTTCCGCTGCTGGCTGTGCTAGGCGCTGGATTCCTGGCCGTCACTCTCTACCGCCGCCAGAACCCAGCATGGAGCGTCAATGCGCGTTCCGGCGCGCACGTGGGCGCGGTGTGCGGCCTTCTCTTTTTCGGTATCGCGGCTCTTTTCGAGACCCTGGCCGTGGCCGTGTTCCACACTGGCGGGCAAATCCGGCAGAAGATGCTCGAAGCGCTGCAGCAGGCCGCTTCCCGCTCAACGGATCCGCAAGTGCAAGCCGCTTTCGACCGGCTGAAGACGCCAGACGGCTTAGCCGCCATGTTCGTCCTCGGCATGGTGGTGTTGTTTCTGGTCTCCATTGCCGCGGGCAGCCTCGCGGGAGCCTTGACGGGCGCTTTTCTGGCCCGCCGGAACCGGCTCTAGGCTGTTCTCGCCTGGCGTAAGTCTCACAGCCGAAGCGCACCCGCCTTGCATTCCGCCCGCATCCACCAATCGTCAGGACCGGCCTTGCCGCAGGCTGTGCTGGCCGCGTATGATGCACGGTTTGCATTCTTGCGCGATGAACAAACCTGCACGCGGTTCACTGCTCGGCATCGAGCATCTCGAGGATAAGGAAATCCTGGGCCTGTTAAGACTGGCCCGCCGGATGAATCCGCTCAAAGCGCGGCCACTGTTGCGCAACAAGCGCATCGTGCTGCTGTTTTATGAAGCTTCGACGCGCACGCGATCGTCGTTCGAGATCGCCGCCAAATCCTTGGGCGCCATGACCATGCTGGTGCAGTCTTCGGGCTCAAGCATCGAGAAAGGCGAATCTTTGCTCGACACCGGCTACACCTTGCGCGCCGTGGGAGCCGATGCCATTGTGATTCGCCATCCCTCGGCCGGCGCGCCGCACCTGATGGCGAGGCACCTCGATATTCCCGTGATCAATGCGGGCGACGGGATGCACGAGCATCCTTCGCAGGCGCTGCTTGATGCTTTCACCATTCTGAAACACAAGAGATCGTTCAAGGGCTTGCAGGTTGCGATCATCGGCGATATCTTCCACAGCCGCGTGACCCGCTCCAACTGCCATTTGTTGACCAGGTTTGGGGTGAAGATCACGCTCTGCGGTCCGCCGGAGTTCGTGCCTGACGTGGCGGCGACGCTTGTCCCCCGGTTGCATATCACCCGCCACATTGAAGAAGCGTTACGCGGGGCGGACGTGATCATGCTGTTGCGGCTGCAAAAGGAGCGCCTCGCGGGGCAGAAGATTCGTCTGCAGGACTACATCGCGCGGTACCAGATGACGGCGGCGCGGCTGAAGCTGGCGAAGCGCGATGCGATCGTCATGCATCCCGGGCCGATCATTCGCGGGCTCGAACTGACAGCAGAAGTGGCGGACGCTGAGCAATCGGTGATCGTGGACGAAGTTCATAACGGTGTTCCCGTGCGTATGGCGATTCTGGCGCGGGCGTTGGGCAAAGCGAAATGAGCTGCGGAGTTTCACGCGGCAGCGCGGATTGACAAAATGTCGAACGATAAATCCAGACCGCGATCGCTTCTGATCAAAGGCGGCCACGTGATCGACCCAGCGGCCAAGATCAACGCGTCCATGGACGTTCTGCTGCGCGACGGGCGGGTAGCCGAGATCGCCCTGCCGAACAAGGTGCGCGGCAGCGCCGACGAGAAGTTCGACGCACGCGGCCTGATTGTTGCTCCGGGGTTCATCGACCTGCACGTCCACTTGCGTGAGCCGGGACAAAGCTACAAAGAAACCATCGCCACGGGCACGGCCGCTGCCGCCGCTGGAGGGTTCACCTCGGTTTGCACCATGCCGAACACCACGCCGGTGGTGGATACGGAGGAGTGGGTTGCGTGGTTGCGGAATCCCGAGCGTGGCGCCGTGGTTAACGTCTTCCCGATCGCCGCGGCCACGCGCAGCTCGCGCGGAACGTCGCTCACTGATTTTGCGGCCTTGCAGAGATCTGGAGCGGTGGCCGTGACGGATGATGGCAAGCCGATTCTCGACGAGGAAGTGATGCGCGCCGCCCTGCGGCTTGGGGCGGAGTTGAACCTGCCGGTGGTGCAGCATGCAGAAGATACGCGGATCACCGAGGGCCGCTCGATGCACGAAGGCGCGACCAGCTTCCGTCTCGGGCTGCGCGGCATGCCGGCCGCGGCCGAGGCCAACATTGTGGAGCGCGATGTGAATCTCGCGCAGCAGATTCGCGAATCGCGGTTGCATGTAGCACACCTTTCCACTTCGGACGCGCTCAAGGCCGTGCGCCGCGGGAAGCGCGGCGTTCATACTGCCCGCGTCACCTGCCACGTGACCTGCGAAGTCACGCCGCACCACTTCACCCTGCTCGACAAGGAAGTGGGCGAGTACAACACGAATTTCAAGATGAACCCGCCGCTGCGCTCAGCCTCCGACCGCGAAGCAATTCTGGTTGGGCTTGCCGACGGCACGGTGGATGCGATCGCCACCGACCACGCTCCGCACGCCACGCACGAAAAGCAGGTCGAGTTCGAGCGCGCCGCCTTCGGCATCACCGGACTCGAGACTGCGCTGGCGCTGGCGATTACCAAGCTGCACCGCGAGCACAAGATTCCACTGACGCGCATCGTCGAGCTCTTCACTGCGGGACCAGCGCGCGTGTTCGATTTCCGCGGTCGCGGATCGCTAGCCCGCGGCAACTTCGCCGATGTCACCATCTTCGACGCGAAGAAGCGCTGGACGTTTGAAGCGGCCAAATCTCGATCGCTGTCGCGCAATACCCCGTTTGATGGCTGGCAGTTTACGGGGAGAGTGGTGGCGACGATCGTGAGCGGGAAGATTGTCTATCGCGCGAATTGAAGTCCGTCCGTCCAGAGAGCCTGCCTCTTTCATTTCATTTCGGGCATTTCATTTCGGGAAAGGTTAGTTTGCAGGCCCTCCCACCCCCTCCCCCCGGTCTATTGGAATCATTGAGTTAGTGGTAAAATGAGATTTAAACTATGCGCATCAATCGCTTACGGGCAAAATCTTCCATGCAAAGGACTTAGCTCGCGTTCTTATTGCCGCAAGCTTAAGACGTACAGATCAGTATTAGCTCGGGTGGAAGCAGAGTCAACGAAATCTCAGAAATTTTTCGAGAGTCTTTCCCGTTTTGGGCCGCTTGGACCAGCCGCGCGGAGCGAGCTGCTCAACGGGAAGATTGCCAACAAGAGCGTGGACAAGTTGCTCTACTACGCGCCGGGCGGCTGGGGATTGAAGCCAAAGCTAGATTCCCTCAGACCAACAAAGAGGTTGTTCGGCGGGAATTGGCCGCCGGCCGCTCGGTGGCAATTCTATTCCGCGGTGTTTGCACTTGACGCTCGTGGTAGTCTGAGTTTGCGGGGTTTCTATCCCGCTATTAGGGTTGAGTGACGGCTCTTCCCCTCAAACGGAGCCGTGGACTATTTGTCCTAGCGGAGGTGACGTGCATGCCCCCGAAATCTTCTTCTCGTTAGAGTCCTACGCCCTTCATGCCGCATACCTAGTGATACTTCTCGTGTGGCTGTATCGCCACGTGAAAAAGGAGGTTCAGCGCCGGGACGATTGATCCGGTCAGGTGAGCTTATGCCGATGAGCCGCGAATGTTCCTGCTGTCACGAAGCGGGCCACGCCGTTGCCTGGGTTGCTAACGGGGACCGCCTTCTCCTTGTCGTCGGTTACAGGGAAGCGTTCGCAGAGATGACGCCCCAGCAACAAGAGATCTGTTTCGGCGGCATGACGGACGTTGATATAGCAAATGCCTGCCACAAGTATCGTGGGGCAGGAGGCCTGACCATGAGGGAGGGAAGGAGGGATCTGACTCAGTGCGGCGAGTGTGGGCGGAGCGAACTTAGCGATGGCTGCTCAGGGTGCAGGAACCTGATGACAAACCACATAGCATGTCACCTCGCCGGTGGTGCAGCGACAGTCTGCTACCTCGGTGAGCAGCATAGCGAGTCTCAGTCAGCGGATGATCTGAAGCAGGTGAAGGAGCGTCTGGCGGGTTTTAGCCGAAATGAAGATTGCCGCCGAAAACTTCGTAATGACGCCGAGAGTCGAGCCGCCGTTCTCGTGCGCCGGGAAACAAAGGCTATCAAAGCGATAGCGGCGGTATTGCTGCGACACGGTGTTCTCGATGGCCCGGAAGCGGAGAAAATCGTCAAAGAAAGCTTGTTGACCGCGGCGTAATCGGCAACGCGTGCGCTGGCTCAGCTTCCCAGGATCCCCATCCTCTTCCCTACCCTCCCCAGCACCTCCAGCGCCTGCTGCAACTCTTCTTTGGTGTGCGTTGCCGTCATGATGGTGCGGATGCGGGCTTTGCCTTCCGGCACCGTCGGGAAGGCGATGCCGGTGCCGAGGACGCCTTCTTTGAAGAGCTCGCGGGAGAAACCCATGGTGAGCTTGCCGTCGCCGATGATGATGGGCGTGATCGGAGTTTCGCTGGCTGGGGTGTTGCGGCCGCCGATGTCGAAGCCGAGCAGGCCAAGTTCTTTCTTCCAGAAGCGCGTGTTCTCCCAGAGTTTTTCCATGCGCTCAGGTTCGTTTTCGAGAACATCGAAGGCGGCGATGCAGGTTGCCGCCACTGACGGCGGATGCGACGTCGAAAACAAAAACGGCCGCGCGCGGTGATAGAGAAAATCGATGAGATCGTGCGAACCGCAGACGTAGCCGCCGAGCGCGCCAATGGCTTTCGATAGCGTTCCGACCTGAATATCGACGCGCCCGTGGACTTTGAAGTGGTCGACGGTGCCGCGGCCATTGCGGCCGAGTACGCCGGAGGCGTGGGCATCATCGACCATCATGATGGCACCGTATTTTTCGGCAACATCGCACAGGCCGGGCAGCGGGCCGATGTCCCCATCCATGGAGAAGACGCCGTCGGTAATCAGCAGCTTTTTGCCGGGCTCGTCTTTGATGCCGGCTAATTGCTCTGCCGCGTGGGCGACGTCTTTGTGGCGGAAGACCAGAATCTTTGCTTTCGACAGACGCGCGCCGTCGATGATGGAAGCGTGGTTCAGCGCATCGGAGATGATGAAATCATCCTTGCCAAGCACCGCCGACACGGTGCCCGCATTGGCCGCAAAGCCGGACTGAAAGACCACACACGCCTCGACGTTCTTGAAGCGCGCAATCTTTTCTTCCAGCTCCATGTGGATTTTCATGGTGCCGGCAATGGTGCGCACCGCGCCCGAGCCCACGCCGTATTTATGCGTGGCCACAAGCGCCGCCTCTCGCAGCTTGGGATGCGTGGTGAGCCCCAGATAATTGTTCGACGCCAGGTTGATGACCTTTTTGCCGTCGAACGTGCACAGCGGCGCCTGCTCGTCCTCGAGCACGCGCAGCTTGAAATGCGTACCTTTGGCTTTAAGTTCGTTGAGTTGCTCGGTGAGATAGGAGAGCGGGTTGATGCGGGTTGCGGTGGCCATGATTCCCCCAAACTGCTTCCGTCACGGATTCGCGCTGATCAACACGATTGTGAAGATAGAGTGTAATCCGGAAAACGCAGACCGGCTAAAACATAACTGGATTGCCGGTCGCGATGCTGGCTTCGCACAATTGCTTCATGTTCTCGAAGAATTCTTTTTCCGAGTCGGCCAGAATGTCCCGGGAGTGAAGCACGGTTTCCACTTCCTTCAGGAGCGCGGGCGATTCCCTGATGGGGATCCAGTCGCCGGTATGGGTACCATTGTAGAGAACTTTTTCCAGCAAGATGGGAAACTTTGGCCCCGGATTCCCTTGCAGGTGGCGCAGAAAGCTGCGTAGATTCCCCACGCGGGTGATGTTGCCTAGAAACATGGAGAGGAGATAGCCCTCATGCTCGCAGGAACCGGCAAGCCAGTGGTCGTGTGCGTCCCACTCTTCATCGCTGGGGTCGCCGGTCAGCATGGGCTCGCCGCTTTCGTCGAAGGTGAGGCGGTCGGGAAACGGGTGGGGTTTGGCTTTGCCATCCCGAATGCAAGTGCAGCGTACGAATGCATCAAGGCTCATGATTCAGTTCCCGACATTACTTCCCTACTTCCATCCGCGGTTTCGCACCTGGAGCGCGTCTGGGCTGAGGCGCTGGCGGACATGAGTTTCCGCCCCACACAAGCATAGCCGATCACCGCACGCCGTTCGGATATACCAATATTTTACTGGCTTCGCCGGTTTTCAGGCGCTCCATGGCTTTGGAAAAGTCTTTCATGGGGATGCGATCGGTGATCGCGGGATGCAGGTCGAGCTTGCCGGCTTTGAGCAGCGCGGTCATCTGGTACCAGGTCTGGTACATGCGGCGTCCGTTGATGCCCTGCACGGTGATGCCTTTGAAAATAATATCTTCGGAGAAGTTCAACGCGATGGGCTTTGAGGTCAGGCCAAGAAGAGAGATTCTGCCGCCGCGGCGAACAATGTCGAAGGCGGTTCGAATGGAGTCGGGATGCCCCGCCATCTCAAGCACCACGTCCACGCCGAGGCCGCCGGTCTTCTGCATGACGATGGATGCGGCATTTTCCTTCGAAGGATCGAGCACATAATCGGCTTTCATCTCGCGCGCGATCCTGCGCCGATGCTCATTCACTTCGATGGCAAACACCGTGGTCGCGCCCACTGCCCTGGCGACCGCAATGGCAAACAGTCCGATTGGCCCGCATCCCGTGATGGCAATGGTTCGGGCGGCGATCTCGCCGGCGAGCACGGTATGAACGGCGTTGCCCAGCGGATCGAGAATCGAGGCATACTCTTCGGGAATGGCCGGATCAAGCCTCCAAATATTCGATTCCGGAATGACCACGTACTCGGCGAATGCACCATCGGCATCGACGCCGATAATTTTCACGTTCTGGCAGATGTGAGCCTCGCCGGTGCGGCATTGCAGGCACTTGCCGCAAGCCACGTGCATCTCGGCAGAAACGAAGTCGCCTTCCTTTACGCTGGTTACTTCATCGCCGAATGCCGCAACCTCGCCGCAGAACTCATGCCCTGGGATGAGCGGAGGATGAATGCGCTTCTGCGCCCAACGATCCCAGTTGTAGATGTGCAGGTCGGTGCCGCAGATGGACGCGACCTTCACCTTGACCAGGACGTCTCTCGATCCAAAAGCGGGAATCTTTACTTCGCGAATTTCTGCGCCCGGCGCGGCGTCCGGCTTGACAACAGCGAACATGGTGGACGGCATGAAGCCTGCCTATGAATTCAGACTCAGACACAAAACGTATGATTTTAGCACCGGTGGGAACCGGGTGCTCTTTCTCGAAGCACTCGGGACGGGTTAGCGCTCTTTACGCAAATCATGGTCAAACTTTGCAGGCGCCATCTTGAACTCCTCCGACTTGCCGCGCGGGATGCTGAGCGTCTTCCACTTGCTTGATCGCAGATGCTTGGCCAGGAAAACGATCTGGCCGATGTGCTGGGCGTAGTGGGCGATCTGCCGGTTGATGGCCTGCAGCACGGTATGCGGCTCGCCTCGGATGGTGACCGTGCGCATCACATCCTCGGGTTGGAGTGCTTCGATGGCGGCAAAGACACAGTTCCAGCCCTCTTCCCACCACTTCATTACATCTGCGCGAGTGGCGGCAGCAGTCAGTTCAAACTCCCGGTCGCGAAAGCGGTCGGGCTTCTCCCCGTCGCTGGTCAGGAAGCCGGTGAAGCGGGAGCGCATGTTGCCCGCGAGGTGCTTGACGAGAATCGCAATCGAATTCGACTCGGAATCGAGAGTGGCGAAAAAATCTTCGTCGCGAAGCTGCGACATGGCGCCTTCGCCCATGCGCTTATGCCCGCGCAATTGGCGGCGGGCTTCGTCCAGATAATGGGAACTTGTATCCGTCATAAAATCTCTCATTCCCCGCGGTTTTTACGAATTATGCGCAGGACTGGGCGGCGGGATGATCGGATAGGGTGCGGTGAGAGTGTTCGGGCGCAGCTCCATCTCCAGCTCAAAGCCGCCCACGAATTGGGCAAACAGGTTATAAAGAAGACCGCCAATCGCTCCTGTGATAAATCCCATCGCTCCATAGAGTACCGGCATGAGAAGCGCGAAAAATACGCCGAAGATTCCGGCGAAAGGAGTTCGACCTTGACCTGCCAGCGAGCCGATAAGACCGAAGAGCAGGAAAAAGGGGGCGAAAATCAGCCCCAGACAGCCATAGACCAACCCGAGGACCTTGGCAATCGAGAGCACTCCAACCGATCTGATGATGTACATTCAAAACTCTCCTCAGTTCACGTGTGACGAGATTCACGCGCGACGCAAGCGCAGTCTCCTCCGAACGGTAACCCATAGTCACACTAACAATCGACCGTTAATCTTCGCCCCAACCTCCGCCACCCGGCGATTCAATCCGGATGCGCTCGCCGCGCAGAAGGCGCGTGCTGAACTTCCCCGTCATTCTCTCGGCGGGGCCGTTGCGGCGCAGCACCCATGCTACGCCTGGACTCCCGTCAGCACCGCCCGCCAGACCCCACGGCCCCCGCGTGCGCCGGTCTGACAGCAGCGTGACTGCGCAGTCGGTGAGCACCTCGATCTCGCGCACAATCCCGTCTCCGCCGCGAAACTTGCCCGCGCCTCCGCTGCCGGAACGCAGCGAGTAGCGCCGAACCCGTAGCGGATACGCATACTCCAGCGCCTCAGCGGGCGTGTTCAGCGAATTCGTCATGTGGGTATGCACGCCAGAGATGCCGTGACTGGTGGGCCGTCCGCCCATGCCGCCTGCAATTGTTTCATAATAAGCGAAGGGATTGCCGTTGCGCGGGTCGATCCCGCCGATCGTCAAATTGTTCATGGTTCCAGAAGCCGCGGCGGGAATGCGGTCCGGAATGGCCTGCGCCAGCGCGCGCAGTAGAACGTCGACGATGCGCTGCGAAGTTTCCACATTCCCTCCCGCAACCGCCGCCGGCGGCCGCGCATTTACAATCGTGCCTTCGGGAGCGATTACGTGGATCGGGCGCATCAGCCCCGCCGTGGCCGGAACATCGTCGGCCAGCAGACAGCGGAAAACATAAAAGCAAGCGGAGTAGGTGATCGCCTCGACTGCGTTTACGCTCCCCTCTACTTGCAGATCGCTGCCGGTGAAATCGATTGTGATGCCGCTCTTCGGCACGACCTTCACCGTCACTGCAATCTTCACCGGCCGGTCGCTGATGCCGTCGTTGTCCAGAAAATCCTCGGCTCGATACTGACCGGACGGCACCCGCAGCAGAAATGCGCGCATCAGTTCCTCGGAATATTCCAGCAGTTCCCCGGCGGCGCGCCTGACCCGGTCAATTCCGTAGCGCGCACACACTTCCCGCAGCCGCTCGCCTCCAGTATGGCAGGCTGCGATCTGCGCCCCCAGGTCACCTTCTCGTTCCGCGGGTGTGCGCACATTGTTGAGCAGCAGCGCCAGCACATCGCGATCCATCACGCCCGCCCGCATGATCTTCACCGGGGGGATGCGAAATCCTTCCTGATAAATCTCGCGGCACAGACCCATCGATCCGGCGTAAGCTCCGCCCACATCGGCGTGATGGGCGCGCGATGCGACGTAGAAGTCGGCATGAGTTCCTGCTTTTTGCGGAGGAGAGTCCGCCTTGAGGCCTCCGAAGGGGCGACCATGCCGCACGCACACTGGCGCCACCAACGTGATATCGGGCAGGTGCGTGCCTCCGCGAAATGGATCGTTCAGCATGACCACATCGCCTGGCTCCATGTCTCGCGCCGCGATCGCGGCCTTTACCGACATTGGCATCGAGCCCAGGTGTACGGGCATGTGGTCGCCCATGGCAACGACTTCGCCCCTGCTGTCGAAAACGGCGCAGGAATAATCGCGCCGCTCCTTGATGTTGGGGGAGAACGCGGTATGCCGCAGGGCCGCGCCCATCTCCTCGGCAATCGAGTGGTAAAGGTTTTTGAATATCTCGAGCTCGACGGGATCACGCCGCATGAGGCGCAGTCTACCGGAAGCGGGATCGGGAAACCAGTCGGCAGGCGCCGGCAGCGCGGCAAAGTGGCAAGACTTAAGATTTCCATTGCAAGATTGCGCCAAGGCGCGTTTTCGCGCTGATCTGTGTGCGGCCAACCAACAGACCAATAACTGACGACCTGCCTCGCGAGAGAATTCTTCGCCTTCGTGCAAAATTGTGTTGACACTGCGTTCATACTGCCTCAATATCTTGTGTCAAGGGCGCTGCCCATACTATGAGTTGGGTGGCGTTTTGCAATCGGGGTCCCGTAGTTGGCAACCTTTGCAAGGGAAAATTGTTCACGGAGGAACCTTCATGGCAACCAAGAAGAAGGCAAAAAAGAAGAAACACTAACCGTCTGCGAAACGATACTTCGCATGGGCCAAGAATTTAACCAGCCTCTCAGGAGAAGCACCTCTTGGGAGGCGTTTCCTTTGGGGGGGTGGCAATTGGCTGCGCCTTGGGACTCCCCAGCTGGGATCGATTGGTCAGCGGGCAGTCGCCTACTGCCAATTGCCGATTCCCGTTGCAAAATTCTCGATGTCGATCTTCCGGGTGTGTAACAATTGTCGAAACTCTGGCGCCGGAGCCTGGGTGCGAGGAACATGAGTCCAAGAAAAAAGAGCGCGGGCAAAAACCGGGCGGATGAGATATTCATTCCGGACAAGCTCTACTTCCGCATCGGCGAAGTGGCGACTTTGTGCCGCCTGCCCGCCTACGTGCTGCGCTTCTGGGAGAGCGAGTTTCCGCAACTCAAACCGGTGAAAAGCAGCACCGGCCAGCGCATGTACCGCCGCCGCGATGTGGAAAGCGTTCTTCGCATCAAGCAACTACTCTACGAGCAGGGATTCACTATCGTGGGCGCGCGCCAGCAATTGCGTTCCGAAGCAAAAAGCGAAAAAGGGCAGGCCGCGATTCCGTTTCCCGCGCAGTCCTCCGCCGAGATTCAGCACATCCGCCAGGGGTTGCGCGAGATTCTGAGTTTGCTCTCGGCGCGCCGCACAGGATAGTGCGCCGGACGGTCCCCGGATTATCCCGGCGAAGAAGCGTGTAAATGACTAGAGGACGGTTACGCTCGGGCACAAACGACTTTGGCGCGGGAGGCTGCGTTGAGCTAGCCGCGCGCGCCTATCTTCTTCACGCCGCGCGCTCTGGAGTTGGCTTTATTCCAGCGTTCGCGCCGTCCAGGCGGATGCGGCTGACGCGTGAGGTCTCCTGCACCAGATCGTCGGTGGCGCGAGCATCATCGCCCGCCATCACCGACCCCGCAGCCAACGCAAAACGCAGCGCGTCGGCCTGATCGTCGAAATACAGAATCACTTCCCCAGACATAAGAATCTCCCGATATGGACTTCCCCCAACTGCATTTTGACAAGAACTCGACGAGAGCGGCGCCGCTGCCCGCGCGACGCGGGCGCAGCTTTCTAGCATTGTCCGGGAAAGGCACTTCCGGTCAAAGTACTCTTCTTGGTTCGCTGGCTCGCCAGGGATGAGTGGTTGTCACCAAGCGGAAGTTGAATGGTCGGGACGGGCAGATTTGAACTGCCGACCCCTCGCACCCCAAGCGAGTGCTCTACCAGGCTGAGCCACGTCCCGACGAAGAAGAAATCCGCTGCCTCGCGTGCGCAGCGGCTGGGGCTTCACCAGAGAATTTTACCACCATCAGCGCAGTTTCGCCCGGGGGCTGGATTTTAGAGACCGAGGAGGATTACTTTCGCTTTCGCTTGCGCTTGCGCTTCGATTTTCGCGAGGGCGGTCTTTGTGCCGGACTGAGCTGTGTTTCTTCGAGGATGGCAAACTGGATTTTCCTCTCCACCGGATCGATGCGGTCGACGAGCACGCGAATTCTTTGTCCCAGGCTGTAAGTCTTACGCAAGCGCTGGCCGATGATCTGCCGAGTGTTCTCGTGGTAGGTGTAGAAATCGTCGGTGAGCGTGTTCAGCGGCACCAGGCCTTCGACGAACAAATCGGTAAGCTCGACGAAGAAGCCAAATTTGGTGACGCTGGTGATCAGGCCATCGAAATCGTCGCCGATGCGGTCCTGCATAAACTTGACCTTTTTCCATTCCATGAGCTCACGCTCGGCGTCGTCGGCGCGGCGCTCGGATTGACTGGATTCTTCCGCGATGTCGTGAAGTTCTTCGATTTTGATGGGCCCGCCCAGCGGCTCCAGAGCTTGCTGATGTGCCGCGTGATCACGACGCTTGGACCAGGGCGAGGGCGCTGCCTCGTCATCATGCGAGCCTGAGGCAGCGTTGGAGCGCTTCTTTTCGCTCGTGACAGAAGTGACTGGCGGAACTCCGACCGAGATCTGGCCGTCGTGAATCTCCGCCGAGTCGCGCAACACGTCTTTCAAAATACGGTGCACGATCAAGTCGGGATAGCGGCGGATCGGCGAGGTAAAGTGCGTGTAACTTGCAGCTGCCAGCGCGAAGTGGCCGAGATTCTCTTCCGAATAACGCGCCTGCTTGAGCGAGCGCAGCATCAGGTAGCTCAGGATGCGTTCTTCCGGTTTGCCCGCGATCTTAGCGGCCAGCTTCTGGTACATGCGGGGAGTAATGTGCACTTCCTTGGGTATTTCGATCTCACGCACCTGGCTGCCGGTGCCGCGCGCGGCGCGGCGGTCGCTTTTGAATTGAACGCGGTGAATGGGCAGGGGGCCGACGCCCAGAGAGTATCCGAACGTGGCGGCAATCACTTCGAAATCGTAGACGCGCTTGGCGTCGGGCTTTTCGTGAACTCGATACAGAGAAGCCATGCGTTTCGATTCCAGGTACTGCGCAACGCATTCGTTGGCCGAGAGCATGAACTCCTCGATCAAGCGATGGGCGATGTTGCGCTCTGAGCGCGTGATGCTTTTCATCAGCCCGAATTCGTCGAACTCAATGACCGGCTCGGGCAGGTCGAAGTCGATGGATCCGCGGCGCTGGCGTTTGCGGTTGAGGATCAGCGCCAGATCGCGCATGAGTTCGAATGTGGGCACGAGCGCCGCATAACGCTCGCGCGTGGCAGCGTCGCCTTCAATCACAGCGTTAACGGCAGTGTAAGTCATGCGTTCGGCGGAGCGAATCACGCCTTCGCACAACTCGTAGCCAATGATTTCGCCACGAGGATCGATCCGCATCACGCACGACAGAACCAGCCGGTCGAGGTGGGGGCGCAGGCTGCAGATGTCGGTCGAGAGTTCGAGCGGCAGCATGGGCACGGCGCGGTCGGGAAAATAAACGCTGGTGCCGCGCAGGCGCGCTTCCTGGTCGAGCGCGGAACCAGGCGTGACATATTGCGCCACGTCGGCGATGTGAACCTGCAACTCGAAATTGCCATCGGCGAGATTGCGCACGGTGACGGCATCGTCGAAGTCGCGCGCGGTTTCCCCGTCGATGGTAACGATGGGCAGGGCGCGGAAATCGCGGCGATGACGAAGTTCGGAAGCCGGAATCACAGGTTGGATATGTTGCGCCTCTTCGAGCACTGCCGCGGGAAACCGATGGGGCAGGTGAAATTTGCGGATCGTGATTTCAACGTCAACCCCGAAGTCGTCCTGCCGCCCGAGAATTTCAATCACCCGGCCCCGCGGGTTATGCGCCGGCGTGGGCCAGTCGGTGATTTCAACGTCAACCACAATGCCTTCGAGATCATTCCATTTCACGCGCCTTGCGGCTTCGTCACCCAGCACGCGGTCGACGGACTCCTTGCTTTCCTTCTTTGGTTTCTCCGCGTCCTCTGCGGTTTTGGTCTCGGGATACTCCATGCCCGAGGGAATCACGATATCCATCGTGATCTTGCTGTCGATCGGTTTCACGGAATTGTGGCGGGTGCCGTAATGAAAAATTCCCACCACCGTGGGATGCGCGCGCACCACCGGACGCACGATTCGCCCTTCCGCACGCCCATCGGGGCGAACCGCGACGATGTCGACCAGCACGCGGTCACCATGCATGGCGTTGCCGATCGCGTGGGGTGCGATAAAAATGTCTCCCGCCAAACGTGACTTGAGAGACGCACTGAGCGAGCTGGCATCGGGGATGACGAAGCCGAAACCGTCGCGGTGCATGGTGAGGCGCCCGACAACCAGATTCCTGTCGGCTGCGGGTTGCGGCAGGGCGTAGCGATCGGAATTGAGCTGAATCAGCTCGCCTGCGGCGACCAGCTTCTGAAGATTCGCATCGAGTTCTCCACGAGCGTCGCCGTGCAGGCCGAGCTCGCGCACCAACTGCTTGAATCCAGCTGCGCGCTTGGGCTGCCGGGCGATGTGTTTCAGGATGGTCGAGTCGGAAAGCATGAGGAACGCCATTGGTCGTCGGCCAAAAAAGCGTTGGCTAAAGACCTTCAGAGGCTAATCTTAGCGTAGCCAGAAGCGGCGCCGCTTCGCCAACGACGAATGACCAACAACCAGCGATGGTTTTCTCTACCACCTGTCTCCGCCGCCACGAGGCGGCCAGGCGCCCAGAATTCGCCGGATCATCGCAATCTGGCCAGTGTGGTAGCTGTTGTGCGCGACCATCTGCCAGAGCACGGCCTCAAGCGTTCCTGCGACTTTCGTATCTCCCTCATGCCCGGTCTCGACCCGTCGCTGCATTTCTTCGGGAGAAGAATCTGCCAACGCGGCGAAATCGCCGAGCAAGCTGGCAAAGCGTTTTCTCAGCCGTTCCCATTCTTGCGCGTCAGCAGCAGACGACGCTGGTGGGAAGCTTTCCGAGTTGTGTTCTGGATACGCCGGCCTCCGGCCGCGTATGCGGCACAGTTCGTAATCCATCCAGTAATTCATGTGGAAGACGAGCTCTCGGATCGAGTGGGGAAATCCCTCGACATGACGCGCAGCGAGTTCGGCCGGAACATCCTCGACGCACGCGCAGGGATCGGCGTGAGCACCCTTGCCGTGGAACAGTTCAGCCAGTGCGCGCGAGGGCATTGGAATTCGGGTCTTAGCTCCTGGGCGTCGTTAGTTCTTGGCATAACGGGTCCAGTTTGCTGATACAAAGAAATCGTAGCCTCGAACCCACGGCCTGAGAGCTGCGGCCTACGCTTGTCCGGCAAAATACTTCTCTTCCAGAATCCTCCGATGATGCAACTCATGTCCCGCGATAATGTACGCCAGCGCACGTACGGTCACCTCATTTTTGTTGGCGATGCCACGACGCATCCACGCCGCTTCGTCCAGATTGCGTAACAGCGAAAGCGTGGCGCGGCGCACGGCGATGAAGTCTTCGACCAGATCGGCCAGCGGACGCTGCGCGAACGGGCCGTTGCGCACGTAGTCATCCTGCTCGAAGCCTTCGAGCGGAGTGGAGTCGGCGCGCGCGATGCGCAGAGCGCGGTAAGCGAAGATGCGCTCGGTATCGCAGACGTGGCCCAGCACTTCCTTGGCGCTCCATTTCCCGGGCGCATAGCGGAAGTCACCGTCGTCATCGTCGCGGCCACAGAGCAGCAACATCGTCTGGCGGCGCTGTTCGTCGAGCGTGCCGAGAATATCCTCGCCACGAACCAGAGAAATGTAGCGATCATAATAGGGCGCGTACTCGCCAGGCTGAGGCCGGGCGACGTTCAAAGCTGAAGCAGTGATTACGGCTGGTTCTGGCATTATCTTTCTCCCGCGAGGCTGGATTGCGCCTTCGATAAATCTTCGATGCCAAAGAGCATACTCCGAGCGCCTGTGGAACTGTAGCCCAGCCGATTTTTTTCGGGAATCGTTACACGGTAGTAGGGTCAAAACGATTCGAAAAAGGGAGGGGCGAGTGATTTAGACCGCCATAGGTCTGGCACCAAGATGTGTACCAAGCTAGGAAACTCTGTTGAAAATAAAGGGTTTTCCACAGCACTCATTTTGAGACTGCGGAGTACAATTCGATTTGGTCACGGAAATGCGGCTCGTGATCCCTAATCCCAACCAGGAAAGGAAATTCTCATCCATGTGGAAGCCGACAAATCAGCCTCAGACCCCCGGACGCCCCGCCGAGCCGGAGCGTCCAACCATGTCCAGCCCGAGTGCGCCTACCATTACCATGGCGAATGAGCCTACCGTTGCGCCACGTCCGGCGAGCACCACCACCACCACCACCGCGGACCAGGCCACCATCGGCAAATCGCTGGTGATCAAAGGCGAAGTGACGGGCTCGGAGTCGCTCTATATTGACGGCCGGGTGGAGGGCTCGATCAGCCTGGCGGGCAACCGTGTTACCATCGGCCGCAACGGAGTGGTCGCGGCCAATATCAATGCCCGCGAGATCGTCGTGCTCGGCAAAGTGCGTGGCAACCTGACGGCCAGCGACCGCGTGGATATCCGCAGCGACGGCTCGCTCACCGGCGATGTGGTCGCGGCACGCATTTCGATTGAAGACGGCGCCTACTTCAAGGGCGGCATCGACATCCGCAAAGGCGGCCAACCCACGCTGCAGAAAGCCAACGGCGAGGACAAGAGCGTTCCCATACCCGAGCCGGCAGCGGTTGGTGCGCGCGCCTAGATTTTCTGTCGAGGCGTCCGGTCCGGGGATTTGCAGGCGGAGTTTCGTAAGTCCACAAGGAACATCAGCGGCGGAGTTCGCAGAGAATGCGAGGGTCCGCCGCTTTGTTTGTTGACCTGCCTCACGGTTGTGTTCCCGCCCCCAGAATTTCCTTGCTCTCGCCTTCTGCCACGGCCGGGTACGCAGCCTTGCGCCGTCGCAGGTCATTAGGCAGTTGCGAGTGCAGCAGCCACAGTCCCAAGGCGGTCGCTGCAGCCCAGGTGACCGAGATCAACCCCAACTGCAGCAGGTCGGTGATGCGGTTGCCGTGTGCGTAGCCGGGCAGCGGCACACTGCGCGCGACTTCAAGGCTAATGCCACCGGCGACCACAGCTGTGACGGCGGACTTTCCTAGCTCACCCCAGCGCAGCGTTCGCAGCGAAACCAGCTTGCGGTAATGCAGCAGCAGGGCCAGTGCCAGCAGGTTCGCTCCAATGCCGGTATCGGAGGCGTAGGCCAGGCCAACCACTCCATATCTGTGGAACAGCAGCGAATACATCGGCAACGACGCTGCGGTGATCACGCTGACTGCGACCATCGGAGTCAAGGTATCGCCGGCGGCGTAGAAAGCCCGCGCGTACAGTCCCTGCGCCGACCACAGCGCCAGCGAGAGCGAGAACCAGAAGAAATAGATGGCAGTGGTTCGTGTGTCGGAAACCAGAAATTGTCCGCGGCGCAGCGCCAGGTCGGTCAGCGGGAAGGCGGCAGCCATCATCCACCCGGTGGCCAGAAACGACGCGGCGGCGACGCGGTAAACCGAGTCGCTCACCGTCGTAGCAAAATCCTTCAGCCGCTTCTCGTTGAACAGTCGCGCAAAGAATGGCAGCGAGGCCTGCCCGGTGGCCTGCCCGAGAACGGCAATGGGTACGGCGAACAGCCGCTTGGCGTAGTTAAGGTGGGAGATGTCGCCAACGCCACTCGCGGCGTAGTGTCGCAGAATCCAATCGTCGGCAGTGACCAGGGAAACGCCGAGCATCAGCGGAACCGAAAGCTTCACCCACTCGCGAAACGCAGGATTTGAAATATCAAAGGATGGACGATAACCCGTCCCGATGCGCGCCGCGCCAATCACGCTGGCCAGAAACGGGCCCACTACGCTTCCCACCAACGCGCCATAGGCCAGCGCAGCAATTCCAAAGTGACGGCCGCCAATGATTCCGCCCAGAATAATGAATACGTTGTAGAGCAGCGGCCCGAAGGCGGGAAAAAGAAACAACCGGTGCGAGAGCAGAACGGCCGAGACGACTCCTCCGACGTAGAAGAAGATCTGCGCCGGCAGCAGAATGCGCGTGAGGTGGATGCAAAGATCAATTTGCTCAGGAGGGAAACCTCCGTGCCCAGCCGATGCGCCAAACATCCACCTCACAAATTGAGGCGTCAAGATCTCGGCGATGATCGTGCCCGCGGTCAGCACGACGGTCATGATGGTGATGACGGTGGAGAAAGTCTTCTGCGCGTCGGCCTCGCGCTTTTCCGCGAGGAACCTCGTATAGATCGAGATGAATGTAATCGAGGCCGCGCCCCCGGCTACGATGTAGTTCAGCCAGTCAGGCAGCGTAAAAGCGGCGACGTAGGCGTCGGTTCGCCCGCCGGCGCCGAAGGCATAGGCGATGTAGGCCTCGCGCACGTAGCCGACAACGCGCGAAAGCATGACTGCCGACATCAGCAGCAGCGTGGCCGAGAATGCCGTGTGCTGGTGCGAGGGGCGGAAGAGCCGCAGAAGTCTGGTCATGGGCCGCAGATTTGCGCCGGGGACGCCGAGCTTATGTTGCCCGTGGCACGCGAATTTCCTTCAAAGCCTACCAGAGGCTTCCGGCCCCAACCGAGTTTATCGTTCAAAAATCAGCCGGGATAGTTCCCTTATTGACACTGGAGGCCCTCCGGAATATCTCGCGGCACAATGTCGTCCCCCGGATAATCAGTTCCCCAAGCATGGTGAACCTGGCGGTCATCCGGCGATTTTCAACACAACCTTGCCGTAGTTCCTGCCTTCTTGCAGCAGCTTGTAGCCTTCCACGGCGCGTTCCAGTGGCAAGGCCTGGCCGATCACCGGGGTCAGTTTGCGCTGCGCAATCCATTCCGAGAGCTGGCTCCACGCAGGTTCCATGATGTCGCGCTTTTGCGAGAGGTAGGTCAGCCACAGGCCCTGAATGCTGGCCGATTTCGCATAGAGCGCCCGCACGTCGAGCTGTGGCGGCCTGCCGGTCGCGGTGCCATATTGAATGACACGTCCAAAGTCGCGCAGGCAGCGCAGGCTCTTTGCCGTGTGCTCACCGCCCAGCATCTCGAAGACGGCATCCACGCCTTCACCCCGGGTAAGGTTCTTGACCACCTGTTCATAGTCATGCCGCTTGTAGTTGACGCCATGCTGCAGGCCGAGATCCTTCACGCGTGCCAACTTTTCGTCGGACGAGGACGTCCCATACATTTCGACGCCGAGAATCTTTCCGATTTCCACCGCTGCCGTGCCCACGCCTCCAGCCACGGCGTGAATCAACGCGCGATGGCTGCGGCCCGCGGCGGGCGGCTGGGTCATACCCGCCTGCCAGTAGGCAAGATAGGCGGTGAAGTAGTTGACCGGGAAAGCAGCGGCTTGCTCGTTCGTCCAGTGCCCGGGAACGGGCCACAGCAGGTTCGAAGAGGCGCCGACTTTCTCGGCGAAAGCTGCCCACTGTGCATATCCCATGACCCGGCGTCCGGTGTTTTCCTCGACGCCGGAGAATTCGCGTCCCGCAATCAGCGGTGGCGCCGGCGTTCCAGGATAGCCGCCCAGCGTGGTCATCACGTCTGCGAAATTCAGACCTCCGGCGAAGACGCGGACCAGCTTTTGCCCGGGCTTTAGAGTAGGTTCGGCGGCATCTTGGATGGCAAGTGCGTCCGGACCGGAGAGGCTGGTGATCACCAAGGCTTTCATGAAGTGAGTTTAGCAGCGACGGACCCACCCCTGGGATCGGACATCTCAGGCCAGCTACACTAATGTAGCCTGCCGCGTCTTGCCGGAAGCGAGATCGAAGTCCGCACCCACGTCTCCACCGATGGAACGGAACTCATCCCGGTTTCTTAGCCGTTGTTTCCCGTCCGGTATATACTCTTGTCGTTGGGTTTACTGAGTACTTCCGGCCATGCCTCCACGGGCCGGGACGGGGCGTACATTCATTCCCCTAATTCTTGCGCGCCCCGCATGCCGATTTGCCGATTCCCGCCTGGGGCGGCGTGGAAAGGCACCGGTGCATCGCGCCAGATGTCTAGCGGAGCCGCATCCGGGGGAGGTCTTACTGTGAACTTAGTCCTTGTACGTTTGCTTTTTGTCCTCATTGTTTCGGTTACCTGCTACTTCATCGAACCGTTCGCCCGGTCACAGAATGTGGATGCTGTGGTCGGCGCGCTGCTTGGGGCGGGGATCGTTCTGTTCGAGTGGAAGCTGCGCGCGGTAAGCCTAACGCGCCTGATCGGCGCTGCGATCGGCAGCATCCTCGGCATCTGCGGCGCCTACCTGTTTGCTTTGGTGATCCGCAGCAGTGTGCCGGCCGGCAAGACCCAGAATTTCCTGCAAATCCTGGTCATGTTGCTGATGGCCTACGTAGGCCTGATCGTGGGCGCGAACAAGGGCGACCTGCTGAACCTATCCGCTTTGGGCGGCGTGTTTGGCGGTGAGAAGCAGGGCAAGAAAAGTTACAAGATTCTCGACACCAGCGTCATCATCGATGGCCGGATTGCCGACATTGCCGAGACCGGCTTCCTCGATGGCATCATCGTGACGCCCCAGTTCGTGTTGCGCGAGCTGCAACTCGTGGCCGATTCTGCCGACTCGCTGAAGCGCAACCGCGGCCGCCGCGGGCTTGATGTTCTGCAGCGCCTGCAGAAAATGGCCACGCTGCAGATCTTAATCGTGGAAGATGATTTCCCCGCCGTGCGCGAGGTCGATCTTAAGCTGATTGAACTGGCCAAGGTCTACGAAGGGAAGATCATCACCAACGACTTCAACCTGAACAAAGTGGCGCAACTGCAGGGTGTCGAAGTCCTGAACATCAATGAACTGGCGAACTCGCTTAAGCCCATCGTGCTGCCCGGCGAGATCATGAAGGTCTTCATCCTGAAAGAAGGCAAGGAATACAACCAGGGTGTCGCTTATCTGGATGACGGAACCATGGTGGTCGTCGACAACGCACGGAAGATGATCGGCAAGACGATCGACGTCTCGGTCACCTCGGTGCTGCAGACTACCGCGGGAAAGATGATCTTCGGCAAGTGGGATGAACGCGCCTTTGCTCGCACCAGCGTAACCGTCCCGCCCATCACTCCGGTAGTCACAGGCACACCCGTGCCAGCGCCGGTAGGTCCCTCGGGTCTGGCGGAAACCAAGTCCAACCAGACTTAAAGTGTGGCGGCGCCGCCCATTCCTTATTCAGGGGGGCGTTTCCCTTCTCGCGATTTCATCCACTCCGACAACCCTTCGCACCCGGCGAGCGTCGACGGATTTGAACTCCCTCGCACGCCCTCGGTATACTTACAGCCCGCTATGAAGGTTGTCGTGATTATTCCGGCTGCGGGGCTTGGAACCCGTATGACGCCAATGCCTGGTGCCGGAGGCAAACGGAAGAAGACCCCGCCCTCGAAGCAATTCACGGAGCTCGGGGGCACGCCGATTCTTCTGCACACGCTGCGCAAGTTTGCCGCGGTCGACGCGGTGAGCGAAATATGGATCGCTTTGCGGGAAAACGAGATGGCGGGATTTCGCGCACGCCTGGAGGGCGAAGCACGACACCTGCTCAAGAAGAAAGTGGAACTCGTCGTCGGCGGGGAGCACCGCCAGCAGTCGGTGGAGAATGTGCTGAACGCCATTGCAGCGGCGGCGCATGAAGACGATATCGTTCTGGTGCACGATGCGGTGCGCCCTTTCGTGACCCGCGAAATCATTCAGGAAGTGATCGAGGCGGCCGAGAAATATGGCGCGGCGATCGCCGCTCTGCCCGCCGTCGATACGGTGAAGCAGGTCGAACGCACAGCCGAGGGCGCGCTGATCAAAGCGACGATTCCGCGCGCGGGTGTCGTGATGGCCCAGACGCCGCAGGGTTTTCGCTTCAGCGTGATCAAGAAAGCGTTCGACGAAGCGGCCGCCGATGGATTCATGGGCACCGACGAAGCTTCACTGGTCGAACGATCCGGGCACGAGGTGGCCGTGGTGATGGGCTCGCCGCGCAACATCAAGATCACCACACCGGCGGACATGGAATTGGCGGAGTTCTACCTGAACATTGCGAAGGTAAACGCTGATTGACGCCTATGCCAACGACTAACGACCAACGACGAACGACCAGTCCCGCCACCCGAATTGGCTATGGGTTCGATTCGCACGAGTTTCGACCGGGGATTCCGCTGAGGATTGGCGGCGTCGCGCTAGTGCACGATAAGGGGTTGGGCGGGCATTCCGATGGCGACGTGCTGCTGCATGCCGTCACCGATGCGCTGCTGGGAGCCGTGGCTGCGCCCGACATTGGAGCGCTGTTTCCTCCGTCCGATCCGAAGTGGAAAGGCGCGGACTCGGTTGTCTTTCTGAGGGAGGCGTTGGAACGCGTGCACGACGCGGGCTATGGCGTCGCCAACATTGACGCCAGCCTGATTCTGGACGCGCCGAAGATTGGACCTCACGCCGCCGCGATTCGCGTGCGCGTGGCGCACTTGCTGGGAATTCACGCCGATTGCGTCGGGTTGAAGGCGAAGACTCCCGAGGGGCTCAATCTGGAGAACGCCGCAGTCGCGCACGTAGTGGTGTTGCTGGAGAACCGGAGCAGAGCGAAGACGCGGAAGATGGTGAAGAAGACGAAGCGGCGTTGAGTCTATTTGCGGCGTGCTCCAGCCGCTTCAATGAGGGCGCGGAAGATGGCGCGGGACGGCTCGTCTTGATGGATCGAGCGCTCGGGATGCCATTGCACGGCGAGCACGAAATGATCGAGAGCAGTCGCTTCCAGCGCCTCGATGATGCCATCGTCGGGGCAGCGGGCGGAGATGCGCAGGCCTTCGCCAATTGTGCCAGTCGATTGATGATGGGACGAGTTTACGGGCAGCACATGTTGGTCTCTGCTTCCCAGGAGTTCCGCGAGCTTGGAATCTTTGTCAATCTCGACGGCGTGCGCGACCGGGACGTTCTTCCCTGCCTGGTGATTGACACGCGCCCGCAGGCCTTCCGGCAGAAAATCCGGGATGTGCTGGATTAACGATCCGGTACGAAAGACGTTGAGGCTTTGCAGGCCGTAGCAAATGCCAAGGACGGGCTTGAGCAGGCGGTAGGCATCCTGCAGCAAGAGATCGTCGATGGCGGAGCGGCGCGGGTCGGCGGACGCGGTGCGGGGCGAGCGCGGCGCACCAAACTTCGCAGGGTCGACATCGGCGTTGCTGCCGGGCAGGAGCACGCCGTCGCAGTGCTCCATTATTCTCAGAACTTCGAGTTTCATGAGTTGGGCTGACGGTTGGTCCAGCGGGATGCGGATTGGCTCGCCTCCAGCCCGCTCTACGGCGCGCTCGTATTGGGGAATGGCGCGCTCGGCATACTCGCGGTCGGTCGAGTGCGGCATGGGGATGGCGATGCGGGGCGGCATGGGTGTGATCTGATTGTAGCGTCAGCGAGGGCGACACGCTCGGCGGGACAGTTCCTTCGGGCAGGCTAACGGTGGCGCGGTGGCGGTCTTCACCCATTCCGAGATTCAGCTTACCCGTTCAATCGCGGCCAGGGTCTTCGATTGGCGGTAGTGGCGAATCTCCATGATCAGGGCCAGCACGAAGATGATGCTGCCCGCGACCAGGGCAGCGGGCAGAGCGATCTGGCGGTAGGCCACGGTCATATTGGGATGGACGTGGCGCAAAGCCGACACGGCCACGGTCCCGATGATGCCGAGCAGCAGGCTGACGGCGAACGAGAGAAGAGTGCCGATGAACGTGACCAGCAGGACGCGCACCGGGATGGCATACCAGCGAGGCGGGTGCGGGGTGGGCGGCATGCTTCTAAGCTACACCATGCGGCGATCTGGGACGGTGGTTAGATCAAGATCTCGAATGAAAAAAATACAAGTCGATATGCGGTAAAATATCTGGAATCAGTAAGTTACGGGTTTTCGACCTGATAGAATCCGGTTAAAATATTGAAACTAACCGACTTACTTGCAAAATATTCCATTCAAAGGACTTAGGCGATTTGTGCCTGGCTAAGTGCCTTTAGAATCCCAAAATATTGAATTCGCTGGACTTATCTCATTGCTATTGGAATTTCAAAGAGCTAATGCTTGCAGAGATTAGGATTACTTTTTTCGAAATCCAAGTCAAGGGAATTAATCGGAATCATGCGCTTGGCAAACCCATGCGGTAGTGGTTTAGCGCCGTAGCAGGTAGACGAGCGCTGCGACAGCGACGGCGGTTCCCAGCAACCAGCCCCGCACCACGCCCAACTTGTTCACCCAATCGCTTCTCATGTCACCGTCCCTCTCAGGCAGTATAGCCCCCGGCTTGGAAGCACCGGCGGTCGATTCTATCTGCGCGAACAGTATGACGGAGCTGATGAGTTTGTCAAAGGCATAATTGGTAATAATATAGTTGACTGACTATTCCCGAATCTGACCTTCCCAAAGGCGAACGAAAATCGGCCCTTGACGCTGGGTCATCCCCTGAAGTAACGTGTCTCTCCTCTTCCCCGTCGCGGTACAATTGATCCAGAAACCTGAAGGTTAAAGGCATCGGCGATGGACATCCGAAAACAACTCAGCACTTGCACAACGTCAAGCATTCCCTATCGATACGACTTGAGAACCGGGCGGGATGGCGGCATCTCGTATTTCGTGGATAACGGCCTTACTCAAAGCCTCGGCGGCACTCAGGATGGTAGCTCCGCTAACCATGAGAGCCTGAGCATCGGCGATGGGCAGTCCGGTGTAGGTTGCAAATGCGATAGCGATACTCTCACGTAGTCGCTTAATCTGCTGGGCTTGTTCCTGTAGCTGCGCTTCGATTAAATCCTGTTTCTCGTAGTGCATGGACACACCGTGAAACAGAAACGATGCGTGCGTATTAGCAAAGCGCGCCGAACCTGCCGCAAATATCACATTGGCAATCGAATCGGTTTGCCCGATATTGTGCGTCGTAATTTGAATAGGTAGCGTTTTCATGAACGCTGCGATACTCAGTCCTTCAAATACATTCCCACCCCCAGATGAAATAATCAGATAGACGCTATGCCCTGCATTCGACGCGGCTGTCAGAGCGTTCCTCAGTTTTGCCGCTTGGAGTGCCTGAACGTCAGCAGTGAACACAATGTATTGAACCCAAGGCGGCGCTGAGGGCGTAGTTGGAGGAGTCGGTGATTGCGTAGTTGTAGCCATTATCTAATTCTCTTTTCTGGGGAAGCGCAAATTATACGCCACGTTTCGGTCTATCAACTCTTTCGCGGGACGGTCCGAGGACGCGGGGGCACATGTTTCAGTTTGGCTCCCGGTTCAATCGGGGACTTGGTAGTGAATCCTCCCAATGTGTAATCCACAACTAACCGAACTAGACTCTTAATTTGTGGAGCGCAAGAGCGAAACTCGATCTTTGCGAGGACATCCTCGCCCATTTTCTGAAGAGGTTCGCCAACAAGCGCATGGACGAAAGATTGTGTTGATGAGGTAACGGCAGAGAAATCAAGAATGACCTTTTTATCTTCCTCTAGCGCGGGCATTATTATCTGTCGGCGTAGGTATTTCGCCACATCTTTATCTTCTGCGAACCCCCTAGTACCGGTGTCGATTTTCACTGTTATCTCTTGGCTCATGTGAATCTAATCTTTCCAGCCGCCGTTTTCCTTGCAGGCAATTGCTTCACAATCGACTCAAAGAATGTCGGAAAGTTCGGGACGTTCTGAGTCAAAATTTCCACGGCGGCAACTGTTCCCGGCCACGACCATTTGAGCGCCCAGAAATCGCTACGCGGATCGGAAAAGGCATCGCTATAGACGAGTGGCCGTTCTTCTTTCCTAAGCCGTTTTATTCGGAAAAGCCCGTTGCCGGAGAGCAGTCCAAAGTAACCCCCTGTCGCTTTGGCGATGGCTCTCGTAAAGAACAATCCCGCTCCAGCATTTTCGGTCGCACCGTAGGGTCCGCTTTTAACTGCCCCCGTAACGCCGAGTTGCATAGCTAGGCGGAGAGCTCCCTCGTCATCATGTTCTACTTCTGGATATGTGTTGGAAGAAAGCGCTGAGGCGATTCCGACTCCGCAATCGGCCACTGCGATTGATACGCGAGGCGGATTGCTTGAATATCGCTGCGCACATACGTATGCCCCCTCCGTCGATCCAGAGTGTTCTAAGACGTTGCGGAGAAGCTCGCTGACACAGTATTGAACTGCCGCCAATCCGTTCGGTTCTTTATCCAAGTGAAGTAGGGCTGACACATTGCCAAAGACCGTCGCTAAGTCTGCATTGCTCTTAACTTGAGTAAGCGGAATGAATCGGCCAGCCTCTTCGTGCTCTGCTATAAGCGGCGTATGTGAAACGTTTAGGTGCTCAAAGAGACCCATGCGGATCACATACTTCAAGTGAGGACCGGAAAGATTTTGCGCGTTAATGGAACACCCATTGCGCTGGCACCAACCGCCCCACGCTGCCACGATAGCCATCGCTATCGGTTCCATAAATGCCCATTTGGGATGCATCACTAAATCGGCGGGGTTGGTCTTATCGGAGAATGGCGAATTGCCATGCAGGAAATTCCTAATCGTCCGAATACTGGCCTCGTTCGGAATCGTTAGTGTCGGCATGAACCTCTGCTCTTGACTTTCAATACACATCCCCTTACCCTCTTTTCTGAGGGGGAGCCGTGTCCCAAAGGTCGCGCCCGGTCAATCCCGCGAAGAATGTCACGGGCGATTTTGGCCAATACACGAATTTTATGCGGCGTCTAGTTGCCGTTCCCCATTCGGAGATCAAAGCTAAACTAGACGCCGAGAAGCAAGCGAAGCAACGGCGGAAGAAACTCTCTTCCGACTCCCGCGCTTCCCATGCCAAGGATTAGAAGTCCTGATACCCCTCCACCTTGCCAGTCACCTCCGCGAAGGTCAACCGCTTCCCCACGATCTGTGATAAGGCTAGGCCGAATCGTTCCGCATCGGTCAGCTTGCGTCCGTTCTCATCCTTACGATTATTGTAGCGGAACATTTGCTCATCCAAGTAGCGGTGAAGATGAAAAGGCTCTACGGCAACGTAGGTGCCATTCAATCCGCGCTTGAGCAAGCTCCAGAAGTTTTCCAGCCCGTTCGTGTACACGCGCCCATTGACGTATTTCTCTACGTGGTTCACGAATTCGTGTGTGTATTCCTTCGGCAGTGAGCGATAGACCTTCGCTTCATCGGTATAGATTTTCGATCCCGGCGCGACCTGATCCAGCACGGCAGTCTGCAAGGATGCGCGATTGACCTTAGGAACTACAGTCGCTCGGACCTTGCGTTGCTCACGATCCAGCACGCCCCATATCGCAGTCTTGTTGACTAGGGCCGCATCTCCCATCGAAGTCTCACGCGCAACTTTGAATTGTGCTCTACGCTTCGCGCTCATGTTCTTCGCTCTGCCGCCAACAAAGGTCTCATCGGATTCAATCTCGCTTCCCGGCCCACCCATTTTCACGAAAGTTCCGGTCTGCATTGCGAGTCTAATTCTGTGCATCATGAACCATGCAGACTTCTGAGTCACGCCAAGAGCGCGGCCAATCTCATACGAGGAAATTCCGTTTCGACAAGCGGAGAGCAACCAAGTAGCAGGTAACCACTTCTCCAGCCCAATCGGGGAATCCTCAAAAACGGTCCCGATCTTGAGCGAGAACTTTTGCTTCGGATGCTTTTCGTAGCAGCGATAGAGCCGTGCTTTCTCAAGGTAGGCGACCTTCTCGGAACCGCAATAGGGGCAGCGCACTTTAGCATCAGCCCAGCGCACGGCGATCATGAACTGGCGGCAGTTCTCGTAGTCTGAGAAGAACTTGATTGCTTCTTGGAGGGTCTGTGGGCCTTTCATGTTGCTAAGGTAGCACACTGACCGTAGTCAGTCAACTATATTATTACCGCATAATCCAGAATTCATCGACGGCGGCAGGGCTAATGCCGCGCGCTTCCTGAGCTGGAAGTCTGCGTATATTTCCCCGGTTACGGCAGCGTTTGGGGGAGACGAGAGCAACGGCAAAGGTAACGGGCAGGAGTGCCCGCTCCACACGAACACGGGTAGTGTATAAAAGAGCAAGTATGTCGCAGGCAGCGCCAGCAATTACGCGGAGCCCCGCGGATGTGGTCCGGATGACGCCAGTTTCGCAGGCGGCGAATGGGGTGTGTTATGCCGTGGCGGGCGAAGTCTCCATCAATTCGTTCGATCTGGAACGCATGATCGCTGCGGTGCCGGGCAAAATTGCTTCCACCCTGAAGCGCAAGGCTTATTACTTTGTGCCGCTGACGGTGAGCCAGGGCGAAGACATCCTGATCGCGGACCGCTATGACGTGGCGCTCAGCGACAACGCGGTGTGCCATCGCAACCTGAATCTGGGCGATTCACAGTGCGTGTTTATTTCGACGCGGCTGATGGATGACAAGTTTTCCGTGGCCTTCGAGTTTTATATCAACGTGGGCCATGCGCTGGTGGAGATGGCGGGAGTTTCCGAGGAGTTCGGCGAGTTGGCGTGGAAACAGGTGGTGGCCGGGACGCGTGGGGAGACGTCGCTGGACGCCTGGGAAGCGCGCAAACTGGCGGCGGCGGGCGGCGGCGATGCGGAGCGCTTCAAGAACGAATACTTCGAGGCCACGTTTTCGGACACGATTTCCATTTACCTGCTTTCGCTTTATTTGGATGTGGATTATTACGATCTGCGGGAGCGAGATTATCCCCTGCTGGCGCCTTCGGCGCTGGCAGAACGGTTGCGGAAAGTGGCGGAGTTGTTCCCGGCGAATGCGGGATTCGAGTTTGCGGTGCTGTATAAGCGGCGGTAGATACCGCTTGCCGCCTCTGGTTTCCGGTTTCCTTTTCCCGTTTCGAGTTCCGGTGTCTGAAGCTGAGGTGGTCCTCCGGCTTCTCTTTTGCTGGCGGCATTTGGCGGATAGGGTGTCCGCCCCACGGATGCCGTATCTACTTCCTACTTGTTCCCAATCACGAAATTAACTGTGCTGGAACCGTTGGCGTTGACCGTGACCGATTTCTCCCAGGATTTGGGTTCGGTGAAAATGGGCCGCTGCACGGCGCGCTCGGTGAGGACGTCATAGGTTTGTTCCCTGCCGGCGAGTCCCCAGCCTTCATGCCAGGCGACGATCTGATAGGTGCCGGGAGGGACGCTGGTGAATTCGAAGCGGCCGCTCTCGTCGGTGACTGCGTAGTAGGGATGGGTAACCACCATCATCTCGGCGTTCATCCAGACGTGGCCACCGTTGCAGTGAAGATTGACCAGGCCGGGAGTCGACATGGTGCGCGACACGACTTGATTGGTGAAGGGGAAGGGCAGATTGAAGCTGGCCGCTCCATCCATGTGGATGGTGTGCAATGTGGCGTCGGAACTTTGCATCTGCAGAGCCGCCCCCTGGGGCACGAGAAGAATATGCGGGACATAGTGGCAATGGCGCTGATCGAGATGACGCCTCTGCTCCGGCAGATCCATGGCTTTTCCGGCGGAGATATTCTTGAGATAAACGATGGTGTTGGCGACGCCGTCTTCCGGTCCGATGATCAGGCGTTCCAGGCTGGTGGTTTTCTTGCCATCTGGCGAGCAGATCTGCGGATCTTTGGTGACGGGAAACTCCAGTTCGCGCGGCACCGGTCCCGACCATTTAACGGATCCGGAAATGGTTCCGCCGTCTGGGACGGGGATGACTCTGTAGTCGCCCTGGGCGGCGGCGGCGAAGGCTGCGACCGCGACAAAAAGCGCCAGGGAAAGAGAACGGGTAAAAATGCTTCGCATAGTAGAAACCCCCAATATCCCGCCCATCACATAAGGCCGATCCCCGGTCGTCGTGGAGCGCGGGCTGAAATTTTAGGTCGAACTGCTTGCTTTCCGCTTCCCACGGCTCGCACCCGACCAGCGGAGTAGCTGCTCAAAAGGGGGGCTCGCGTAGGGCGGGTCAGCGCTCGTGTTTGCGGTCGTTCCTGGTTCCAAAACGGGGGGGACCGTTACCGGCTCATGTGATTGGAATCAAGATTAGGGTGCCATAATCTTCGGTTCGGGTCGAGATTACTAAGGTGTTGCGTCGGCGGAGGAAGCTTGAAGCTTAACTTCGTTTGCTCGGACGGGGCGGCCAGGAGAGAACCTGACCTGGTGCAGGGATTCAAGGGGCGCCGGGTTCGGCGAAACACTGGATTCAAAAAACTGCCGTGAAAATTGGCGGTTGAGCTTTACAATCGTGCTCCATGTCCGTGAGCGTTCCATCATTCGCGAAGATCAATCTTGGGCTGCGGATTGGCGGGGTCCGCAGGGATGGCTTTCACGAGTTGCTGACGGTGTATCAGACGATCGGGCTGCATGACGTGATCGGGGTGAGCTTGGGGCGCGGGAGTGGGATTGAGATTCGCTGTGACGATCCGAGGGTTCCGAAGGATGAGTCGAACACCTGCCATGGCACGGTCGAGAGGGCGATGCGGGCCATGAACGCGAAAGGGCGCGTCGTCATTGACATTGAGAAGCGGCTGCCGGTGCAAGGCGGGCTGGGTGGGGCTTCGGCGAATGCGGTGAGCGCGTTGTTAGGGCTGGAGTGGGTGCTGAAGAAGGCTTTGCCGGCGGCGGAACGGCTGCGGATCGGGGCGGAAGTGGGGTCGGACCTGCCGTTGTTTCTGGTGGGCGGGACGGTGCTGGGGGTGGGGCACGGGGAACAGGTATATCCGCTGCAGGATTTGCCGGCGACGCCGTGTGTGGTGGTGATGCCGGAGGTGGGAGTTTCGACGCCGAAGGCGTTTGTGGAATGGGACCGGCTCATCAGTGGCAAAGCGGGAGGTGGAATATCAGCTCCAACCGCCGGGATTCGCCCGTTCGGAGAACCGGGGGCGGCTGTCCCCAGATGGGCGGGAGCTGTGGAATTGACGCCCCCTGCACCATCCGATAGAATGAGTGAGCTTGGCCGAGAGCTGTCGGCGTGGCTGGGCAAGAGTTACTCCGGTGCTCCTC
>JBARJF010000053.1:0-13610 GCA_049800135.1 Candidatus Sulfotelmatobacter sp.
CGCGTGGCTCGGACAGTTTCGCCGCTTGTTGGTTCGTCATGAGCATTTACTTTCCACCTACTACGCCTTCTTCTACCTCGCGTGCTTCTGGATTACGCTTCGGAGGTATTTTTGAAACACGCTCTAGCCAAATCGTTGATCGCAACATGCAGGCTGAATCCCCGGGCTGATCGCGCTTAATCAGTCCGCGTGGACCGGGCAAGGCGCAATTGCAGACTACACGGACCAGGCATATACTTTGTTGCGGTTGTCCGGCCGACGCTCATCTGCGCGCCCATCCCCCGGCGTCTACGCGGATCCCAACAATCCAGGAGGTTCTCCCTATGTCGCTCCAACAATCTCTATTCGTCAGGTGCGGGCTGCCCGCGCTCTTCGTTCTTATCGCCATGCTGTGGTTCGCGTGCCCTGCCTTCGCCGCCGGTCCAACCGAATACGTCATTTACTCTTTTCCCGCCAACAAATCTGCGGGGAGCGAACCTGTAGGAAACTTGGTTGCCGATAGTGCGGGCAATCTCTATGGCACGGCTTCCGCAGGCGGTGAGTTCGGTGACGGAGATGTCTATGAACTGTTGCGGCCGGTGCCGCCAAGCACGAAATGGACTCAGACCGTGCTCTACAGCTTCACCGGCGGCAGCGATGGTGAATTGCCAAACGCGGGAGTCATCTTTGACCAGGCAGGCAACCTTTATGGTACGGCTGAGTTCGGAGGAGACTCCGTCGGGGTTGTCTTTGAGCTCGCGCCTCCTGCGACTGCGGGAGGCCAGTGGACCGAATCCTTGCTCTACACCTTTCAAGGACTATCCGGCGACGACGGTGACTATCCGTATTCGGGACTGGTCTTCGATACTTCGGGCAATCTGTACGGCACGACCATCTATGGAGACGTGAGAGACACAATGCAAACTGCAACACCGGATGCGGCACCTTATTTCAGCTGCGGCCCCCTGCCACGCAAGGAGCGGCGTGGACAGAGACCGTGATCCATTACTTCAACTTCGGGCAAGGCAGCTATCCCGAGGGCACTCCGACATTCGACTCGAAGGGCTACCTTTACGGTACGACTTACGAGGGCGGCCTGCATAATGGGGGCGTGGCGTACCGGCTCGCTCCTCCGGCCACAGAGGGTGAGGCATGGACGTATAAGGTTCTCTACGCCTTCAGGGGCACGGCGACCGATGGCTATTCCCCCAATGGCGGTCTGACACTCCACGGCAGGAACGCTCTCTACGGCACGTCCGTGGCTGGCGGCCAGTACGGTCTCGGCACCGTCTTCCAGTTGGTGCCTCCCACGGTGGCGGGCGGCGCGTGGACCGAAAACATCCTTTACAATTTCGCTAATCAAAACGACGGCGTCTCTCCTGTGGCCAGTGTAATTTTCGACAAGGCCGGAAATCTTTATGGCATAACGTGGTATGGCGGCGGAAATGGTTCCGGAATCTGCTTCAACGGAGGCTGCGGTATCGTGTTCGATCTGAGCCCGCCCGCAACCGAGGGCGCTAATTGGACCGAGACCGTTCTGCACAGTTTTCCGGCTTCCGCAAAGGACGGTTCGTCGCCGAGTGGAGGCGTCATCTTTGGTAAGAACGGCGTACTTTTTGGCGTCACTGAGCTCGGCGGGGCGGGCGGCCAGGGCGCGGTCTTCGGGCTCATCCCGTAGTCCAGGGCTACCAGTGGGGCCGCTCAACCTGTGCCGGGACCAGACTCATCGGCGAGGACGAAAAGATCCTCGCGGACGATCTGCTTCCAATCAGGCATTTTGGAACCTCACTATATTTTGCAGGGTGTCTGGGAAGACACCTTGCCAATCCTTTCCGCCACGCCAACGCCCAACAACAGGAACACCGCCGGTATTACTGCGTATGAGAGCAGCGACAGTCCCAGTAACTCCCAATGAGCAGAGTCCCACAAGTGGTGACGCACTAAATCCAAAAGTGTAGTCAGAAAGGGAGAGCGCCCCAGGAACAGCCAGGCGCCCATGAACGCGCTCGGAAAAAGAACAGCCACGATGCATTGCTGCCGCGAACCTCCATTGCGCTGCGAGAGGAGCGCTCCGAGCACACCGCAAACGGGGAGCAGACACCACCAACACAGTGGCATATACAGGAACACGCGGACCTGTTGGATTTGGCTGGCGTGCATAAAGATGAATCGGGGGTGGACGCGGAGAAGGTCTTCAGACGCCCAACTGGAAAAAACGGATGCTGCGGACGTCAGCAGTCCGGGCAGAAAAACCTTGCGGACGAATCCAGCCATAACACCCTCCCGTAAAAATCGCAGTGCGAGCCAAATCCTGCGACGGCCCTCGATCTGACTCATGGTGCGGTGAAAGGCCACCTCCGGCGACATGCCCTCATGCAGAAGAGCTTCGTAGCTGTCTTCGAGGTGACCGGCCAGTTCCTCGGTGAATTCCGGTGAACGAACCCCGACCACGCGGAGATTCTCACGAACGATCTGCTTCCAGTCAGGCATTTTGAAAACCCGTGACGCTCTGCAACGCCCGGAAGAAGGCCCGCCACTCCGCGCGCAGCGGCGCGATATGCTTCCGGCCCGAAGGCGTGAGCCGATAACAGCGGCGGCGGCGGCCATTGGGCAAGGTCCGCCACTCCGCTTTGACCCAGCTTTTTCGTTCCAAGCTGTAAAGCATAGGGTAAAGAGAAGCCATATCGAAGCGCAGTACGCCTCCGCTTTGCGCCTCGATTTGCTTGGCGATTTCGTAACCGTGCAGAGGGTATTCGGCGAGCAGCGTCAGGACGGCGAGTTCCGCGCTGCCCCGCTTAATCTGTGCGCTGACGGATGCCATCTGGATTTGCCCTCCCTATATATAGAATATCTATATATGAAAAACTTGCGGCGATCAAGATGACCAAAGGGATGTGAGCCTGGCAGCCCGAATTGCCGGATTGTTGGCGAAATATCGCTACTACACACATTGGCTGTTCGCCGCCACCTGTCCACGAATGGGTGAGTGTCGCGCAGTGAGGGGACTTCCTACACTCCCGGCGTTCTCGTCTACTTCAGATGCTCCACAAGAAATAAATCGGAGAGGTCGCGCACATATCCGAAAACGTAATGCTGTTCGTCGGCGGCAATTCGGGGGCACGCCACCCCCACCACTCCCGCCAGGTCAGCCGGACGGACCGTCTTCCACGGAGTCCTCTTGCCCGTCTCGACATCCAGAAGCGAGACCGGGCAAGATGTTTCGCCGCGCTGTCCTACAAACAACGCCTTCCCGCTTTTTTCCCAACGCAAGGGAGTGTCATTGGGTAACGAGCCGGGGACAGATTGCGGACTGCCGCCGTCCATGGAAACCAGTGCAATGCCATTGCCGCTAACCACCGCAACTTGCTTGCCATCGGGCGAAACCGAGTGGGGGTGGGTCCCCAAATTAAATCCTTCGGGAGTGATGGGACGGGGCGCACCACCGCTTAAGTTCGCAATATACACGCGCGAGGCACGTCCCGGTTCATGACCGTCAAACAGCACTCGCTTGGAATCGCCGAGAAATTCACCCCCGGAGCCGGGAACTACGTTGCCCGTCGAAACCGGACGCTGCTGCCCCACTCCCGTGGGAAGAAGCACGAAATCGGGCGGGGACATATTCTGCCGCAGGACCAGAGCCCACTCCCCGTCGGGCGATAACGCTTCCGCGGAACCCTGGCCCAGACGCACTGCGGAGGTCCCATCGGTATCGCGGCTGAACACTGCGTATTCCCCGCCGCCCGCCTCGCCCGCCTCAATAAACAGCATGAGCTTCCCGTCTTCGGAAATGTCGATGGGGACCGTCCAATCCTGCCAGCTCAGATCGCGTTCCTTGCTTTCCCCCGGCGCCAACCCGATTGCCCCGGCGCGCATGGCGTCACGAGAAATCAAAGCCCGCCCCCCAGCTCCCACGTCATGCAGCGTAAGCGTTCCCGGTGCGCTCAGCAGCTCCCGAACCTTGCCCGACAGCGTGACCCCGCGCAGCGAACGGCTGAAGCCCGTTGCAGTCGCGGTAAACCAGATCTCGTCCCCGGAAGGCGACCAGGCCGCTCCAAACGCGCTTGCCCAACGTTCCGTCAGATCCACCTTCTTGCCTTTAAGGTCAACCACGCTGATCGTGCCCCCGTCGTCTCCGAGCAGGTTGTGGTCAATAAATGCCAGGCGGTCTCCTTTGGGCGAGAAGCGCAAGTGGCTGATCCAGCCTGCGGTTTCGTACAGCACTTTGCCGATCGGATACTCGATCCGGGTTTCCCCATTCACCACATGGATCACGGCTAACGCTTCTCCGCCGGGAGCCCAATCCGCACCTTCCACGTTGTCCAGCAGGTCGCGCGGCGCATCCGCCCCGATCGAAACCTGAGCCAGCGTGCCCCGATGGATGAAATGATTGGGACTGACACTGAAGTGCCGCAACACCGCCATCTGTCCCGTCGGCGACACCGCCAATACCTCCGTCTCCGGCAAGCCCAGGTCGCGGGATTCCGTCGAATTCGCCGAGCTGATAAACACCGCTTCCGGATTGCCCTCCCAACTGGCGCTGTAAACCGCCGATCGCGGGTCTGGCGCAAATCGCGCTGCCTGCAGCGACCCGCGGCGGAAGCTCAGCTCGCGAAAGGTCGGTACCGGCGCTGTGGCGCTTTGCTCACCCACCCGGAAGCTGGCGATGGCAACCGCACCCAGCACCAACAACGCTGCGCCGGCCAGCCAGGGTAAATGCCCGCGCTTTGCCGCCCGGGGAGCAATCCCTTGCCCGCCCTCCACCGCCTTCTCGGCGGGCGCCGATTCGCCTGAGTCCCTGGCGGCCGCCATCTGCCGTGACGATGGGTGCCAGTCGCGCTGCAGGCGCCTGAGATCGGATCGCACTTCGGCGGCGCTCTGATATCGCAAATCGCGATCCTTTTCCAACGCTTTATTGACGATCCGTTCCAGCTCCGGCGGCAGCTTCGGGTTCAAGCGCAGTGCTGTGGTCGGCGTCTTATTAAGAATCGCGTTGAAAATTGCCGCCGAGGTCCCTCCTTCAAACGGCAGCTCCCCGGTGCTCATTTCATAGAGCACCACGCCAAACGAGAACACATCCGTGCGCGCGTCCACCTCCTCGCCGAGCGACTGTTCCGGGCTCATGTAAGCCACCGTGCCCAATGCGGAGCCGGGCGAGGTCAGTTGCTCCGGAGTCACCCCCACCGTAGGCCCGGCCGTGGCTTCTGCCGAGCCTGCCATCTTGCTCCGTTCCGCAATTACTTTCGCTAATCCAAAATCCAGAATCTTCGCATGATTGCGCTCGGTCACAAATATGTTCGCCGGCTTAATGTCGCGGTGCACGATCCCCTTGGCGTGCGCCGCTTCGAGCGCGTCGGCAATCTCTATGGCCAGCCCCAGCAGCGGTCCCACCTCCAGTGCACGATGGGTTATGCGGTGCTTCAGCGTGCTCCCCTCCAGAAACTCCATCGCAATGAAGGATTGCGTTTCGTGCTGCCCGATTTCGTAAATCGTGCAGATGTTCGGATGGTTCAACGCGGAAGACGCCTGCGCTTCTCGCTGAAAACGGATCAATGCCTGCGGATCTCTGGCTACTTCATCGGGCAGAAACTTCAGCGCGACAAACCGGTGCAGATTCAGGTCTTCGGCCTTATAAACCACTCCCATGCCGCCGCCCCCCAGCTTCTCAATCACGCGGTAGTGAGAAATGGTTTCGCCGATCATGCGTTTGCCAATTCTGGAGTCGAGCTATGTTAGGCGGGATGCAAAATCAAGTCAATGAAAACGGCGCGCTTGGCGCTTCCTGAGGAATGTAAAGCAAGAATCGCCGCCGCTCCAGCAATCCTCGGCAAGCGATCCACCGGAGGATTGCATCGCTTCTACTCCGGCCATCTCCGGAACAGCAGCGCTCCGTTCGTCCCCCCGAAGCCGAAAGAGTTCGACATGGCGTATTCGACTTTGGCCTTGCGAGCCTGATTGGGAACGAAGTCCATGCCGCAGGTTTCCGGGTCCTGGCTCACCAGGTTGATGGTGGGCGGCAGGATCTGATCGCGCAGGGCGAGAACGGTGATGCCGGCTTCAAGGCCGCCCGCCCCGCCCAGCAGATGGCCGGTCATTGACTTGGTGGAACTGACGGGAAGTTTATGTTCGCCAAAAAAGTTGCGGATGGCGTGCGCCTCCAGCGTGTCGCCGATCGGCGTCGACGTGCCGTGGGCATTGACGTAATCCACTTTGTCCGGGCTGATGCCGGCGTCGCGCGTGGCGTTGCGCATCACCCGGAATCCGCCTTCGTGCTCGGGCGCAGGCTGCGTCATATGGTAGGCGTCACCCGACATGCCGTAGCCGGCCACTTCGGCAAGAATTTTTGCTCCACGCGCCTTCGCGTGCTCCAGTTCTTCCAGCACCAGGATGCCCGCGCCCTCGCCCATCACAAATCCGTCGCGATCTTTGTCCCAGGGACGGCTGGCCTTTTCCGGATCGTCATTGCGCGTCGAAAGCGCGCGCATGGCCGCGAATCCGCCGACCCCCATCGGGGTGATGGCGGCCTCGGACCCGCCCGCAATCATCACATCCGCGTCGTTGTGCTGAATGATGCGAAAAGAATCTCCAATGGAGTGCGCGCTCGTAGTGCAAGCCGTCGCCGTCGCCTCATTCGGACCCTTGGCTCCCAGCCGCATCGACACCTGGCCGGCCGCGAGATTGACAATGGCCGCCGGAATAAAGAAAGGGGAAATCTTCCGCGGGCCGCCTTCCATCAGCGCCGTATGCTCGCGCTCGATAATGTCGAACCCGCCGATGCCGGACCCGATGTGCACCCCCACCCGCTCCGCGTTTTCCGGCGTGATCCCCAGCCCCGACATTTTGAACGCTTCATCCGCGGCCGCAATCGCCAGGTGAATGAAGCGCCCCATCTTCTTCACTTCTTTTTTTTCGATGAAGTTCAGCGGATCGAAGTTCTTGACCTCGGCGGCGATCTGGCAGGCGAAATTACTGCAGTCGAACTGGGTGATGCGGCTCACCCCGCTTTTCCCGGCCAGCACCGCCTCCCACACTTCTCCGGTGCTGTTGCCCACCCCGCAGATCAGGCCGATGCCGGTAACTACGACCCTGCGTCCCAAACTACTTGCCGCCTTTCGAATGCTTGGAGATGTAATCGATGGCGTCCTGCACGGTGCGGATCTTTTCCGCATCCTCGTCGGGAATTTCAATGTCGAAGCCTTCTTCGAATGCCATCACCAGTTCCACCGTGTCCAGCGAATCCGCTCCCAGGTCGTCCACGAACGAAGCGCTCGAAGTGACCTCGCCTTCATCCACGCCCAACTGCTCTACGATAATCTGCTTCACTTTCTCGTCAACGGCTGCCATGTTTCTCCTCGCTTAACTCGATTGGATTTGAAATTCCGTGCCGGGATTCGGGATCGCGGTTTTCCACTTTCCGTTCTGCTCTCGCCCAAACCCTCCGCGATTTTGTCGCTCGCAGGCGCCACCGCGCTGAAAATAGGCGAGCGTGTAGTGTAATGTCCCCGGCAAATGGCTGTAAAGGAAACGCAAGCTTATCCAGGCCGGCGCTGTGTTATACATTCAGCATCCTAAACGTGGCCGCTCGGAACGGTCAAACCAACGGTCAAGGTTAATTGTGGGGACAGCAAGGTTCATCTAGGGACAGCTGGGTTTATGCGGGCACAGCCGCCCTCGGCTGTCCGTCGAGCCAACCTCGACTGCCTCCATGGTCAACGCTGGCAAATTGAGACACTACCATCAAGTCACATGCGTGCCGTTGTGCAGCGCGTGATCCGCGCCCAGGTCACCGTGAATGGAGAGGTCACCGGCCAGATCGGCCTCGGCCTGCTGGTTTTGCTGGGCGTCGGCCGCGACGATACCGAGGCCGATGCCATCTATCTGGCCAACAAAATTGCCGGCTTGCGCGTCTTTGAAGACGATCGGGGGAAAATGAATCGCAGCCTGCAAGAAGTTGGCGGCGGCGTGCTGGCGGTCTCCCAGTTCACGCTGTATGGAGACTTGCGCCGCGGCAAGCGCCCGTCCTTCGACGCCGCAGCTCCTCCAGATAAAGCCCGTCAGCTCTACGAGTTCTTCGTAGCCCAGATTCGCTCCGCCGGCCTGCCCTGCGAAATTGGGCGCTTTCAGGAAATGATGAAGGTAGAACTGGTGAACCAGGGGCCGGTAACGATTCTGCTGGATTCAGGCAAGGCGTTTTAGAAGCCAATCCCAGAAGGGATATCGGGGAAACGAAATATCTAAAGCGAGCGTACTTAACCACATGCGAAAAATCTTCCTCAACTCTCGTGGCTTGCGCGCCGGTTGGCGCCTGCTCATTTTCGTCGGCATCTTCGTGGGACTCTCCTACCTGGCGAACTGGATCGTCCCCAGGATTTTTCATCCCCGGCAGCGGCCGTTCCTCGATCCCGTAGGCACCATCTTCGACGAGCTGACCGCGCTCATCGAAGTGCTGATCGCCACCTGGATTATGGCTCGCATCGAGCGCCGCCGCTTTCTTGATTACGGCATTCCCCTGCGCCACGCCTTCGCGGGCGACTTCTGGGTTGGACTCGGTTGGGGCATCGCTTCCACTTCGCTGCTCGTGGGCTTGATTGCAGCCTTCGGCGGCTACCGCATTCTCGGGCTCGCCATCCATGGCGGCACCTTCTGGTACTTCGCCGGTCTCTGGCTGGTTGCCAACTTGCTCATCGGATTCTCCGAGGAGTTTCAATTCCGTGCCTACATCCTGGCCACGCTTGCCGATGGCATTGGCTTCTGGCTGGCGGCTATTCTGCTCTCCATCGGCTTCGGCGCGCTGCACTATTTCTTCAAGCCGCACGAGCGCTGGGAAGACTTCGCCTCCACCGGCCTGCTCGGCCTGTTCATGTGCCTCACCGTGCGCCGCACCGGCTCACTGACCTTCGCCATCGGCTTCCACGCGGCCTTCGATTTCGCCAACCTGTTCGTATGGTCGGGACAAAACGCCGGCCAGTTTCCCGTCGGCCATCTGCTTGCAACCCGCTGGCAGGGCCCGCAATGGCTCACCGGCGGCCTGCTCGGCCCCGAAGCAAGCTGGATGGTCTTCGTCGTGATCGTGCTCCTGTTTGTCATCTTTGACCGGCTCTCTCGGCAAAAGAAATTTCCCCTCTGAGCCGCACCGCCATTTCTTCTCCGAGGCCAGATTTCGCGTCCCAAATATTTCCACAGCCCCCGTGTGACATCTGACCTTGCGTTCAAAACCAAATCGCGCAATCATGGTCGAGGCCGTGACGGTCGGGTCAGCCCCCATGGTCACGCCTCTAAGTCCTTTGTTTTGCCGATTTTAGTACCTAAGTTCTTTGACATCCGGATTTTGCAAGGAATTTCTTGCTAACTCGATGATTCCACTAGAGGGAGGGGGGAGGGGGGGTCGAACTTTCGATTCCCCGGCCTAAAGAATCGAAACCCCGATAAGTCGACCCACGGCAACATTTCTTCTGGCAGATTTCCACAGGCTAGCGCGCCCCCAGAATCGCATCGCTCACCCGGGCCGCCTCTACAGCCGCCTTCACGTCGTGCGTCCGCAAAATATGCGCGCCCTTCAGAATCAAAGCGGTCTGCGCGGCCAGGTTTCCGTACAGCCGCTCCGCCGGAGCAGCGTCCTTCCCGTCCTTCGCCAGCATGCGGCCAAGAAACGATTTTCTCGACGTGCCGGCGAGCAGCGGAAAGCCTAGCGACTGCAATTCCTGAAAGCGAGCCAGCAACGGATAGTTCTGCTCCAGGTTCTTCCCGAAGCCAAAGCCAGGATCGAGCGTGATTCGTTCCCGCCGCACGCCGGCCAGCACCGCCGCTGCCGACCATTCTCGAAGCTCGCGCATGACCAGCAGAACCACATCGGCGGGCGGCGGCAGAGCGCGCCACTCGTCGGGGCGTCCGCGCATGTGCGTCAGAACGGCTCCGCATTTTATTTCTGAAATCGTTCTGGCCATCTGTCCGTCCCAGCGGAATCCGCTGACATCGTTGACGATCTCGGCTCCCGCCGCTGCCGCCGCGCGCGCCACGCCGGATTTGTAGGTGTCGATGGAGACCACCGCATCCGGACGCAGTTTCTTGAGCCCTGTAATCACCGGCAACACGCGCCGCAATTCTTCTTCTTCGCTCACTGCAACCTTTGCCGCGGCAGAACTCGCTGCAACATTTTTTTCTTTCATTTCCTTATCGCCGCGGCCTTCTGACAACAGAGACACGGCGGTCACGCTGGCGCCGGGACGCGTGGATTCTCCGCCCACGTCAATGATGTCCGCTCCTTCGTCGAGCAACTGCAACGCGTGCGCCGTGGCTTTTTCGCAATCGAAATAAAGCCCGCCATCGGAGAAAGAGTCGGGAGTCACGTTGACGATGCCCATGATGAGCGTGCGCTTGCCCAGTTCGAGCGTGCGCGTCCCCAGGCTCCATTGAAAGACAGCCCTCATGCGGCAGATTCTAAATGAAAGAGCAGGAAATAAAGATTGCCGGGAACCAGACCGAACATTGGCGGAGCCGGACCGAACGGAGTCTTCCGGCGAAGCAGGCTGCAGCCGCGCGGAATTCCGTTACCGGCGCTTCACCGCGGCACTCCGAGCGCCCAAGGCGCGGAGTGCGCCGGGCCCCGTGCCGGTCGGCGGTTTGCGCATTCCGTCGAGCAAATCCTTCAGCACAACGGCGTTGTTGTGCTGCAAGTTCTTCGAGGCATACAAGAGTGTGAGACGTTTCCTGCGGTGAGCCAGGCCATACAGCTTCTGCAAATCTTTTTCGGCTTCGGGACGCGCCAATTCTTTCAGGTAACGCCTGCGAAAGAGCGTCCATCGCTCCGGCTGCGCGTGAAACCACTTCCGCAATTCGTTGGAGGGAGCGAGATCGCGCAGCCACTGGTGCACGGCGGCATCCGGCTTGCGAACACCGCGCGGCCACAGGCGGTCGACAAGAACGCGCGCTCCATCGGAGCGCGACACCGATTCGTACACCCGCTTCACCGCGACCGGCATGGCTTTCGGCTTTCGTCTATCATTGTAAGGCGCGAGGGATTGCGGCGTCTGTGGGAAACGCGCACAAATTGCACGCCGGCCTCGAGCGATTCGTGATCAAGCCGCAAGCGATCAGGACCGGGATACAAATGAAGCGAATGACCGAAGTGATCTCAGGGCAGCGAGGCCCGAAACTCGCGAGCGCCCGCCAGCGCTCGATTGTGGTGGCTCTGGCCGCTGCGCTGATGCTTGCTGCGTTCTCGGGTTGCGATGTGGAGCGGCGCAAATCGGACGCCGAACTCGGCCTCAACCCCCAGCAGGCCGCGGGGCGCAAGATTTACGACAACTACTGCGACCGCTGTCATCGCCCCTATTCCACCAAGGGAAAGAAAGGTCCCGGGCTAAAGGGCGTGTTCCAGCATCAATATCTTCGCCAAACCGGATTGCCCGCGAACGATGAGCGCGTAACCGACATTATTCGTAACGGCCGCCCCGACATGCCGGCCTACGCCCCGGTGCTGAGTTCGCAAGACATGCAGAACCTGCTCGCTTATCTGCACACACTATAACTCGGAGCAATATGAGAGTTCACCTAAGGTTCCTCCTGATCGCGCTCATGCTTCAAGCCAGTCATTCAATCTCGGCGGCCGATGGTGGCAAGGGCTGGTTTGAAGGAGACTGCAGCGGCACCACATTCCACATAGGCAAATTCGGCGGGGCCTCCCCAGGCCAGGAGCTTGTCTTTCGGTTGAGTAGCGGATCTCCAATCCCCACTCCTATGTTTGAGGGTGCTGGCTGGCTGGCTGGACGTTCAGGGCAAGCGTTGTTCTGGCATTGGTAAATGCGAGGATGCTACTCAGGCAAGGATTAGGCTAAATGAGACGAAAGGAAGTAACAAGCGAATCTTGGGCAAGTATACGGCCGAGTTCGGTGGCCAGCATCTGGAGGGACAGTTCAGAGTCAAATACCGGCGAAAAAGCCCTCCCGCTATTTGTGAGTAAGAGTGCTGAGTCGAATTTGTGATGGGCCAGTGCTTGGCCTTCCGTGGGATAATCCTCGAGTGAAGAGCACGGCGCCATCAGAACTTTTTCGCAAGTTGCCTTCCGTAGATGACGTGATGCGCGGGCCTGCAGTTCGCTCACTCGCTGCAAGCTACGGCCATGAGTGCGCAGTGGAGGCGGCGCGCGCCGTGCTGGCCCGGCTGCGGCAGGAGATTACATCGGGATTGCTGGATGAGAACGCGCTGGAGCTTGCGCTTTCTGGCTTGACGGGAGCGGTAGAGAACCAACTTCGCCAGACGCTGAGTTATTCGCTGCGGACGGTGATCAACGCCACCGGCGTGATCCTGCACACCAACCTGGGTCGCGCTCCGCTGGGCGATGCGGCGATCGAGCACATCCGCGACACGGCGGCGAGTTATTCGAATCTGGAGTTTGATCTCGCCGCTGGTGCGCGGGGCCGGCGCGATGTACACGTGGACCGCCTGTTTCGCAAGCTGCTGAGTAATGACATGCTCGGGACGGGATCTCAGAAGGAAGCGCTTCGAAGCGGGACAGCCGAGGCGGCTGTCTCCACACGGGCAGATGTCTCTACCATCGTGGTCAACAACAATGCGGCCGCGGTGCTGCTGGCGCTGAACACCTTGGCGGATGGCGGAGAAGTCATCGTTTCGCGCGGCGAGCTGGTGGAGATCGGCGGATCGTTCCGCATTCCTGAGGTGATGACGAAGTCGGGCGCGATCCTGCGCGAAGTGGGCACGACCAACCGTACCCGTGCCGCCGACTATGAGCAGGCCATTACCGAACGGACGCGCCTTCTACTGCGCGTGCACCGCTCAAACTTCGAGATGACCGGCTTCACCGAACAGGCCGCTATGGCGGAATTGGTGGCCCTGGCGCGCAAGAGCGGCATTCCTCTGATGGAAGACCTGGGCAGCGGCGCGCTCTTGGACCTGCGCTCGATCGGCATCGGCGGCGAGCCGGGAGTGCTGGACAGCCTGCGCAGCGGCGTCGATATTGTCACCTATAGCGGCGACAAACTGCTGGGCGGTCCGCAGGCGGGGTTGATCAGCGGCGGTTCGGAGTTGATGGCGCGCATGCGGTCGAATTCGCTGTTCCGCGCGTTGCGGGTGGATAAGCTGATCTATGCCGCGCTGGAAGCGACGCTTCTCGCCTATGTGCGGCGGGATCACGATGCGATTCCCACGCTGCGCATGATGCGGCTCACCAGAGAAGAGATTGGCAAACGAGCCGAAGCGATGGCGGCGCGAGTCGCAGCGCCGAAATTGAAAGTTGAAATCGTGGACGGGGAATCCATCCTCGGCGGAGGCGCGGCGCCGTCTTCTGTTTTGCCCACGCGAGTGCTGGCGCTGATTTGCGAAGGCTTGAGCGCCGACGAATTGTCCGCGCGTCTGCGTGCGTCGGAGCCGCCGATCATCGCCCGGGTTGAGGAGGGCCGCGTGCTGCTGGATTTGCGGACGGTGTTTCCGGAACAGGATGCGGCGGTGATGACCGCTCTCAAGCGCATCGTTGCATGATCGTCTCGCATCGAAACAGCATTGGCGCTCTTCTACACCGTCGGACATTCGACCCGCTCGCTCGACGAGTTAATCGAGACACTTCAGGCTCACGCGATTGAAACCCTGGTGGATATCCGCGCCTTCCCCATGTCGCGGCG
>JBARJF010000054.1:0-53634 GCA_049800135.1 Candidatus Sulfotelmatobacter sp.
CTCGGATGATAGTCACAACCTATGATCAACATGTTCGGCTCCTTTCCTCCGAGCCCTTTGGTTGGTTTGCGCCTCCAAAGTCTACTCGGGCCTGGGAGCCGACATTGTTATGGAATCATTACACTCATTGCACCGGTCCGTGGTTCCCATCTTTCGCAAAAGACGCGAAAGATGGGGCACCCTCGTCTGATGAGGTTGTGGTCGAAGGCAAAGTCAACGTCGAGGGCGGCGGGTAGGAGGTGTCCCCGTTCCGCAGCTGAAGGGTCGCGCGCCCAGGATTTATGTCCCTTCGACTGCGCTCAGGGCAGGCTGATGGCTGTATTCTGCCGCCGCTTTGCGGCTGAGGTGGGGCGTTTACGCGGCGCTGAAGCGCCGCTCTTGCTCGTCCCCGCCAGCCTTGTGGCACGACTGAAGTCGTGCCCTTCCCGTTCGCCGACGCACTCCTGGACGTAGAATAGTTGGCGGTGTTAAGGAGGGTTGCCGTGGCTAGTTCGAAGGACAATCTTAAGGAGCGGCTGGAGCGACGCCGGGAGGTCAAGATCGGCGTGATTGGGAGAAAGTCGGGGCGGAAAATTTCGCTTCCGGTGTGGTTTGTGCTGGAGGGCGAAAAGCTGCATTTGCTGCCGGTGGCTGGGTCGGAGACGCAGTGGTACCAGAACCTGCGGGAGAATGCGACGATTGGGATTGATGCCCGGGGCGCGCAGGGGGAATTTCGGGCCGTACTTGTGACCGGCGCGAAGGCGGTGAAGTCTGTGGTGGAGAAATTTCGCGAGAAGTACGGAGCGAGGGATATTAAGAAATATTATTCGGGCCTGGATGTGGCGGTGTTGGTAAGGTTGGAGTGAAGGGCTGGGGTGGATTCGCGAGATTCGGCGCTCCGGCAAGGCAGATTCCCCGGTGGTTCTCGCCGCTTCGCGGCCGGAAGGAAAGTTGTTGCGGGTGCAGGTTAAGGGTACGGGGCGGTTGAATCGAGGAGGATATGACGTGCAGCCGGTTTACTCGACGCGGGGCGAGGGAAAAAAGACCTATACGGCGCGGGATATTGATGTGCTGGCGGCGCACGTCATGCAGGAGGGGGTTGAGGGGAAACAGGCTTGGTATTTGCTGCCGGTGGGGGCGTTTGCCGGGGTCAAGAGTTTGAGATTTTCTCCGGATTTGACGAGCCGGACGGCGCGGTGGGAGGGGTACCGGGAGGCTTGGAAGTGGCTTGGGAGTGGGGCCGGGGAGTAAGCGGCTGTGAATCACGTCTGGTGGTTGAGCAGGGATGGCGGCTTCGGGGTTGACGGTAAAGATACGTAAAGGTGGCAGAAATCTATTGACCTGCAAGCGGTTTCCGGATAGAGTGTGGTGTTCCACGGACATTCGGAGTTTCCGGGTCTGTCGTGTGATGGTCTCGGACCTGGACCTGTAAGCCCAAAACAGGAAAAACGAGCATCTTCGGGGTCCGGATAAGCATCTATTCGGGTAGGAATTGCGCTAACTCCTTTAAAACCTTAGTGGAATCAGTGGCTTAGGACTGCATTTGCTATTCTAGCCAATTTCCTGGGACAAGGGCGAAGGCGAGATGCCCATACTTATAAAGGAAGGAGCAAGACAGACATGCGCTCGGATCGTGTGTTTGACGCTTTACAAACGTTACGGAACCGGTATATGCTGTGCCAGCTCGCCTCCAAGGCCACGCGGAAGTTCCATCGGCCCAGCACCAGAATCCAGGAAACGATGAACGGTGTATTGGACCGGATCGCAGGGGCGGAGCGGCAAGAAGTTCTGTCGGAGCCGGAGAATTTTGCAGAGGCACAACGGCGGGCTGCGTAAAAAGCAGCCTCGTCCGCCTGCCTTGTGGTGATTTGTCTTCCCTGAATACCCTCCTTTGAAAATCTCCCGCAGACACTACGGAATACGTATTAGTGCGCGGGTTTAGGTGAATCATGACCATTGCTGAATTAAAAGAAAAGAACATTACCGAGCTGACCAAGATTGCAAGGACCTTGGAGCTGCCCGGGGCCAGCGGACTGCGCAAGCAGGACCTTATCTTTAAGATTTTGCAGGCGCAGAGCGAAAAGGAAGGGCACATATTCGCCGAGGGCGTGCTGGAAATTTTGCCGGACGGCTACGGGTTTTTGCGTTCGCCCGATTACAACTACCTGCCGGGGCCGGACGACATTTATGTGTCGCCGTCGCAGATTCGCAAGTTTGATTTGAAAACGGGCGACACGATCAGCGGGCAGGTGCGGCCTCCGCACGAGGGCGAGAAGTATTTTGCGCTGGTGAAGATTGAGGCGGTGAATTTTGAGTCGCCGGACGAGGCGCGCAACAAGATTCTGTTCGACAATCTGACGCCGCTGTATCCGCAGGAGCGGTTGAAGCTGGAGACCACTCGCGAAAATGCCAGCGCGCGGGTGATGGATTTGCTGACGCCGCTGGGCAAAGGACAGCGCGGGTTGATTGTTTCTCCGCCGCGGGCGGGCAAGACCATGCTGCTGCAGAATGTGGCGAACTCGATTACTACGAATCATCCCGAAGTGGTTTTGATGGTACTGCTGATCGATGAGCGTCCGGAAGAAGTTACGGATATGCAGCGGTCGGTGAAGGGCGAGGTGATTTCTTCAACCTTTGACGAGCCGGCGGCGCGGCACGTGCAGGTTGCGGAGATGGTGATCGAGAAGGCGAAGCGGCTGGTGGAACACAAGCGCGATGTGGTGATTCTGCTGGATTCGATTACGCGCCTGGCGCGAGCCTATAACACGATTGTTCCGCCTTCGGGCAAGGTGCTTTCGGGGGGCGTGGATTCGAATGCGTTGCAGCGGCCGAAGCGGTTTTTTGGGTCGGCGCGGAATATTGAAGAGGGCGGATCTTTAACCATTATTGCAACCGCATTAATCGACACCGGATCGCGCATGGATGACGTGATCTTTGAAGAGTTCAAGGGCACGGGCAACTCGGAAATTATTCTGGAGCGCAAACTCGTGGATAAGCGGGTGTTTCCGGCGATCGACATTCAACGGTCGGGCACGCGTAAAGAAGAGTTGCTGATTCCGCGGGAGGATTTGTCGCGGATCTGGGTGCTGCGCAAGGTGCTGAACCCGCTGTCGCCGGTTGAAGCGATGGAGTTGCTGATCGACAAGCTGGGCAAGGCCAAGTCGAACGGTGAGTTCCTGTCGAATATGAGTTCGTTGTAGGGGGCCGAGCTAAACAGGGCTTGCCCCCAAGCTTGCCGGAGTGTCCCGTTCCCCACGGGCACGGTTACGCGGCGCTGAAGTACCGCTCTTCTGCGGAATTGCCGGCCTTGCGGCGTCTTCCACCGGTTCTTTCCCCGAACATTTTGCGTTTGTCGTCTCCGCCGAAAGTGTCATACTTTGAAGAACGGGCGTTGCGGTTAAGGCCCGTTTTCGAGGTAGCCCGTGCGATCCCAACGAATGACCTGGATGCTTTTTATGTGCCTGCTGTTGGCGATTTCCAGCAAGGCGCAGAACCCAGCTCCCCCAGTTCCACCGACCACACCGCCGAGAATCGACACCGGTGCGGCGCCGGCTGACGTCGACGAGAGCGAGGGCCGCATGGTTCATGAGATGGCCGAGAAAGCCAACCAGAAGCGGCAGGCCGACCTGAAGGCCGATACCGAGAAACTGCTCAAGCTGGCGGTACAACTGAAGGCCGATGTGGACAAGTCGAATGCGGATGTTTTATCGCTGGAAGTGGTTCGGAAGGCGGAAGAAATCGAGAAGCTGGCGCACAGCGTGAAGGACAAGATGAAAGGGCCGAACTAGGGAATTGGGTGATTTTGTGATTTGAGTGAAGCTTCAATACTCACTCGGTTATACACCTCACGCGGGCGTGGGCGCGCCCGCAGCACACCGCCATGCCGTGCTCGGCGCGGCGGACAGCCGAGGACGGCTGTCCCCACATGAATCGGTTTCCTTGCAGCCGCGGCGACGGGCTATTCCGCGCCGTCGCTTCGGATGCGCATGCCGTAGAACGAGCGGTAGACGAAGAAGAAGGAGACAAGGAAGAATGCCAGAGCCAGAACGTTGGTGATGGTCGAACCCTGATTGTGGGTGAGAGTCACGGCCAACTCCACCGCCAATAATCCAAACAAAGTGGTGAACTTGATGACTGGATTCAAGGCAACGGAGGAAGTGTCTTTGAAGGGGTCGCCGACGGTGTCGCCGATGACGGTGGCATCGTGAAGGGGAGTTCCCTTTTGCTTCATTTCGACTTCGACGATCTTCTTGGCGTTGTCCCAGGCGGCGCCGGCGTCGGCCATGAAGATGGCCTGGTAGAGGCCGAAGATGGCGATGGAGATAAGGTAGCCGATGAAGAAGAACGGTTCGACAAAGGCAAATGCGAGGGTGCCGAAAAAAACGGCGATGAAGATGTTCAACATGCCTTTCTGCGCATATCTGGTACAGATCTCGACCACCTTCTTGCTGTCGGCGACGGACGCTTTCACCACGCCTTCGAGCTTGATGTTGGCCTTGATGAACTCGACGGCGCGGTAAGCGCCGGTGGTAACGGCCTGCGTGGACGCGCCGGTGAACCAGTAAATCATGGCGCCGCCGGTGATCAAGCCGAGAAAGAACGGGGCGTGCAGGAGCGAGAGCTTGTCGACGTTCTGGGTGAGGCCGTCGGTGAGGGCCATGATGATGGAGAAGATCATGGTGGTGGCGCCGACGACGGCGGTTCCGATGAGCACGGGTTTTGCCGTGGCCTTGAAGGTGTTGCCTGCGCCGTCGTTGGCTTCGAGCAGGTACTTGGCGCGCTCGAAGTTCACGGACATGTTGAAGTCTTTCCGGACCTCGGCTTCGAGGTTCGGGACCTGTTCGATCAGCGACAGTTCATAGACCGATTGAGCATTGTCGGTGACGGGGCCGTAGGAATCGACAGCGATGGTTACGGGTCCCATGCCGAGGAAGCCGAAGGCGACCAGGCCGAAGGCGAAGACAGCGGGAGCAAGCATGACTTCGGCGCCCGTGCCCATGGTGCTGAGACCCATGGTGCTCATGTAATAGCCAATCGCCATCAGCAGCATCATGGAGAGACCAAGGTAATAGCCGGAGAAGTTGCCAGCCACGAAGCCGGACAAAATTCCGAGCGAGGCGCCGCCTTCCTCCGCCGACTTGACCACTTCCTTGACGTGCCGGGAATGAACCGAAGTGAAAACCTTGACCAGCTCCGGGATGATGGCGCCCGCCAGGGTGCCGCAAGAGATGATGGTTGACAGCTTCCACCACTGGGAGCTGTCGCTGCCGAGCACGGGAATAATGAAGTATGAGATCAGAAAAGTAAGGGAGATGGAGACAATCGAAGTGATCCACACCAGGGAAGTGAGCGGAGTTTCAAAATTCATGTCATCGACATTGCCGAAGCGAGCTTTGGCGATGGCGGCGTTGAGGAAGTAGGAAACCGCGCTGGCCACCAGCATGATCACGCGCATGACGAAGATCCAGACCAGGAGCTGGACCTGCACGGTGGGACTCTTCACGCCCAGGAGAATGAAAGTGATGAGGGCGACGCCGGTGACGCCGTAAGTTTCGAAGCCGTCGGCGGAGGGTCCGACGGAATCGCCGGCGTTGTCGCCGGTACAATCCGCAATGACGCCGGGGTTGCGGGCGTCGTCTTCTTTGATTTTGAAAACGATCTTCATCAGGTCGGAGCCGATGTCGGCGATCTTGGTGAAGATGCCGCCAGCGATGCGCAAAGCGGCCGCACCCAGGGACTCGCCGATGGCAAAGCCGATGAAGCAAGGGCCGGCATAGTCGCCGGGAACGAAGAGCAGGATGATCAACATGATTAACAGCTCAACGCTGATCAGCATCATGCCGATGCTCATGCCGGCTTCGAGAGGAATCTGGTAGACGGGGAACGGTTTGCCGGGCAGGGATGCGAATGCGGTGCGGGAGTTGGCGAACGTGTTGACGCGAATGCCGAACCAGGCGACACCGTAGCTGCCCGCGATGCCGACCAGGCTGAACAAGAGGATGATGGCAACGCGCAAGGCTTCCATGTGCTCGAGCACGCCGAAGTAAAGCAGGATGATGACCGCGATGAACACCCATAGCAGCAGGATGAATTTGCCCTGGGTGAGCAGGTAGGTCTTGCAGGTTTCGTAGATCAGTTCGGAGATCTCGCGCATGGAGCGATGCACGGGCAGGTTCTTAAGCCGCACGTAGATGGTCATGCCGAAGACGTAGCCGAAGATGCAGAACAGGATACCGATGAGCAGCAGGTGGTGGCCGTCGATGGCAAACCTGCCGTTGAAGAAATCTTTAAGGAAGCTGACCGAAGAGAGGTCGGGAAGTTTCAGCGAAGCTTCGCCACCGACGGTTTCGCCGGCGGGTTGAGCCAGGGCGGCAACGGCGCCGAGGGTCAGTAGCGACGCCACAGCCAGAGTCTTTTTTAAGAAAGCTTTGTTTAAGAAAGCCTTTTTCAGCAAGCCAATCAGGAAGCCAGTGGCCACACGGCGTGGTTGGAACGCGGCAGTGGCGAGCCCGGAGTGCATAATGAGTCCTCCAAATGAGTCGGTTTTCAGGAATATACAAACGTGTTTAGGCACTGCCTTCCGGCGAACAATCCAGGTTCGAGCACGCCTTTGGGCGCACCCGGGGACGGATTCGCTGGAATTCCGAACACGCTTCCACCGCAAAACCTACAACGGAGAGTTCGAGCTTGGCCGCGTCGGATTTTGCGCCTGGGCCGACCAGAGGAATTAAGACTCTGCTCCAAGCATCCCAGTGCAAAACGTGCTTTTATAACACGTTGCGGGGAAAAGAATCAATTGCACCTTTGGGGGATGGGCCCTGACGGTGCGGAGGGTGCCCAGGTCCAGTGGGTGCCTTCGAGGGAGCGGTACTGGATGATTCGGCAATGTGCCGGGCGCTTTCGATGTCGGTAGACGCGGCCGCCTTCTGGACGTCCCGTCTGGACATGGGGCGATGGGCGTGTTTTATTTCTTGTGATGAGAATACTGATATCGGGCGCTGGGTTCGCGGGGCTCACCCTCGCGTACTGGCTGGCCTATTGGGGATTCGAGCCCACGATCCTGGAGAGTGCGCCGGGCTTGCGCAGGGGCGGCTACGTCATCGACTTCTGGGGTGCAGGCTTTGATATTGCTGACCGCATGGATCTATTGCCGGAGATCAGGCGTAGAGGATACATGTTCCGGGAAGTACGGATTGTGAACCGCAGCGGGAAGCGTGTGGCAGGGTTTCCGGTCGACGCATTCGACCGGATGACTGGTGGCCGTTATGTCAGCCTTCCACGAGGGGAACTGGCGGCGACCATCTTCGACAAGATTGAAGGCAAGGTGGAAACAATATTTGGCGACAGCGTGGATCGCCTTGAACAGACAGATCGTGGCGTTGAGGTCAGCTTCGAAAGCCGAGGCGTGCGCGAATTCGATCTGGTGGTAGGAGCGGATGGGCTGCATTCACGGGTCCGCGAACTGGTTTTTGGAAAGGAAAGGCGATTTGAGAAGTATCTCGGTTACAAGGCTGCCGCCTTTGAGGTCGAGGGCTACAGGCCAAGAGACGAGCTGGTTTATCTGATGTACACGCAGGTGGGTCAGCAGGTGGGACGGTTTGCTCTGCGCGGCGACCGTACGATGTTCTTATTCATATTTGCGGCTGAAGATGCGGGCGGCGCCGATAACATTCGGGAACAAAAAGATTTGCTACGAAGCCGGTTCGGAAACAGCGGCTGGGAATGCCCGCAGATTCTGGAGGCGCTTGACCGCACAGGCGATCTCTATTTCGATCGGGTGAGCCAAATCCGGATGGATCCGCAGCAGGGATTGTGGACGCGGGGGCGAGTGACGCTGGTGGGCGACGCGGCCTCCTGCGTATCACTACTGGCTGGACAGGGTTCGGCTCTGGCCATGGTGGCGGCGTATATTCTTGCCGGCGAACTGCACCGGGCTCGAGGTAACTACGCCGTGGCTTTTCAACGGTATCAGGATTTGTTCGCGCCCTTCGTTTTCGCGAAACAGAAGGCCGCGCTGCGTTTTGCGGGATCATTTGCGCCGAAGTCGAAATTAACGCTCTTCCTGCGCAACCAGATCTTCAACCTGATGGCGATCCCATGGGTTGCGGATCTGGCTGTCGGCCGCGATCTGGCGGACAGAATTGCCATTCCGGATTACTCGTCGGATTCCTAGGTCCAATAGGTGCGGTCGAGCGAGCGGTATTGGATGGCCTCGGCGATGTGCTTGGGCTCGATGGCGGCGGTTTCTTCGATGTCGGCAATGGTGCGTGCAACTTTGAGGATGCGGTCGTGGGCACGAGCGCTGAGCCCCTGCTGGGTCATGGCGCGCTCGAGCAGGCGTTCGCAGTCGGGAGAAAGCTCGCAGAAAGTGCGGATGTGGCGGGATGACATTTGCGCGTTGCAGTAAATCTTTTCGCGGGAAGAAGAGAAGCGCTCAAGTTGCTTTTGACGGGTGCGCATGACTCGCTCGCGAATCTTCACTGAGCCTTCCGGTTCAGCGGCTGAACGCATTTCTTTGTAGTTCACCGCGGGCACGTCGATGTGGATATCGATGCGATCCATGAGCGGGCCGGAGATTTTTGAGATGTAGCGCTGGATCATGGGAGTGGTGCACTGGCACTCGCGGGTACGATCGTTGCGGAAGCCGCAAGGCTGCGGGTTACTTCGTTGCTGAAAGCCAACTAGTTTATCTACCGATACTTGCCCTATGACCGACACACTGTCAAACGCGGTGTTTCAAGAGGAAAGCACCGAACCGTCGCCGATCCGGTGCTCAGGGCGTTTCCGTGGGCTGGTCAGGCCGCAACCAGGCCGGGAGTCGCTACTGCCTTCTCATGCTTCTTGTAAGGCCTCCTCTGCTTCGGGATGTGGTCGTCCCCCGTCATGAAGCACCTGCCCAACTGCCGTATACGAGTCCGCAGCCGGGAAAATCGGGCGTCGGTAATCCCAAGGAACTCAGCCGCGTCGCCCACCGTACCAGTCGCTAGGATCGACTCTATCGCGGGCAGAACGCTCGGATCTTTCCGCCTCACGAAATCAACGAACTCCCAAATGAAAGTTCCATCCTGTGCCCGCTTCTCGGAAATGTCTGCAGCCCGGCGAAGGTATTCCGAGTGCTCGTGGCAGTACTTTTCGTCCGCTTCCCCACAGGAGTCGTCCACTTGCCCGGTCAGCGACAAATTAACCGTGCGGCACATAGCGTCCTTCCTGCGTTTGGCGTGCATGGTTCTGAACTTGTTCGCGAGGCAGAGGTTGACGTAGTTCAGAAACCGAGGCTGGTTCGCACCATGGTGCTTGGCAGGATCGAACGTTTGGACGATGTCTACTTTGCCAGCCTCCCGGTGCTTGGACGTGATCGGCAGATACTTCAGGTGGATTATTAGGTCTTGCGTCCAGTCCTCCAAGTCCTCCCTCAGGGCAAGCCTGTCGGCGTGCCGTCTGACCCAGTTCGGGATGTGGTGGGGAAACCGTTGGTGGAACTCGTCGAAGTCCTTTGGGACGACGAATCCGTCGTGCCCGACGTAGCGGCCTTCGATCAATGTGCACGGGTCAGTTTTGTACTGCTTCTCTTCAACAAGCAAATTCAGCGGGAAAGTGGGTTGATTGGTCGCAATCGCAGTATTCAACATGTGAAACACCTCTTTCGAAAGGAATTGAACTTCATGCGAGAAAGCTTACGAAGAGGCCGGAACGAGTTGGCCGCAAGGGTTCAGCAGGCTTTGAATTTGTCCACGAAGAAAGAAGCGGAACACATTGTCGACACCGTGATCTCGTGCATCGAGCAAACTCTGCTCAACAATTTAGGGACGAATGGGTTCACGATGAAGCTGAATAGCTTTGGCAAGTTTTCAGTGCGGCACAGGCCGGGGATGCTCAGGAAAATTGGGTTCACGGGCGAGACGAAACTGACGAAAACGAAGAGGAAAATCAGGTTCGTCAGCCTGGGAACGCTTCGTCAGTTGGAGCCCGTTGAGTGACGTGAGAGACACTTCCAGAAACAAGGGCTGCCGAACTCGGATTCTTCGTTCGCAATAGCTCGTCAATTAGGATGACAAGTACTGACGACGAAGTTTTTTCCGATAATTCTTGTATTCACTTTCACGATATGGTTTCATCAAAAGTAGGTTGAGAGTGGAGTTAGTTGCACAGGCGTTGTGCATCTAATCCCGCCTTCAACAAGAACCCCGGCGTTAAAGCACTCCTGTCCGCGTCTCGGCGTGATAGGTCTGTTTGCTTTGGCAGCGCTGGCAGAGCACGGCCCAAGTTCGCTGGGGAGCGACTATCAATAAGGGGAAATTTTATGAAGCGTGAGTTTACAAAACCCACGGACTCAAAGTCCGAGGGGTGTTGTTCATGTGGTGCTGACGTAGTTGAAGATGTGCATGGGCGTGACCGCAAGATCGCCCAGATTAAGCAGGACGCAGCGGAACCAGCCTTGACTGCCGATGAGAAGCCGGTTGAGGCCGACCGCCCCGAAACCAAACATCTTTCAGAAGAGAAGCAACAGGACGAAGACGCACGCCGTGAAGCCAAGATCAGGCAGAAACTCACTCGCGACTGGACTTCGGAGGAGCGGTGTTTCATTTTCGGTCTTGCTCGAAGCAGAGAGACGAACGGTTAGTCTGTGCGTTTTCGCTTGCGAGGGATTCACCCCCATACATATATGAGTATAGGGGTTGCTTTATATATATGTCGGCACTCGGACGGGGAGGGGAGGGCACCCCTAGCAGGGTACCCACAACGGGCATCGAACCCGAGTCGTGTCCGGCGGGTGCCCAGAAAAATCTTCAGTGAAAATCGGAAACAAATTTCAAAACGATCATTCTCTTGGGTATTAGTTATCACCGGCGACGGTCGGCAACGATTGTTGAGGGGGTGGGTCTCGCCAAGAAACCTGCCCCCACGAATTCTTGGCTCCAGCCTTCTTACGATTCCTGACCAAGCTTTTTCCCGAGTTTAAGAATTAAGAAGAGTACACATTATGAGCAGTACGGTTCCCTAGAGTACACGCGGCGAGTGAGATTAGACTGTGATGGATGTCACAGGGTCAGGCTGTGGATTACGAGGAGTGGTGGCAGATTCCCGCGCCGGTCTCAGGGCCGAGGTTGCGGAATCCGGTTTGGCCGGCGAAACTCCCTCAAAATCGACTCCAAAGTAACCAAATTCTGCCACGGGCAGCCACGGTTGTTCGGTCCCGCCGTTATAATTGCGGGTGGTCTGAATGATGGACGGTTTTGCCGTTCCACGAAGGCAGAACCGGGTGACTTCCCGATGCCCCAGCCGATGACCGAGGCCGCTCCGGATAGTGCTCCGCGCTCCCGCCCCCCGCAGAACCGTCGCCCGCAAAATCTGGAGCGCGAAGAATCGCAGCTTTGGCGATGGATCCTGTTGTTCATGGTGCTGCTGGCTGCGGGCTTTGCCGCGCTCGCCTGGGAGCGGCTGGAAGCCCTGCCGTACCACCTGGGCCCGGCGGCCTTGGGCGTGCTGGTGCTGTCCGTGCTTTTGGCGGTCTACGCTTACGGCCGGCGGAAGGAAGTGGTCGAGCTCAAGACGTTGCTGCAGGATTTGCAGGAACACGTGGGCGCGGCCCCCTCAGAGGCGCAACTTGATCAACTGAACGAGATGATTGCGCGCTCGCAGCGCAGCTTCAAGGAACTGATTGACTCCTTCGAAGACGCGGCTTGCGCCGTAGCTCTGGATGGCACGTTGCGCACGGTGAACAAGAGCGTCAGTGAACTGGTGGGGTTGCCCTTCACTTCGATCGTGGGCCAGAAGTTTTTTGACTTCCTCGAAGAACCGACGCGCGCCAGCCTGGAAGCCGGACTCAGCCGCTTTCTGGAGAAGAGACACTGGACGGGCACGGTGCGCGTGCGCTTCAAGAAAGACCCCCGGCCGCTCTACTTCGATTGCGTGCTCAATGCGATCGTCAAGAGTGGCGAAGTCGTAGGAGTCAGCGTGCTGGGACGGGATGTGACCGGACAGCACGAGAAAGAACTGCGCTTCACCGAACTCTTCGAGACCCTGCAGGAAGGCGCGTATTTCAGCACGCCGGAGGGCAGGCTGTTAGACGCCAATCCCGCGCTGGTAAGAGTTCTGGGCTACGCCACGAAAGAAGAGTTATTGGGACTCGACCCGAGCACTCTGAACGTTGATCCCGCGGAACCGCCTGCGCTCGGCCGGGCGTCGAATGACCGCGGGGGCGTGCGCGCGCACGAGATCACGCTTCGAAAAAAGGATGGAACCGCCGCGGTGTTCCTCGAGTCTTCACGCGCCGTGTGGGATGCTGCGGGCAAGCTGATCCGTTACCAGGGCACGCTGGTGGACATCACGGAAAGGCGCAAACTTGAGCGCCAACTGGTGCACCAGGAAGAATTCCGCCGGCGCCTGCTGGAAAGCTTCCCCGATCTCATTCTGGTGGTCGATCTGGAGGAGCGCTACACCTTTGTGAGTTCGCGCGTGCACGAGATGATCGGATACCAGCCCGAGGATCTGCTGGGCAAGAAGATCTCCGAAACCCGGGACCACTCTCCGGAACTCGCGGCGCTTTACCGCGACGTCGCTTCCAGCGCCAGAATGTTTGGAGCCGCGGAATACGGCGCCCGCCACCGCGACGGCAGCTGGCGGACGATGCGGGCTTCGGCCAGCCAGTTTTTTGACGCCGACGCCAAGCCCGGAGGCGTGATTATTTCGGTGCGCGACATCACCACGGAAAAGAAGCTGGAGCAGCAGATCGTGCAGAGCGAGCGTTTGGCTGCGATGGGAGCGATGATCGGCGGCGTCGCCCACGAACTCAACAATCCCCTCACCAGCATTCTGGGAGTCAGCGAACTTCTGCAGGACAGTCAAACTACCGACGGAGCGCGCAAGCAAGTCGCCATACTGCAGCAGCAGGCCCGCCGCGCCGCCGAGATTGTTCACAACCTGACCTATTTCTCGAGGCCGCCTGCGCCGGGAAAAAGTTCGGTTAATCTTGGGGAGATTGTCGAACGCACACTCAACCTGCATGCCTATTCGCTGCGCAAGAACAGCATCACCGTGGACTTTCTCCGCGAGCCTGGGCTGCCTCAAGTTCAAGCAGACCCGCACCAGTTGATGCAGGTCTTTCTGAACTTGATTCTGAACGCCGAGCAGGCTATTCGCGAGGTTCGTGAACGGGGAACACTACGCATCCGTTTGGGAAATGAAGGAGAATCGGTTTGGGCCACCTTTCACGATGACGGTCCGGGGATCCCCGCCGAAATCCTGGCCAGCATCTTCGATCCTTTCTACACGACCAGGCGGCCAGGACGGGGAACCGGACTCGGCCTCAGCATCTGCAAGGCGGTCATGAAGGAACACAGCGGCAGCATAGAAGCCGCCAACGCACCCGGAGGAGGAGCGGTGTTCACGGTTACCTTGCGTGCGGTTGCATCCGCCAGCACACCGCGTGCTTAATCTCTTTCGACTGCCATGGCCACTGCGTTGCCCCCGCCCAGGCATAAAGCGGCGATTCCACGCTTCACGTTGCGGCGACTCATCTCGTAGATCAAAGTTACCAGGACACGCGCCCCGCTGGCTCCGATGGGATGCCCGATGGCGACCGCGCCGCCATTCACATTGACCTTGTTGGGATCGAGCCCAAGTTCGCGCATTACGCCCAGCGCCTGCACCGAGAAAGCTTCGTTGAGTTCGTACAGATCAACGTCCTGGTTTTTCCAGCCCGTTTTCTCCCAGATTTTTCGCACCGCGTCCACCGGAGCCATCATCACCCACTTGGGTTCGACGCCGCTGGTGGCCTGCGCCACGATTCGCACCAGGGGTGGCGCGCCCAGTTCGTTCGCTCGCCGCGCACTGGTCACCACCATGGCCGCGGCTCCATCGTTCATTCCGGGTGCGTTGCCGGCGGTTACGGTACCATCTTTTTTGAATGCGGGCTTCAAGGAGCGAAGTACTTCGATGGTTGTATCCTCACGCGGGCACTCATCCTTTTCGAAAAGTGCCGGGGCTTCGCCTTTCTTCCTGGCCGGAATTTCTACCGACACGATCTGAGATTTGAACCGGCACTCCTTGATGGCGGCTATGGCTTTGCGGTGCGATTGGACCGCAAACTCATCCTGCTCTTCGCGCGTGATGCCGTATTTCTCCGCCACGTTCTCGCCGGTCACTCCCATGTGATAGTCGTTGTAAATATCCCAGAGTCCGTCGTGCACCATGGAGTCGATCACCTGGCCGTTTCCCAGGCGGTATCCTTTGCGCGCCTGCGGCAACAGATAGGGAGCGTTGGTCATCGATTCCATGCCACCGGCGACCACGAGGGAACTGTTTCCGGTCTGCACCGCTTGCGCCGCGAGAGCCACTGCTTTCAATCCGGAACCACAAACCTTGTTGATTGTCATGGCACCTGTTGACGGCGACAATCCTGCAAAGATTGCGGCCTGCCGCGCCGGATTTTGCCCCAGGCCGGCCGGGAGCACGTTGCCCATGATGCACTCGTCAACTTGATCGGAACTTAGTCCAGCGCGCTTCACCGCCTCGCGAACGACCACGGCGCCCAACTGTGTAGCGCTTAATTCGGTGAGACTGCCCTGGAATCTTCCGACCGGCGTACGACACCCGGAAATGATGACAACATCATCGAAAGCCGCCATTGATCATGCTCCCGCGAAGATTTCGTCGCTTCATTATAGATGCCGCAGCAAGCGAAAATGATGAACCTCCAGCAAGCATCGCTGCTATGTTCGATCCCTTCCACGAGACGATGAACGCCCGTGCGCCAGATCGCCTCTGCTCCGTCGTCCCTTGCGCTCGCACACTCGCAGCGCGATTTCCTTGAGGGAGTCCGAGATTTTCTTCTTGACTCCGCTCGTCTCTGTGACTTTGGTACAACACCGCCCGCTACACCGCGTACATTTTTTTCTTGACTTCATTTTTCATTAACTCTATACAATCAATTAGTTGCAACAAAAGAGCGTTGCAGATTTTTCCATGAACAATGGAAGGGAGAATAGAACCAATGGCAACGAAAAAAAAGGCAAAGAAGAAAAAGAAGCACTAAGCAGGTCAGTACGAAGTCGAAAAAAGGGGGACGCCGAAAGCGTCCCCTAAGTTTTTGCGCAGAAGTTTGGGCGCGGGCTCACGGCTCAATCCAGCGACGTTCCTCCACTGTTGGCGGGTGTCGAAACAGAATTCGCTGAAGGATTCGGAACTCGCCTTTCCCGGGCCGGGCACAATCCGCGGAACGCGCAAAAGTTACAGTGAAAATCGAGGTTAGGCTCGAAGTTGCCCGCGGCGATGCCGCGCGCCACAGCCAGCACCCGTTCTCGCGCTTCCGCCAATTGAAATTCCGTACGCCTCGAGACCACCGGAATGTTTCCCTCGAGATTGTGAAATACTAAGTCGCCTATCTTGTATCCCCACATCTCGTGGGCAGCCATGGCGTAGATGGAAAGCTGCAGGCTCTCGTCCGCGTCTTCCTGGGACCGGGCTTTCCCGGTCTTGTAGTCGACAATGGCGACGCTTCCGTCGGGGGCACCGTCCACTCGATCGATTCGCCCCGCAACCTTCGTCCCGGCGATCTCCACATCGAACCATTCTTCCGTGTGTAAAACCTCTGGCGCAGGAGCGGAGCGCGCCCGGGCGAGAAAATCCCGCAACTGCTCCGATCCCTGTTTTAAGTACAAATCCCGCTGATATTCGTCCTGGATTCCCGAGACAGACAGATCGTCATGCAACAGTTGCAGCAACTCGTCTTCGGTTTTGCTTCTGCCCAGGCGCACGGAATCGTAGTAGGTGCGGAGTATGCGGTGCATGGCTGCGCCGTACTGCATGGCCGCATGGACCTGCCGTGCCAACTTCCATTCGCGTTCGAACTTGAATTGCAAAGGACAAGTCTCGTAGGTCTCCACGGCCGTGGCGCTCAACCGCGCGCCCAATCCCTCGACAGCCGGGAGCGCCAGCCACGCCTCCAGCCGGGAGCCTTCGGGATACGCCGGATCGGCGGCGGCGGCGATCTCGATCAACTCGGGCTGAGAAGGCAGTGCCGCACGCACTCTGAGCCAGGAATGCAGTCCTGGGTTGGCGATCAGTTCGCGCATCAACCCAGCTGGCGTTCTATCGTGGCCGATTCCCTGCTTGCCATAAATGCGCAGGGAATCCCTGGCTCGCGTCATTGCCACGTAGAAGAGCCGGCGCTCTTCCTGATCGTAGAGCGTCTTGTCGTCGCCAGCCGCTACAGAGCCGGGATCGCGAAGCTCCCGGGGAAACTCCACCAGCGTCTCGCGATAACTGGCGGGGAAAGAACCGCGATTCGCGCGCAGGATGAAAACATGAGGGAACTCCAGGCCCTTGGCGCCATGCGCAGTCATCAGGCGCACGGCATCGTCGTCCTCTTTCGAGGTCATCGGAATCACTCCGCCAGCCTCGCGAAAGTAATTCAGGTACTCGATCCATTCGTTCAGGTCTTTAGTCTTGGTGGTCGCCTTATTTTCCCAGTCGCCGGCAAACTTCAGAGCGGCCTGCAAAATTGCGGAATTGAGGTTGAGATGGAATTGCTTTCCGATCAACTGCAGAGCCGCTCGCGCCTTAGCCTGCTTCTGGTTAACTTCATGGCGTGCCTGGCTCACCAACTCCAAAACTGCCCGGCCGCCGGCGACTTCGCCCAACACCGAAGCCAGCGGAATCACACCTCCTCCCTTCGATTCCTGCGCGATGGCGCGTAACGCCGCCCGCAACTGTTCCGGGTTCACGTCGAACTGCGGTAGCGCCGCCACGCGGAAAAGACTGGCGTCGGCGGTCAGGTCCACGACCACCGCAACGCAGGCAAATAGATCACGCACCTCTGGCGTGTCGCTCACATCCATGTTCTCGATGGAGAACGGGATTCCCCGGTCTGCCAGTTCTTGCACCACTCCATCGCGGTGACTATGCGAACGGTAAAGCACTGCGAAGTCTTTCCACGCGCAACGCAAACGCCGTCGCGTCTCCTCGATGATGCGAGTTACGTCAGGCGCTTCCGCATCCTTAGCGGCAAAAGAGACCGCTTCGACCGGAAAAGTCGTCAGGGCCTTTCCTTCTTGCTTCGCTTCCTGCTCCCGTGCTGATTGCAGAGGACTCCGCCGGTAATCAAACGCCCGCTCGCTGGCCGCAAACACCGGAGGGTTTTTATCGACAACCGCGAAGGCGCACTGCAGAATCGGAGTGGTCGAGCGCCGGTTCTTGTCCAGCACCACCAGTTTGGCCTGAGGAAAATGCCGCTGGAACAGATGAAACGCGGCGCTGGATGCCCCACGGAAACGGTAGATGGCCTGGTCCGGGTCGCCAACCGCGAAGACGTTGGCTTCGTCGCCCGCCAACGCTGCCAGAATCCTGATCTGCGCGAAGTTGGCGTCTTGAAATTCATCCACCATAATGAACCGCGAGCGGCTGCGCTCCGCGGCCAGCAGATTTTCGTCGTCCAGCAGCAGCTCGTGTGCCCGCGTAATCATGTGGCTGAATGTGCCCAGATTTTCCTGCCGTAGCCAGCGCTCGGTGGTGGCAAACACGCGGGCAATTTCCTGGCAGCGTGCGATTACTTCGGCGTCGCTTAGCTGGTCCTTCGATTTCGCAACCCGGGGAACCGGCAATTCGCCGCGCTCCAGCCGCGCAACATACTCCGCGTACCGTTCCGGCGTCACCAGTTCGTCGTGACAGCGGCTGAGGAAACCCAGCAGATCGTTCAGAAAATGCGGAACATTCGCCGCCCGGACGTAGTGTTCCAGATGAAGCTCGTGAATTCTCGTGCGCAGGTAAATCCAGAGATCCTTCTCGTCGAGCACTCCAAACCCCTTCCCAGCACGGGTTAGCAGGTCGAAGCAATAATCATGGAAGGTCGCCGAATGAATCGGTTTGTGCACCAGCGAGCGAACGCGATTACGCATCTCTCCGGCGGCGGCCACGGTGTAGGTGAGGGCGAGCACTTCTTCAGGCTGCGCGTGTCCCTGCTGAACCAGGCGGGCGATGCGGTGTATGAGCACCGAGGTTTTTCCCGTACCAGCCCCTGCCACGACCAGCATCGGACCGTGAACGTGATCAATCGCCTGGCGCTGGCGATCGTCGGGGGCGAATGGCGCGGGATGAGATTGTAATTTGGAGACAGCCATCGCGGGTCAGAATACCACCACCGCCAGCGCGCCGCGGAAGACTAAACCAAGGTAAAACTCAGAGCGAGTGCAAGGCAGAAGCGGCAACCGCGACCCCAGCCATGGCGGCAGTTTCGGCACGGAGGATGGTGTTGCCGAGCGAGGCGAAAATCCATCCCGCGTGCCGAAAGGAATGCAGTTCGTCGCCGGTCCAGCCGCCTTCAGGACCAACTGCAAGAACCACGCCGCCGTCCCCGGTTTGAGGGTTCACCACGTCGCGCAGCAGAGTGTGCGCTTCCGATTCCACAAGCACGACGCGCAACCCGGCCGGAATATTCAACGCCTCGGAAATTTTGATCGGGGCCGCAATCTCCGGCGGCGCGGCGCGGCGCGACTGTTCTGCCGCCTGCAAGGCAAGCCGCCGCCAACGTTCCACCCGTTTTGCCGAGGCAGCAGCCAGATGGGAATCCGTGCGCCGCGAGATCACCGGAACAATCTTCGCGACGCCGAGCTCAGTGCATTTCTCAATTGCCCACTCCATCCGGTCGAACTTGAACACTGCAAGAACCAGGGTGATCTCGGGCAAGCTCGCGCCGGAAACTTCCTCGCACAAGTCAAATTCGACGCGGTCATTTTCTAAAAATGTGATTCGTCCGCGCCGCACAGCGTCGCCGGTGGCAATATCGAAATCCTCTCCCACGCGAGCTCGCAGTACCCGTGCCAGGTGATCGGCGTGGCCGCCAACCAGGGCAGCCTGATCACCCGAGACTTCGTCGGCAATGAAGCGGCGGCGGGTCATCAGTTCGGCTGCCAGCTCCGGATTGCCAGCTTCCAGTTTGGGCACATGCTTAATGGCGTCCGCGTTCTCGCCAAGAATGACCAGGGCAAGAACCTAAGTCTGGGAGCCGCCGGCCGGCAGTCGTCTCTATCCAAACATATCTTTCACTTTGCCGAGCAGCGCCCGCACCATGGGCCGATTATCTACCTTCGCCGTGGTTTCGAGTTCTTGCAGCAGCTCTTTCTGACGCTTGCCGAGCTTGGTCGGAATCTGCACTCGCACTTCCACGTAAAGATCGCCCTTGCCGTGTCCATTGAGCACCGGCACGCCCTTGTTGCGGATGCGAAAGGTGGTGCCCGGCTGGGTTCCATCGGGGATTTTGAGGGTGTGCTCGCCTTCGAGGGTGGGCACGCGAATCTCCGCGCCCATTGCCGCTTGCGTCACCGAGAGCGGGACGACGCAGTGCAAGTCATTCCCTTCCCGCACAAAAAACGGATGCGCTTTCACATGCAATACGACGTAGAGATCGCCGGCTGGGCCTCCGAAAGGCCCGGCTTCACCACCTCCGGTGAATCGGATCCGCGTGCCATCCTCCACGCCGGCCGGAATCTTCGCGTCCACAGCGCGCTGCAGCAGAATCCGGCCGTCGCCCTTGCACTTCGGGCACGGATCGGTGATTACACTGCCCGTTCCCTGGCAGGAAGAGCAGGTCCGCGCGATGCTGAAAAATCCCTGCTGGTAGCGCACCTGGCCCCGGCCAGCGCACGCACGGCAAGTCGTGGGACCTTTGCCTGGCGCCGCTCCCGATCCCCGGCAATCCTCGCAGGCTTCGTGACGGCGCACCATCACGCGCGTCTCGGTGCCGAATGCAGCCTCCTCAAACTCGATGGTCAGGTCTTCGCGCAAATCCGCGCCGCGTTGAACCCGGCTGCGGCGGCGGCCACCGCCTCCAAAGGCATCACCGAAACCAAAGAACTCGCCAAAGATTTCGCCGAAATCCTGAAACACCGTGGCATCGAAGCCCCCTCCCGGACCGGCCACGCCGCCGACTCCAGCATGGCCGTAACGGTCGTAGAGAGACCGCTTCTCCGAGTCGGCCAATACTGCGTAGGCCTCTGTGACCTCCTTGAACCGTTCTTCCGCGTCCGGGTTGTTGGGATTTCGATCGGGATGGAACTGCATGGCGAGCTTGCGATAGGCGCTCTTCAATTCCTGATCGCTCGCCGTGCGGCTCACCGCCAATACTTCGTAATAATCGCGTTTTGCGTTCGTGGCCAGAATAGGCGCCTTTCCTGATAGAGAAAACAAACTGGGTTGGAAACTTACTCGGTTGCTTATTTCTCCGGATTCCTGGCCACCTTCACCATCGCAGGCCGCAGCAGCCGGTCCTTGAACTTATAGCCGCGCTGCAACTCCTCGATCACCCGATGATCGGGAACTGCGCTGGTCTCCACCATCTCGATGGCCTCGTGATAATGCGGATCGAATGGTTCCCCCTTTGACGCAACCGGGTACACCGAAAGCTTCGCCAGCGCCCCTTGCAGCTGCTTGTAAATCAGCTCGACTCCACTGCGAAACTCGGTCGCATTCGATTTGGCCTGGAGCGCGAGTTCGAGGCTGTCCACCACCGGCAATAGAGATTTGATCGCATCGGCGACAGCGTAATCGCGAAGTTCCTGCTGTTCCTTGCCCGCCCGCCGGCGTGCGTTTTCAAACTCGGCCTGCGCCCGCGCCAGGCGGTCGAGCAGCGAGTCCCGCTCGGCTTTCAACTTCTGCAATTCTGTTTCCTGAGCAGACAATTCCCCGCTCCCTGCCGTCTCCGCTCCATCGCGGGATGCCGGCAATTCGTGCTCCAAATCCAGCGTAGTCTTCTCCGCCTCTGATCTACTGTTTCCTTTGCTCATAAACAAACTGATTACTCCGATTCATTCAGGATTTTGTCGAACAGCCGCGCGATGTAGGAAACCGCGGTCATCGTGTGCTGATAATCCATCCGCGTCGGTCCGATCACCGCCAGCGAGCCAAACATATCGCTCCCCGACCGTGCCGGCGCTCCAATCAGCACGAAGTTCTGCATCGAGGGCAGCGCATCGTCCAGCCCAATCACCACTCGCACCGCCTCCTGCTTCACATCGAGATACGCTCCAAGAAGTTGCGCCACTTTTTCTTTCTCCTCAAGGGTTTTCAGCATCTCCTGCAGGCGCTTGCGGTCTTCCTGGCCGGTCACCAGGTTGGCTGCGCCCTCCACGAAAACCACCTGCGTTCCGGACTCCGCGGCGAGCGCGCCTTGCTTGTAGAGTTGCTCGATAGGATTCATCAGACGATCGTAGTCGCTGCGTTCCTGCTCAATTCTCCGCCCCAGTTCGGCGCGCACCGATTCCATCGTCCAGCCGCGAAAATTCTCGTTGATATAACGAGCGGCGAGATCCAGTTCGGCCTGCGGCAGGTCGAGCCGCAACACCCGGTCACGCACCACTCCCGAACGCGTCACCAGCACCGCCAACACCTTCTGATCGCCCAGGCGCGAGAAGTAGACATGCTCCAGCGCGTTTTTGGCGCCGCTGGTGGCCACGGTCACGCCCACATTCCGCGAAATCAGTGACAACACATGCGACGTGCGTTCCATGAACTCCTGCACATCGCTGATGCCCGCCAGCGAGTCCGAAATCATGCTTTCTTCCTGCGGCGCCAACTGCGCCGTTCCCGTGATTTGCTCCACGTAATAGCGGTAGGCGTCGGTGGTCGGCACGCGCCCGGAAGAAGAATGCGTCTGCTCGAGAAACCCGGCGTCTGACAAATCCGCCATCACGTTGCGAATCGTCGCCGGACTCAATCCCTCCCGGCTCGACCGCGCCAGCGTGCGCGAACCCACCGGCTCGCCCGTGGAAATGAAAGTTTCCACCAGCGCCGTCAGCACTTCGCGTTCCCGCTTGCCGATGTTCGGGTCAGATGGCATTCGCTATGTTGGGAGCACTCGCGGCTGGCTCACAATCTCCAGCTAAGTATTTTAGATGCAGAAACTTAGATTAGGACGCTAAAGCCGCGCCCTGCTTGGATTCTAGGAACGCTCCACCTTCCTGTCAAGGACGCTTCCTGAGCCCAGGAAGCAACTCGGCGCCTGGAACCTCGGCCTGCATCTTCCCTCCCCGGCGCGTTCCCGCGTATCCTCAACTCGCAATCGCGAAACCACTCCAGATGAAAGCAAAACTTCACGTCGCAGTGATCGGAGCCGGCGCATTCGGCGGCTGGACCGCTCTTCGTCTTCTCGAACGGGGAGCCCGTGTCACCTTACTCGACGCCTGGGGTCCGGGCAACTCGCGCGCATCATCGGGCGGTGAGACCCGCATCATGCGCGGCACCTATGGTCCTGGCCAGCCTTACACCGCAATGGCCGCCCGCGCGCTCGAGCTGTGGCAGAAATATGAACGGCGCTGGAAGCGGCAGTTCCTGCACCGCACCGGCGTTCTCTGGATGGTGAGCAGCCGCGACGACGCCTACGAGCGCGGCTCGCTTCTACCGCTTCGCGAAGCCCGAATCAAATTCCAGGAGTTGTCTGCCGCGCAGATGAAAAAGCGCTGGCCGCAGATCAACTTCGCCGACGTCCACTGGGGAATCTTCGAACCCGAATGCGGATACCTCGACGCCCGCGCCAGTTGCCAGGCCGTGGTAGACGCATTCGTCGCCCAGGGCGGCGCATACCGGCAAATCGCAGCTTTACGTGACGCTCTCGAGGATGCCGAAGCCAGCCCGCGTCTTCGCACCCTGGTTCTTTCTGACGGCTCGCGCCTCAAAGCCGATCACTACCTTTTCGCCTGCGGCCCCTGGCTGGGCAAGCTCTTTCCAAGAACTCTCGGCAACGTCATTCAACCCACCAAGCAGGACATCTTCTTCTTCGGTCCGCCTGCCGGTGACTTCCGGTTCACCGACTCGCATCTTCCGGTGTGGGGCGATCACGGCAAGCGTTTCTTCTACGGCATTCCGGGCAGCGACCGCCGCGGCTTTAAAGTCGCCGATGACACACGCGGCCCCGCCTTCGATCCAACCGATGGGGAACGAGTCGTCAGCCCGGCAACACTGAAGCGCGTTCGCGAATATATCGCCTTCCGCTTCCCTGCGATGAAGGTCGCTCCGCTACTCGAAACCCGCGTCTGCCAATACGAACAGACCGCCGACAGCAACTTCATCGTCGATCGCCATCCCCGAATGAATAACGTCTGGCTTCTCGGCGGAGGCTCCGGCCATGGCTTCAAACATGGGCCGGCACTGGGAGAAATGATGGCGGATTTGATCTTGAGAGATGGCGACCCAGACACGGCTTGGCGCTTGTCGCGCTTTCGTACGTCTTAAGGCCCTACTGAATCTGAATCACGCTGGCGCTCTCGCCCGCCTTGATCTCTCCCACCCGCTCCGCGACTCTGCGCGCGAACTCGAAGATCGACTTGGCGTGCGGCGAGTTTTCACCCTCCAGCACGATCGGCTTCCCGCCGTCTCCGGACTTGCGCACCTCGGGATCAAGCTCAATGCTTCCCAGAAATGCCACGCCAAAATGCTGCGCCATCTTCTCCGCCCCGCCGCGCGAGAAGATATCGATCTCGTGGTTGCAATGAGGGCACGTAAAAAAACTCATGTTCTCCACCACGCCCACCAGATCCACTTTCATCTGCCGGAACATTTCGATGGCCTTGCGCGCATCCTGCAAAGAAACGTCGGACGGCGTAGAAACCACCACCGCGCCGGTCAGCGGCACCGACTGCACCAGCGACAGTGCGATGTCGCCCGTTCCCGGCGGCAGGTCCACGACCATGTAATCCAGGTGTCCCCACTCCACCATGCCCAAAAATTGCTTCACGATCTGGTGCAGCATGGGTCCGCGCCAGATGATCGGCTTGTCCCCCGGATTCAGGAACCCCACGGAGATCACTTTCAGCCCAAACGCCTCCAGCGGCTCGATGCGGTTTTCCCCAACCATTTTCGGCTGCCCGCTCAATCCCAGCATCAGCGGGACATTCGGGCCGTACACATCCGCATCCAGCAGGCCAACCTTGTGGCCCATCCTGGCCAACGCGACCGCCAGGTTCACCGCCAGCGTGGTCTTGCCCACTCCGCCTTTGCCCGAACCCACGGCAATAATGGCATCCACCCCTGGCAACGGTTGTGGCCCCGGCGCGGCCTGCCCGGGATGAGACGGCATATGTGCAGTCAAGGGATCACACTCCAAAGGATGAATTGCGATGATGCGGCAGAACCCAAGCTCGATTATACAGGCGGGAGGTTAGCCGTTACTGCCAAGCTGTTTTGGGCAAGAGTCAGCTCAAAACTGGATTCGGTTGTTTGCACACATGGTCTGGGCACGATGACGGCAACTGATTTCTGCGGACTGGCTTCTCGGGAAATTCCCGGCCACAATCACAGCGCCAGACGAACTTTCCATCTAGAAGCCATCTCATAAATCGGTTTTGAAAGGGCACGGCTTCAGCCGTGCCGCAAAGGGCCAATAAAGACGCGGGCCTTAGCCCCTGAGGGAACCGGCAGTTTACTCCGCTGATTCATTATGAGATGGCTTCTAATATCTCCGTTATTCGTGCCATCCAGTCACCCTCCACATGCAATCTCTCACTTCTCATGCTTGTCGTACCACTGTAAATCTTGCGGGGGTTGGTGCCTAGATGCGAACTCATCCTTGGGTAACAAGTGCAAACGGCGTCGCCGCTGGTCTCCGCCTTGCCGTGGCCCTTGCCGCGCGAGTTTTGCTGAAGATAATATCGCACCCACTCCCGATATTTCCCGATGGCCGCTCCCCGCGCCTTCCTGTACTCATACACCTTCGGGTAGATCGAAGAAAGATGGGCCGCACCGCCCAGATCTGCGATGGCATTCGACACGTCCTCTAGCCATCCTCCGCCTTGACTCGTAATGGCACCCCATTAAACGGCGGCGGAATTATCGCACACTCCGGGTACCCCAGGTCTCGCCGCTTTTGCGAGACCTGGGAATCGAGCACAGTCAATGCTTTCTTGAGGCCCATTGGAGTAAACTTTGAGCTGTCGTGGGGAGTGAAGGTCGGATGGCTTCGCTAAATGGCGTCATCACGCGCGATCCAGAGATTCTAGGTGGTACGCCCGTTTTTCGCGGGACGCGGGTTCCGTTTCAGGCGCTCCTGGATTACATCGAAGGCGGACAAACCCTAGACGAGTTTCTTGACGATTTCCCTACCGTAACGCGTGAGGCCGCAATCGACGCACTCGAACACGCCAAAGAGCTTGTTCTCAGCGGGTTGTGATGAGAATGCTGCCCGACGAGTGTGTTCCTCGAAAATTGAGGAGCAGATTGACCGGCCATGAGTGCCGAACTGTTCCGGAAGAGGGACTCGCCGGGAAGAGGAACGGCGAACTGTTGTCGCTGGCCGAAAAAGCCGGGTTCGACGTCTTTTTAAGCCTGGATCGTGGCATTGAGTTTCAACAAAACCTGCAATCCCGACGTGTAGCGGTGTTGGTGGTTCGTGCAGCATCCAGCCGTTTGGCGGACCTCCTGCCTCACGTACCCAAAATTCTGAAGATGTTGCAATCCTTGCGTCCCGGCCAGGTTGTCAGCGTGGGTTAGGAGGGTCGCCGGAGGGTGTCAACGGCTGGCAGCGTCGGAAAATCTCAATACCCCTCCCCTTCCAGCCTTACCTTCCCCCGAAACATACGGAAGAGAAGAGTGAAGTATCCGAGAGCCAGAATCATTCCCAGAATCCACCACGTCAAGCCGACCGTCAGCCCGTGATGCCCCGCAGCCGTGTTGTATATGGTCAAGCTGTACGCGGGATTCGTGCTCGCCGGCAGCACCACGGGATAAAGCGCAAACGCCGCCCCCACCAGCATCCCCACGATGTAAAGCGCAGAGGCGACAAACCCAATTTTGTCCTGCTCTTTTCGGATCGCATAAATCATCGCGCCCAGACTGCCGAACACAATCAAGGGAATTAAATATCCGCTGGCATGCTCTTTGTAGTTGTTCAGCACCCCAGGCTGCACATAGCAAGTCGCCACCACGCCCACAATAGTCAGAAGCAACTGCACCGGCCACGCCCACAGCGCAATTTGACGCACGCGCTGGTTCAACTCGCCATCCGTCTTGACCGCGACATACAACGACCCATGCGCCGTCAGCGTAACCAGCGCAATCACGCCGGTGAGCACCGTATACCAGTCCAGAATTCCCGTATTGCCGCTCGCCCTGAAGTTCGTAAACAGCGGCTCAAAGAAATATCCGTCCGCACCCAGAGGCACGCCCCGCACCACATTGCCCAGAGCCGCTCCAAAAAAAATGGCCAGCAACACGCTCGACGCGCAGAAAATCAAATCGAAGAATCCCACCCAAACCGGATTCCCCATGTGCCCGCGCAACTCAATGCCAATACCGCGCAGCATCAGCAGCCACAGCACCATGGTTAGAGGCAAATAAAAGCCGCTGAAACTCGAGGCATAGAGCAGCGGAAACGCAAAATAAAGCGTCCCGCCCGCCGCCAGCAGCCATACTTCATTGCCATCCCACACCGGACCGATGGCGCGCAGAATCTTTCGCCGCTCCTCGCTCGTCCGTGCCACGCTCAGGTAAATCGCGCCCGCGCCCAGATCGAACCCGTCCAGCACCACATAAGCCGCCACCATCACGGCCACGATCATGAACCATAGCGTTTCCATTGCGCTCCTCGCCGGCGCGCTTCAATGCCCCGCACTCACCTCGGCCCCCGGCCCATGCTCAATCTCTCTCCGCACCAGAAACAGAAACAAAATCCCCAGCACCATATACATGCCCATGAATCCCAGCAGCGTAAACAGCCCGTTCCCCGCCGAAACCATCTTCGAATATCCATCCGCCGTTCGCATCAGGCCGTAAACCAGCCAGGGTTGCCGGCCCAGTTCCGCTGTAATCCATCCCGCGGTGTTTGCAATGTAAGGGAACGGCAAGGCCAGCAACAGAATCCACAGCATCCATCGCGCCCGGAACAACTTTCCTCGCCACAACAAAAACGCCGCCACCGCCATGATGGCGATGAAGATCGTCCCCAGCCCGACCATAATGTGATAGCTGTAATAGAGCAGCGCAACGTTCCCCGGCCACAAATCCTGCGGAAACGAATCAAGCCCCTTCACCTTGGCCTTCCACGCCCGGTATGTCAAAAAGCTGAGCGCATCCGGAACTTCGATCGGATTGTCGATCTTTCGCTCCTCCACATTCGGCTGCCCGATGATCACCAGCGGCGCACCCGGCTGGCTCACAAAAAGCGCTTCCATCGCCGCCAGCGTGACCGGTTGATTCGAGGCAACCATCCGGCCTTGTCCGTCACCGGTGGGAAACAACTGCAAGACACTAAAAATCAATCCTGTAATCACTCCCGCGCGCACAAAAATTCTGCCGTATATTTCGAACCTTCCCCAGAGCAAATAAAACGCGCCCACCGACGCCATCACAATCGCACCCGTAATCACTGCCCCGCTCATGTTGTGCGCATACTGCCACCAGGCCCACGGATTCAGCATCAGCTCCCAGAAGCTTGCAAGCTGCAGCGACCCATCCGCCGCCTTCACATAACCCACCGGATGCTGCATCCACGCATCCGTCGCAATGATGAAGTAGCCGGAGAGCCACGATCCCACAAACACCGCAAACGCCGACCACCAGTGCCCGCGCGGGCCCAACCGTTTCTCTCCGTAAAGAAACAACCCCAGAAACGCCGACTCCAAAAAGAAAGCAAACATGCCTTCCATCGCCAGCGTCTGCCCGATCACGCCCCCGGCAAACCGCGAAAAGTGCGACCAGTTCGTGCCAAACTGAAATTCCATCGGAATTCCGGTTACCACGCCGAGCAGAAAGTTGATGCCGAAAATCTTGGCCCAGAAACGCGCCGCCTGGTGGTAAGCCTCATCATTGCGCCGCCGCCCGATCGTCTTGAGGATGACGATCAGCGGCGCCAGCCCCATCGTCAGTTGCGGAAATAGATAGTGAAAGGTAACCGTAAATGCGAACTGAATGCGATCAATCAGCAGAGCGCTATCCATGGAATGTTACCGGTCGCAAAACTTTAGGCTATCGGTTCTTGAGAGGGAGCGCTGTGACGAATATCACAATCGCTGGAACGTCACCGCTTCGCCTTGCGCCGCCGCTCCAACTCGGCACGCCGCGTGTCGCGCCGCCGCCCGGCATCGTCATAACGCCGCCTCTGCTCCTCGGTCTCAGGAATCACCGGCGCAACTTTCAAGTGCTCGCCCTTGGAATCAATCGCCACAAACGTCAGATATGCCGAGGCCACGTGCTGGGCCGTGTCGGCCAGATAATTTTCGACAAAAACCTTCACCCCAACCTCCGCCGATGTCTGAAACACCCGGTTCACCGACGACTTCAGAATCACCAGATCGCCCACTCGAACCGGCACAAGAAAATCAATGTGGTCCACTGACGCCGTCACCGCATAACTCCGCGCATGCCGGTGCACAGCCATCGCGCCCGCCAGATCAATCCAGTGCATGAGGCGGCCGCCGAGCAAGGCGCCCAGCGGATTCGCGTCGTTCGGCAAAACAATCTCCGCCATCTCCGACTGCGAATCCCCAACTGGCCGCGGCATTAGCATGTCATCCTTCATAGTCTTCTTTGCTCCGTGCGACTAACTTTCTACAGATCTCTGTCATCCGAGAGAAGCGAAGCACGCCTTGTCTCCAGGCACTACCACTGGCTCCGCGAGGCATTTCCGCCATGCCACTGCGTCCTTGTCACACCGCAATCGCAAACTAGCCTGCCCGCGCCAACTCCCTCCGCTTCATCTTCTCGACATAGGATCCCAGAAAGCACTCCGCCATCTTCTGTATGCAACCATCACGATGTGGCTGTTCCCAGCGCGCCTGAACCGCATTGAATTCGAGCACTCCATGCTCCGCAGGAAGATGCCCACGCTCGCACACATACCGAACCTGAATGCGCCCATCCGTCGCGCCGTTCCCGCCGTCCGCAACCGCCCTGGCTCCAAACCGCACCGCATCCCACGCCCGCTCTCGCGGCAGCCGCCCGCAACCCTCCGCATAGCCGAGGTTGCAGAATTCCCGCAACTCGTCGTGCGCTGGAGTCTCGCCTTCATGCCCCGGCGCGGTGCAATGCCCGCTCCATCCCCCTCCCAGCGGCAACCGCCCGGCATGCACCCATGTTCCATTCTCCAACTTCTCCGTCGGCATGAAAAATGGACACGCCACCGGCCAGCCTCCTTCGAAGATCAAATCATGAGGACTGCTCATTCTACTCAGCGCACCAGCGGCGCGCCAACCAACTCCGCAACAATCACAATCGCGGCCAACTTTTGTAGTACCCTCATCTCACTGAGAACTGCCAACCGATAAACCGGGAACTTACCATGGACCGCATCGCCGCCCTCAACGACATCCTCACCCAGAATCCCGAAGACACCTTCGCTCGCTACGGCCTTGCAATGGAATACTCCAAGCAGGGCGACCTGGACCGCTCGTTAGCCGAATTCGCCATCCTTTTGAAATCGAATCCCGACTATACTCCCGGCTACTTCATGGCCGCGCAAGCGCTTGCCAGGGCCGACCGCATCGCCGACGCCAAAGCCATGCTCACCGACGGCATCGCTTCCGCCCGGCGTACCGGCAATCTGCACGCGCAGGGCGAGATGGAAGCCATGCTGGCGGAGTTGGGATAAAGATTGCCAATTTTCAAACTTCCAATTGCCGATTTCTCTCCACCTCGGCAACTCACCTACTCCGCCATCCTCCCCATCACCCACTCCACCACTCCGGGAAACAACTGATAAACTTTCTGCGGCACATACATGGTCCAGGGCACAATCACTTCCCTTTTCCGCTTCCTATATCCCCGCAGCGTAGCCCGCGCCACACGCTCGGCAGTAATCCCCCGCACCGATGCCGGACGGACTTGCTTCAATTCATTGCCGCGAATTGCATTCTCGCCGAACGCCGTCCGCACGTATCCGGGACAAACCGTCAGCACATGAATCCCATCCTTCTTCAGCTCCACACCCGCCGCCTTGCCCATGGCATTCAACGCAAACTTAGTCCCGCTGTAAGCCGCATGAAACGGGATTGGAATATGTCCCGCCACGCTCGATATATTGACGATCATCCCGCCGCCCTGCTGCCGCATCACCGGAATCACCGCCTGCATCGCGCCCACCGCTCCAAACAAGTTGGTCTCGAACATCTCCCGGCACGCCGCCATATCCATCTGCGCCAACGAATCGAGCAGCCCGTGCCCCGCATTGTTCACCCAGACATCGATCCGCTGAAAATGATGCAGCGTCAGCCCGATGACCCGGTCGATCTCCTCCCGATGCTTCACGTCGCAAGCCATCGCTAAGGTTCGCTCGCCATGCCCCACGCGCCCGCGCGCCGCCTCAACCCGGCCCGCATCGCGCGACAGCATTATCACGCTCGCGCCCTGGTCGGCAAAGATCTTCGCAATCGCCTCCCCAATTCCCATGGAAGCGCCCGTCACCACCACAACTTTTCCGACAAGTTCCATGACCTGCTTCTATTCCCTCAAGATGTTGGAAGTCAAACCCTGAAAGTCGAATGGCATGTAAGATGTCTTGTCATGCCGCACAGATGAGTCCCGTCATTTCGAGCGCCTTTTTTCTGGCGCGAGAAATCTGCTCGCTCCGGCGCCGACTCGACGCCATCAAACCGGTCGACTCCAACCTTCCCTGGCGTACAATCAAGCAGCGCCAGCCGTGCCGCTGCCGCAATTCCGTGGACGCCCTGATTCCCCTGTTTCCGCTGGATGTAGTTCTGTTCCCCGGCACTCCTCTGCCCCTGCACATCTTCGAGCCGCGCTACAAAGAGATGATAGGCGAAAGCCTTGCCCAGCGTCGTCATTTCGGCGTGATCCGCTCCCTCGAGCAAGGCCTCGCCAAGGTCGGCTGCACCGCCGAAATCATCACCCGTCGTAAAAGAATATGAGGACGGCCGCCTCGACATCATCACCCAGGGCCGCAAGCCCTTCGAACTCGTCCGCATCGACCATGAACGCTCCTACCTCCAGGCTGAAATCCTTATGCTTGAAGACGAGCCCGGCAGTTCTCTCCGTGAAGACACCTTGTGCGCCCTTGAACTGCACTCCGAACTGCTCGGCATCACCGGCGCGAAGCAGGATCTCTCCGCCGCCGATCCCGCGATATTGTCGTTCTATCTCGCCGGTTCTCTGCCCCTCGATCTGGATTTCAAGCAGAAGCTGCTCTCTGTTCGCGCGGAAGCTGAACGCCTTTCCTTGCTCATCCATTACTTCGAAACCATTCTCCCCAACCTCCAGCGGGCCAGCCGCGCCCGCGAAAAAGCCGGCGGCAACGGGCACGTCCACTGAAGGCGTGGACGCCTCAGCCATTGCTCAACGACAGTTCCTGAAGAACCCGGCTGTGGCCAAGCCGCGTATAATCCAGGAAAGCATCGTCCTGGGGGTTCCAATGTCTCTTCCGCGCACGCTCGGCGAGTTGCGCCAAAGTACTTTCTCCGAGGAACGCCTGCGCACCCGCCGCGTGAAAGACGAACTCCGCGACAACCTGATCGCCCGCCTTCGCCACCAGGGAGACGACTCGATCTTCCCCGGCATAGTGGGCTACGACGATACCGTCGTGCCGCAAATCGTCAACGCCCTTCTTTCGCGGCACAATTTCATTCTGCTCGGCCTGCGCGGTCAGGCCAAAAGCCGCATCCTGCGCGCCCTGACGACCCTTCTCGATGCTCACATGCCCTACCTGACCGGCTGCGAGATTCGCGACAATCCCTACGTCCCCATCTGCCGCCGTTGCCGCGAAGAAGTTGCGCACCTCGGCGACGCCGCTCCTATCTCCTATCTCACTCCCGACGATCGCTATGTAGAAAAGCTGGCCACGCCCGATGTCACCATTGCCGACCTGATCGGCGACATCGACCCCATCAAAGCGGCCCGCGGCGGCCACGAACTTTCCAGCGAATTCACCGTGCACTACGGACTGCTTCCCCGTGCCAATCGCGGCATCTTCGCCATCAACGAACTTCCCGACCTCGCCGGAAAAATTCAAGTTGGCCTGTTCAACATCATGCAGGAAGGCGACGTGCAGATTAAGGGCTACCCGATCCGCCTGGCGCTCGATGTGGCCATCGTCTTCAGCGCCAACCCTGAGGACTACACCGCCCGGGGGAAAATCATCACGCCTCTCAAAGACCGCGTCGGCTCTGAGATTCGGACGCACTATCCGGCCACGGTGGACGAAGGCATCGCCATTACCACGCAGGAAGCCTGGACCAGGCGCAACGGCAACGCCCTGCAGCTGCCAACGTACATTCAGCAAGTGATCGAGCGCATCGCATTCGCCGCCCGCGAAGATAAGAAAATCGACAAGCGCAGCGGAGTGAGCCAGCGCCTGCCCATTTCCGCCATGGAAAACGTAGTCTCCAACGCCGAGCGCCGCGCCCTTGGCAACGACGAAAAGTTGGTGGTGCCCCGCATCAGCGACGTCTACGCGGCGCTGCCCGCCATCACCGGCAAACTCGAGCTTGAATACGAAGGCGAGATGAAAGGCGCTGACTTCGTGGGCCGCGAGCTGATCCGCGCCGCCATCGCCAAAACCTACGACGAATACTTTACCGGCGCCAATGTGCAGCAGATCGTGCAGTGGTTTGACCTGGGCGGCGAAATTCAGTTGTCCGATTCCATTTCCGCCACCGAAGCGCTGGAGAACCTGAAAGAGATCCAGGGCTTGCTGGAAAAACTGGGCCCGCTCGGTGTCTCGTTGAAACAGAGTCCCGAGCAGCAAGTCTCTGCCGCCGAATTCATTCTCGAAGGCCTGCACGCCCACAAACGCATCGGCCGTAACGAAGAGCGAGTGTTTAAGGCCGGAGAAAAAAAGCCGGAGCCGGCGCGCGAGAAAAGTTTCGACAAAGAAGAACCGCCGTACCGGCAGAGAAGACAGTTTAACTAAAAGACCGTCGCTGGTCGTTGCTCGCTGGTCGTTGCTCGCTGGTCGTTGCTCGTTGGTCGTTAGCCTATGATTTCCGTTGGGCGCATTCTCGCTGTCTTTTGCAAGAACGGCGAAGATGGCGAATTTTCATGAAACGCATCCGCTATTCCAAATACGTCCCCGACCCAGCCGGCGAAATGAGCATGGAAGACCTGCTCAGCGCGCTCTCCGACTACCTGTTGCGAAGCGGCTTCCAGAGCGACATGTGGTATGAAATGCCGGGTGAGGGCGAGCAGAACCTCGACGATCTCAAACGCGCCGTCGAGCAAGCTCTAATGGATAGCGATCAGTTCGACGAAGAAATGCGCGAGCGCATGCTCGAAATGGCGATGAATGGGCAACTCGACGAGCTAATCGAAAAGCTGATAGAGCGCATGCAGCAGGAAGACTACATCTCAATCGACCAACCTGACGATCCCACTCGCCCATCCGGTGTTGGTGGCCAGGTTGGCGAAAACGCGCCGCAGGCAAGATTTGAAGTCACCGACAAAAGCCTCGACTTTCTCGGCTTCAAGTCGCTGCGCAATCTGCTCGGCTCGCTCGGCAAATCCAGCTTTGGACGCCACGACACCCGCGATCTGGCCACCGGAATCGAAGCCAGCGGCTCATCCCGCACCTACGAGTTTGGCGACACGCTCAACCTCGACATCACCGCTACGCTGTCGAGTGCGATCCAGCGCGAAGGCCTCGGGCTGCCGCTGAACATCGAATACTCCGACCTGCAAGTGCATCAGTGCGAGTACCAATCCTCCTGCGCCACCGTGCTCATGCTCGATTGCTCGCACTCGATGATTCTCTACGGCGAAGACCGCTTCACGCCAGCGAAGAAAGTCGCCATGGCGCTTTCGCATCTCATCCGCACACAATATCCAGGAGATTCGCTGTCGCTGGTCCTGTTCCACGACTCGGCGGAAGAAGTGCCGCTCTCGCAACTGGCCCGGGTGAAAGTCGGCCCCTATTACACCAACACCCGCGAAGGCCTGCGCCTGGCCCAGCGCATTCTGCAACGCCAAAGAAAAGACATGAAGCAGATCGTCATGATCACCGACGGCAAACCCTCCGCCCTGACTCTCGAAGACGGACGCATCTACAAAAACGCTTTCGGTCTCGATCCCCTCGTCGTCAGCCAGACGCTCGAAGAAGTTTCGAAATGCAAGCGTGCCGGAGTCCTGATCAACACCTTCATGCTCGCATCAGATTACGGCTTGGTGCAATTCGTGCAGAAAGTAACCGAGATGTGCCGCGGCAAAGCCTACTTCACCACGCCCTACACGCTGGGGCAGTACCTGCTGATGGATTACATGTCGAGAAAGACGAAAACGATTCACTGAGCTGAAAGCGATATTTACCTCTGTGTCCCCTGTGTTAAAGATTTTTCTGTGCGCCGAACTGCTGATACTCTTTTAACGACTCATGGCAAACTGCATTCGATGTGGCCGTCAACTTTCCGGCTTTACCTTCGGCAAAAAGATCTGTCCGTGGTGTGTGCAGCACGAAGCCCAGCAGCGCGGCGAACTTCGTGAGGATGCGCGGCAACCGGTCATGCGCACGCCCTGGGTCCGCCGCGGCGAATCTACCATCACGCTCACCCAAGTATTTTTCGGCATCAACGTAGCCGTATTCCTGGGTATGGTATTAGCTTCCGCCAACCCGGCCGCATTTCTCAGTCCGCTCCAGGAGTTCGCCGGGATGGAGCTGGTGCAGTGGGGCGCCAATGTAGGTCCGCTCACGATCTCGGGCGAATGGTGGCGGCTGCTCACCTGTGTTTTTGTTCACGGCGGCCTGCTCCATATCGGCTTCAACATGTGGTGCCTGTGGGATTTGGGCGCACTCAGCGAATCACTCTACGGCCGCTGGACCTTTGGCGTGCTTTATCTCATCTGTGGTCTGGGCGCGAGTCTGGCCAGCGTGACGTGGAATCCACATGTGATGAGCGTGGGAGCGTCCGGAGCGATTTTCGGACTGGCCGGCGCGCTCATCGCGGCCTTCAAGCTGGGTGAGTTTTCCGTGCCGCGCTCGGCGCTCTCGGGGCCGCTGCGCAGTCTGCTGGTGTTTGTGGTTTTCAACCTGGGCTTCGGAGCTGTATCGGGCTTCACCGACAACGCCGCGCACATCGGCGGCCTGGTTACCGGATTGATCCTCGGCGCTCTCATAGCCCTCATCGCCCCGCTGCAAGACCACACTCTGCGGCGGTTTGCGATCTTTCTGGTTGCGACTCTGGCTCTCGCCGCCGGCGCGATGCAGTTGGCGCATCATTACGGCTTGCCCCTGCGCCTGGGACCAGCCAATTTCGCGCACGCCGCTAACCACCCCAACCCGATCCCGCTCATACGGTCGCGGACTTACATCGGTACCCGGCACTCGGAACTCGCAACTAGCCCTTCAACTCCCCCACCGCCCGCCACGCTTGGTTGATGGCCTCATCTGTGTAGGCGTAGGCGCCGGCATCTGCGTTGGCGATGGCGATTCGCCCGAAAGGTTTTCGCGCCACTTCGCAGGGAGTCTCGCCGCCCTCGAGCCAGAAGGAATCCCACAGCGAGTTGTATTCGTAGGCATAACCATGCGGCCAACGGTTCACGGTGATGGCCGCGATGTCGCGCGCGGGATCGAACCCTCCCGCTCCCAGGGTCCGCGCCAGCTGTTCGCGGATGTTGCGCTCCATGGTTTCAAAAGTTGTATTGAATAACTCGATGCGGCCCAGGGTGTGCTGTTCGCGAGACGGCCTGCCCGGCTTGCACGGAGTTTTCATCATGTGAACCACGATCGGCTCTTCCGGTTTGCGGGCGCATTCATAGCCCCCGATGCTGACCGCCAGGTCGAGCGCCACGCGCGTGTGATAGCAGCCCGGAGCGTAGACCGCATTTGTATTCAACTTCTGAAACGAAGTCCAGTTGCGCAGCGCAACATTCGTATAGAGCAAGGGAACTTTCTGCGCCGAGGCCAGGGCGTCCTTTTGCTTTTGCGGCAGCTCTGCGCAGATGTATGGGATCACCACGTGCCAGCACGCCAGGATGCAGTGTTTTGCCTTCGCGGTATACACTTTGCCGCGGCGCGCGTAGGCCACTTCCACTTCCTTCGCCGTGGCGGCATTACCCACGTGCTTCACGCGCACCGCGGTGCTGTTCAACTGGATCTTTGTTTTTGGAGCCGAGTCGAGCCTGGAGTAATTCGCCCGCGCCATGACCACGTCGGGCGCGGTATCTCCTGCAAGAGCGTCTGGAATCAGGTTGCGCACCAGCAGCCGCGCGATCGACGCATTGCCGTCAGGAAAGTGAAAGAAATATTTCTCCGCCTCTTCGTTTGGAATCGCGTCGCGATTCATTCCCTTGCCCGGCGTGGGATCGAGCTTCATCCCGTCGAATCCGGGCAGGCCGAGTCCCCAGGCATCCTGCGCCGCGACTGCATCGATTCCTAAACCGAACAGCGGCTGGGGGACAGCCTGAAAAACCTTCACCACGTCTTCGTGGACGCCCACAACATTTCTGAGGAAGTTGGCGTAGCTGACGCGCGCCAGCTTCGCCTTCTTCTCGGTTGACGTAAGCCCTGGAAAGTAGTCCTTGTCGTCGTGAACCAGACGGTCGAAATCGATCTTGGCCTGGGGCGCGATGGGCGCTTCCAGAAGAAACTGCTTCAACGTTTCGCGGCTCTCAGATGCCTGGTAATCCTTTTCGCCGCCGCCCAGCGATTCCGGACCCATCACCAGCCGGTCCGCTCCGAAGGTTTCTTTATCGAAAAACACTCTGGGACGCAAACCGAGCGAGCGGTACAGCCTGGCATCGTGATACTTAGGATAGGAAGCCACGTCGATGCCCAGCTCTTCGATCACTCCGCGCGCTACTTTGCTATAAGGCGCCGGGCTCTCGATCGAATAGGTGCCGCCAAAACCGAGACGAAAGGCGTTGCCCACGCGGAATTCGTTGCGCTTGGCGTGTCCGCCAAAATCATCGTGGTTCTCGATGATGAGGATGCGCGCGTTCGCGCCCCCAAGCTTGCGATAAAAGTGTGCGGCGGAGAGGCCGCTGATGCCGCCGCCGACGACGATGAGGTCGTAGGTCTCGCCGGTATCTTGCGGCGTCCCAGCCGTCTCCCAGAAGGTGCCGTCGCGCAGGGCGTGAGCCGCTTCGAAGGAGCCGGGATGGCTGCCGCGCAGGCCGATAAGCGCGGGGGGATAATAGCCGGGTGAGTTCTGCGGATCATTATCGCCATCCGCGCCGAACAGCTGCCACGGCATCATGGCAGCGCCGGCGGTTACGGCCACGCCGTTGAGGAAGTCACGGCGCGTGATGTTGCGTTTCATTCCTAATTCACGATCACTCCGTTCACGGTCGCTATGGTCACTCATGGGGCCCCCGAATCGCATCATGTTCCAACCGGAACATTCGAGCGAATGTTCCGGCGGGAACATTGACGCGATAATATCTTCCAGCTATAGATTTGCAAAGCAAACTGAATCAGGCGTTTGCCAACAGCGGGCGTGTTTTTTGCGCACCTCTTGAACTCCCGGTAAGGGCGGCCGGAGGGCTTTCCCACAGGCTTCCACAGCTCCGGGCGGGGGTGCCCTCTTGACAGCGGCAGTCTCAGGGTACCCTTGGTTGGGGACTAACCATCGGCCTTTTTGACGGCCAGCTCTGCGCCCTGGAATCCGATGCGGCTGTGGGTGCCATCGCAAAAAGGCTTGTTCACCGAACCGCCGCAGCGGCAAAGAGCAAAAGCTGGCTTGCCAGTGAGGTCGTATCGGGTTCCGTTGACGTCGACGAGTTCGACCGAACCCTCGGGCGCCGCCACGAGGTAGGGGCCGTTGGGACGGACTGTGATCTTTACCTGAGCCATGACTTTAATTCCTCCAACCTTACGGGTTTCTAGTAAGGCTAAAAAGATACCACCAAGCGGGGGTCGGTGTCGCGGGGGAGGGTTTGTGGTGCGGAGATGACCGGCCCCACCATAGGTAGAACAAAATAGTGGGGCGGATGGATCAGGTGGGATTGGTGTCAGTTCTTCGGCGGCACTTTCACGAGCAGATGGTCCAGATCGACATTTGCAACGAAGCCGTGGCCCTGCGCATGGGCAGAGGGCTTGAAAGTCGCCTCATGAATGATCCAAATATGCTCGCTTCTCGCAACCGGCGTACCCGTAAGAAATGTGTAGGACTGGCCATTCAACTCAAAGGAAACCCGGCTCAGGTTGACGTGGCCTTCGACGGCGCCTTCCAAAGGCAACAACGACAGTTCATAGCGCCCGTCGCCCGGTATGTAGATCTCAATGCCGCGGTTCTTCTCATCGCTGAACGCGCTGATCCCTTCAAAGTCGCCGAGCACTTCCTTACCCCTCAACAGGACCGGCGAGATCACACGGAGCTCGTCTGCCTTGGGAGTTAGCTGCTCGTCGTCTCTGTCGACGAAGACTGGCATGTGATCCAGCAGTTCCCCAGTCACCACCATCGTGCCGAGCCCTGCAACGTCGATTTCCAGTTTCTTTCCCGGCTCAAACCAATACTGCCTCTCGGGCAGCTTACCGACATCGCTCAGCCGGGTAGCGAAGCCGCCGCCGGGGGTCGCAACGCTGGCGGCGACTCCTGCGCGCACTCCCAACTCAATGCGATCGCCGTCTTTTGAGATGATCCTGAATGCGTAACTGTGTGCGGCTGGCGATACGAGGGCGCAAGACGCACGATTCTTGTCATCTAGGGATAGCGCGCATCGGATGGCGCCGGCGCCCGCTGGTTTGGCCGTCAGCATCAACACCGGTCCCTGAGTGTGTGCCCGTACCTTCACCATCACAATGCTGGAACCCAAAACTGCAACCGCCGCCCACAATAAAACAAACGCAAATCTTGGTATTCGCATGGTCTCCCATCCTTTTGCCCACCAATTCGATTTGATCCTCTGCTGCTTCCCCCAAGTCCGCGCTCTCGCTTCTTCTGGCGAGTCCAGGCTGGCCACGCGGCGCAACTCCATGCCGATTTCCGCGTATTGCTTCATGCGGGCGCGGCAAGCTTCGCAGGCGCCGATGTGCTCCGCTGCCGCACGCGGGATTTTTTCGCCGTCGCAAAGTGCAGAGACGAACTCTGCTGCTTCCTCGCACCTCATGCAATCCTCCTTCAAGCTTTAGGGCGTGCTCCGCCAGATTCTGCGCAACGCTTCGCGCGCCGCGAACAATCGTGATCTCACGGTTCCCACAGGTATTTCGAGAATCACTGCGAGTTCCGCGTATGACTGCCCTTCCACTTCCCTGAGCCACAGCAATGTTCGTTGTTCCTCCGGGAGCCGTGCGAGCGCGTCGCCCATGATCGAAGCGGTTTCTGTATGGCCGACACTCACTTGCTCTTCGGTCGCCGGATTCGATGGCGCTTGTTTTCGCCACCATTCCGCGGCGCGCTTCCGGCCAATTCCGTAGAGGTAGGCACGAAGAGTTCCACGCGCTGGCTGAAAACCGTTAGGCCGATTCCATATCTGGGTGAAGGTCTCTTGGGCGACGTCTTCGGCCGCCTGACGATCGCCGACAACCTGCCGCAGAAACGCCTCCAGCCGAGGCGCGTTCTCCCGGTAAAATCTGTCGAAAGCGTCCGCGTCTCCCTGGGAGATCTTCTTCCAGAGCTCCTGGTCGTCAGCCAATCAGCTTCTCCATTGTGTTATTCGGGTTTGGCGGCGAAAAGGTTCGTCTGACACAGAAAAATGTTGCCGGCAATTGGCTCAGCGCCTAGAGGTGCCGGGCGGCAGCAGTAGCGCGCAACTGACGTCGCGCCCTTCGATCCACGGATGGGAGTGCCTCGTTTCGCCCGGCTGGACAGCCGAGGCGGCTGTCCCTACACTTTCGTAGACTTTTTTGCTTCCCGAGCAAGCTCTTCGGCTAGCTTTAGGGCGTTCCTGGAATGTTCGTAGGCCTGTTGGCTGAGTTCGTGAGCGGTTCGATGATCTCCCTTGCCGTGGGCGACGGCGGCGGCGGTGTGGGCATGGGCGGCGAGGTTGTGGAGTTCCGCGGCTCGGGTATTCGAGCTTCGTGGCATGGCGTGTCTCCTATTCGGGTAGGATGCAATTCGCGGGCGCGGCTGGAGCCTTACGCTACGCGGTCGTCATCGTCCAAGTATTCTTGCGGGACGTCATCCTCCGGCACCTCATGGGTGGTTACCTCGGACACGTCCGCATCCTTGGCGTTCTCTACTCCGCTGACGATGCCGGCTTCGAATGCGTTTCCTTCGTCGAGCAATTCGTCTACGCTCTCGGAATCCGCACCAGCCACATCCGATATTTGCTGGTTGTCGCCAGACTGCCCGGCGGAATCCGGTCCCAGTTCATCCTGGTTGTGTTTATGGTGCTTGGTCATGATGTTTTCCTCCAGAGGTTTAAGATGCGGCATCCTGCCATGCCGTTGCGGAATGAATCTGCCAGGTTCGGCAGGGACTGAGTCGTCACAACATCATACGCGTGACTTCAGGCGGCCAGGGTATCGGCCGAGACCAGGCTGCGGTAAAGCTCGAGGTAATCATCGATCATGCGCTTGGTGGTGAAGCGCTCGCGGGCGCGGGTGAAGGCGCGATCGGCGTAGGCATGGCGCAGGGCGCGATCGGCATCGAGCTGGCGAAGGAGTGCGGACAGGCTGCCGGCGTCGTTGGTGCGGAAATAGAGAGCGGCGTCGCCCCAGACTTCGCGGAAGCTGGGGATATCGTTGGCCACGATGGCGCAGCGGGAGAAGGCGGCATCCAGCGGCGCCATGCCGAGCGGATCATACCGTGGTGTGGCGGCGTAGACTGCGGCCCGGCTATAGAGGGCGCGCAGTTGAGCCTCGGTCTGTGGTCCGCGGACGGCCACGCAATTTTGATCGGTCGAGACCTTCACATCGGCGCGGATGGGAATACGCGGCAACGGCACGGTTTGATCCGCGCCCACGATGCAGACCGGGAACGGTTGCGCGTGTTGCGTGAGCAGAGAAACTTGCCGGCCGGCATCAAGCAGGCGGCCAATCGAGAGCACGGAATCGTCTTTGCTGACGTAGGGATTGAAGAAGATGGGGTTGCGTCCGGGATAGATCACGGCTTCGCGACGCGGGTGGGCGTAGATGGCGCGAATCGTATCGGCCATCCAGGCCGAGGGGGCGACTACGGCATCGGCGGCGGCGATGCCGCGGACCACGGTATCGCGATACCACTTCATCCAGCGCGTGGGGCGCGGCGCGCAACCTTGCACTGCTTCAGTCCAACTGATGAGGTCGCCGTGGGCCATGACTACGCGCGGGACATTTACCGGAAGATCGCCGTGGCAGAATTGGTGGAGGTGAAGCAGGTCGGGCCGAACCTCGCGCACCAAGCCGGCAAGGAACTCCGAGGATTCGCGCAGATCGTTGGGCGCATCGTCCATCCACTCCAGACGGAAGGCGGTGGGCTGATATTCGAGGCCGTGGAGAAGATCCATCCAGGCGGTCTGGTCGGGCAGGGGAATCTCGCCGAAGCTGACCAGCGTAACCCGGACGCCACGCGTGACCAGTCCTGTGACCAGCTCGCGGGTATAGGTCCAGGAGCCGGACATGGTATCGGCTGTGACCAGAACGTGCACAGAGCCTCCGGGAGTGTGCGGGATGCCGCGGCGGATGCGGGTGCAGCGTCGCGCTGGGCTATTCTAGTGCGAAATGGAGTGTGGCGTCGATGGTTTTTTCGAGGTGGCCTGGGGGCGCAAGTCGGGCACGCGTTATGCGGCTTGGGTACGCTCGGAGGCGATGTTGGCGGCGGTGGGGTGGGGGCAACCGATGAGAACAGCGAGTCAGTTCTCGCCCAGCCTTAGCCGGATATCGCGGGCGAGATTGTCGATGAGGCGGATTTTTTCCGCGGCGGGGGTGGGGACCTCGGGCACGGCCATGGCTAGTTCGCAGGAAAGCAGCATGGCGGTAAGCGATTCGCATACTTCGCTGCGTATCTGTTGCTGGACCGAACGGCGGGCCTGGGTTTCCTCACGCTTGCGGCGATGCAGTGCGGAGCGGACCTCGCGCAGCAGACGCTCCATGCCGCTGACGGCGAAGTTGAGGTAGACGGGAAAGGCGGTGCCCAGATGCTCGAGCACCTGGTCGCTTTCGCCGGGCTCGTTTTCTAGAACGAATTGATCGAGCACCACCGCGGAGTAGGGCTGCTCGCGCAGCCGAGACACCGCCTGCTGCAGATTTTCTGCCCAGTGAGTTTCTTCGCCGGTAGCCTCTTTCAGAGTGGCAGCACACTCTTGGCCGCGTGCCGATGGTGTCATGAGTAGAATCATGCTTTTTCCTGTAGCACGCGAGGCGCCACAGCCGCTGGCATTGAAAGAACAAGACTTAGGAAGCACCGCCGGAGTGCCTTGTTCCGTTGTGGAACCTCTGGGGGTCCAGGGTTATTTCATAATCGAAACCGTTCATAATTCAATCTCATACCCTCCAACATTTCCCAACTGAAGCACGGCGTCTAGGTCTGCGCCGCATAATCCTTCAGCTTGCGGTAGAGAGTTGTCTTACCAATGCCCAGCAGACGCGCGGCTTGCAACTTGTCGCCGTGAAGTTCGGCGATGGCGTTGAGGATGGTCTGCCTTTCCAACTCCGCCATGGGAACGATCTTGTTCAGGCCATGTCCGTTGCCGTTGGAAGGCTCCAAGATCTGCGTGCCGGCAATGGCCGGAGGCAGGTCCGAGACATGGATCAAGGGACCGCTGGTAAAGGCGCAGGTACGCTCCAGACAGTTCTCCAGCTCACGGACGTTGCCCGGCCAGTCATAGGCCAGCATCACCTTGACGGCTTCGTCGGTGAGGATTTTTTCCTGCGCCGAGGCCCGCGAGGAGCGTTCCATGAAATGAGCGATGAGCAGAGGGATATCCTCACGGCGTTCGCGCAGCGGCGGAATGCGCAGGCTGAGAACGTTCAGGCGGAAGTAGAGGTCGCGGCGGAACGCACCCTCAGTCACGGCCTGCTCCAGCACGCGGTTGGTCGCGGCGAGGATGCGGACGTTGATGGGAATGCGCCGTGTGCTGCCGACCGGGCGAATTTCCTTTTCCTGAATGGCGCGCAGAAGTTTGGCCTGAAGGTCGATGGGAAGCTCGCCCACTTCATCGAGAAACACGGTACCTCCTTCGGCGATGGCGAGCAGCCCGTCCTTGGCTTGATTGGCGCCGGTGAACGCACCCTTAACGTAGCCGAACAACTCGCTCTCGATCAGCGTAGGCACCAGCGAACCGCAGTCAACCGGGATGAACGGCTTGTCATGAAAGGGCCCGGAGTAGTGAATGGAGCGCGCCACCATTTCCTTGCCGGTGCCGCTCTCGCCCAGAATCAGCACGGGGTGGGAGCTGTTGGCGGCTTTGGCGATGATGCGGTAGAGCTTTTCCATCTCCGGAGCACGGCCGACCAGACCTCCGTAACCCTGTTTGGATTTGAGCTTCTCGCGCAGCATGCGGTTTTCGGTTTTCAGCTTGAGATGATTCGAAACCCGCTCCAACAGAAGCTTGAGTTCGTCGACGCTGAAGGGTTTGGTGACGTAGTCGTAAGAGCCATTCTTCATGGCCTGCACCGCCGACTGCACGGTGCCGTAGCCGGTGACCACGATCACCAGAGCTTCGGGCCGCTGCGCTTTGATCTGGCGAAGCGCTTCCAGCCCACCCGCACCCGGCAATCGCAGATCGAGCAGAACGGCGTCGATGCTTTGGGTTTGCAGTAAGCGATAGGCATGCTCGGCGGAATCGGCCACGTGGGTGGTAAATCCCAGGGAAATCGCGACCTCGCGGCAAGCGTCACGAATGGAGCGTTCATCATCGACGATGAGAAGGTTGAGAAAGTTCGCGGCCAGAATCTGAGGAGTGGCGATCGAGGGGCTAACAGCTACTGAAGTCATAAGAGTGTTTCCTTCTTGGTCTCCCGAATTGGTGTTAGTGATGGAACTGCTGAATCTGGATTGGCCGAGTCCACAAGATCAGGATCGGCAGGCTGAGACGCCCGCGGGAGCAGGATCATCACGCGAGTGCCGCGGCCCGGTTCGCTTTCGAAGTGGATCAGTCCGCGATTGCTGGTAACGACGCTGTGGACCGTAGTCAATCCCAGACCGGTGCCTTTGCCGGCGTCTTTAGTGGTGAAGAAGGGTTCAAACAGGCGCTTCCGGGTCTCGGCGTCCATGCCGTGACCGTCGTCGGTTACCACGAGAAGGACACAAGGGAAAGCAGGCGAGCCGCCCGGTGCGGTGGCTACGGCGACCGGCTGAAACTTGCAGTTGCTGGTCTCGACGGTAATCCGGCCCCCGCCGCGCAGGGCGTCGCGGGCATTGAGGACCAGGTTGAGCAAGATCTGCTGGGCTTGCGCCTGGTCGATCTGGACGACCCCCAATTCCGGATCGAGACGCAGATCGAGTGTGATGTTCTCGTCGATCAAGCGGATCAACAGATCGCGCATGGCTTCGGCAACTTCGTTAAGGCACAGAAGGCGAGCAGGCGCGGCCTGGGGGCGGGCGAAGACCAGTAACTCCCGCACCAGACCGGCGGCTTGCACAATGGCAGCGCGGATCTCATTGGCATGCCGCCGTCGACGGTCGCCCGCATCCAGACTGGAGAGCAGCAGATCGCAGGACAGCATGACGCCGGTCAGCAGGTTGTTGAAGTCATGCACTACGCCGCCGGCCAGACGGCCGACGGCCTCCCATCTTTGAGCCTGAAGCAGGCTTTCCTCCGCAGGAACCGCGCCGACACTCGGCTCTGCGATCAGCAACGCATGGTCGGGCTCGCCTCCGCGGCCGGGCTGGCGCCATGCGGTCCACTGCGCGCTGGCCTGCCCATGGCCCGCGCCTCTGACTTTGATGCCCATGCGCTCGCTTCTGGAATCGAGCAGGTCATGCAGGAGCAATTCAGTTCGGTCGCGGTCTTGCGGGGAAACCAATTCGCAGAGTCGTAACAAGCGTCTGCCAGCCACACTCGATCCAGGGTCCGCTCGAAAGCCGGATTCATCTCGACGATCACTCCTTGCGGATTGCAACGGGCCACGGCCACGGGAGCGTGTTCGAAGAAGTCTCGGAAAGTTGTTGTCGAGCCCTTCTCTTCTGCGGAAAGCTCTGGGCACGGAAATGGGGTTGCGCTATTCATATCTGCTACTGTGCTGCGGACGATTCCCGGAAGAAAGCCCGCGCTGGGCTATCCGATACCTCCGTGTTCCCGAAATGGGAGCGGTACAGGCGTTTTGCAGCCACCTTGCAACTCCGAACCACTATAGGAGGGCCAATCTGAAACTGCGAAGGGCATCCGTCACGCGAAATCGGGAAAGCCTGTGGAAAACTCGGAAAGAGTTCTAGTTTCTGCTATATCCGGAGCACAATAAACCTTTGAACCGTCTGCGGGAGAGAGCAGGAAGGAATCCTGCCACTTTATTCTGGGGTGGGGTCCGAGGTTTGACGATCAGCCAATGAGTTCGGAGGGTCGAGTGTGACAGGAGCGGTCAACCGGAAGATCAGCCGGCGTCCCTTTTGGACTTGGATGCCGTTTGATTGCCAGGTTGATGTTCCCCGGGCAAATAAGCTGGATGTCTGAAGCGCAAGTTGCCTCCCGTCAAGGGTAATTTCGCTCAAAGTCAGCCGGAAGTAGCCTGAACCCGGGCTCCGGCCGGGACGATCCTCCGGCGATTCTACGGACTCGACGCGTCCGGTCACCTCCGCACCCAGACCAACCAGTGTATCCCCATCAATGGTAAGGGGTGCGGCGACGGAACCCGCGAACGCATCACCGGCATGTGAGCTAGCAGTGGAGAGCGAGCCTTTGAGTTGTACGGCGAAAAGCGTTCCAGAGGGCAGGATGCGCGGGTGCGACGCTGCCCGGAAAGGCAAGCCGCCAGTCGGCTTCGGGTCGGGCGAAACCGCGGGATGCGCACCGTCGCCAGCCGAGGCATGATCAGTTTCGGGATGGAACGGAAGCTTTTGGTCGCCGCTCGGCGAACTTGTGTCAGTCCTATGCAAAGGCACGGAACGACCGCATCCTTGCGCGAGACTTAGAGCAACGCCAAACGCGATCAGCGCGGACCAGAACGTTCGATCCTTTCGGAGTCTCGGCATCACACACATGGTCGCCCCGTTTTCCGGCAAAAGTAAGTGGCAAATCAAATACCAGATCGGCCCTAAGGGAATCAAGCAGATAGGAACGCGTGGGGGTCCTTCCGTGTAGAAATTGCGCAATCACCGACACGATCGGCGCGGCGCATATGCTTCCAACCGGCAGGCGGCGGGCGCGAAAGCCAGAAAACATCGAATTTCGGCAAAAGAAATCGCGGAGGACGCTGGCGTCCTCCGCGAGGAGTTTTTCCCTGCCTTGCGGCTATTCCGTCAAGGTTTCTTCGTGGTCTTTTTCCTGGCGGGCTTGGCCGTCTTCCTGGCCTCGCCTTCCCGGCCACCGATCAGCGTCAAGGCATCTTCGGCGTTGAACGGGAATTGGCGAACTGACGTCTGACCCGTCGTGCTCAAAGTGACGTCCACGCGGCGATTACTCGCCAGCTTGATCGTCGTGATGTTCTTCAAAATCCTCTGCCGCTCTTCCGTGGTCAAGTCGGGGTTATTCTCCACTGCCTCCTCCACCTCGGCATCGGTCAGGTTGTGTTCCTTGCCAAACGCTTTGGTGTCGATGTTGGCCTCGGGAACGCCCTGTTCTATAAGGAAGCTTCTCGTGCGGTTGACGCGACGCTCGGAGAGCGCCTGGTTGTAGGCTACGGAGCCGCGGACATCAGCGTGCCCTCCAAGAATCAGATGAGCATCCGGCTTGCTTTCAAGATATTCCTTGAAGTCGGTGGCCAGGGCAATCAACGTCTTCTGTTGACTGGCCACCAGACCAGCTTTGGGGTTCGCAGCTTTGGGCTGGTCGGTTACGAAATAGATGCTGTGAAGCGCCAGCCGGGCTTCCAAACGTACGATCTCCGGATTGGGTGGAGGTGGTGGCGGGTTCTCCACCATCACTTCGGTCGAAGCTTGACCGGTCAGTCCGCGCGAGTCGGTGCAGGTTGCGCTGACCGTGATCGATCCGGGAGATGCGCCTGTCGTGTTCAGCGTGGCTGAACTGCCGCTTCCGGAAACGGTTCCGCCGCTGGCCGTCCAGTCGGCCACCGAGACGGAAACACCGTCAGGACTGGTGCAGTTGGCCGACAGGTTCACGGTTCCACCAGCCTGTAGGCTTGCCGGGTTGGCGGAGATCGACATGGTGGGCGGGTTCTTTGGCGGCAGCGGCTTAACGGTGAAGTTAGCCGAGCAACTGGCTACGTTATTGTTCTTCTCTTTCGGGTCGGTTACGTGGGCGGTAATGGTGTAGCTGCCGGGAGCCGCATTTGTGGTATCGATCTGCGCGGTCGTGTCTTTCCCGGTGATCCGGCCGCCATTGCCGCTCCAGGCGTACGTCACTGTATGCTTGGGGTTGAAGTTGCTGGCCGTGACGGTAGCGGTGATGGGCTCGCCCACCAGCACTTCACTCGGCTGCACGGAACAACTGGCGGCCGGCGTTACCGGCGCGGCACCACCCCAACTGAACACCAACCCGGTACGCAGGCGGATACCTTCAAAGGTGGGCCGCCGCAGAGTGGCAAAATCCTCGCCCGCAAAATCGGAATAGTTGTGCCGGGCCCAGACGTAGTCGACGTCAAACATACGCCACGCCAACCCCTTGCGCAGGGGTATATCGACTCCACCACCCAGAATCGCACCGATGCCGTTCCACCCGGTCAGCCCGGGAACATTGACGCGGTTGTAGCTCAGCAGGGTGTGCAGGAAGTAGTTGGCATCGTCGGTGCGCAACATGAACCGGGGGCCAGCCGAGGTCGTGAGTTCGTAATTTCCGCCGCCCCAGTTGTGCCCGATATCCAATTCCCCGCCCCAATGCGGATCGAAATTGTAAGTCAAAGCCCCGCCGAACCCTTTAGACATATCCGGCAGCTTGTAGGGAATCGGATTACTCGGGTCGCCGAAGGGCATGGGAACAGTGCCGCCCGGATTCAGCCATTGATATCCGACAAATAAGTCGTATTTGGGAGTCGAGTCGCTCTGCGCCAGGGCAGGACTCGCTATGAGTAATCCCAACAGAACCACCGACAGGCCCACTGCTGCCCGGCCCTTGAATAAGTTAGAGCAAACTGACATTCCGTCCTCCAATGGATTCGCGATTTACCTGTGCTGCGGCGCGCCAACCGCGACAAAAATTTAAGATAGCGCGGGGTTAATAGCTTGAACTCGACATCAACTTGGAAACCGTTAATTCTAACGCAGGGCAATCGCGAAACGAAAGACCGATTTTCGCGGCATGCCAACAAAACGATCAGAACTGGCCGCGGAGCTGGTCCCTGTCTCAAATTGACATGAGTTCACAACGCCAGTCACTTGCATGCCCACGGGTCCGGAAGCGGCCGTGGACGGCCCGCAGACCTTGCTCGACAGGAAGCTGGCCGCGTATGGTTATAGTTTCGGAGCTTGAGAGAAGTGACGGCGCAGCAGCAAACCATCGAGGAAGCGCGCAAAGATCAAAGGATGAGCCGCGAGAAAGTACTAATCGTTGAGGACGAAGAAAACGAGCGCACCGGCCTGGCCGAGCTTGTTTCATCGTGGGGATATCGTGCCGAAACCGCCCGCGACGGGGTGGAAGGCCTGGAGAGAGCCGCGCAATGGACTCCCTCTATCGTTGTTACCGATCTCAAGATGCCCCGCATGGGGGGCATCGAACTGCTCGAACGGCTGGGCGAGCAGTCCCAAGCCATGGCGGTGATTCTGGTGACCGCACAGGGCACCATCGATAGCGCGGTGCAGGCCATGCGCATGGGAGCGTATGACTACATCACCAAGCCCATCGATACCAACCGCTTGCGCACCATGCTGCAAAACGCATCCGCGCTGCTGGGGACCCGGGCCGAACTGGAGAGCGCCCGCCGCAAGCTGCGGGATTCCGGCTCTCTGGGCCAACTCCGGGGAGCATCGCGCAAGATGCAGGAGATTTTCCGGCTCATCGAATTGGTGGCTCCCAGTACCGCTTCCGTTCTGATTACGGGAGCCAGCGGCACGGGAAAAGAGTTGGTGGCTCGCACCATTCATCAACTCAGTCCCCGTCGCGAGCGGCCTTTCGTCGCCATCAACTGCGCGGCCATCCCTGAGACCCTGATCGAGAGCGAAATCTTCGGCCACGAAAAGGGCGCCTTCACGGGAGCGCTGGAGCGGCGTACCGGCTGTTTCGAGTTGGCCGAAGGGGGCACGATTTTGCTCGACGAAATTGGAGAGATGCCCGTGGGAACGCAAGCTAAACTGCTGCGCGTGCTGGAGGACCACAAGTTGCGCCGCCTGGGCAGCAAAGTGGAGACCTCGGTAGACGTGCGCGTACTCGCTGCCACCAATAAGGTTCCCAATGAGGCAGTCGCCAGCGGTGAATTGCGCAGCGATCTCTATTACCGGCTCAACGTCTTTAACATTCACATGCCACCCCTGCGGGAACACAAAGAAGATATTGCCGATCTTGTCCAGCTTCTTCTATCTGAAATGAGCGCCAAGCACTCTCGCAAAGTTGCCGCCGTGAGCGAGGCAGTGCTGAATCAGTTCAACAATTATTCCTGGCCGGGCAACGTCCGCGAACTGCGCAATACGATTGAGCGCGCCGTGATCGTTTGCGACGGTGGCATGATCGAGACCAGGCATCTCCCGCCGGGATTCGGTCAAACGCCCCTGCGCACCGCCGCAAATGACCCGGATGCCGTGCGTCTGGGCGTCGGCACAACTGTCGGTGAGGCCGAAAAGCTGCTCATCCTCAAGACCTTGGAATCCACCAGCAATAACAAAACGCGGGCCGCCGAAATTCTCGGCATTAGTCTGAAAACCCTGCATAATAAACTGAAGGAGTACGGCAGCAACGCCGCGGACGCGACCCCTGATCAGGAGGAACCTTAAATGCAGTTGCCAGTTACCAGTAGCCGGCAGTCCGCAGAGCCTTCTTCCTGATCGAAGAACAAATAGTCCGCTTCCTGCTGCCCTGCTTTCACCTGGTCGCTGGCAATCGGCCACCGCTTTTCAATGCGACGCAAAACCATCATCGTGCTCGCCATCACCTTCATGGTGACGGTGATGGTGACTGCGTTCTCGTATCTGTACATTTCGCAGATACTCCGCCAGCGCATCAACAACGACTACGAGAGCGCCAGCCGCCTGACCCAGCAACTCGCTTACTTCGCGGAAAATGATCTGCCAGATTTAAGCAGCACCCGGGTCGATACGAATGACCCCGCGGCGGTGCGGCGCGCGCTCACCGAATACCTGCCCATGGATACCAATATTTTGAACAATCTCGAATCGGACGTCGCGCTTTGGCCCTTCATCTACGACGCTTCCGTGGTGGACGCGAACGGCAAGGTATTGCTCCACACGAATCCCGAACTGGTGGGCAAGCGGGCTGCCGAAAGGCCGGATTTTCACGCCCTCACCGCCGCCGGCTTCCGCGAGCAATTCCGCCTGGTGTACCGGCCTGCCACCGTTTATGACGTGAGTTTCCCGCTGCAATTGAACGACGCGCCCTTCGGCAGCATCCACATCGGTGTTTCCACAGTTTTTCTTCAGAGCGAAATCACGCCCCGGCTGTTGCACGCGATCTACTTCTCAATTGCATCGATTTTTATTTCTCTCCTGCTCGCCGCAGGCCTGTCCAATCTCGCTCTCGGACCGCTCCGGGAGATCAGCCGCAACTTGGATAGCGTCAGCCTGGGTGGAACCGAGCCGCTCTCCGGAAACGAATCGGAGCACGATGAATTCGGCCTGGTCACGTTGAAGATCGCCAACCTGGGCCGGCAGATGCGCGACAGCAGGGAAATTTTCTCAGCGTTGAAAGACAACGTCGACCAGCTCATGTCCAAGCTGCAGGATGGCCTGATGCTATTCACGCGAGATTCGCGAGTGGTGCTGGTGAGCGCCCCGGTTGAGCGCTTCCTCGGACGTCCTCGCGCAGAATTGTTGGGACGGACCGCGCAGGAGATTTTCTCCGGTGATTCTGCCCTGGGCACACTGGTGCTCGATGCCTTCGAGCGCAAGCGTCCGCTGTTGCAGCGCGAGTTCGCCGTTGCCGCCGGCAAGCGCATCCAGGTTTCCTTGGATTTTGTTCAGGAGAAGAGTACCCAGATCGGCGCTCTTCTGGTCATGCGTGACGCTGAGTCTGCGCGGCGTCTGGAAGACGAAATCGAAATGTCCCGCCGCCTTTCCGCCAGTGGGCGCGTGACCGGCGGTGTAGCTCATGAGGTGAAGAATCCCATCAATGCCATCGTCCTTCATCTGCAGCTTTTGCAAAACAAGCTGGTGCAATTGGATCCCGACACCCGGCGGCACATGGACATCATTGGCAATGAAATTCACCGGCTCGACCGCGTCGTGCAAACCCTGGTGGACTTCATGCGTGCCCGCGAGCTGCACATGACGGACGTGGACCTCCGCCGTGTGCTGGATGACGTGGCGCTGCTCGCCGCTCCGGACGCGGAACAACACGGCGTCACCATTGCTCGTGACCTGTCCGCGGAGCCGCTGCCCATTAAGGCAGACCTTGACTTCATGAAGCAGGCTCTTCTCAACGTGGTGCTCAACGGAATCCAGGCCATGCCTCAGGGCGGCCGGCTCACCATCTCGGCGCGCCGCGACGACAACGCAGCGGTTGCCGAGATCTGCGATCGGGGCATGGGCATTGCTCAGGATGTGCAGCACAAGATTTTCGAGCTTTACTTCACCACTAAGAAGGATGGCAACGGCATCGGGCTGGCACAGACCTACCAAATCCTGCAGTGGCACTACGGATCGGTGGAATTTGAATCCACGGAAGGTGAGGGGACGACCTTCCGCTTTCGCCTGCCCCTTTCCACCTCGAGCCTGGACTCAGAGCAGGAGTCCCACCTAGAAACATTGATGTCGAAGCCTGGGACCTGATTTGCCGGAACTCTTCGAGGCGTAGAATCCGTAAAGCTTCGCCGCGCAGCGGAATTGATATGACTCTGGCCGCAATCCTTGCTGTTTATTTTCTGAGTTTGGGATGGTTGCCGCCCAGCGTTCGCGGATTCGCGGTGCGACACGCGGACCAGCGGCCGCCCGCGGGGGCAGCCTCGGACTCGCCTGCGCCTCAGAGCCAGGACAGTCCCCCACGATCTCAGCCGCAGGCGCCGCAATCGCAAAGCTCCAAGGCCACGCCCTCTTCGGCCACCCCGACGCCGAATTCCCCGGTTCCAGCTAAGCGGTCTCCGGGGCGGCCCCGGCATCATAAGAAGACGATCTCTTCCAGGTGCTCGAACTCCCCAAGCGTGCTGAGCCCAGGGGTCGGCCATTCCGCCGATCCGGCGAATGCAGCCGGCGCCGGGTCAACCCATGCAGCGGCAGCCAATGCCGGTTCTGTGGTATCGAATCCCTGTCCCCCTCCCAAAGTCGTTGTCCGCAACGGAGGCTCGGACGAGCCGACCGTACAACTCACGGGAGGCACAACCGCCGCACAGGCCTTGCGCGAGCGTTCCACCACGGAACAACTTGCGGCGGCAACTGAGGAAAACCTAAAGAAGATCGCGGACCGCCAGCTCAACCCCAGCCAGCAGGAAATGGTGAGTCAGATCAAGCAGTTTATGGAGCAGTCAAAAACAGCCGTCGCTGCGGGAGAGCTACAGCGCGGCCATAATCTCGCCGTGAAAGCTCACCTGCTTTCCGACGAGTTGCTTAAACCTTGAATACGCGTCGAAGTGAACCGTAAGCGAACCTCTTTGCTTCGTGTCTCTTTCCACCGCGCTTACTCCTCACTCTGACTTCTGCTTCTGGCTTTTCTTCCCACCTGCTATTCTTTTCCCTTCCAAGGAGCACTCATGTTCTCTGACCTGCAAGGCCGTAACGCCGTCGTCTTCGGAGTCGCCAACAAGCGCTCCATCGCCTGGTCCATTGCCCAGGGATTGCACGCCGCCGGCATGAAGCTCGCCATCACCTACCAGAACGAACGCCTCGAGCAGGAAGCGAAAGATCTGATCCTGTCGCTGCCCGGCGCCGAAGGCTACATGTGTGACGTGAGCCACGATGAAGAAATCGACCGCCTATTCGCGACGCTTAAAGAGCGTCACGGCAAGCTGCACGCGCTGGTGCATTCGGTTGCCTACGCTCCCGCCGACGAACTGAAAGGCGATTTCATCAACACCACCCGCGAAGGTTTCCGCATCGCGCTCGATGTCAGCGTCTACTCGCTGGTCGCAGTCGCCCGCCGCGCTGCGCCACTCATGGAGGACGGCGGATCGATGATCACCATGACCTACTACGCCTCCGAGAAAGTTGTGCCCCGCTACAACGTCATGGCCGTAGCCAAAGCCGGTCTGGAATGTTCGGTGCGTTATCTTGCTTATGAATTAGGAAAGAAGAAAATCCGCGTCAACGCCATCTCCGCCGGCCCCGTCAAAACCCTTGCTGCCCGCGGCATTTCAGGCTTCGGCGACATGCTCAAGGCCCACGCCGAGCACGCGCCACTCGGCCGCAACGTCGATATTGCAGAAGTCGGATCGACCGGGGTCTTCCTCGCCTCCGACGCCAGCAGCGGCATCACCGGCGAAGTGATTTACGTAGACTGCGGGTATAACATCATGGGGTTCTAAGAAGGCAATCGCAGCTGGGTCGCCCCTACTCGGAACCTAGTCAGGGACCAGAAACAGAGTAGGGTCCGCTCCTCACGTCAATGAGTGTAATGATTCCATAACAATGTCGGCTCCCAGGTCCGAGTAAACTTTGGAAGCGCTAACAACCAAAGGGCTCGGAGGAAAGGAGCCGAACATGCTGATTATAGGTTGTGACTATCATCCGAGCT